>CAVTKI010000006.1:0-137982 GCA_963735245.1 uncultured Actinomycetota bacterium
GCCCGCAACGCACCTCCGGATTTCTGCACGAATCGAAGGTAAGACCATGTCCTTGATTTCATCGGTGTTTGTCATGGCCCGCGTGATCGGAGCATTCATCCTCACGCTGCATCCGTCATCGGCGGTGATGGATTCGGCGCACGTCGGCGACATCGTCGGTGCGCTTAGAACGATTGAACAACACGCTTCCGGCCAGGTCGCAGCTGGTGGCAGCGGATGCGGATGCTGTTGATCATCATGGGGTCCGGCTTGATCGTGATGGTGACAACGACGCCGGCGCGGTCGCCACCTACTCAGGCCGGGCAAAACTACGGCATGGCGCTGGCATGGACGCTGGCATGGACGCTGGCGCTGCTGATACCCGTGCTCTACGTCAATCAGCGGTGTCGTTTCTGGCGCGCCCGCCAGCCGGCGAGATCACCGGCGGTCAACGAGACGTCGACCGGAATCACGAGTCTGGTGCCGCAGTTCCCTGCGGTGGATTGGCGTCACGTGCCGCTGCTATCTCGTGGCGAGCACCACGGCGGCGCGCGGAAGCTGTTCTTTCAGCAGTCCAACGTGGTCGACAAGCGGATCACCCCACGCTGGATCGGCTACGGCGCGCACGACCTATGCATCGGTATCGCCGTCGTCATGTTCGGTGGGGTCACGTTGATGGCGGCCGCGACGTTCGCCTTCGCCGGCACCGGGGACTTCGGCAACTTCACCGACTCTGGTGCAATCGCGACGGTCTCGTTGATCGTGTCGGGCACACCGTGGGCGCGTTGTTCGCGTTGCTGCTTCTGAACGCGTCGCTGGTGGGGGCCAACGCGGTCGGGCTGGCCACCACCTACACATTGGGCGACACGTTCAACCGGCGTCACTTTCTTGCTGCACTGGAAGATCACCCAAGCGCCCCTGTTCTACGCCGCCTACGCGGTGACGCACAGTATCGGCGGCGGTGGCCGAGCCCCGAGATGCGGCGCCGGCTGCTGACCCTCGGTGTGCAAGCCCTCGCCGGGGCGCGCCTCAGCGTCGGTGTTTCTGGTGCTGCTGTGCAACGACGAACCCGTATTGGGGCCCCTGGGTCAACACGCGGTCCGGCAGAACGTCGTGGCCTCGGGAGCATCGTGTGGATCCTGGTGCTGCTGTTGTCGCGACGACCGCGGCGACCTTCTTCCCGGACCTGGCGACCAGCACCACATCGTCGGATTCGCTGTGGGCGCCGGGATCGGGATCGTCGGGGGCGCACTGATCGCGCCGTCGCCGCCGCCACGACCGCCTCGAGGAGTCGGCCACCGGGTCGCTGACCCGGAGCCGAACGGAAGGCCCTGACCGCGCAGGACCGGGCCCCGCGGCGCACCCCGGCGCTGGCCACCGTGGAACGGCCGGTGATGTCGCCGCTGCGCAAAGCGGGGTCGAGGTTACTTGCGCGGCTACCTGATCGTGGCCGCAGTGATGGTGATCGTCAAAATCGTCCAAACCGCCACCGGCCGCTGACCCGGCCGCCCATGCCGCTCATGGTGTGTTGACGGTATCGACCTGGATCGTGTTGGAAGTGTTGAGGTAGGCATAGACCAGGTGGGAGCCGGGCAGATAACCCTCGGTATGGAACCCCGACTCGGTTTTGACATCAGCGATGTTCTGGTGGGGTCGCGAGGTCGACGACACCCATCACACCCGCCTTGCTCTCGCCAAGGAACAGGAGGCCGTGGTCGGTGTCGGCCGCGAGTTGGTCCATGCCGGAGGCGGTCTTGACCCAGGAGGGCGACCTTCCCGCTGTCGGGGTCGATCGCAAGCACGTCGGGGTCCGACGTCCCTACCCAGAGGAGGTGATGCGCCTGATCGAAGTACATGTCCTTGGCGCGGACCCGCGCTCAGCGGTGTGATGACCTTCCGAATCGTCCGCGTCTTCGCATCGATGATGTCGACGTTGTTGTCAGACTGATAGATCGTGTCGTCGACGCTCGAATAGGTTCCTAGATCGGGCCGGTTTCTTTCGGCGCCTGCAGGGTCGAGGTTCAGTGTCCCTGGACGGAGAAGGGGGCTGCGGCGGAGAACTCTTGCATGTTGTTGGAGTCGTCGTTGGCGACGAAGATGCTGTTTTCGCGAGGGTCGTAATACACGCGCTCGGGCGTTTTTCCGCCCGAGGGTACGGTGGCGATCACCTTCCAGGTGGGTTTGTCGATGGACCCACCGCGCCTGCATCGGCTTCGGCGACGAACACATACGAGTCGCTGAAGGCGATGCCATTTGCGTTCGCTACCTGCGGCACAACGGCTTCGACGTTGTTGAGGCCGATAATGACCACGACGTCATTGTCCGGACTTTGCGCAATGTACGCGACATGCGCGCCGGGGTCGACGACAACCTCGTCGCCGTGGCCCCCGATGCCGGGAAGGGGAGATGGTCTTCTCCGTGGTGACGGCGACCTTTGGAGCGGTCGCTTGAGCTGATTGCGCACCGGGCGCAGGCGCAGTTGCGGTGTGCGTGGCGCAGCTGGCGGTGAGCAGAGCGGCAAGCTGCACGGCCCCGAAGGATGGTTTCAACACGGGATTCCGGCCTTTCGCGTAGTGGCACATCGTCCAGCACATCGCACTTCGTCGATGCAAGGGCGTCTACCTGCGAAGTTGCATACTGGCTACTGCATACCATGTGTGAAAACGTGTTTCAGTTACTCCACCTGTCAAGTTGGCGTGGATGTTTCGCCTGGCCGCCCTGGGGGTGGGAACTGCCGGACTACTGCCTATTTCGGCGGCCACGCCTGTAATGGTGTCGATATCCTGGTGGCGGATCGCGCGAGCTGAGCCGAAGACGTCCGGATCAGGTGAAGGCGACGTTGAGAAACCTGACCCAATATACAAACCAATTTCAGATATTGGGTCGGGTGATGCTGGACATTCGGCCTTCACCTGATGCCCGACAGTGTTTCGGCTGACTCGCGCGATCGGCCACTGCGACCGGGTGCCATCAACGCCCGTTAGCCCACGTGGCCGCCGAAATCGGCTGGGTCGGTCCAGCGATTCCCACCCTCCAGGGCGGCCAGGCGGAACATCCACACCAACTTGACAGGTGGAGTGACTTGAATCACGTTCGGGTCGCGCATACGGTATGCAGTAGCCAGTATGCAACTTCGCAGGCAGACTCCCTTGCATCGACGAAGTGCGATGTGCTGGACGATGTGCCACTACGCGAAAGGCCCGAATCCGGTGTTGAAACTCATTGTTGGCGGTGCAGGCTTTACTGCCGCTCTGCTCACCGCCAGCTGCGCCACGCACACCGCAACTGCGCCTGCGCCCGGTGCGCAATCAACTCAAGCGACCGCTCCAAAGGTCGCCATCGCCACGGAGAAGACCATCTCCCTTCCCGGCATCGGGGGCCACGGCGACGAGGTTGTCGTCGACCCGGGCGCGCACGTCGCGTACATTGCGCAAAGTCCGGACAATGACGTCGTGGTCATCGATACGGCCTCCAACAACGTCAAAGCCGTTGTGCCGCAGGTAGCGAACGCAAATGGCATCGCCTTCAGCGACTCGTATGTGTTCGTCGCCGAAGCCGATGCAGGCGCTGTGGCGGTCATCGACAAACCCACCTGGAAGGTGATCGCCACCGTACCCTCGGGCGGAAAAACGCCCGACGCCGTGTACTACGACCCACACGAAAACAGCATCTTCGTCGCCAACGACGACTCCAACAACATGCAAGAGTTCTCCGCCGCAGCCCCCTTCTCCGTCCAGGGGACACTGAACCTCGACCCTGCAGGCGCCAAAACCGGCCCCGATCTAGGAACCTATTCGAGCGTCGACGACACGATCTATCAGTCTGACGACAACAACGTCGACGTCATCGATGCGAAGACGCGGACGATTCGGAAGGTCATCACACCGCTGAGCGCGGGTGCCACCGCCAAGGACATGTACTTCGATCAGGCGCATCACCTCCTCTGGGTAGGGACGTCGGACCCCGACGTGCTTGCGATCGACCCCGACAGCGGGAAGGTCGCCTATACGGTCAAGACCGCCTCCGGCATGGACCAGCTCGCGGCCGACACCGACCACGGCCTCCTGTTCCTCGGCGAGAGCAAGGCGGGCGTGATGGGTGTCGTCGACCTCGCGACCCACCAGAACATCGCTGATGTCAAAACCGAGTCGGGGTTCCATACCGAGGGTTATCTGCCCGGCTCCCACCTGGTCTATGCCTACCTCAACACTTCCAACACGATCCAGGTCGACACCGTCAACACACCATGACGGGCGTGGCAGCCGGGTCAGCGGCCGGTGGCGGTTTGGACGATTTTGACGATCACCATCACTGCGGCCACGATCAGGTAGCCGCGCAAGGTGACCAACCCCGCTTTGCGCAGCGGCGACATCACCGGCCGTTCCAGGGTGGCCAGCGCCGGGGTGCGCCACGGGGCCCGGTCCTGCGCGGTCAGGGCTTTCCGTTCGCTCCGGGTCAGCGACCCGGTGGCCGACTCCTCGAGGCGGTCGTCGCGGCGGCGAGACAGCGCGATCAGTGCGCCCCCGACGATCCCGATCCCGGCGCCCACAGCGAATCCGACGATGTAGGTGCTGGTCGCCAGGTCCGGGAAGAAGGTCGCCGCGGTCAGTGCGAGCGACAGCAGCACCAGGATCCACACGATGCTGCCGGCCACGACGTTCTGCCGGACCGTGTTGACCCAGGGGCCCAATACGGGTTCGTCGTTGCACAGCAGCACCAGAAACACCGACGCTGAGGGCAGCAGCACCCCGGCGAGGGCTTGCACACCGAGGGTCAGCAGGCCCAGCACCGCGTCGGGGCTCAGGGCCACCGCCGCCGACACCGTCAGTACCACCGCGTAGGCGGCGTAGAACAGGGGCGCTTGGGTGATCTTCCAGTGCAGCGAGTGACGCCGGTTGAACGTGTCGCCCAATGTGTAGGTGGTGGCCAGCCCGACCGCGTTGGCCCCCACCAGCGACGCGTTCAGAAGCAGCAACGCGAACAACGCGCCCACGGTGTGCCCGACACGATCAGACAGACCCGTCGCGACTGCACCAGAGTCGGTGAAGTTGCCGAAGTCCCCGGTGCCGGCGAAGGCGAACGTCGCGGCCGCCATCAACGTGACCCCACCGAACATGACGACGGCGATACCGATGCATAGGTCGGTGCGCGCATAGCCGATCCAGCGTGGGGTGATCCGCTTGTCGACCACGTTGGACTGCTGAAAGAACAGCTGCCACGGCGCCACCGTGGTGCCCACGATCGCCACGATCAGCAGCAACAGCGTCGAGTTCAATCCACCCGGGAACTGCGGCACCAGGGGGACCGCCGGTGATCTCGCCGACTGGCGGGTGCGCCAGAAACAACACCGCTGATTGACGTAGAGCACGGGTATCAGCAGCGCCAGCGTCCATGCCAGCGTCCATGCCAGCGCCATGCCGTAGTTTTGCCCGGCCTGACTGTAGGTGGCGACCGCGCCGGCGTCGTTGTCGCCGACCATCACGATCAACCCCGGACCCATGATGATCAACAGCATCCGCATCCGCTGCCACCAGCTGCGACCCTGGCCGGAAGCGTGTTGTTCGATGGTGCCTAGCGCACCGACGATGTCGCCGACGTGCGCCGAATCCATCACCGCCGATGACGGATCGGTCGCGGCTGGTGGGGTGTTTCGGTCACGCGGGCCAGATGAAAACACCGATGAAATCAAGGACATGGTCTTACCTTTCGATTCGTGCGGAAATCCGGAGGTGCGTTGCGGGCGACGGCGGCGTCGATCGCAAAATGAGCAGGGTGGTTTGCCCGACACCAGCGGTGTCGGGCGGCGAAAGTCGTTCGAGGCCTAGCCGGTGCGGTGCGGGCGCGGGTCCACGTCGATGTCGCGCATCAACTCGACCAGCGCCTGCGGCACGTGGGTCGCCTGGGCGACGGTGAGGGGATCCCGTCCCTTACGCAGCATCGCCCGGGCGGTGAGAATCCGGATACTCGCAGTCACGTCGGACTTTCGTCCCGACACGCCGCGCAGTGTCTGAGCCCGCGCAGAGACGCGCGCTTCTCGAATTTCGTCATCGTCTGCGGGGTTCACGGTGGTACCTCCTCGGTCACGGTCGTGGCGTTGATACTCGGGCGGTTGCGGAAGTTGGCTGTAAATATCTGCGGCACAGCGGAACACACGCCAGCATCCACGCCCGCAATGAAACGGTGCGACGAAATAGTCGTCGTGACGAAAGCCTCGGCGACAAGGGACGGGCGCAGTCGCTGCGATCCGTCGGGTTACGAAGAGTTCAGCGTGTTTCAGGCCGCGAGCAACCGAACCGGGCTGTGGCCGAGGAGGAACGACACCGAACGTGGATACGGATGGGGTTTGCCGCTGGTACTCACTGTGTTCCTCACCTCCTCGCAGCCGGGACGCACGCGGGCGCCGTGTACCGCAACGCATTGGGGAGGACGCGCGGACAGAACGACCGCACGAGCACCCCTCTCGTCAGAGCTTTGGCACTGCACGGCGTATCCGCGACCGAGACCTTCGGCGTGGAAGCCACTTGGGCTCAACCCTTAAGCCGGGGAGAGCTGTCCTGACCGGGGGCGTCTTTCGACGTTCGGGGTCAGTGGCCTGTGTCCGTGCAGACGCCTCACCTAGCGAGGTGCTTGCGTTCACAATCGTGGACGCCGAAACCAGGTGCCGTCAAGCCCATTAACGATTTCTGCAGGCCCCGCTCGTGTCATACACAGAAAGGCACACCCACCGCTTGTCAGCGTCGTGCCAGTCCGACGGTCAGCCGGGGATCATCGATGCATTCCTGAGACGACTGCGGGTGATGGCACGCCACCAGCTGCTGATAGGCGTCGCGAGGCCTCAGTTCGGGGATCTCCGTCGTGCATATGTCGTCGGCCTTCCAGCAGCGAGTGCGGAACCGGCAGCCGCTGGGGATGTTCGACGGGCTGGGCAGTTCACCCTGGAGCAGAATCCGCCGCCGTGCCCGTCCTTGGATGGGATCGGCGATCGGCACCGACGACAATAGCGACTGCGTGTACGGATGCGCCGGACGCTGGAAGATGTCGGCCCGCTCGCCCTGCTCCACGATCTTGCCGAGGTACATCACCGCGATTCGATGCGAGATGTGGCGCACGACAGCCAGATCGTGAGCGATGAAGAGGTAGGCGGTCCCAAGCTCGGCTTGCAGTCGCTTCAGCAGGTTGATGATCTGCGCCTGGATGGATACGTCGAGCGACGACACCGGCTCGTCGAGAATGAGCAACTTTGGATCCGACGCCAATGCGCGGGCAATGCCGACCCGCTGCCGCTGCCCCCCGGACAGCTGGTGTGGATAGCGATCGGCGTAGTCGACGTTGAGCCCGGTCAGTTCGAGCAGCTCATCAACACGGTCTGCGGCGCATCGATTTTGGGCCACGGTGCAACGGTTCGGCGACGATGTCGCGGATTCTCAGTCTCGGATTCAGTGACGAGAAGGGATCCTGGAACACGAATTGCATATCCTGGCGCACCTGGCGTAGGTCGCCGCGACTCATCGATGCCACGTCGACGCCGTCGAAGAAGACCTTGCCCCCTGTCGGCTCGGTGAGCCTGATGATGGACCGACCGGTCGTCGACTTGCCGCACCCGGACTCTCCTACCAGACCCAATGTCTCGCCGGCACGGATGGAGAAGGACACTCCGTCGACGGCCCGAACGTGTCCTACCGTGCGCCGCAGCACCGTTGAGCGGACCGGGTACCAGGTCTGCAGCCCTTCGACGCGCAGCAGCTCGGGCGCGTTGGTCGTGTTCATCAGCGTTCCGATCGAAGTGCGGGGGTCGAGAGGTCGACCGATAGCTCGGCGAGGTGGCATGCCACCAGCCCGCCGTCGAAGTCCTTGTTCTCCAAGGCAGGGACCACGGTTCGGCAGTCGGTATGGTCAAAGCCAAGCGCGCAACGCGGATGGAAGGCACAGCCCGACGGGCGGTTGGCGACCGTGGGTGGCTGACCGGCGATCGATCGAAGCTCGGCGTCGTCGTCGGTGATTATCGGGATGCTGTCGAGCAGCCCCTTGGTATAGGGGTGCAATGGCCGGTAGAAGATGTCATCGACCGTGCTCATCTCGATGATGCGGCCCGCGTACATCACTGCGACCCGGTCGGCGATCTCTGCGACGATGCCCAAGTCGTGGGTGACGAAGATGATGGCGACGCCGGTGTCGTCTTGCAACTTCAGCAATAGTTCGATGACCTGGGCCTGCGTGGTCACGTCCAGCGCCGTGGTCGGTTCGTCGGCAAGCACGACTGATGGTTCATTGGCCAGGGCAAGCGCGATCATCGCGCGTTGGCGCATGCCGCCGGAGTATTCGTTGGAGTAGCGCCCGTATCGGTCCTTGGGCGACGGCACCCCGACCTGTTCGAGGATGTCGAGCGCGCGCTGCTTGCACTTGCCCTTGCTCCAGTCCGGGTGATGCGCCTGGACCGTCTCACTTATCTGGTGACCGATCGTCAGTAAGGGATTGAAGGCGGTGAGCGCGTCTTGGAACACCATGGCGATGCGGTTTCCGCGGACATCCCGCAACAGTCTGGCGTCGGCCTGCGCCAGATCGTTGCCCTCGAAGAGGATTTGGCCACTGGCGATCCGTCCCTCGGGAGGATTGATCAGGCGCAGGATCGATTTGATCGTGGCCGTCTTTCCTGAGCCCGATTCGCCTACCAGGCCGAGTATTTCACCACGGCGCAGCTCGAAACTGACGTCGTCGACCACGTTGGCCGGACCCGAGGGCAGGTTCAATTCGAGCACCAGGTTCCGAACCGACAAGACGACGTCGGCGGTGTCGCTGTCTCGCGTAGCGGCTGCAGCGACATGGTCGACGGTCATGATGACTCCGATGGATCGAGGACGCGCCGGACACCAATGCCCACCATCGCGAACGAGACGCACAGCAGAGCGAGCAACAAACCGGTAAAGGTGATCGGCCACGGCGCGATGGTGATGTAGTCACGTTCGTCGGAGATGATGAAGCCCAGCGACGTGTTCGGAGGCTGGATGCCGAAGCCAAGGAAGCTCAGCGTCGCCTCGACGAGAATGACGTGCGGCAGCTCGATAATCGCCAGCGACAACAACATTGGCCAGGTCGACAAACCCAGATGCGTGGCCAGGATCTTTGGGAAACGAGTTCCCGAGATCTTGGCGGCCTCGACGAACGCGCTGCCGCGCAACAGCAGCACCTGGGCTCGGGTGATGCGCGCATACAGCACCCATGTGGTCAGCACCAGCACGACCACAATGGTGCGCACGCTTGGACCGAGTGCGGTCACGATGGCCAGTGCGACCAGGATCCCCGGGAACGCATTGAAGATGTCCATGACCCGGCCGAGCGCATCGTCGAGCCAACCTCCGACATAGCCGGAGATCGCGCCGATCAGCCACCCGAGTAGCGCTGAGAGGATCACCACGCCGACGCCGATCAAGATCGAGGTGCGCAGCCCGAGTGCGGCCAGGCCGAAGAGGTCGCGGCCAAGATGGTCGGTGCCGAACGCATGTGGCTTCGCGGCGCTCAGCCAGAATCCCGGCTGATCGAACGCCTGGCTCGGGTCAAGCCGGGTGATCGCACCCTGACCACCGGCGACGACCGGCCCAAACACGGCGTAGGCCAACAAGATCACGAAGATCGTGCCGCCGGTGAGCACGGAACCGTTGGCTAACAGCTTCTTCCACGTTCCCCTGCCCTCGACCTGGTCGGGGCCAAGCCGCAACGCGACGGCTTCGAGATCCAAACTGGTATCAACCATTGCCGTACCTCACCCGCGGATCGACGTACGTGTAGAAGATGTCCACACCCAGATTGAGCACCAAAACGAGGACCGTGGCGATGAAGACGGTCGCGGTGATGAGCGGCAGATCGAACGCTGCCATCCCCTGCACGTACAGCTGACCGATGCCTGGCCACGCGAAGACGGTTTCGACAACCACAGCTCCACCGACCAGGAGGCGGGTCAGCTCCATCGTGCCCATCGCGATGGTGGGGACCGAGGCGTTTCGCAGGACGTATTGACCGAGCACGGTGCGCGGGGGTAGCCCGCGTGCGGTGGCCACCAGGACGTGCTGCTCACGCAATACGTCGAGGGTGCTCGTGCGGATCACCGAGGTGAGTCGGCCGATCGGCGCCAGCGCAAGCGTCGCCACTGGCAGGATCAGGTGGGCGTTGATCCCATAGCCGCTGGTCGGCAGATGGGTTGCACGCACGGCCACGTAGACGATCAGCAGGAGGCCGACCCAGAACTCCGGCACCGACGCCAGCACGGTGCCGAACGCGACGATGCCGCGATCGACAGCCGAACCGTGGCGCAGCGCCGCGATCGAGCCGAGGATGGTGGCGATCAGCAGGCCGACCACGAATGCACACCCGGCCAGAATGAAGGTGTGCGGCAGCGCGGCCATCACGACGGGAAACGACTCGCGGTGCAGCGTGTAGGACTTCCCGAAATTGAGCGACAGTACGTCACCGACGAATCGGATGAACCGTTCCAGCACTGGATCGTTGAATCCGTTCGCTTGGCGAAATGCGGCCACCTGTTCGTCGGTGACGTTGGTCGGCAAGATCTTGCGGACCGGGTCGCCGAGCACCTGGAAGATCAGGAACACGATGACCATGACGACTGCCAGCACGATGATGCCGTGGATCAATCTCCGCACGACGTAGCCGAGCATCGAACGAACCACCTCCTCGTGGTCTGTGGTGGGCGACCAGGGGTCAGGACTTCGACCACTCCGACCAATAGATGTCCTGAAGCACTGGATAGACGACGCCCTTCACACCGGCGGCCGTGGCTACTGCGTTCTGCGGGACGTCCAGCCACACCATCGGCGCCTTGTCCTTGATGTAGCGCATGACGCCCTGCCACGCCGTTGCCTGCGCGTCGATGTTCTCGATCGCCTGCGCATCATGAATCTGCTTCTCCAAGTCCGGGTCGCAGTACGTCGCGCGGGTGCTGTCGCAGCTGTACCACGACGTCATGTTCGCGCCGGCGTTGGTGCTGGACGTGGGAACCCAGAACACGTCGGGAATCTTGAGTTTGTTGCCCGGCGCGAGTAGGCCATTCGATATCCACTTGTCGTCGGGTTGCATGTCGATCTGGACGTTGAAGCCGATGTCGGTGAACATCTGCCCGATCGTCTGGCACTCGTTGCGGCCAACTGGCCCGTACTTGTCCGAAAGGCACATCAGGCTCAGCGAGTGCCCCGTCGCGCCGGCGTCGGCGACCAGTTTCTTCGCTTGCTCCGGATCGTAGGGATAGTCGGCGAGGTTCGAATCGTAGCCACTCACCGAGGGAACGATGGACTGCGCCTTGGCCGGCACCGCAAATCCGGAACGCACCTTGTTGATCAGGGTGTCGCGGTCGATCGCCATGTTGAGGGCCTTGCGCACGTTGAGGTTGTCGAACGGCGGGTTTTGGGTGGCGATCCGGCCCATCACCACTTCGCCGCCAGGCATCGACAGCTTGGCCGGGGCCTTGGTCAGCAGGTCTGGATCGAGCTGGAAGGACACCTGCACCTCGTTGGCCATCAGGGCGGCCAGCCGCGAGCCCGCCTCGGGGATCGCACGCATGTCGATCTCGCCAAGGGCAGGCTTGTTGCCCCGGTAGCCGTCCCAGCGGGTGATCCGGGCAGTGTCACCGGCAGGCGACATCGAATCGAATTGGTACGGCCCGGTTCCGACGACCTCTGTGTTCGCGTCTCCCCCGGTCTTCCCCCACCCGTCGGGTTGGATGTAGATGTAATACACCGCGCGGTCCACGAAGTTGTCGGGCTGCTTGGAGAAGATGTCGACCGTGTCGTCATCGACCTTGACCGCGTGATCGATGTTGGAGAGCAAGCTCGTCGGTTCGGACTCAGGACTGAGCCGCTTGGTCACGCTGTAGACCACATCGTTGGCGGTCATCGGTTGGCCATTGGAGAACTTGACGCCCTTGAGCAGGTGAAAACGCCACTGACTCGGGCCGATTCGCTCGTAGGACTGCGCCAGCATGGGCACCCAGATGACGTTGCCGGCACTGTCCTTGGAGACTTTGGTCAAGGTCTCCAACACATTGCCGCCCAGCAGGATTTGCGCGGAATTGTCCAGATGTGCGTTGACGTCCAGACTCTTGATCGGAGACGCGACAGCATATGTCAGCGAATCTTGCGCTTCGGTGCCGCTTCCGCTGTCGTCACCGCACGCGGTGAGTGATGCCGCGAGTCCCACCACACCCAATAGTGCCGCGATAGCTCGCAATCCGCGACGCGATATGCTCATCGTTGAACCCTCTCGAGTCGTCCTGCTGGTTTGATTGATTGAATTGTGTTTGACGGCATGGTTTTTCGACTACGGGTGGTCGCGGCGCTACCGCTCCGCCGATCTTCAGCTGCCAGTGGCAACGACTTTGGCGTCATCTACCTGCACGCATGCGCAGTCAGGCGCAGACCGGGGCATCTGAATCCCACCGGTTGAACCGCGGCTGCTCCCGCTCGGCGAGCTCACTTCGCGCCTTCAACCACATGTCGGTCCACGCCTGCGGATCGCGCAGCTCTGTATCGGGATTCAGTCGACTTCTGGTCACGAATCCCGGAAACACGCTGCGTCCGGTCGGCTGGCCAACAGGCTGGAAACGCAAATCCAGACTCCACCGCACCTGGTCGCTGACATTGGGCAACGACGAATGCAAGGTGCACCGATGCATGAAGATCGCCGAACCACGCCGCATGGGCACCGGCACAGCAGCCTCGGGATGAAACAGCTTGTCCGGAACGTGAATCCGACCATTGTCCGGTGACGGGCAGTGACTGAGCAACCCATTTCGATGACTGCCCGGCACCACCGCCAGACAGCCCATCTCCACGGTCGCATCGAACAACGGAAGCCACACCGTGACTATCTGGGTGTCATCGGCATCCTCGGTGACCACCCCGTTGTCCTGATGCCACGGAGTCGCACCTCCGCCACCCTTGGCATTCATCACCTCCGCCGGCATCAAATGTTCCGGCATCTTGATCCGCACGTGTTGTACGGGGTTGGACATGATCTCCGAGCCCAACAACGACTCCAACCGATCCTGCAGACCCGCACTGCGAAACAGCCGAAACATCGCAGGCCCCGTCCACATCGGGGTATCGGCCGTGATCCCCGACTGCGGCAAGCTCGGATCGAACCACTGCTGATGCGACCGCCCACTCTCGGCGTACACCCGCGTCAACCGCTCCGACAGCGACAAACCCTCATAGCGCGACGAAATCGCGCCGGCCTCGAACAACTCATCCGCCAGCTTGTCGAGCACCCCCTCGTACTCACGCACGATGGGATCGAGATCCGCCACCGGATCCACCACGTCGTCAACCACGACAAAGCCCTGCTGGTTGAACGATTCGAGTTGCTCAACACTCAAGCCGACCACACCGCCTCCTTCGCATATCCACGTCGAAACCCATGGACATATAGTCCTCTAGTTAGCTATATGTATGAAGATACATCGCCCCGACCCGTGAGGCAACCAGGTCAGCGGGAGAGCGGGAATGGAGCTGTCAGCCGCCCGCGCCACCGGCAGGATGGCGGTGTCTGTCGCCGGATCCCCTGACGCAGGCCGGAATTCACGCGGACACGTCGCCTCGCCGCGCCGCGGGAGGAGCCCGAATGCCGATGACCCAAGCGACCGTGGGGTTGACTAGGTGCCGTCACATCGGCGGGTGCACCGACGGGTCAATTCGTCGTGCGGCCGGCCACGCTCCAGTCCTCGATGCTGGGACTGTCTCTGGTCAGCAAGACGCGGTAGTGGAACAGATTGCTGGGGTAGCGCGCGACCGATATGTACACCACTTGCCCAGTCTCGAGTTGATACGACCGCTCAACGAGCAGCAGCGGTGTGCCAGTCGCTACCTGGAGCGCCTCGGCAGATTCAGGATCCGCGACGGTCGCCTGGATGGTTTGGATCGCGTGCGGGAAGTGCATGTGTTGCCGCTCCTCAAGCCGGCCCACCAGGCTGTCCTCATACAGGTCGTCGGTCGTCAGAGCGCTCCCGAGCGACTCCGGCATATAGCTGACGGTGAATGACAAGGGCCCCTCAGGGGACGCCCGAATCCGGCGAACCCTCATCACGGTGTCTTCGTCGCTCAACCCGAGCGCATCGAAGACCCACTTGGGTCCTCGTACCGTGTCGGCATCTATCAGTTGGGCCGGCACGGCTTGAGTCGCGTGCGTGGCTTCGGTCATCGAGGCCGACAAGTCGACCGTCTTCGGCGCGCGTGACTGGCCGGCAGCCATGGCGACGAAGGTGCCGTGGCCTTGCCTGCGCTCCAACAAGCCACTTGAAGCGAGTTCGCTCAGCGCCTGTCGCGCCGTCATGACGCTGACCCCGTACTCCGCGGCCAGGTCGGATTCAGCAGGAATCTTCTGACCCGGCTCCCATTCGCGACCGGCGATCTTGGACTCCAGGACGAGCGCGATGCGCTGATACGCCGGGAGACCACGCATCTCGCGCATTTCACACTCCGGGTGGTAGAAGGTCTGCAGGAACAACTGTCTCATGGGTTGTCGTTGCCCGCGTCGACCGCTGTGCCAACGCGGCCGCAATGCCCCGCCGGGCAGGTGTGTTCGACGCCTGCGCTCACGGTCGTGATTCGACAGCATCCACGACCCTGGACGCAGGCGAAGCGCCCCGAATTCGATTCTCGCTGAGGATCACTCACCTCGGGTGCGTCGAGAACCGCCGAGGCCCGCGAAGAAGCCATCGGCTCAAACCGATGAACCATAGTGGTCGTCGATGTGTTCGGCGAGCCGTTGCGCGATCGCGGCAAGCGTGGTGTGTGCCGGATGGCCGGGGTCCCACCCCGCAAAGAGATGGATGTTCATCGGCTCACCGCCCGCGAGGACCTTCGTTCGGGCAAGAGCGAACCGGGGATCGTCGGTAACCACCGCTACCCCGCGCCCTGCGGCGGCGAGCGCCTGCGCGACGGCACCGCTACTTGCCTCGATGCCAACGCTGACTGCCTGGTGGGTGTGCCGCGCGGCCGCATCGAGCGCTTGGCGTGCGCTGAAAGTCGTTGGTAGGCAGATAATCGTCTCGGTTTCGAGATCAGTGAGGTTGATGGCTTCCCGCGTGGCCCACCCGTGTGTCTGCGGTAGGTACGCCCACACGGGCAGGACACCGATGGCGATCGAACTGAGCGTGCCGGTGGGGCGGCCGTTGGTGATGACGAGATCTGCGCCGGCACGCAGGGCCGCACGAGGCTCGTACCCGTCGCACGCGAACGCCGACGGCGTGGGATCAGCCGGTGCAAGGGTGGCGATGAACGGGGCGATCACCTCGGTCAGCGTGGTCGCGGGCGCGGCCACGGTCATTCGATCGAGCCGTCCCGTGGCCAACACGCGGCCGGCGAGGGCAAGACGCTCGGCGTCGGCCAGCAATTGGTGAACACGCGGCAGCAAGGCTCGGCCGGCCGCCGACAGCGTCAACCGTCCGCCGCTGCGATCGAAGAGTGCGATCCCGAGCTGTCGTTCGAGCTGACGCAGCTGCCGTGACAGCCCGGGTTGAGTGACATGCAGAGTTTCTGCTGCCGCGCTCACCGTGCCGGCCTCGGCCACCTGAGCGAAGTACCGCAGGGTTCGCAGCTCCATTGCATCCTCCTTCCCATGAGTATGCCTTCAAGGCATGGATTTCTTGCCTAGCCGGTATTGGACGGCATGGCATGGCGGCAGACAGTCTGGATCGATCTGATCAATACCGCCAGAGCCATGGAGAACGTCGTGACCGTCCACACCCGCCCGCAGCGCTTGACCACCGCCATTCCGGGTCCCTTGTCCGAGATGCTGACCGCGCGCAAGACTGCGGCCGTGGCCGATGGGGTCTCCACCACCCTGCCCGCATTCGTCGACCACGCCACCACCGACGGCATCGTCGTCGACGTCGACGGCAACCGCCTGATCGACCTGGGTTCGGGCATCGCCGTAACCAGCGTCGGCAACAGCGCGCCGCGTGTGGTTGCCGCCGTCAAAGAGCAAGTCGACCGCTTCACCCACACGTGCTTCATGGTGTCGCCCTACGAGGGGTACGTGGCGGTGGCCGAGGCCCTGAACTCTTTGACGCCCGGCGATCACGACAAGCGCAGCGCGCTGTTCAACTCCGGCGCCGAGGCGGTGGAGAACGCCATCAAGATCGCCCGACACCACACCAAACGCAGCGACGTCGTGGCCTTCGACCACGCCTATCACGGACGCACCAACCTCACGATGGCGTTGACCGCCAAGGACATGCCCTACAAGCACGGCTTCGGTCCGTTCGCGCCAGGGGTGCACCGTGCCCCACTGTCCTATCCGCTGCGCGACGGCGCCGACGTCACCGGGTCGAACGCCGCCCAGCGGGCCATCGCCCACATCGAGTCGACCCTGGACGTCGCCGAGCTGGCAGCGGTGATCATCGAGCCCATCCAGGGCGAGGGCGGCTTCATCGAGCCGGCACCGGGATTCCTTCCCGCGCTGCTGCATTGGTGCCACGAGAACGGTGTGGTGTTCATCGCCGACGAGGTGCAAACCGGCTTCGCCCGCACCGGCGCCATGTTCGCCTGCCAGCACGAGGGCGTCGTGCCCGACCTGATCGTGACCGCCAAGGGCATCGCGGGTGGCCTCCCGCTGGCCGCGGTCACGGGCACCGCGGCCATCATGAACTCCGTTCACGCCGGCGGCCTCGGCGGCACCTACGGCGGCAACCCCATCGCGTGCGCCGCGGCGCTGGCCGCCATCGAGACCATCCGCGCCGACGATCTCCTTGGCAAGGCGTTGCGCATCGAAGAACTCATGAAGCAGCGGTTGCGCAGCGTGCAGTCGGCGGATCCGCGTATCGGGGAGGTACGAGGCCGCGGCGCGATGATCGCCGTCGAGCTCGTCAAGGCAGGCACGCTCACCCCCGATCCAGCGTTGACCGCAGCCGTCGCCGCCGAGGCCCGGCGCAACGGGGTGATCGTGTTGACCTGCGGCACGTACAACAACGTGTTGCGCTTCCTGCCCCCGCTGACCATCGACGAAGACCTCCTTGGCGAGGCGCTCGACATCATCGCCGCGGCCTTCGAGGTGGCCCGATGACCGACCTGCTGACAGCCCCGCACACCGAGCCGGCCCGCTCCCCGCTGACCGACGCGCACACCCAGCTGGCCGATGCCATAACGGCTTTGGGCTACGGACAGGGCATGTACGACCTGTTGGCGACGCCGCGTCGGGAGCTGACGGTCAGCATCCCCCTGCGCCGCGACGACGGAACCATCGAAGTCCTCACCGGTCACCGCGTCCAGCACAACTACTCCCGCGGCCCGGCCAAGGGCGGGGTGCGGTTCAGCCCGCACGTCGACCTCGACGAGGTGCGCGCCCTGGCGATGTGGATGACGTGGAAGTGCGCGCTGCTCGACGTCCCCTACGGCGGAGCCAAGGGCGGCGTCACGATCGACCCACGCCAATACTCCTCGGCAGAACTCGAACGCGTCACCCGCCGCTACACCTCCGAGATCATGCCGTTGATCGGTCCCGACCACGACATCCCCGCTCCCGACATCGGCACCGGCGAACAGACGATGGCCTGGATGATGGACACCTACTCGGTCAACACCGGGCACACCGTGCTCGGCGTCGTCACCGGCAAGCCCATCAGCCTGGGCGGATCCCACGGTCGCGCGGCGGCCACCTCACGCGGCGTGGTTCACGTCGCCCACCATGCCCTCACACACCTGGGCATCTCCCCGCAGCACGCCAGTGCAGCGGTGCAGGGCTTCGGCAAGGTCGGCCGCGACGCAGCCGTCCTGCTCGCCGAATCCGGCACTCGCGTCGTGGCCGTCGCCGATCAGTACGGCGCCATCCACAACGAGAACGGTATCGACGTCACGGCATTGGAGGCATACGTCGATGCGCACCGGCACCGTCGTCGGCTTCGGTGGCGCCGACGCGATCGACCCCCACCTGTTGTTGGAACTCGACGTCGATCTGCTGGTGCCCGCCGCCATCGAAGGCGTCATCCACGCAGGCAACGCCGAAAGGATCCAGGCACGGCTGATCGTCGAGGGCGCCAACGGACCCACGACCGCCGATGCCGACGAGATCCTGCAGCGCCGCGGCATCACCGTCGTCCCCGACATCCTCGCCAACGCCGGCGGCGTCATCGTGTCCTACTTCGAGTGGGTGCAAGCCAATCAGGCCTACTGGTGGACAGAGGATCAGGTCAACGAGCGGTTGGCCGAGCGGATGACCGTCGGCTGGCGCGACGTACTCGGCTACGCCACAACCGAACACATCACCCTGCGCTCGGCCGCGACACGGCTGGCCGTGCAGCGCGTCGCCCAAGCCCACACCCAGAGAGGTCTCTATCCGTGACGACCGCATACCGACGGACCGACTTCAGCCGCTCGATGCTCATCGGCGGCACCGCCCGCACGGGCGGGGCCGGGACCTTCCCGGTGGAGAACCCCGCCACCGGCGAGGTCATCGCCCATGTCGCCGACGGCGACGCCGCCGACGCCACGGCCGCCGTCGAAACCGCGCAGGGCGCCTTGCCCGGCTGGCGCACCACCCCGGCACGCACTCGGTCGGAGGCGTTGGCTCGCGCCTTCGAGCTGATGATGCGCGACCGCGACGACCTGGCCGAGCTGGTGATGGCCGAGAACGGCAAGTCCCGTGCCGACGCCATCGGTGAAATCACCTACGCCGCAGAGTTCTTCCGGTGGTACGCCGAAGAAGCCGTCCGCGCGGGCGGCGACTACGGCGCCGCACCCGGCGGCGGCGCACGCACCATGGTGACGCACCGCGCCGTGGGTGTGGCCGCTCTGATCACCCCGTGGAACTTCCCTGCCGCCATGGCCACACGCAAGATCGCGCCGGCGTTGGCGGCCGGCTGCACCGTAGTACTCAAACCTGCCGCTGAAACGCCGATGACGGCCATCGCCATCGCCGAGTTGTTGACCGAGGCAGGGATTCCCGACGGCGTGGTGAACGTCGTTCCCACCAGTGATGCCGGTGCCGTCGTCAGCACGTGGCTTCAAGACGATCGCGTCCGCAAGGTCTCCTTCACCGGTTCCACCGGTGTCGGTCGACTGCTGCTGCGACAGGCCGCCGAACGCATCGTCAACAGTTCGATGGAACTGGGTGGCAACGCACCCTTCATCGTCACGGCCGACGCCGACCTCGACGCCGCGGTCGACGGCGCCATGATCGCCAAGTTCCGCAACGGCGGCCAAGCCTGCACCGCCGCAAATCGGTTCTACATCCACTCCGCGGTCATCGACGAGTTCACCGAGCGGCTCGGAACCCGGGTGAGGGCCCTGACCGTTGGTGCGGCCGACAGCGGTGCGCAGGTCGGCCCGTTGATCTCCCGTCGTGCACTGGCCAACGTGGAGGCGCTCGTCGACGACGCCGTACGCGCCGGCGCTCACATCAGCCATCAAGCCGACGTCGCGGAGACCGCTGGCTACTTCTATCCGCCGACCGTCCTGTCGGGGGTGCGCTTCGACAGCGCCATCGTCGAGACCGAGATCTTCGGGCCCGTCGCCCCGATCGTCGAATGGAGCGACGACGACGAGGTCATCGGCTGGGCGAACGCCTCCGAAATGGGTTTGGCCGCCTACGTTTACGCCGGAAACCTGCAGCGCGCCGTGCGAATGGCAGAAGCCATCGAAGCAGGGATGGTGGGGCTCAACCGGGGCCTGGTGTCGGACCCCTCCGCACCGTTCGGCGGGATGAAGCAAAGCGGCCTCGGACGTGAGGGCGCGCGACGCGGCCTCGAAGAATTCCAAGAGACGCAGTACTTCAGCGTTGACTGGCCGGCCTAGATGAACGACGGACCCGTGGCCGATGCCAACGAACGAGTCGACGTGATGACCTGGCACATACGCGATTTCGCGCCGGAGGATCTCGAGGCCGCGCTGCGATTGGATGCCGTCTCGGCAACCACCCCCCAGCAGCCCCTCTTCGACTTCAGCGATGTCGTCAGCAGCCTGCAGGACCGCCATCCCGCCGTCGTGGCGGTGGCCGGAAACGTCATCGTCGGCGTCGCGATCAGCCGCGTCGACGCCGACCGCGCCTGGGTGCTGCGCCTCTCGCTGGATCCCACCCATCGCGGCAAGGGCATGGGCAGCGCCCTGCTCGGCGTGCTGGAGCACCGCCTGCTTGCCCGCGGCGTCCGCAGAATCACCGCCATGCTGCCCGACGGCGAAACCGGCACGGCGGCCTTCGTCAACTCGGGATTCATTCAGCGCACGGGCATCGCCCACTTCGACAAACACGAACCGATGTCACCTCGTTCGGCGTCGGTGATCGCCCGCCTGGGCGGCGAGGTTCCCGCGGCGGGACTGTGGCAGCAGATCGCCGGCATGGTCGCCGAGAAGAACCTCATCGAGCGGCGCGTGGTCCTGCCGTTGTCGCGACCGGGGTTGGCCGCCGAGCACGGGGTGATACCACCGCACGCGATCGTCTTGTTCGGCCCTCCCGGCACCGGGAAGACGACCTTCGCCCGCGCCATCGCCAGCCGCCTGGGCTGGCCGTTCGTCGAGCTGTTCCCCTCGCGCCTTGCCGTCGGTGACGGTGGCCTGGCCGCAGGGTTGAACGAGGCGTTCACCGAGGTGGCCGAACTGGACAACGTCGTCGTCTTCATCGACGAGGTCGAGGAAGTGGCGTCCCGACGCGGCCCCCACTCCCCGGCGGCCACTGCCGTCGTCAACGAACTGCTCAAGTGCCTCGTCGCTTTTCGCGATCGCTCGGGGCGGCTGCTGATCTGCGCGACCAACTCGGTCGGCGATCTCGATGCGGCGTTCCTGCGGCATGGCAGGTTCGACTACGTGATGCCGATCGGCCCACCCGACGAGCAGGCACGCGACGCGCTGTGGCGTCGCCTCATCACCGACACCAGCATCGACATCCCGGCCCTGATCGCAGCCACGCACGGCTACACGCCCGCCGACATCACCCACGCCGCGCGCGCCGTCGCGCAGGCGACCTTCGAGCGCACCGTCGACAGCGGCGTGCGGTCCCACGCCGACACCGGTGACTACCTGCGCGTGATCGAGGTGACCCGCCCGACGTTGACGGCAGATCAGGTGTCGCAGTTCGACGCTGACATCGACACCTACGCGCGCGTCTGATCGGATCGAGGCTGGGCTTGACGGCCTCAGCCGTCAAGCACGTCGACCTTGCCGGTGTCGAGGCTGTAATAGCCGCCGACGATCCTCACCTTGCCCGTGCTTTCGGCTTGAGCAAGGACGGCAGACTTGCGGAGCTGCGCCACCGTGAAGGCGACGTTGGCCTTGACCGCGTTGGTCACCCGGTCCCCGGGCTGGCCCGTCACCTGGCTTTACGGCCGGAGCCAATGCGTCGACGAGGAATTCGAGGTCGCCCGGCTGGGGTTCATGGGTGTCGAACGCCTTCACGGCGGCCGTCAGAGCCCCGCAGCGCTGATGCCCGAGCACCATCAACAACGGCGTATTGAGCTCAGCCACACCGAATTCCAGGCTGCCGACCACGGAACGGTCCAGCACCTCCCCGGCACTGCGGATGACGACGAGGTCGCCGATTCCACGGTCGAAGATCAGTTCGATGGGGACGCGGGAGTCGACGCAGCTCAGAATGGTCGCAAATGGTTTTTGGGTGCTGGTGACCGCCATCCGCCGCGCCAGATTGTCGTCGAGGTGTTCGGCGTGATTCTCCGCGAACCGCTGGTTGCCGTCGCGCAGCAGCTGCAGGGCCTGATCGGCATTGGCGGCCAACGGCTCAACCTCGGCACCGGCGGCAGGATTCGGCGCGGCGGCGGCGGGCGACGGCGGCGCTGCTGAAGCCGTCGGATGCGCGTGATCAGCACGTGCGGTTTGGGTACTGCAGGAGCTCAGGACCATCGCTCCCAAACCACCGAGTGCGCCGGTAAGCGTGCCCGCGAGGAAGCGACGGCGGCGGAGTTCGGCAGCGATCGAGGGGATGTTCGTATCCGGCGATTTCGAAGAATGCACGTTGGTGAGTGTTACATTGCATACCGTATGCAATCTAGCCCTCGGCGCGACTTTCCTTCTGTCAGATGGTCTTATCGCCTGGCAGGCGGGTGGATCGCGTGGGGTGATTCTCGACACTCGCTGCACGAGGGAGGAGTCGAGCCCACGTCCAACGATGGAGCAGCCAGGCCAGGGGCACCGTCATCACGAGGGTGACCGCGAAGAGGACCGGCATGGACCCGGTGAAGACGCGCCACTGCAAAACCGACGCCGACGCGACCTCCATCACGATCACGTGGAGCAGGAAG
Organism: uncultured Actinomycetota bacterium; assembly: GCA_963735245.1. Lineage (GTDB taxonomy): Bacteria > Actinomycetota > Actinomycetes > Mycobacteriales > Mycobacteriaceae > Mycobacterium. Next base: position 22,223 of record CAVTKI010000006.1, read on the forward strand.
ACCTCGTAGGAGATCTCCCCGAGCCACACGATCGGCCCTGCGCTGAGCAGCCGCGCGTATCCGTTGCCGCCGTCCAGCACCAACGGTGTTACGACGGCAGACGCGAAAACGGCGTACAGGGCCACCTTCACGAACGTCTGCCCGAGGGTTTCGCCGACGTTGACGTTTCCCGCGATCGGCGTCGACACGAGAAGGTAGCTGAGCACTGCCAGCGCACCGGCGACGATTGGCCGCATCCGCAGCCCGACGACTTGCAGTACCGCCAAGGCCATTCCGCAGACGAAGTACAGCAGATGGGCAGGCAGCCACATCCCAGCCGAGCTGGGCAACCAGTCGGTGGCACTCTGCAACCAAAGCCATGCCGGAGTGAGCGCGGCCAGGCCGGCCAGACCGGCGAGCAGCAGCCCCGGTCGCCACACCCCCTTGCACAGCACCCTCAGCAGCAACGCAGCCATCAACGGCAGCGCCGCGTAGAAGGCGAATTCGACTGCCAGACTCCAGGTCTGGGTCAGACCCTGATGCATCACGAAGAAGTAGACCGGCGGATAGATCTGCGTCAGCGTGAGATGCTCCAGCAGCCCCATCCACGTGTGTCCTGGGTTGGGCCCGGCGTCGCGGAATTCGTAGATCAGGTAGGCGACCAACACCGTCACGACGTAAGCCGGCGCGATGCGTCGCATGCGACGGCGTGCGTACCGGCCCACCAACGGATGCCGCGTCCCGTTCGCCGCAGCCCGCACCCACGGGCGGAACAGCAGGAATCCCGACAAGACGAAGAAGATCGGGACACCGATCTCCAAACGCGCATAGAGCGCCCCGACGAAACCGTGCGACAGCTGCCCGGTGCCATACGCCGCGTGAGTCCCCACGATCATCAGAGCGGCGACGGCACGCAGGCCGGTAAGCGCCGCCGCCCGATCCCCCGTGACAGGACTGGCGACGGAGATCCTCCCCGACGTCGGTGGCCCCGATCACTCCCGGTGCAGCGACGCTGGGTTCGAGACTCCACCCACGCACGGACATTGCAGGGGACGGGACCACGCACAGAACTATACGTATAGTTTGGCTAATCATTCGACGTCACTCGCCGCTGGTCCGGCGCAGACCTGACTGATCAGTGGATCTACCGCGTCACGTAATCGCCTGCAGCGCAGCTGAATTCCCATGATATCCCCGCGAAGCCATCGATCAGACGAGCGCACAGCGGAAATCGGGGCCCAAAGTCTTGGCCTCCGCATAGGGGTCTATCAGGCCGCCCTCAGCTACACACGCGCAAATGTCGCAACGCCGCAGCACGCGACTACAGGGTGTCGTACAGCTCGGCGAGGCGGCGGAGCACGGCCGCGACGGATTGGACCTCCGCGGCGTCCAGATCGGTCAGTGCTTCATCGAGCGAGCGCTCCAGGTGGGTTTGACGCTCGACGTGGCGGGCGCGGCCTGCTGCGGTCAGTGACACGGTGGCAACGCGGCGGTCCCCCGTCTCGGCGCGCTCTCGGGTGACGAAACCCGCCCGCTCCAGCCCGTTGACCAACTGGGTGACCGCCGCGCTGGTGGTCTCCACTCGCTCGGCGAGGGCGCCGATGGTCATCGGCCCGCACTCCGCGAGATTCTTCAGCGCCCGCGCGTGGGTCAGCGAAAGTGCTTGCGGGTCACGGGTCGCCCGGCCCCGCAGCCGGGCGTCGGATGCGCTCAACGTGTATGCCGCTCTGGCGAGTTCCGCGATGGCGGCCCGCTGAGCAGCCGCCGAGCTGCGCGCCGAAGATGAACTCACGGACGTCATTCTGCCTCCTGACACGGATCTGACTCTTCCGGCTACCGGGTATTGCAACGCACCCTTCTCTCGTTCTAATCTACCTAAGTACTTATTTATTAAGTACTTATACACCAGATTTTCGACTCAGGAGGCTCTGATGACCACTCGCTCGACCGGACAGAACTGGTCCCTCGACATCGCTCTCGCGGAGGGCGGATTCAACGCCCTCCATCCCGGCGGCAAGGCGACCTTGGAACAGCTCGGGCACGACACCACCGACTTCGACAAGGTGTTCGCCCAAGTCAAGAGCGGCGCGATGCTCCCGAAGGCGTGGTCGGTGATCGCCGCCCAAGCCGAGCAGCGGGCCCGCCACCACGAGCGGCACGGCTTCCGGCGCACCGCATCGGATCTGTACCTGCGGGCAGCGGTGATGTACGGCCGCGCACAGTATTCGATCTTCGACAGCGAGGATGCCCGCAAGGCGGCCCTTCGCGAGAGGTGCGACTTCTGTGTCAATCGCCTGTGCGAGCTGCGCGACAACAGCGTGCGCCGGGTGGAGCTCGACTTCGACGGCAAGACGATCTTCGGCCTGCTGCACCTGCCCGCCGGCGACGTGGTCAATGCGCCCGCGGTGATCCTCGGACCGGGCATGGACATGATCAAGGAGGACTACATCTACGCCGCGGAGCGCTACTACACCTCCAGGGGCGTGGTGGCGTTGTCGATCGAAGGCCCGGGGCAGGGGCAGACGCGGTCCCTCGGCCTGACCGTCGGGTTGGACAACTACGAACGGGCCATCGAGACGTACGCCGCCTATCTCTCCGGGCTACCGCAGGTCGACCCGGCCCGGATCGGGATGTTCGGCATCAGCATGAGCGGCTATTGGGCGCTGCGCGCGTTGGCCAACCCCGACACGTCGTTGCGCGCTGCGGCGACGTTCGAGGCGGTGTCCGGGGATTTCGAAACGATCTTCGAGGCCGCCCAGCCCAGCTTCAAGAACAACTACATGTACATGGCCGGCTACACCGACGAGGACGCCTTCGACCGCGACCTCAAGGCTCGGATGCCGTTGGGCGACTTGGTCACCCGCATCACCCGTCCGGTTCTGATGGGCATCGCCGAGTTCGACGAGCTGACTCCGGTGCAGAACGCGTTGGCGACCTACGAACGCATCACCGCGCCCAAGGAAATGCGGGTCTACGAAAACGACTTCCACCCGCTCGGCAAGTACGCCGCCGAGGTCTTCGCGTTCGGCGCCGAATGGGTCATTCGTGCCCTCGACGGTGAATTCGACCAGCCCGGGCGCGACGAACGGCACTTCATGGGCGACGACGGCGGCGCCACGGAGACCAGCGCGGACCCGCAATGGTGGCTCGGAGAAGCGCCGCCGTCGCTGCGCGCCGCCCGCTCGACCGGCGCGTTGACCACCGCTGGCACAACATGATCAGGACCTCGTCAGGATGACGAGTCGCTGGGTTGCCCGGGTCATGGCGACATAGTGGTCGACCGCTCCCTCGATGCCCGTGCCGAACCCCTCGGGGTCGACGAGGCACGACCAGGTCGAATTCCAGTCCCTTCGACAGCTCTGGGGTCAGCGACCGCACGCGGGACGTCGCCCGGAAGGTGGGATCGCCGATGACGCAGGCGATTCCATCGGCATTAGCGGCGAGCCAGGTGTCGACGATCGAGTCGAGATCCGAGGTGGATCCGTGTACGACGGGGATGCCGCTGCTGCGGATGGAGGTCGGCACGTTGGCGTCCGGCAGCACGGCACGGATCACCGGCTCGGCTTCTGCCATGACCTCTTCCGGCGTCCGGTAGTTGATGCTCAGGGACGCCAGGTCGATCCGGTCGAGCCCGATCCGTGTCAGCCTTTCCTGCCACGACTCCGTGAACCCGTGCCGGGCCTGGGCACGGTCCCCGACGATGGTGAAGCTCCGTGACGGGCAGCGCAGCAGCAGCATCTGCCACTCGGCGTCGGTCAGTTCCTGAGCCTCGTCGACGACGATGTGCGCGAACGGGCCTGCGAGTTGGTCCGGATCCGTGCTGGGGAGCGCGGCCTCGTCGTCCAAGGCATTTTGCAGGTCCTCCCCGCGCAGCATCGACATCACCATCATCTCGGAGTCGTCGGCGGCGATCAGGTGGTCGACGACCATGGACCTCTGCTCGCGTTCGGCGGCCGCGACGGCGTTGCAGCCGCCGAACCTCGTCGGCGCTGAGCCAGGGCGCGCACTTGCGCAGGTACGCCGGTACCGACCACAGATCTCCGACGAGGTCGGCCGCTTCGATCAGCGTCCACGCGTCGTCGAGGGCCGAACGCAATTCATCGTTCCACCGAGCCGTACTCGGCATCGACGATCGGCGTGTGGTCGACACCGGACCGGTGAAAGTGCTCCTCCCACACGCTCAGCTGGCCGCGGTCGGGGACCCGCAAGCCCATGTGGTCGAGCCCGGTGCGTCTCGGATCGAATGACTCCCCATCGTTGGCTTCGTGCTGTTGGAACTCGACGAGGGTCGACGTCGGGGGATGCACCAAGACGATGCCAAACCAGTCGTCACCCGAGACCCGGGCATACTCTTCGAACCCCATCACGTCGTGCCACCAGGCCGCGCTGGCCTCTGCGTCGCGCGCCGAGAACGAAATATGGGACACCCCAGCGAAAGTCGGGATAGTCACGGCATCTCTCCATTTCCCAATACGGTCATTTCCTTCGACTCTCACCACCGTGCCCGCCGGGAGGGCGCAGCGAATCCGTCGCCCCCAGTCACGGCCCCAGTCAGGACGAGGCGCGAGGTCACCAGGGATCCGAGGTCACGGCGTTCGGCGCACTCACCGCACGCCGCGCAGCAACCTGCCCGGCCGGGCGCCGGTGTCGGCGCCGAAGCGTCGCGTCACCACACCGCTGACCACCGTCGCGTCATAGCCACGCGCGCCCTGCACCAACCGGCGCCCGCCCGCGGGCAGGTCGTACACCATCCGGGGCACGTCGAGGTTCAACGCGTCCATGTCGATCACGTTGACGTCGGCCTTCTTGCCCACCTCGATGACACCGCGATCGGACAACCCGAACAACGTTGCGGTGTCCAGGGTTTGCTTGCGCACCATGTGCTCGAGCGCGAATCGCGGCCCACGGTGCCGGTCCCGCGCCCAGTGCGTCAACAGATACGTCGGGTAGGACGCGTCGCAGATCAGCCCGCAGTGCGCGCCGCCATCCGACAGCCCCGATACCGCCGCCGGGTGCGAGATCATGTCGTAGATGGCGTCGTGGTTGCCTTCGGCGTAGTTGAAGAACGGCATCATCAGCATCGCCGAGGCGTCGCCCTCCAGCATCAGGTCGTACAGCGTCGCCAACGGATCCTCACCGCGTTCCCGCGCGATCGCCGCGACCGTTCGGTCAGCCGTCGGCTCGTAGTCCGGCGGGTTGCCGATGGCGTACAGATTGCCGAGGCTGTGCTGGATCATCGCGAACATCGCGTCGAACTGGGGCACGGGCTGCGCGGGCAGGTCCGCCTCCGCCAGGATCGTGGCCCGTACCCCGGGATCGGCGAGCCGCGCCGCGAGCTCCTCGCGCCCCAACTCGGCCCTCAGCTTCCGGTACGTCGGCCGGTGATCGAAGGCGTGATAGCCGGGGAATCCGAACAGCATGCCGAACGGGCGGGCCGCGAACTGCGCGTACACCGGGATGCCCTTGGCCACCGCATCACCGGCGAGATCGAGTTGCCTGCGCCACAGATCGGGCGCGGACTGCGTCTGCACCATGGTGAAGGACACGGGTCGCTGCGTCTCCGCGGCCAAGCGGGTCATCCAGTCGAGTTCGCGCATCGCCGCCGCGTCGTCCTCGCCGACCGCCCCTGCCGGCGCCAGTTCGAACACCGCCTGCCCGCCCGCAGCCATCGCCCGGCCGAGGCCGAACAGTTCGCGCTCCACGGCATAGGTTCCCGGAACCGGCTCACCGTCGACGGCACGGTGGCCTTCGGTGCGCGACGTGGAGAAGCCGAGCGCGCCGGCTTCCACGGCCTCCTGCACGATGCGCGCCATGGCTGCGATGTCGTCGTCGGTTGCGTCCTCGTTGCGCGCGCCGCGTTCGCCCATTGCGTAGCCGCGGACCGCGCCGTGCGCAATCTGGGTGCCGAAATCCACTGCGAGATGGCGCTTCTCGATCGAATCGAGGTATTCGGGGAAGCTCTCCCACTCCCAGGTGATGCCCTCGGCCAGTGCGGTGCCCGGGATGTCCTCGACGCCCTCCATCAGTTCGATGAGCCACTGCTCGCGGCCCGGCCGCACCGGAGCGAACCCGACACCGCAGTTGCCGCTCACGACGGTGGTCACGCCATGCAGGCTGGACGGCTCCAGCGTCTCGTCCCAGCTGACCTGACCGTCGTAGTGGGTGTGAACGTCGACGAACCCCGGGGTGACCACGCGCCCCGTGGCGTCGATGACGGTGGCCGCGTCCTCGGTGATGCCGGCATCATCGCCATTCCGACGGCGCACCTCGACGATGCGGCCGTCCTTGACGCCGACGTCGGCCGGGAAGCGATCGGCACCCGTGCCGTCCACGAGGGTGCCGCCGGTGATCATCAAGTCGTACACGGTGTTCCCCTTCACGGGGCAGCGACGCGGTTCGGATGGACGATCGGGCCCCTGACGGTGCACGCTACGCCGCTGGTCATGCCCGTTTGCGGCATTTTGAGTGGCAGGTTTCGGGGCGCGAGGCCTCAGCGCAGTTCTGCGATGGCCTTCGCGATGTAGTCGGCGAACGGTTCCAGCACCGTGATGTAGGTGATGCCGCACCTGTCGCGGTAGTCGCGAAGCGTGTCGGCGATATCGCGGGGAGTTCCCGTCATGACGCCCGGAAACGCCAACACCTCTGCTTCCGGCAGGTCGGGCGCATGTCGCCGGGGAAACGACAGGTCGGGCCTCGCCGAGGAGTCCGACGGGGCCGCGGAGATCATGAGATTCAGTTCGAGGTCGGCGAACCGGTCGCCCGCGGCGTCCCGGACGAACGCCACGCGCGCAGCGAGCGGATCGGCTTCCCCCTTGCGGCCCGGTCCGCCGGTCAGGCCGACGATGTCCACCTCGCGGGCAGCCAGCGTCAGGACGCGATCCCCGTCGCCGGCGACCATGACCGGAACGCCGGGGTGCTCCCGCTTGATGTAGGTAGCCACGTGCTCCAGATGGTCGACACGACTGCGGGCACTGGGGAACGGCAGCTCGGCGGCCTCGAATTCCTCCCGGACGTATCCGGCTCCGAGCCCCAGTTCCAGCCGGCCGTCGCTGATCAGGTCGACGTGGGCGACGTCGCGCCCGAGCAGGGCCGGCTTGTAGAAGCCTGCGTTCAACACATAGGTGCCCAGCCGTAGCGTCGGGCTCGCCTGGGCGGCTGCTGTGAGCGCAGGGAAGGGTGCGGCCGCCGAAAGGTGATCCGGCACGGACAGCACATCGAAGCCGAGGTCTTCGAATCGTCTGGCGGTGTCCTCAAATGCACTGCGCGACTTGATGTCACGCACGCACACCCCGAAGCGGAAATCCTTGATGGCCATCAACCTCCAATGCACGCGCTGCCGGGGTGTCGGCGACCTTGTGAGCTAACTCACCCCAGTGGGGAACTCGCATCCGCGGGACATTTATTCCCCGTCTCCCGCACGAGCCATTGCCGGAGGCCAGCCGGAAGCGGCTCAGGAGTGAAGGTTTCGCTCCTGCCATGGGTGTTCGCGGACCGGTATCGGTTCGCTGAACGTCGCCGCTCGGGGACGGATTGCGGATGGCGATCGCAACGGCGCCGCGATCACCGCTCATTCATCCAGCTCGCACGTTCGTCGTTCGACGCCCATTGCGAAGGTTGCTACATAGTGGTAGGCCTGACTGAAAGTTCTTGGGCCGATATGAAATACGATCTGACCGGTAGGTAAATTCTTGTCTTCGCGCCTACTGCCGGACCTGTGAGACTGTGTAGTTTCAACGCGTTCCCCCCAATTCCTGCGTTGAAGGCGGCTGCATGAAAGTCTCTGTTGGCAAACCTGTTCTGGCCGCGATGTCGGTGGCCTGCATCGCCGTACCCGCGGCCACCGGCGTCGCCTCCGCGGCGACACCGGCATCCACCATTTCGCCGGTTCGGCTGGCCGCGGCCGCCGCTGCCCCGGTAGACCCGGCCCTTGCCCTTCTGAATCTGGTGACGTTCCCGATTCACAACGCCCTCGGCATCGCGATCGGCGTCGGCACCGCCGCCAACGCGGGCCTGAACCTGGTCCTGCTCCCGGTGTCGATCGCCAGCTTCATCGCAACGAACCAGACGGACAAGATCCCCGCCTACGTGCAGACGGTCCAGACGAACCTCGCCAACGCCATCCCCGGCATCATCAAGTCGATCCAGGCCGAGGTCGCGTATGACCAGAACCTGTTCGCCAACGTGGGTGTGACGCAAGCTGCCCAGGCGCGTCCCAGCGCCGCCGACGTCAGCGCGATCGCGGCCGCGCCGCTGCCGGGCACTGCCGCTTCTGAATCTGTTGACGTTGCCGATTCACAACGTCGTCGCCATCGCGATCGGGGTCGGCACCGCCGCCAACGCGGTGCTGAACCTGGCGCTGCTCCCGGTGACGATCGCCAGCTTCGTCGCAGTGAACCAGACGGACGAGATCCCCGCCCAGGTGCAGAAGGTCGAGACGAGCCTCGCCAACGCGATCCCCGGCCATCATCAAGTCGATCCAGGCCGAGGTCGACTACGACCAAGAGCGTGTTCAGCTCGCTCGGTATCGTGGCACCCAAGCTGCCCGCGATGGCGGCACTCGAGGCACCTCAGGTCAAGAAGATTGCCGCTGGCACCGAAGCCGACGCGCCCAAGGCACTTGCTGCCGGTGACAGCAGCAAGGACTCGACGCCGACCGACTCGACTCCCGCCAAGGACGGCAAGCCCGTCAAGGACCGAGCCTCCGACTCCCGCCAAGGACTCAAGCCCTCCGACACGACTCCGGCCAAGGACTCGACACCTTCCGACTCGACTCCCGCCAAGGACTCGACGCCTGACAAGGACGGCAAGCCCGGGAAGACCGGCGTTCACCACCAAGGTGGAGCCGCCACTGGCACCAACGGCGCGGCGAACGGCCAGAACGCCGGTGACGCGGGCAAGCCCTCGAACTCCACGCCGTCGAAGCACACCGGTGCCGGCAAGCACCGGGCCGCCGCCGGGGCGCGGTAGCGCCGGGGCTGGTAGCACCGGTGACGGTCGTCACGCCAAGAAGTAGGCACGCTTAGCTCCACCACGCGATCGGCCCCCTCCTTCGGGAGGGGGCCGATTTCGTCAGCGCGGACTCGACTCGAGGACGGGCCGGGCCGACTACTCCCGGGTGTCGATGACGCGCTGGGCGACGTCGATGAGCTTGATGTTGGCGTCCTGCGAAAGCTGACGGAGCATCGCGAACGCGCGGACGTCGTCGATCTTGAACCGCTCCATGATGATGCCCTTGGCCTGGCCGATGCGGTCACGCGTAGAGAGGGCCGACTGGAGCTGATCGCCTTCGCGGCTGGCCAGGATGGCCGCCGCCGCGTGCGCGGCGAGCACCATGCCGACGGTCTCCGCCTCGCTGTCCCACAGCTTGGGCTCGAAGCCGAACAGGTTGAGCGCGCCTGCGGTGCGGTCGGCGGTGTACAGCTTGAACGACAGCGCGCTCAGCACCCCGAGCTTCACGACCTCGGGGGCGTAGTTGGGGAACCGCGGCTCGTTGCGGAAGTCGTCGGTGCGCACCACGATCTCGTCCAGCGCGGCCTCGACGCACGGGCCCTCGCCGTAGCGCATCTGCAGTTCGTCGAGCTTGAACATCAGGTCGTTGGTGGGCGCGAGGGTGTCGTAGGTATTGCCCTTGCCGACGAGCAGCACACCGGCGAGGTCCACGCCGGGGATCAATTCCTTGGCCGCCGCCGTGACGTCGACGAGCACGTCATCGACCTTGCGCAACGCGATCACACGCGCAAGCTCAGCCATCCTCAAGGCGAGGTCGTGGTTCTGCAGCGTCATGCCTGTCATCTTCCTCTGTCCCCCTGACGGCGCGAACGTTTGGGCTACGTGATGCGGGCAATGCTCGCATATAGGCACACGCGGTGGTCGACAACCGCGTGCGCTCAGGTCCCGCCGGTTCAGACGCGAGCCGGCGGGACCGTCAGCTCACGGCGATGATGTCGGCGGCCGTTTACGCGATGAACCCGAAGTCACTCTGTTAGTTGTAGTACGGTGCGGTCATGGGTGGCTCGAACGTCTGGATCCTCGGCGGCTTCCAGAGCGACTTCGCACGGAATCTGACCAGGGAGGGGCGCGACTTCGCGGACCTCACCGCCGGCGTCGTGACGGGAACGCTCGAGGCCGCCAAGATCGACGCCGCCGACATCGGCGTCGTCCACGTCGGCAACGCATTCGGCGAGATGTTCGCAGCTCAGGGCCACCTCGGCGCCATGCCGGCCAGCGTCGTCGACGGGCTGTGGAACACGCCGTCCTCGCGCCACGAGGCCGCCTGCGCGTCCGGCAGCGTCGCCACGCTGGCCGCGATCGCCGACCTACGGTCCGACGCCTACGACACGGCACTGGTGCTCGGCGTCGAGCTGGAGAAGACCGTGCCCGGCGATACCGCCGCCAGGTACCTCGGCGCTGCCGCTTGGGCGGGGCACGAAGGTCAGGACGCGAAGTTCATGTGGCCGCACGCGTTCTCCGCGGTGGCCGACGAGTACGACCGCCGCTACGGCATCGACGAGAGCCACCTGCGGGCGATCGCACAGGTGAACTTCACCAACGCCAGGACCAACCCCAACGCTCAGACCCGCGACTGGAGCGTGCCCGACCTGGTCACCAGGCGAAGCACCGACGCCAACGAAGACGAGATCAACCCCGTTGTCGAGGGCAGGATCCGGCGGTTCGACTGCAGCCAGATGACCGATGGCGGCGCAGGCGTCGTCCTGGTCGGCGACGACTACCTGCGCGACCACCCGGACGCCCGCCCGATCGGCCGGATCGAGGGCTGGGGCCACCGCACCGTCGGGCTCGGCCTGCAACAGAAGCTCGACCGGTCCGCCGACGATCCGTACGTGATGCCGCACGTCCGACGGGCGGTGCTCGACGCCTTCGAGCGCGCCCGCATCTCGCTGGTCGACCTCGACGGCATCGAAGTGCACGACTGCTTCACCCCGAGCGAATACCTCGCGATCGACCACATCGGGCTGACCGGTCCCGGTGAGTCGTGGAAGGCCATCGAGAACGGCGAGATCGAGATCGGCGGACGGCTGCCGATCAACCCCAGCGGAGGACTGATCGGCGGCGGCCACCCGGTGGGCGCCACCGGGGTGCGCATGCTCCTCGACGCCGCCAAACAGGTCAGCGGGACCGCGGGCGAGTATCAGGTCGACGGGGCACGGACATTCGGCACGCTCAACTTCGGCGGAAGCACGGCCACCACGGTCAGCTTCGTCGTCGCCGGCGTGCCCACGAACTGACCGCAGGCACGGCAAATGGAGAGATGAGATGAGCATCCAAACGAACCCGGAGATCGTCGCGAAGTTCCTGTCCACGCTGCCCGAGGATGACGACCACCCCTACCGCACCGGGCCGTGGCGCCCGCAGACCACCGAATGGGACGCCGACGACCTACCGGTCGTCGAGGGCGAACTCCCGACCGATCTCGACGGCGTGTACCTGCGCAACACCGAGAACCCCCTGCACCCGGCGCTGAAGATCTATCACCCGTTCGACGGCGACGGCATGATGCACGTCGTCGGCTTCCGCGACGGAAAGGCGTTCTACCGCAACAGGTTCATCCGCACCGACGGCTTCGTCGAAGAACTGGACGAGAACGGTCCGCTGTGGCCGGGCATCGCCGAACCCGTCGAGATGGCCAAGCGCGACTACGGCTGGGGCGCAAGGACGTTGATGAAGGACGCATCGTCGACCGACGTGATCGTCCATCGCGGCGTCGCCCTGTCCAGCCACTACCAGTGCGGGGACCTGTACCGTATCGATCCGTACTCCGGTGCCACGCTTGGCAAGTCCGAATGGGGTGGCGCCTTCCCGTCCGACTGGGGCGTCTCGGCGCACCCCAAGGTCGACGACCGCACCGGCGAGATGTTGTTCTTCAACTACGCCAAAGAGGCGCCCTACATGCACTACGGCGTGGTCGACGCGAACAACGAACTGGTGCACTACGTCGACGTGCCACTACCGGGCCCACGGCTGCCGCACGACATGGCGTTCACCGAGAACTACGCGATCCTCAACGACTTCCCGCTGTTCTGGGAGCCGGAACTGTTGCAGCACAACGTGCACCTGCCGCGACTGCACAGGGACATGCCGTCGCGTTTCGCGGTGATCCCGCGCCGCGGCGACACCTCGCAGATCCAATGGTTCGAAGCCGACCCGACCTACGTCCTGCACTTCACCAACGCCTACGAGGACGGTGACGAGATCGTTCTCGACGGCTTCTTCCAGGGCGACCCGGAACCGGCCGACGACGGCAACGGCACCAAGTGGCAGCGCGTCTTCCGCTTCCTCGCGATGGACCGCATGCAGACCCGGCTGCACCGGTGGCGCCTGAACCTCAAGACCGGCGCGGCGCGCGAGGAGCAATTGTCGGACAGCATCACCGAATTCGGGATGATCAACTCCGGCCATGCGGGCCGCGACTACCGCTACACGTACGCGGCGACGGGCAAGCCGGGTTGGTTCATGTTCGACGGACTGGTCAAGCACGACGTGGTGACGGGCACCGAGCAGCGGTTCGCCTTCGACGACGGGGTGTACGGCAGCGAGACCGCCATGGCACCCCGGTCGAATGTCGCCGCCGGGGCGGCTCCGGGCGTGGGCAGCACCGCCGAGGACGACGGCTACCTGATCACCATCACCACCGACATGAACGCCGACGCCTCCTACTGCCTGGTGTTCGACGCCGCAAGGGTGGCCGACGGTCCGGTGTGCAAACTGGCTCTGCCCGAACGGGTTTCGAGCGGAACCCACTCGACCTGGGCACCAGGCTCGGAGCTGCGGCGCTGGCACCAGACCGACGGCGCCGCCGAGGCGATCGGTCTGTAGTTGAGCGATCCGGGCGGAGTCAATGCCGTCGGCCGGATGCTCGGCCTGGTGGGCGACGAGTGGACGCTGCTGATCGCCCAGCAGGCGCTGCTCGGCATCACCCGCTACGGCGATTTCGCTGCGCGGCTGCCGATCTCACACGCGGTGCTCAGCCGCCGCCTGACCGCGATGACCGGCGACGGGTTGCTGGCCCGCACGCGCTATCAGGACAAGCCGCCGCGCTACGAATACGTGCTCACGCCACGGGGCCGCTCGCTGTGGCCGGTGCTGACCTCGATCTGGGAATGGGAACGCCGGTGGGTGCCCGACCACGCCGATGATCTGCCCGCGATGCACCACGCCACGTGCGACGCCTCCTTCGCACCGCTGCTGACCTGCGGGGCGTGCGGGGACGTCGTCACCGAGAAGGACGTCGTCGCCGGGTGGGGTCCCAGCGGTTCCTGGCCACGTTCGATGCCGGTCGAGTCGACGCGTCGCAGGTCGACCACCGGTTCGGCGCCCGGCCGGGCCGGGCTGTTCCCGCAGACCATGGACATCCTCGGCAACCGGTGGGCGTTCTCCCTGCTGGTGGCCGCGTTCGTCGGCACGTCCCGGTTCAGCGAGTTCGCCGGTCAACTCGGCGCGCCACCCGGCTCGCTGGCCGATCGCCTGCAGATCTTCACCGCGGGCGGCGTGCTCGCGACGAGCAACGGACGCTACCTGCTCACCGAGAAGGGCCGCGCGGTCTTTCCCGTGCTGATCACCGCGCTGCAGTGGGCGCAGCGCTGGTTCACCGCTCCCGAGGGCCCTGCCGTGTTGCTCCGGCACACGGTGTGCGGCAACCCCTTCGACGCCGTGCTCACCTGCGATCAGTGTGCCGGCGTGCTGCGGGGGTCGGAGATCAGCGCGGGCTAGCGGTCGCGGTCGAGCCGGAACCGCAGGTTGTTGCGCACCGCGGGCCACTCCACGTCGAGGATCGAGTAGACGACGGTGTCACGACGCGATCCGTCGGCCAGCAGCTGCTGACTGCGCAACACACCGTCGAGCTTGGCCCCGAGCCGCTCGATGGCGGCGCGACTGGTGGAGTTGAAGAAGTGGGTACGGAATTCGACTGCCACACAATTCAACTCGTCGAAGGCGTGGGTGAGCATCAGCAGCTTGGCCTCGGTGTTGACGCCGGTCCGGCGGACCGACGCGGAGAACCAGGTGTTGCCGATCTCGAGCCGCCGGTTGGGCGGGTCGACGTTGAGGTAGCTCGACGATCCGACCACGCGACCGTCCAGCGTCCGCGCGACGAACGTCAACCCGGTGTCGGGATGCTGGACCGCCAACCGCAGGTCCACCCACGCCTGCGCGGTGGACGGCCCCGGCGCGCTGGTGAACCACAGGCCGCCCACGTCACCGTCTGCCGACGCCGCCGCGATCTCTCCGACGTCTTCGGTGCGCAACGGTTCGAGCGTGACCCACCGCTGCCCGGTGAGCACCACCGGTTCGACGAACCCGGTCATCGGCTCTTGCTCGTCTCCGACCACGCGGCGACCATCGCCAGCACCGAAAGCACCATCGCCGTCACCGTGGCCCCGCCACCCACGTACAAGCCGTAGCCCGCGGCGATCGGCGGTGCCACGTAGAGCCGGAAGTACCACAGTGCCAGCACCGCCAACAACACTGAAATCGACAGCGCCGCAGTCGAAGCGATCCGGGCCGACAATCCGCGCGCCGCCATGGCCGCGGCCACGATCAACGTCGACGACAACACCACGATCAGCTGTCCCACCCCGAACCCCGGCGGCGGCAGCGGCATCTGGCCGACCTTCCCGCCGATCGCATTCGCGCGTCCGCCGCTGGTGGTCAACCAGGGCAGCCACGCGCTGACCAGGACCACCAGCGCGCAGAGCACCACGAACCATGCGGGTCGCAGGCGGGCCATGCGATGAGGGTATCGGGTTGGCCGGTCACCTCGACGTAGGCTGGACCCATGACGGAGCTACCCGACTGGGCCCGCACGCTCGACCTGGCCCCGCATCCCGAAGGCGGCTGGTTCCGGGAGACGTGGCGCAGTGAGCTCACCGTCGGCCAGTCCGCGCTGCCGCCCGACTACGCGGGTCCACGCAGCGCGGGAACCGCCATCCTGTTCCTGCTCATGCCCGGCCAGCAGTCGGCCTGGCACACGGTGCGCAGTGCCGAACTGTGGCTGCATCACCGCGGCAGCCCGCTGCTGTTGGAGGTTGGGCCCGAACAGGACGGTGCGACAACGCATTTGCTCGGCAGCGACGTCGCGGCGGGCGAGAGCCCGCAACTGCTGGTCCCCCCGGGTCACTGGCAACGTGCCCGGCCGCGGGACGACGAACCCGTCCTGGTCAGCTGCGTGGTGGTACCAGGCTTCGACTTCGCCGACTTCGCCCTGGCCGCCCCTACCGACTGAGCAGGCGCACCGCCGCGGACACCAGCGCGGCGTTGTCGGGCGCCACGGAACCGTCGGGCAGCTTCAGGGTGTCCTCCATGCCGATCCGGGTCTGGACGCCACGCGCCCCGGCGTGTTCCAGTAACGGCCAACAACTCTCGTCGAGCCCGTGCAGCAGCACCGGAGCGGGCGAACCGACGGCGAGCACCCGGTCGAGCATGTCGTCGGCGTCAGCGACGTCCGCGTCCGCCTGCAACTCGATCATCACCCTCATGCAGTGCTGAGCCAGGTCGGAGCGGGCCCACGACGCGGCCGCCTCCGCGTGGAACAGACCGATCTCGACCCCGAGCCCCTTGCCGAGCAGCAGGTGCGCCAACTCCTCGGAGCCCGGTTCGTGCCAGTTCAGCGACGCGAAGTCGGGCAGCACCGTCCACCCCTCGACGGCCCGCAGCCGGGCGTCGGCGTCGGGCAGCGCCCAGAACCCCGTCGTCACCCCCAACGGCAGACCGGGCACCGCCGCGCGGACGGCCTGCACCGCGGGGCCCACCGCATCGCCGTGCAGCGAGTCGACGCCGTCGGCGGACTTGGGGTGCATGTGCACGGCCTGGGCCCCCGCCTGGTGGGCCTGGACCGCCGCTGCGGCGAGCTGATCGGGCGTGACCGGCAGATTCGGGTGCTGGTCGGGGGTGCGGGCTCCGTTGATGCACGCTTTGACGTAGATGCTGGGACTGTTGGGCATACGTCCATCTTCACCCGTCGCGGCGAGCGTTTCCGAAGTAGCGTGCTCGCATGGGAGGGCACACCATCGTCTGCGGCGACGACCCGCTGGGCATGCGGATCATCGAGCAGCTCCGGGCCGCCGGTCGCGACATCGAAATCGTGGATTCGTCCGAGGGCCTGACCGGCGCGGGCATCGCGGATGCCGCCGCGCTCATCTGCGCGGACGATGACGACGCACTCAACCTCGAAATAGCACTGCTGGCAAGGCAACTCAATCCCGAGGTGCGGGTGGTCGCGCGACTGGGCAACAGCGTGCTGCGGGAGGCCGTGGCGATCGGCAACGGCCCTGGCGCCATCCTCGACGTCGCGGACCTGGCCGCGCCATCGGTGGTCGAGGCCTGTCTGTCGCGCACCACGCACTCGATCACCGTGGCGGGCATCGAGTTCGTCATCTCGGGCACCGACGCGCCCTGCGACGCCACGCTGAGGGAGCTCTACGGCGACCTGGCGCCGGTCGCGGTCGTGCATGGCGAGCACTCGGCGACGGCCGGTGAGGTGATCGCATGCCCTGGCCGGGACCTGCAGGTCAGCGCCGGCGACTGGACGGCCATGATCGGCACGGCCGAGGAGCTCGCCGCCCAGGGCATCGCGGTTGCGGCGCCCGCGGCAGCGCAGGTCAGCCCCCGACGGAAACCCCTCAAGCGCGTCCTCGATGCGATCCGCGCGTTCCGCGACGACGTGAACCCGAACTTCTTCAAGGCGTTCGCCGCCTCGATGACCCTGCTCCTGTGTGCCACGCTGCTGCTGCGCTTCGCCTACCACAAGCCGGGCATGAGCATCATCGACGCGCTGTACTTCTCCACCGAGACCATCGCCACCGTCGGATACGGCGACTTCAGCTTCGTCGACCAACCCACCTGGTTGCGGCTGTTCGGCATCGGGCTGATGTTCGCAGGGGTCACCTCGACGGCCGTGCTGATGGCGTTCGTCGCCGACCTACTGCTGTCACGCCGCATCGCGCAGAACGCGGGGCTGCGCAAGGTCCGCGAACTCCACGACCACATCATCGTCGTCGGCCTCGGTTCGTTCGGGATCCGGGTGGTCGCCGACCTCAAGGCAGCGGGCCATGACGTCGCGGTCATCGAGCGCAGCCCCGACAACCGCTACCTGTCGTCCGCAGCCGAACTCGACGTGCCGGTGATCTTCGGTGACGCCACGCTGGCGCAGACGCTCGAGTCGGCCCGCATCGACGACGCCGTGGCGGTGGCGGTGCTGACCCAGGACGACATGGTCAACATCGAGACGGGCATCGTGCTGCGCGAACGGCTCGGGGTCCGCTGGATGCGCTCGGCCGACAGTCCGGGGGTGCCCGTCGTGCTGCGGGTCTACGACCGCACGCTGGGGACGGCGGTGGCCCATCGCTTCGGGTTCGCGAACGTGCGGTCGACCGTGGAGCTCGCGGCGCCGTGGTTCATCGGCACGGCGATGGGCCTCGAGGTGCTCGGCACGTTCTCGGTGGGCCAGCAGTCGTTCATGGTCGGCGGCGTCGAGGTCGAGGCGGGCAGCGAACTCGACGGGCTGCGAATGGAGCAGATGTCCACCCAGACCAGGGTCATCGCCATCGGTCACGGGCCGGGTGACGTGCAGCTGCATCCCCGCCGGGACAGCAGGCTGTCGGCAGGAGACACCGCCTACCTGGTGGGCCCGAACCGCGAACTGCTCGACACCCTGCACAAGGGCCAGCGCGTCCGCGTGTGAGCCGTGCGGCGCCGAGCAGACGCTTGTTGTACGCAAACGTCGAGAAGGCCCGTCAACAAGTGTGCGCTCGGCGAAGGGGTCAACCCACGACGCCCAGCACCCGCAGCGCGTTCTCCTTGAAGATCAGCGGCGCAACCGCCGGGTCGAGGTCGAGCCCGGCGAAGTCCTTCCGCCAGCGGTCCAGCTGGATGTAGGGGTAGTCGGTGCCGAACAGCGCCTTGGTGCGCAGCTGCCGACCGAGCGCCCGAACCAGTTGCGGCGGAAAGTATTTCGGCGAGTAACCCGAAAGATCGAGGTACACATTCGACTTGTGCGCAGCGATCGCGATCTGTGCGTCCACCCACGGCACCGCGGGGTGGGCCATCACGATGGTCAGGTCCGGGAAGTCGGCGGCGACGTCGTCGAGAAGCATCGGGTCGGAGTAGCGGAGTTTGATGCCGTGCCCGCCGGGCAGCCCCGAGCCGATCCCGGTCTGCCCGGTGTGGAACAGCGCGGGTAGCCCCGCACCGGCGATCGCGTCGTAGATCGGATAGAAGCGGCGGTCGTTGGGCTCGAACGCCTGCATGCTCGGATGGAACTTGAACCCCTTCACCCCGAGCCCGACCTGCTCGCGGACCCGTTGCACGGCGCGGTCCACCTGCAGCGGATCGACCGTCCCGAACGGGATCAGCACGTCGTTGTTGCGCGCGGCGCCGGCGATCAGGTCCTCGACCGAGTTCGGCGCGTGGCCCATCGCGGTCTCGGCGTCGATGGTGAAGACCACCGCGGCCGCGTTCCGCGTGCGGTAGTGCTCGGCGAGCTCGTCGACCGTGGCCGCGGCGGTGTCGCCCATCTTGAAGTACGACCTGGTGGCGTCCACCAGCTCGTCGTCGTAGGCGTTGTGACCGTGGCAGTCGACCTCGACGTGGGTGTGGATGTCGATGGCCTCCACGGCGTCGAAGTCGATTCCGTATTCGTAGCTCATGGCTTGCGCGCCAGGATCTGGTCGACGCCCATGCGGCCCTGTTCGAAGGCGAGGCCACCGCCGACGAGGTAGAGCCGCCAGACCCGGGCGACCTCCTCCCCCTGCAGCGCGACGAACTCGTCGTAGCGGTCCTCGAACGTGTCGAGCCAGCGGTCGACGGTGGTGACGTAGTGCTCGCGCATGGCCTCGACGCCGCGGATCTCGAAGCCGCCGCTTTCGACGTGCCGGATGGTCTGCCACAGCGGGCGCATGTGCATGTCGGGTGCGATGTAGGACTCGATGAACGGACCACCGCCCGGCGCAGTGCCCTCGTGTCGCGACATCTGTTGCAGCAGAAGGTGTCTGCCCGGCTTCAGGGCGTGATGCATGACGTCGACGTAACCGGGGTAGTGCTGCTCGCCGACGTGCTCGCCCATCTCGATCGAACTCACCGCATCGAATGACTCTGGCGGGTCGGCGAATTCACGATAGTGCTGCAGGCGAACGTCGACCTTGTCCGACAGACCCTGCTCCGCGACCCGCTCGGCGATGAAGGCGCGTTGCTCGGCCGACAGCGTGATGCCGGTGGCGTGCACCCCGTAATTCCTTGCGGCGTAGAGGATCAGCGAGCCCCAGCCGCAGCCGACGTCGAGCAGCCGGTCGCCTTGCTTCAATTCCAGCTTGCGGCAGATCAGGTCGAGCTTGGCCGACTGCGCGTCGTAGAGCGACTGCCCGTCGTGGGTGAAGTACGCCGACGAATACGCCATGTGCTCGTCGAGCAGCAGCCGGTAGAAGTCGTTGGACAGGTCGTAGTGATGTGCGATCGCGGCACGGTCCCGCCCGCGGGTGTGCAGCCGTCCGGACAGCCGGGCCTCGGAGGCGGGCGGCCTCGGCGGCGGCCCGATGGCGCCCAGCCTCGCCGCGACGCGTCACCGCGCGGGCCTTGTCGCGCAGGCCGGTCGACGCGGGCCGCGATCCGGCGGACATCGCCCACGCGCGTCGGAAACCGTCCGCGATGTCGCCGTCGACGTCGATGTCGCCGGTGACATACGCACGCGCCAAACCCATTTCGCCCGGCGCCCACAACAGCCGGCGCAGGGCGCGACGATTGCGGACGACGAGCACCGGCCCGCCGGCCGGGCCCGCCTCGCTGCCGTCCCACGCCCGCACCCGGACCGGCAGGTCGATGCCTGCCGCGTCCCGGACCACGGCCGCGAGCCGGTCCGCCGCGGTCACGGGCGAAGACGGACTTGAACTTGTTCAGCGACTCGCGGATGTCGCCCTTGAGCGCGCCCGCGACGACCATGCCGATCGGGACCGAACAGCGCGGGCCCACCGAGGTGCACGTCGAACGTCACCGTTGAGCCATCGCCGGACGGCTTGATCTTGCCGATCAGCTTGATCTTGACGCCACCCTTGCCGTCGCCGTTGAGCGTCATGGACTCTGGCGGCTTGTAGTTGACGATGGTCCACTTCACCCGGTTGGGCATGCCCTTGACCTCGACGATCGACTCGAGTTGAGTGCCCTTCTCCAGGGTCTCGGGCAGCTTGCTGCGCCACACCCGGTGGATGCTCAGCCACTCCTTGTAGCGGGACAGGTCGGAGGCGGCCTCCCACGCCTTCTCGGGCGGAAGCGGCACGTCGACCGAGACTGACAGCTTCGCCATCGCTAGGCCGTGGGCGGCGCCGCCGGCGGTGCCGGCGGCGCCGGCGGTGCGCGGCGGCGACTGCGGCTCGGCGGCGGCGGCTGTCTGCGTGCCGTCGACCGCCTTCTTCGCCGCGTCCTGCACCTTGTCGACCTGCTGGGCGTACTTGCCCTGCGTCTTCTGGTCGACGACGTCCCCGACCTTGTCGATCGCCGCGTCGACCTTGTCGGCGTTCTTCGACACCAGGTCCTTCACCTTGTCAAGAAATCCCATGGTCCCACCCTATCTGTCGGCAACGCGGTAATTCTTCACGCTGCGGATGACCGCCACAAGGTTCTCGGTTCGCCGAGGGCCCTGCCCTGTACCCACCAGATCGCCTCGATCAGCGCCGCTGCGGCGATACCGAGACCGAGCGCCATCGAGGTCAGCGCGACGTTGGAGGGGTCGAGCATGAACTGCTCCCTGGCGAACGGGATCGAGAAGATCACCACGTACGCCAGAGCCGGACACGGCGACGAGTGCCACCCGCCACCACTCGTACGGTCGGGCCACCACGGCGAGCACCCAGAGCGCACTCACCAGCAGGGTGATCAGCGCCGCCGTCGAGGCCTGGGTCTGCTCCGTCGCCGACGCCGCCCGGCCCTGGTAGGCCAGCAGATACGAGCCGAACGTCGCGGTGCCGACCACCAGCCCGGACGGCAGCGCCGACGTCATCACCCGGCGCACGAAACCCGGAGTGGGCCCGTTCCCTGTTCGGGGCCAGCGACAGGATGAACGCGGGGATGCCGATGGTGAACCAGGCGGCGATCGTGACGTGGATCGGCTGGAACGGGAACAGCAGCGGGTCGGTTCCGAACAGCTTCGAGGACAGCCCGGCCAGGCCGACCAGCACGGCGAGCAGCACCGAGTACACCGTCTTGGTGAGGAACAGGTTGGAGACCCGTTCGATGTTGCCGATCACGCGCCTGCCCTCGCCGACCACGTACGGCAGGGTGGCGAACTTGTTGTCCAGCAACACGATCTGGGCCACCGCCCGCGACGCCGAGCTGCCCGAACCCATCGCCACGCCGATGTCGGCGTCCTTGAGGGCCAGCACGTCGTTGACCCCGTCGCCCGTCATCGCCACCGTGTGGCCGCGGGACTGCAGGGCGTGCACCATGGCCCGCTTCTGATCGGGCCGCACCCGGCCGAAGGTGGTGTACTCCTCCAGCGTGTCGGCCAGCTCCTCCGGCTCGGCAGGAAGCTTGCGCGCGTCCATCGTCTCGCCGTGCAGCCCAAGCGTGCCCGCGACCGCACCGACGGACACCGCGTTGTCGCCGGAGATCACCTTGACGGTGACCTTCTGGGAAGCGAAGTAGTCCAACGTTTCCCGGGCGTCGGGGCGGACGCGCTGCTCGAGCACCACCAACGCGACGGGAGTGACCACGCCCGGTGCGGCCGGTGCGTCGACCGAACCGTCGGACGAGCCGAGCAGCAGCACCCGCAGACCCAGCGCGCCGATCTGCTCGGCCTGTTCGGCCTCCGGCGAGGTCGGGATCGAGAAGCACGTCGGGGGCGCCGATCACCCAGTTCCCGTGCTCGCCGTAGGAGGCGCCGCTCCACTTGGTCGCCGACTTGAACGGTGCCGTCGCGGTCGCGGTCCAGCCCGGCGGCAGCGGGATAGGCCTCGCCGATCGCCTGCATGCTGGCGTTCGGGTGGCCGTCGTCGGCCGCGAGCTGCGCCAGCACGTCGGCGCACTCTTGGGTCGCCAGCGCCTTGAGATCGCTTACCCGCATGCCGTTCTCGGTCAGAGTGCCGGTCTTGTCGGCGCACACCACGTCGACGCGGGCCAGTCCCTCGATGGCAGGCAGTTCCTGCACCAGACACTGCCGCCTGCCGAGCCGGACCACGCCGACGGCGAAGGCGATCGACGTCATCAGGACCAGACCCTCGGGCACCATCGGGACCAGCGCACCGACCATGCGCAGCACCGACTCCCGCCAGCCGACGTCGGTGGTGAACAACTGCGTGTAGATGGTCAGCAGCCCGGCCGGGACGAGCAGGTAGGTGATGACCCGCAGGATCGTGTTGATGCCGCTGCGCAGTTCGGATTTCACCAGCGTGAACTTGCTGGCCTCCTCGGCGAGTTTGGCGGCGTACGCCTCGCGGCCCACCTTGGTGGCGCGGTACGCCCCGCTGCCCGCGACGACGAAGCTGCCGGACTTCACCTCGTCGCCGACGTCCTTGTCGATCGGGTCGGCCTCACCCGTGAGCAGCGATTCGTCGACCTCGAGGTTGTCCTCCTCGATGAGCGTCGCCGTCCACCACGATCTGGTCGCCGGGACCCAGCTCGATGACGTCGCCGAGCACCACCTCGTTCGGCGGTCGCGCGGCGGTGCCGGATTGCCTGCGCACCATGGGTTTCGCCTGACCGACGATGGCGAGCTTGTCCAGCGTCTGCTTGGCGCGCAACTCCTGGATGATGCCGATCGCGCTGTTGGCGACGATCAGGATGCCGAACAGTCCGTTGATCACCGATCCGGTGGTGAGCACGATGATCAGCAGGACGCCGAGGATCGCGTTGATGCGCGTGAAGACGTTGGCCCGCACGATCTCCGAGACACTGCGCGCAGCGCGGGCCGGGACGTCGTTGGTCTTGCCCTCGGCGACGCGCTGGGCGACCTCGGCGTCGGACAGACCTGCGGCGAGTGCGGCGGTCACCGGGTGAAGACCCCGTCGTGCTCCGTCGCGTAGTACTCCAGCGTCAGCTTGTCGCCGTCGAACGTGGCCTTCGAGATGCTGCCCGGCGGCGAGTTCTCGGCGACGAAGCTGAACGTGAACACGTTGCCGTCCCAAGTGTTTCAGCGGCACCACCAGCTTCGGGCCGAGGGCCAGCTCCAGCCCGCCGTCCTTCTCGGTGACGCGGGCCGGCCCCCAGAAGTCGTTCGCGTAGGTGCCGACGTATCCCGACAACGGCCCCGGCGGAGCGGGTTTGGCCGGGCGGCTGCTGACCGACGAGCGAGCCGACCGGCTGTTCCATGGCCACGAAGGCGGCGTTGTAGAGCTTGAACCAGTCCTCGCGGACCTCGCCGAACTGGACGAGGTCGGCGAACTCCGCCGTGAGCGTCTCCGGAACGCCGGAGGGCGTCGCGTTGGTGAGCGCGACGATGGCGACGTCGGCCGACGGCAGGATGAGGACGTTGGTGCCCGACCCGAGCTCGAAGGCGCCCGAGTGGCTGAGCTGCATCCGCGCCCCCGACGTGGATCCGACGTTGAACCCGAACCCGTAGAAGCCCGACCGCATCGCGGGCTCGCTGGCGGGGCTCGACACGATCTGCGGGGTGACCGCGGGCAGCAGCGCCTTGGGATCGACGATCTGCTTGCCCTCGTAGCTCCCGTTGGCCAGCATCATCGTCATCCAGTGCGTGAGGTCGTTGACCGAGCTGCTGACGCCGCCCGCCGGTGCTTCGGGTTGCGGGTCGCGGACGTAGTCCGGGTGGTAGCCGCCGTCGACGTGGATGTGCCCGACCGCGCGGTCCGGCCGCGCCACGTAGTCGTCGAACCGGGAACTGGTCGACGCCATGCCAAGCGGCCCGTACAGCACGTCCTGGCTGAGGTCCTCCCATGACCTGCCCGCCGCGACGGCGACCGCCTCGGCGCCCGCGGTCAGACCGAAGTTGGTGTACGCGTACGAGATACGGAACGGATCCAACGGAAGCGCACGCAGGTGGTCCAACACGTAGCGCCGGTCATAGCCCAGGTCCTCGAGCAGATCGCCCGCGTGATCCGGCAGGCCGGACCGGTGCGAGTACATGTCGCCGATCGTCACCATCTTGGTCACCGCGGGGTCCGACAGCGCGAACCACGGCAGCTTGTCGACGATCGGGGTGTCCCAGCTGATCGCGTTCACCCCCACCTGATGCGCGACCACCGTGGCTCCGAGCGGTTTGGACAACGACGCCAGCTGGAACACGGTGTCGGGGTCGACCCGATTCTGCGGCGCCGTCACCGTTGCGGACGTCCTTGACGCCGAATCCCTTCGCGTACACGGTTTTTCCGCCGTGCACCACGGCGACGGCCATGCCGGGGATGCCCGACTTGGTCATCAGGTCCTGAGCCAGGCCGTCGAGCTTGCCCACCGCATTCTCGACGGCGTTGTCCGGCAACGGCATCGCAGGCACCAACGGCGGTGGCACGTCGGATGCCGAAGGGGGGCTCGACGGTTCGGCCGACGGTTCGGCCCGTTGCGACGACGAAGAGCCGCAGCCGACGAGCAGGACCAGTGCGGCCAGCGAAGCGATCAGCGGACGAAACCTCGGCGAGTGGCGCACACCAGCACGCTAGCCGGTTATGGGCGCCACCATGGGTCCAACGTCGAGGCGGACCCGGCCTCGACCCGCTGGCCGGGCCGTGGGGTGGCAACCACGACGCCCTCCTCCGCCGCGGCGGCGAGCGTCCGCTCCACCGGCTCGGACCACGGATGCGGCGCGAGCCGGAACGTCGCCCAGTGGATCGGCACCAGAAGCCCGGCGTCGCTGAGGTCGCGGTGGGCGCGCACCGCGTCCTCTGGGTTCATGTGGATGTCCGGCCAGCCCGGGTGATACGCCCCGACGGGCATCAGCGTGAGGTCGAAGGGGCCGTGGTCGGCGCCGATGTCGGTGAAGCTCTTGGTGTACCCGGTGTCCCCGCCGAAGAAGGCCCGGTGCCGTGGGCCGATCAGCGCCCACGACGACCACAGCGTGACGTTGCGGTTGAGGAACCGTCCGGAGAAGTGCCGCGCGGGGGTGCACACCAGCGTGAGCTCGCCGAGTTCGGCGCTCTGATTCCAGTCGAGTTCGACGATCCGGTCGGCCGGGATGTGCCACGCCCTCAGGTGCGCGCCGATGCCGAGCGGCACGAAGAACTTGGACCGCTGCGTGCGGGCCAGCTGCTTGATGGTGTCGACGTCGAGGTGGTCGTAGTGGTCGTGGCTGATGATGACGGCGTCGATGGCGGGCAGCGCGTCGAGCGGGGTGGGCACCGGATGCAGGCGCTGCGGGCCGACCGCACGCGACGGCGAACAGCGGTCGCTCCACACCGGATCGGCGAGCACGCGGTAGCCGTCGACCTCGATCAGGGCCGACGAGTGTCCGTACCAGGTGACCGCGAGGTCCGCCACGGGCAGATCCGCGGCGGGGGTGACCAGCGGGACGGGCTGCGACGGGTGCTGGTTGGAGTTGCCGCCGATGACCTCGCGCGCCAGCATGAACTGCTGCTGGCGGGTGAGGCTGGTCGACGAGGCCGGTTCGAGATTGCTGAACACGCCGTCGTGGTAGTTCGGCGACCGCTTGGCGACCGCGTCGATCTCGACCGGTGACGCGCCGAGCGCCGCGGGCGCGCCCTGCAGGGCCCGCAATGCCAAGCCGCCGCCGACCAGCGCCGCCGTCCCCCCGACCAGCCGAACCGCCCCCCAGAACATCAGGCGCCCTGAAAGTTGGGTGGGCGCTTCTCGATGCGGGCGACCTGCGCTTCGATGACGTCCTGACTGCTCCAGGCCTTCTCGAACAGCTCCTGGTGCATGGGCCACGGATCGTCGTACGCGCCGTCGTCGTTGAGCACCCGCTTGGCGTGTTGCAGCGCCAGCGGAGCGAACCCGGCGATCTCGGCGGCCCACGCCTGCGCGTCGGCGAGTGTGCCCAGCCGGTTGGCCATCCCCGTCTGCAGCGCCACGTCTGCGGTCAGCCGCTCGGCGGCCATCAGCATGCCCCGTGCCCGGCCGGCACCCACCAGGGACGTCAGCCGGCGGATGCTCCAGTTGTCCAGCGCCAAACCATATTTCGCGACGGGGAACTGGAAGTACGCATCGGTGGCGACGACCCGTAGGTCGCAGATCATCGCCAGGATGACGCCCGCTCCGATCGCAGGTCCGTTGATCGCGCCGATCACGGGGATCGGCGCCACGTCGATGGCGATGTTCAGCGCCTTTGCCTTGTCGGGCAGCTTCTCCGCCATCCCGGCTGCGTCGGTCAGGTCGGCACCCGAGCTGAACACGTTGCCTGCGCCGGTGATGACGATCGCGCGGACGTCGTGCGGCGGCGGCCTGCTCGACGGCCTCCCGTAGGGAGTCGACGAGCTCGCAGTTCAGCGCGTTGCGGCGGTCCTCCCGCTGCATCTCCAGGGTCATCACGTTGCCATTGCGGGTAACTCCGATCATGTGGGCCACCCTATCGAGGCGCCCGATAGCCTCTTCCTGTGAGCCGGATCGGTGCCGTTGCGCTCCGCGATGCCGTGCTGGACGAGGGGTCGTTCGCCAGCTGGGACCGCGCCCCCCTCGTGGTCGACGCCGACGAGCATTATCGGCGCGAGTTGGCCGCCGCCGCGGCAGCGACCGGATTCGACGAATCGGTGCTGACCGGCGAGGGCACGGTGTTCGGGCGGCGGGTCGCCGTCGTGGCGTGCGAGTTCGACTTCCTGGCCGGTTCGATCGGGGTGGCCGCGGCGGAGCGGATCACCTCGGCGATCGAGCGCGCGACGGTGGAACGCCTGCCGCTGGTGGCCTCGCCGAGCTCCGGCGGTACCCGTATGCAGGAGGGCACCGTCGCGTTCCTGCAGATGGTCAAGATCGCGGCGGCCGTCGAGCTGCACAAGCAGGCGCATCTGCCCTACCTGGTGTACCTGCGTCATCCGACCACGGGCGGGGTGTTCGCGTCGTGGGGATCGCTTGGCCACGTCACCGCCGCCGAGCCCGGCGCGTTGATCGGCTTCCTCGGGCCCCGGGTGTACGAGCACCTCTACGGCGAGCCGTTCCCGTCGGGCGTCCAGACCGCGGAGAACCTGCTCCACCACGGCGTGATCGACGGCGTCGTCCCGCTCGAGCTGTTGCGGTCCACCCTGGACCGCACGCTCAGGGTGGTGGCCGACGAGCCGGGCCCGCCCCCTCCGACCCCGGACGTCGCACCGGTGCCCGACGTGCCCGCATGGGACTCGGTGGAGGCGTCGCGGCGGCCCGACCGTCCCGGCGTGGCGTATCTGCTGCGGCACGGCACGACGGACCACGTGCTGTTGTCGGGAACCGGGGTGGGTGAGGGCGCCAGCACGTTGCTCGCACTGGCGCGGTTCGGCGGGCAGCCTGCGGTGGTGGTCGGTCAGCGGCGCGTCGTCGGCGGGACCGTCGGGCCGAGGGCTCTGCAGGAGGCGCGTCGCGGCATGGCGCTGGCGGCCGGTTTGCGGCTGCCGCTGGTGCTCGTCATCGACACCGCGGGCCCGGCTCTGTCCGCGGAGGCCGAGCAGGGCGGCCTGGCCGGTGAGATCGCCCGCTGCCTGGCGGAACTGGTCACGCTGGACACGCCGACGGTGTCGGTGCTGCTCGGCCAGGGCAGCGGCGGGCCTGCGCTGGCGATGGTTCCCGCCGACCGGGTACTCGCCGCGCTGCACGGCTGGCTGGCGCCGCTGCCGCCGGAGGGGGCCAGCGCGATCGTCTTCCGCGACACCGACCACGCCCCGGAACTGGCTACGGCGCAAGGCATTCGGTCGGCAGACCTGATGCGCAACGGCATCGTCGACGCCATCGTGCCCGAGCACCCCGACGCGGCGGACACCCCGATGGAGTTCACCGGGCGGCTGTCGGCGACGATCGCCGACGAACTGCACCGGTTGCGCGCGGTGCCCGCGGGCGTGCGCCTGGCCGATCGGCTGCGCCGCTACCGCAACATCGGCCTGCCGGGTCGGTAGGCACTCACCGGCGCGCCCGCCTGAACAGTTCGGCGGGCCTGCCCCGTGCGCCCGCCGCGACGCGTCCGGTGGCTTCCAGTCGGGGCTCCATGGTGCGGCGGAACCAGTCCCGCTGGAGTCGCGCGGCCTGCGACGGCCTCGTGGGCCAGGCGCAGCTCGCGCAGCGTGAACTCGGCCGCGAGCAAGCCCGTCCGGGTCCGGGTCGTCCCGGTAACGGGCGCGCAGATCCTCGACGGCCCTCGAGATGATGCCGCCGTGCCCGTACGGCAGGCGGCCGGGTTGCGACACCGGCGTCAACCGGGTCCGTTCGGGCAGTCGCGACGCCAGCCGGTCCGGCCGGACCACGGCGATGTGGGCCACCGACAGCACCCAGCCCCGGTCGTCGCGGTCCGGGTCGTCGAAGACGTGCAGTTGGCGGGGACGAAGTCCCGACACGCCTGCCTTGACGCGCAGCGACCGGTCCACGGCGTCGGCCAGCCGCTCACCGGGGTGCAGAAAGGTGCCTGGCAGGGCCCATCCGGTGTCGTCGTTGCGGCGCACCTGCAGGACGTGCAGCTCCCATGCGGTCGAGTCGAGGGTGAGCAGCGCGGTGTCCACGGCCACCGAGGGCCGCGGGTAGTCGGCGAGTGTCCTGCCGCTGCCGTCACGAGGATCGGGAATGTTTGTCGGCCCCCTGTCGTATCGTGTATTTAGCTCATTATTGCGCAAAAGATGCGAACGAAGGGGAACGACATGGCGTTGACGACGGCTCGGATCGATCGGGCGTGCGGGGTACTGCTGGCGACGGCGGCCGGCGACGCGCTCGGCGCGCCGTACGAGTTCCAGCCCGCCCGCGGCAAGGAGAAGGACGTCGCGATGGTGGGCGGCGGCGGATTCGGCTGGGCGCCCGGCGAATGGACCGACGACACCTCGATGGCGATCGCCATCGCGGAGGTCGCGGCCACCGGGGCCGACCTGCGCGACGATGCCGCGCAGAACGCCATCGTCGAGCGCTGGTACGGCTGGTCACGGTCCGCGAAGGACGTCGGCGTCCAGACCAGCAACGTGCTCGGAGCACTTGGCGCACAGGGCGTTTCCGCCGCCAACGCCAAGGACGCGTCGCGCCGACTGCACGAGCGCACCGGCCACACCGCGGGCAACGGGTCGCTGATGCGCACCGCGCCGGTCGCTCTGGCCTACCTCGACGACGAAGCAGCGCTCGTCGTCGCAGCACGTGCCGTCAGCGAGTTGACGCACTTCGATCCCGACGCCGGGGACGCATGTGTGCTGTGGTGCTGCGCGATCCGGCACGCCGTGCTGACCGGAGCGCTGGACGTCCGCATCGGGCTGCGCCACCTCGACCGCGGGCGCCGCGACCTGTGGTCGGCCCGCATCGACGCCGCCGAGTCGGCCCGTCCGTCCGAGATCCCGAGGAACGGTTGGGTGGTGGCGGCGCTGCAGGCGGCGTGGTCGGCGATCACCACCACCGACACCGGCGAAGGACTGCCCGCCGACCATCTGGCCCGGGGGCTGGACGCCGCGGTGCGGGCGGGCAACGACACCGACACCGTTGCCGCGATCGCGGGCGGCCTGCTCGGTGCGGCATACGGCGCGTCGGCGGTGCCTGCACACTGGCGGCGCCTCCTGCACGGCTGGCCAGGGCTCGTCGGCGCGTGACCTGGTGGCACTTGCCAGCCGGATCATCAAGGCGGACAGGGACTTTCCGCGCCCCTCCGGACGGGCGATCACTGCTCGTCATCCGTACGACGGCGGCGTGTGGTTGGGAGACGCGGCAGCCTTGCTGGCCCCGCCCGACGGCGTCGACGCCATCGTCTCGCTGTGCCGGGTGCACGACGACGACCTGCCCGCCGGGGTCGAGCAGATCGACGTCCGGCTGATCGACCGCGAAGGCGCCGAGGCCAACCCGAACCTGGACTTCGTGCTCGCCGACACCGTGCGGATGATCGAGCAGCTGCGGGCCGAGGGACGGACGGTGTTGGTGCACTGCTTCGGCGCCTACAGCCGGACGCCGACCATCGGCGCCCTGTACGGCGCACACGTTCGCGGCGTCAACGGGCAAACGGCGCTGGCCGACGTGCTCGCGGTGCTGCCGGACGCGGACCCGAACCCTGCTTTTCGCCGAGCGCTGAACCGTCTGGCGCCGTGACTGGGCGCCCGACGGTGGCATTCTGGAAACCGTGGACTCCCTGTATCACTTCTGGTGGCTGATCTTTCCGCTCGGCGGGATCATCGGCGGGGGCGTGCGGGCGGTCGCGGCGGCCAACGAGCGGCGCGCCGACCGCAGGCTGGAGCGGTACCGGATCAAGCAGCAGACCAAGATCGCGGTGGCGGAGGCGCAGGGGCGGACCAAGGTCGACGAAGCCACGTCGCGACGGGAGCTGACGAAGCTCCTCGCCCAGCACGACGGCATCGACGCACGCTGGCTGGACTACGAGGTGGACGTCGCCAAGCTGCTCGACTTCCCGATGATGACGGACATGCGGCAGCCGCTCACCGTCGCGTTCCACAAGGCCCGCAGCCGCGCGGACCTGCTGCGCCCGGCAACGATCGACGACGCCATCGGCGACCGCGGGACGCTACTCGACTACCGGGACGCGGTGCACGAGTACGCGGCGGCGTTCAGCGTGGCCGAGGCGGAGGCGATCCGCCGCAGGCGTAGCGACTTCTCGACCGAGGGGCAGCAGCGGATCGAACGCGCGCAGCTCCTGCTGCGGGTGGCCTCCGACGAGTCGGCGACACCGCAGGAGCGCCGGAGTGCCTACACCAGGGCACGCACCGAACTCGACGGGCTGATCGTGCTGCCCGCCATCACCCGCGCGAGCATCGAGCGCAGGATCGCCGGCGAGATCGAATCCGCCTGACGTCGCGCGCAACGCTAGCTCCTCGGCTCGGCGACGTAGCGCTGCAGCGTCGGGCCGAGCCAGTCGGCCAGCTCGGCCCGGGGCATCTCGACGATCGGCGGTATCCGCAGTACGTAGCGGCAGAGCGCCATGCCGAGCATCTGGGTGGCGATCAGCCCGGCCCGCCGCGGGGCGTCGTCGGGAGTCAGCTTCGCGATCGCGGGCAGCAGCTGCGCCGCGAAGATCTCCTTCATCCGTTGGGCCGCTTCGGCATTCGTGGTGCTTGAGCGCAGCAGCACGATCAGCGCCTCATCGCCTTCCCAGCGCGCCAGGAAGTGGCCAACCAACGCCGCGCCCAACTCGGACCGATCCAGGCCGGAGAGATCGGGGAACTGCAGGTCGAACTCGGCCGCCGCCGCGAACAGCTGATCCTTGTTGCCGAAGTACCGCATCACCATCGACGGATCGATGTTCGCGTCGGCCGCGATGGCGCGGATGGTGGCGCCCTCGTACCCCGATTCGGCGAAGCGCTCCCTGGCCGCCGTCAGGATGACGGCCTTGGTCCGATCGGCTTTGGTACCCATGCCCACGAGTGTAGGCCAACAACTGTTGACTTTTTCGACGACGCGGCGCACGATGGAAATACCAACAACCGTTGGCAAAAGTTCCACCCGAAGGAGGGTGACATGTTCGACACCGACGTCCTCATCGTGGGAGCCGGCCCCACCGGCCTGACGCTGGCCGCATCGCTGCTGGCCAGAGGGATTCGCGCCACCATCGTGGACCGCCAGAACGCGGGGGCCAACACCTCGCGGGCCGCTGCGGTCAATGCCCGCACGCTGGAAGTGCTCGAAGGTCTCGACGTCGCGAGACGCCTCGTCAAGGAAGGCATCGAGGCGCCCCTGTTCAGCATCCGCGACGGCAGCAAGGTGCTGATCCCGATCGACTTCTCGCACCTGCCGACGGCGTATCCGTACACGCTGCTGGTCCCCCAGTCGACGACCGAACGACTGTTGCTCGACCGGGTCCGCGAGCTGGGCGGTGACGTCGAGCGCCCCAGGGTGCTCAAGAGCGTCACCCAGGACTCCGACGGCGCGACCGCGACGTTCGCCGACGGCGACACCATCCGGGCCCGCTACGTCGTCGGCGCGGACGGCATGCACAGCACGGTCCGCGAGCAGGCGGGCATCGAGTTCCGAGGCGAACCGTACGCCCAGTCGTTCGTCCTCGCGGACGTCCACCTGACCGGTGAGGTCCCCACCGCCGAGGTCGTCCTCTTCTGGGACAGCGCGGGACTGGCGGTCGTCGCGCCGCTGCCGGACGGCAGCTTCCGCATCGTGGCCCCGGTCGACGACGCTCCGGAGGTGCCGTCGGTCGCCGTCATTCAGGACATCCTCGACAGCCGCGGCGCGGGCGCAGGCCGGACCACCGTCACGGATCTGGTGTGGGGATCGAGATTCCAGGTCCACCACCGGGTTGCCGACACCTACCGCGCCGGCCGGATCCTGCTCGCGGGCGATGCCGCACACGTGCACAGCCCGGCGGGCGGTCAGGGCATGAACCTCGGCGTGCAGGACGCCGTCGCGCTTGGCGATGCGCTCGCAGCGGTGCTCGCCGGGGCTCCGGACAGCGTGCTCGACGACTACGCCGCCGCACGCCGACCGATCGCCCAGCAGGTGATCAGCCTGACCGACCGGATGACGCGCTTGGCGACGCTGCCCCGCGGTGCCCGCTCGATCCGCAACGTCGCACTGGGCGTGGCAGGCCGAATCCCCGCCACGCGCAAGGCATTGGCGTGGCGACTGTCGGGTCTGATCTATCGCTGACCCGTCGCGAATTGGGCTCTTACGCCACGCATTCGATAGGCGTACGATCGATCCGTCTGGGGGGACTGCCGGGTGACCGGCATTGGGGGGTGGATGAATCATGGATCGTCCCGATACGATGATCGAATTGCATCGCGAGATGGTGGAATCAGCAAGCGTCGCGGGATCTACGCCGGTGATCACTACGATCAGGACGTCGACGGGACCGGTTTCACCGCGCAGGCCTCCGTCACACTCGCACTCGATCACGTCTGGTTCATCTTCGAGACCGTCAAGTCGCTGTCCTCGGGCAACCGTGAATCTGCGGCCGTGGCAAGAAGAGGTCGGCGGCGTCGCACAGGATCCGCTGCGGCACTTCGCACTCGGGCTCAACGTAGGCGCCGGCTCGGTGATCACCATCGAGACCGGTTGCGTGCATTCCGCTGGTTCCTCTGCCGCCGAAGACCGTCACGATTCCCAACGGGCCGCGTGCCGGTGAGTCGCAACAGATTCCCTTCAACGAGATCCCGCTCTACGGCCGCCTGACCATCCACGACCATCTGGAGGTCAGGACGGTCGAGCCGGGCAAGCAGACGATCTCGCTGAACCTCAACCCGCAGGACGCGCCCCTTCTGGTGGCTGCGCCGCCGGCCGACGTCCTCGACTCGAGACTCTTCGGTCCGGACGCCCAGCGTCGGGCCGACGGCTCGACCGCGTTCGGCGGCCAGGATCCCCGGATCACGTGGGACATCGATTATGCAGAGGCGCACTGGATCACCCACTCGACGGTCGGTGAGCTGTTGGTGAACTTCGAACGGCTGCAACACCCGGGAATGTCCGACGCCGACGCCAGGACGGCGGTGCTCGACCTCATCGCAGGTGAACTCGTCGACGCCATTCGATCCAAGGTGCCCGACATCACCACCACCCGATCCCAACTCCACCACGCCACCGCCGCCGGTGGGCGTGCTCGATCTGGTCAAGGATCCGTTGGCCGTCGACCCCGACTCCGACGACGACAGCACCAACAAGGAGGTCGACGTCATCGTCCAACGATTCGGCGCGGCCACCGATCCGCAGGAGTCGATGGTGGTGCAACTGCGGACGTTGCGCGAACTGCCGCCAGGAGAGGAACTCCCCGCGTCGGTGCTCGCCGAGAACCCGGCGGAGAAGACCGCCTTGGCGACAACGGGTTTCGGCGTGCTGCTCGGGGTGCGCACCACGGTGATGAAGAGCTTCACGCTGGACGCTGCGGACTTCGACCCGGCGGAACCCTGCCTCTTGGACGGGCCGAAGACGATCGAGATCAACGGGGAGGACACCACTCTGAACGCGTTCGCCGCCGACATCGTCACCGGCAGCGGCGCTGACCCGGGCAAGCTCGTGCTGACCGGCAAGATCACCCAGAACACCACCCTGTACGACTTCGACTCGACGTTCACGGTCACCTACGTCATGGCGCTCGACGACCTAGCGCGCGACGTGCTCAAGGACGAGCCGGGCCAATGGGGTGACGAGACCATCGCCGAACTCAACGACGACATCAACACCGCCGATGCGGGAAGGGCTGCGGGCACGCTGAATTCGACCGATTACGAGCTGGAGATGAAGCGCATCCACGACGCGATGGCGGAGCTGCCCCGGACCGTGGGCGTGCAACCGACCCTGCGGCCGCCCGAGCCGGACGTCGATCCTCACTTCTCCCTGACGGCGCTCGGCGCCCTGGCGTTGCTCGGCGTCGTGTTGGCGGCCCTCATCCTGCCTGCCGCGGCGACCATCGCCGGCGTCGGGCTCTCGGCGGCACTCGGACCGCTGATCATCCTGGCCACCGTCGACTACATCGGCCTGTTGTTCACGGTGAACTGGATCGGCGACGCGTTCGGCACACGAAAGGTGCAAGACGCACTGGACGACCGGCGAGACGGAACGGTGCTTCCTTCCCTCGGCATCCCCATCGACACGAGCCTCACCCGGCAGCGCCTGGCCGTGTTCTTCCGGCAGCTGCCAGAAGAGCTCGACGTGAGCTGCGTGAAGCCGGACACCGCCGACGATGCCGACCAGATGATCCAACTCGTCGGCGGCGCATGGCCCACGGACGGCAAGCAGTGGCGGATCTCCGACAGCGATGCGGCCCTTGCCGTGAAATCGGGTGCGCTGAAGCTCTTCGTCGCCGCCGACGTGGCAGGCGGCACCCGTCAGAACATCGGCGTATCCACCAGCATCAAGGGCCGACTGTTCCTGCGCGCCGACCACGACATCGGGACCGTCGACAACCTCGGCGAACTCCCGCAGTGCGAGCTGACGCCCTGACGTTTGAGGACTATTGGGGCCATCGGGCACCCTGACCGCATGACTGAGCCCAGGACCTATCCGCAGGGCGTGCCCAGCTGGATCGACACCGTCGCGCACGATCTCGACGAGTCCCGCCGCTTCTACGCGGGCCTGTTCGACTGGACGTTCACCGACGCGGTGCCCGCCGACGCGCCGGGCAACTACCTGATCGCCACCATCGGCGGCGCCGACGTCGCAGCCATCGCATCGGCGGAGTCCGACGACGAGGCGGTCACGTGGCGCACCTACATCGCCGTCGACGACGCCGACGCGACGGCCAAGGCCGTCGAAGCCGCCGGTGGCACCGTCTCCCTCGCGCCCGTCGACGCCGGGCCGGGCGGCCGGCTGGCCGCGTGCGCCGACCCCCGCGGAGCGGAGTTCCGGCTGTGGCAGGCGCGCAAGCGGCTCGGCGCGCAAGTCGTCAACGTGCCGGGGACGTGGAACTTCAGCGACCTGCACACCTCGGATCCGCACAGCGCGGCGCAGTTCTACTCGCAGGTGTTCGGCTGGGAGGTCGACGACGTCGGGTTCGCGACGATGATCCGCAGGCCCGGCTACGGCGATCACCTTGCGTCGACGGTCGACCCCGGCATCAGGGAGCGCCAGTCCGGTGTGATGGCACCACCCGGATTCGAGGACGCCGTGGCATGGATGGGCATCATCCCGGAGGGCCATGCCGAACACTGGCAGGTGAGTTTCACCGTCGAGGACCGGGACGCCTCCGCGGCCACCGCCGAGGAGCTCGGCGGCACCGTGCTCGCCACCGAGGACGCCGAGTGGACGAAGACGGCGACCATCCGCGATCCCCAGGGCGCGGAGTTGGTGCTCAGCCAGTTCACCCCGCCGAAGGGTTAACCTCTCGTCGAAGGGGTGCCGATGCGGACGATCGAGGCCGACTACCTGGTGGTGGGCGCCGGTGCGACGGCGATGGCGTTCGTCGACACGCTGATCACCGAGACCGCGGCCACGGTCGTCATCGTCGACCGGTACGACCAGCCCGGCGGGCACTGGACCACGGCCTACCCGTTCGTCCGGCTGCATCAGCCCTCGGCGTACTACGGCGTCAACTCACGGCCGCTCGGCAACGACACCATCGATCAGCACGGCTGGAACGAAGGCTTCTACGAACTCGCGGGCGCAGGCGAGATCTGCGCGTACTTCGACGCCGTCATGCGCCAGCAGCTGCTGCCGACGGGCCGGGTGTCGTACTTCCCGATGAGTGAGTACGCCGCCGATGGGCACTTCCGCACGCTTGCCGGGGAGGACGTCGGTGTCGACGTGCGGCGACGGGTGGTCGACTCGACGTACCTCGGCGTCGTCGTGCCGTCGATGCGGCCACCGCCGTACCAGGTGGCGCCGGAGGTCGACTGCATCCCGCCGAACGCACTGCCCAAACAGTCCGTCCGCGACCGGTACGTCATCGTCGGGGCAGGCAAGACCGCGTTCGACTCCTGCCTGTGGCTGCTGCGGCACGGCATTTCGCCGGACCGCCTGACATGGGTCAGGCCGCGCGACTCTTGGCTGCTGGACCGCGCCGCCATCCAGCCGGGAATGAGCTTCGCCAGGCGCGTCATCTCCGACTTCTCCGCCCAGATGCGGTCGGTCGTCAGGGCCGAGTCGATCGACGACCTCTTCGACCGGCTGGCGTCCGCGGGCTGCCTGCTCCGCATCGACGAGGACGCCGAGCCAACGATGTACCGCTGCGCGATCGTGTCGGAGGCCGAACTCGGCCAGCTGCGGCGAATCGACGACGTGGTGCGGATGGGCCACGTGAAGGCGTTGGAACCGGGCCGGATGGTGCTCGACGACGGCACGATCGCCACCGACCCGGCCGCGTTGTACGTCGACTGCACGGGCGACGGGCTGGGCCGCCGCGGCGAGGTCCCCGTCTTCTCGCCCGGTCGCATCACGCTGCAGCCCGTGCGCACCTGTCAGCCGGTGTTCAGCGCCGCGGTGATCGCGCACGTCGAGGCGACGAAGCCCGACGACGCGACGAAGAACGCCTACTGCGGGCCGGTCCCCCACCCGAGGGTGCCGCTCGACTGGCTCACCATGACGATCGCGTTCAACGACAACCAGCTGACGTGGTTCGGGGACGCCGAGATGATGGCCTGGCTGAGCGGGGCCCGGCTCAACGTGGTGAGCCATCTCGGGACGGGACCGCCGACGCCGCAGGACATGGAACCGTTGGCCGACCGGCTTCGGGCCGTCAACGCCAAGCTCGAAGCACTTCTCAATTCCACTGGGGCGCAAGGCTGATGGCGCGACGCCGGGTCTGAACCCAGAGCACGACGGTGGCCACCGCCGCCTCCGCGAGCGAAACCGTGGTCGCCACCGTCATCAGGGTGGGCGTCGGGATCGCAGCAGCCGTGGCAACCGTGGTGACCGCGGCACCGTGGTGGTGGCTTGGCAGCGACCAGTGCACCGCGACCATGCCGAGGTTCATCACCGCGACCACGCACCAGGCCCGTGGAGGACCCGCCGTCCACAGCTCGCGGGCGCAGAAGAGGCACGCGGCCATCATCGCGACGACGAGCACGGCTACCACCGGATTGCCCGCATGACCGAGCATCAGCCCGTGCACCGTGGCCGAGGCCACCGCCACCAGCGCGCACGTCCGCCGCCCCAGGACGGCGGACGTGCGCGCGGTGGACATGACTCAACTCTCGCAGCAGTGCGGCTTCGATGCCACTGGAGTGTTCAACGCCGGGTTGCGGTCGAAGAATCCGACCGGCTTCAGCTTGAATCCGGCGTAGTCGACCGGCATCACCGGCCAGTCCTCGGGCCGCGGGAAGTGCGTCAGACCGAACGTGTGCCACACGACGATGTCCTCACCGTCGATGTTGCGGTCCTGCGCCACGAAGGAGGGCAGGCCGGCATTCCCCGGATGCTGGTTCACGAAGTCACCGGCCGAATAGCGTTCCGCGGGGTCGTACTTGGTGACCCAGAGGTGCTTGGTGGCAAACGCGGCACGCTTGGCGATCGAACTGGACGGATCGGCGAGAAGGACCGGCTGCCCCTCCGGATGCAGCGCATAGCCGACGTTCTGACCCAACCGGTTCTGCTTGGTGGGGTTGGTGATGTGCCAGACGCGCGCCTTGAGGTTGTCGGCGACGCGCATGCCCTCCGACTCGCGGGTCAGCCTGGTCCGCTGCGGGCGGAACGCGTTGCCCCACGGATTGTCCGGCCCCATCGGCACCGCGACGGCGTCGACCTCCTCGACGACGTTGACGTCACCGTCGACCGCCATGTCCAGCCGCGCCGAGAACATGTGCTGATGGAACGGGGCGCCGAGGCCCGGAGCCATCTCGGTGGAGAAGCCGTCGGGTCCCCGGTAGGCGGAGGCGAAGACGATGCCGGTGGCCTTGGCCTCGAGCTGGATGGTGCCGTCGAGGTAGAGGTACCAGTAGAACCCGTAGTCGTAGTTGCCGATGGTCAAGAAGAAGGAGATGACCAGACGCCTCGAGCGTCGGGTCTCGGCCATCTGGTTGAACATGTCGGTGTGCTTCCACAGCACGCCGTAGTCCTCCTCGTGCAGGCAGATCGCGTTCTTCATGACCTTGGGGTGGCCATCCTCGTCGGCGATGGTGACGTCGAAGTACTTGATCTCACCCAGGCAGTCGCAGCCCAGCTCCAAGGAGTTGGTGTAGCGGCCGAAGAGGTACTCCCCCTGATCGAAGTAGTTCTGCCAGTAGCGAACCGGCGACGGGTCGGCGTAGGGCACCACCATCTCGGCCACCGACGCGCGGTAGACCACCGGGCGTTCCCGGTCGCCGTCGCGAAGGGACAGCTGGTGCAGCGTCAAACCCTCCCGGACGTCGAACCCGAACCGGAAGGACCAGTCGGCCCAGGTGATGTGGTTGCCGTCGACGGTGAAGCTGGCGCCCTCCGGCTGGGTGATCTCGATGGGCTTGAGATCGGTGCGCGGCGGAACCGCATGCGGGGCGGCGTCCCACTCACCGCGTTCGGTGGGCAACGCCAGCTCGATCTCGTCGACGACCTTCACGACGGTGCGCTGGGTGAGGTCGACGTAGGCGACGACACCGTCGATCGGGTGTGCCCACGGCAGGTCGGCGGCGTCGTACTGGTAGAACGCCAGCACCCGCACGATGCGCCTGCCCACCTCGTCCTCGTGGCCGAATACGCCTGCCGACAACGGGACTGCGCGTACGTTGGCCGGCTCGAGCTCGCGCTTGCGCATCGCGTCCAGCCACTCCGGGCACTCCAGCAGGAAGGACTCGATGTCCTCGAACTCCTGAT
Source organism: uncultured Actinomycetota bacterium (assembly GCA_963735245.1). Classification (GTDB taxonomy): domain Bacteria; phylum Actinomycetota; class Actinomycetes; order Mycobacteriales; family Mycobacteriaceae; genus Mycobacterium. The sequence goes on from CAVTKI010000006.1 coordinate 61,412, forward strand.
CGAGGATCGGCACGTGGCCGTCGGCCGAGCCGTCGACGGCCGCCGAGCTGTCGATGCGCTCGTTGGTGACGGACACCACCAGGTCGTTCCCCTGCCCCGTCGCACGGTCCAGCAGCAGGACCCTGGCCCGCCGGTCGATCGGGTCACCCGCCGTGAAGGCCTGCACGGTCTTCTTGTGCGGCTCGTCGAGCGCGACGTAGACGAAGCGAACGCCCGCGCCGAGCAAACCGTTGTCGTCGACGATCCGCCGGACGGCCCGGATCTCCTCGGCACTCAGCGGGTTGAGTGGGTGATCGGTTGCGCCAGAATCGGTTTGGTCCGCGGTGTCGATGGTGTCGATGGTGTCGGTGCTCATCGTGCGATCTCCTTCGTTTCGGAATCTTGGTGACCGGCGTGCGGGCGCAGGACCGCGACCGCGGCCCCGCCGAGGAAGGCGCCTGCCAACAGCACGCCGATGATGGCGGCCAGCGTGTCGGACCCACCGACGAGCAGCGGCAGGTTCACCGCCGTCATCACCGACAGGATGGCCAGGCCGATGAAGCCGAGGCTCGGCGCGATCACGGTGTGCCACGGCCGCGTGTCGAATCTGGTGCGCCGGAAGTACACCACCACCGCGGCCGACGTCAGCGTCATCAGCACGACGATGCCGACCGATGCCGCACCGACGAACCAGGTGAACACCTCCAGCACGGGATCGAGGTTGGCTGCGACGCAGGCGATGACCACGACCAGCGCGGAGACGGTCTGCACCACCGAGGCGATGTACGGCGACGCGTGCCGCACGTGCGAGCGACCGCACCACTCCGGCAGCGCCCGGGTGTTGCCCAGCGAGAAGATGTAGCGCGTCAACACGTTGTGGAAGGACAGCAGCGCGGCGAAGAGGCTGGTGATCAAGAAGATCTGGACCAGGTCACCACCGATGGAGCCGACGTACCGGGTGGCCGTATCGGTCAGCATCGTCGCCGGGCCGTCGGTCGCCATCTTGACCGCGCCCTCGTCACCCCATGCGCTGACCATCGCCCAACTGCTCAGCGCGTAGAAGCCACCGATGAGCAGCAGCGCCACATAGGTGGCGCGCGGGATCGTCCGAGCGGGATCGCGGGCCTCGTCGCGGAAGACCGCCGTCGCCTCGAAGCCGATGTAGCCGGCGAGCGCGAAGATCAGGGCGATGCCGGGGGCGCCGGAGAAGAAGTTGCCGGGGTGCAGGGCGGCGGTCGACAGACCCTCGGGGCCGCCTCCGCGACCGAGCACCGCGATGTTGATGACCATGACGATGCCGACTTCGCAGATCAGCAGGACCCCGAGAACCTTGCCGGACAGCTCGATGTGGCGGTAGCCGAGCGTGGCCACCACCGCCATCATCACCAGCGCGTAGAGGTACCACGGCAGCGACGGCCCGCCGTGCGACGTGATCAGGTCGTTGATCGCGGCGCCGATGTAGCCGTACACGCCGACCTGCACGGCGGTGTAGGACAGCAGTGCCAGGAAGGCCGCGCCCAGCCCGACGTGACGGCCGAAGCCGTGGGCGACGTAGGTGTAGAAGGCGCCCGCGCCGCGGATGTGCCGGGCCATCGCGGTGAAGCCGACGGCGAACAGCAGCAGCACCGCCGTGCACACGACGTACGACCCGGGGAACGCGGCGCCGTTTCCTGCGGCGATTCCGATCGGGAACGTGCCCGCGACGACGGTCAGCGGGGCGGCCGCTGCCACGACCATGAAGACGATCGCGGTCGGGCCGAGTTTGCCCGCCAGTTTGTGGTGTTCACGCCCAGCCGAGGTGGCGCCGGGCACTAAGGCATCAGTTGTCATGACATTTACCTTCGTCGAAATTAATGGACTAATGGTTGCGGCCTGGTAAGCCTTCGTGGAGTTCAAATGAGAATGGCGGGGTGACCGAATTCCCATTCGGGTCGGTGCCGTTTAAAGGTGCCGGTTCACAGTGCCTTTTCGGTGTGATTCAGAGCGCCATGTTCACGGCTTTCGTCTGGGTGTATTCGGCGATCGCACCCTCGCCGAGTTCGCGACCCCAGCCGGACTGCTTGTAGCCGCCGAACGGCAGCGCCGTGTCGAACGCGTTGTGACAGTTGATCCAGACGGTGCCCGCCTTGATCTGCGCAGCGACCTCGTGGGCCGTCGACACGTCGCGGGTCCACACGCTGGCAGCCAGGCCGTACGGGGTGTCGTTGGCCAGTTCCTCGATCGAGGGGGAACCCCCTCCCTCCCGGTTGAACGGGACCGCGACCGCAACCGGGCCGAAGATCTCCTCCTGGTACACGCTGTAGTCGCGATCGACGTCCACCAGCAGCGTCGGTTCGACGTAGAAGCCCGTGTCGCCATGCCTGCCGCCGCCCGCGAGCGCACGGGCGCCCTGGCCGATGCCCGCGTCGAGGTACCCGGTCACCTTGTCGAACTGCTCCCGGGAGACGAGCGGACCGATGTCGTTGGTGGGGTCGAGGCCAGGTCCGATCTTCTGCGCCCTGGCGAACTCCGCGACGCCCGCGGTGAACTCGTCGAAGATGCGGTCCTCGACCAGCAGCCGGGTGCCCGCGGTGCAGGTCTGGCCGTGGTTGAAGAGGAATCCGCCCGCCGCGCCGGGGATCGCGGCGGCCAGGTCGGCGTCGGCGAACACCACCTGCGGGCTCTTGCCACCGAGCTCGAGCGAGACCTTCTTGAGGTTGCCCGACGCGGCGTTCACGATCTTCCTGCCGACCTCGGTCGAGCCGGTGAAGGCGACCTTGTCGACGTCGGGGTGCGCCGACAGCGCCGCTCCGACGTCACCGAATCCGGTCAGCACGTTGACCACGCCGTCGGGCACGCCCGCCTCGGCGATCACCTCGGCCAGCAGCAGCGCCGTCAGCGGCGTCTGCTCGGCGGGCTTGAGGATCACGGTGTTTCCACAGGCCAGCGCGGGTGCCACCTTGAACGCGGCCATCACCAGCGGGAAGTTCCACGGCACGATCTGGGCGCACACCCCGACGGGCTCGCGCAGCGTGAACGCGTGGAACCGGCCGCCAGGCGCCCACGGCACCGACACCGGGATGGTGCGGCCCTCGATCTTGGTGGCCCAGCCCGCGTAGTAGTAGAAGATCTCGGCCGCCCACGTCACGTCCACCGCCCGCGCGACGGCCACCGACTTTCCGTTGTCGATGGTCTCGAGCTGCGCGAAGACGTCGGCGCGCGCCGTGATGCCCTCGCCGATCCGCCACACCAAACGCTGCCGTTCGGCCGGGGTCATCGCCGGCCACGGCCCGCTCTCGAAGGCGCGCCGCGCCGCGCGCACGGCCCGCTCGACGTCCTCGGCACCGCTCTGCGGAACCGTCGTGATGACCTGCTCGGTCGCGGGGTCGACGGTGTCGAACCGGCGGCCCGACAGCGCGTCGACCCACTGCCCGTCGACGTACATCTGCTTCGGGCCCGACACGAAGTCGACGACCCGTGGATCGAGTTCGGTGCTGGCGCTGACGAGAGTTGGCATGGCGTCCTCGTGGTCGGGGGCAATCGGGGTGCAAGAGGTGACGAATCGTGAAACTACGCGCCGATGTGGTGCAGGTCACCACGAATTTCGAATGGGTATTTCGGCAATCGGAATTCTCATTCGGAATCTCCGGATAATTCTCATTTCCGACCACGAGAAATGGCAGTTGACGGTGGTTGCCGCGCCATACTGCCCGCGGTGTGGAGAACGCGCCGGGGCGCGATTCTCATTTGACGATCCGCAGGATTTACACGCGAACACCGTCGACGCCGCGGGCGATGGACTACGTTCCGACGGATGGGCGGCAGACGGGCCATGAGGAGCAGCTCGCCCGTATCGGGCCTGCGGCGGGGCCAGCTGTCCTTCGCGCAGGTACTGGGTCAGTCGGTGTCGGCCGTGGCGCCGTCGGCCGTGATGGTGACGCTGCCCGCCCTGGTGATCCCCGCAGCCGGACGCTGGGCGCTGGCGGCGTTCGTCTTCACCGCGATGCTGATGGCCGCGGTCGGCTACTGCGTCGGCCAGTTCGCCACCAGGATGGTCGCGGTCAGCGGGCTCTACAGCTACACCGTCAAGGGGCTTGGACCCGTGCCGGGCATTGCGGCGGGCTGGTCGGTGGTGGTCGGCTACGCCGCGGCGGCGATGGCGAGCGTCCTTGGCGCGGGGAGCTATCTGAGCGCACTGCTCAGCCGGATCGGGGTGCCCGACGGCCCGGTGACGATCGCCGTCCTGGCGGTGCTCGTCGGCGCGGTCGCCCTGATCCTGATGGTCCGCGGAATCCGCTTGTCGGCCAAGACTTCTCTGACGGTCGAGGTGTTCGCGATAGTCGTCGCCGCGGTGGTTCTGGTGATCGCCTTCACCTCCGCCGTCGCCGGCGGTCACGATCCGCCGAAACCCGCCGTCGCCGAACCGCATTCGGCGCTCGGTTTCGCACTGCTGCTGGCGATCACCTCCTACGTCGGGTTCGAGAGCGCAGGCACGGTGGCCAGGGAGGCCCGCAACCCGTTCGTCACCGTGCCGCGCGCCATCCGCTGGACACCCGTCGCGCTCGGCGTGCTCTACACCTTCGCCGCGGCCATGCAGGCAGGCGGAACCGTCCGCGCCGGCTTCGGATCCGTGCCCATCGTGCTGACGCTGCCCGCATCGGCGGGTGCGGGAGCGACGGCGCTGTCGATCGTCATGGAACTCGGCATCACCGCGTCGTGGTTCGCCTGCGTCATCGGCTCGACCACCGCGTTGTCGCGGACGTTGTTCGCGATGGGCCGCGAGGGCGTGGTCTCGGAACGAATGGGACGGGCCCATCGGCGGTTCCGCACACCCAACGTCGCACTGTGCGTCGCGATGCCGGTCATCGTCGCGGTGCCCGTGGCGTACCTGTTCGTCGCGGGCTCCAGCCGCGACGTGATGATCGGCCTGCTGGCGTTGTCCGCGCACGGTTACGTCGGCGCGTACCTGTTGGTGTGCCTTGCGACACCGGCGTTCCTGCACCGGATCGGCGAGCTGACGCGCACCCCGCTGATCGTCGGACTGACCACCTCCGTTCTGATGATCGCCGTCATCGTGTGGGCGGCGCTGACCGTCGACTCCCCCGTCTGGATCGCGACGGCCGTGTACGCGGGCCTGCTTGCGGCGGGCTTCGCGTTGTTCGCCCTGCGCAGGCACGCGGTACCCGACCTCGCCGACCGGGTCGGCGTCTTCGACGAGACCGTGGCCTCCGACGTGATCGCGGACTACAACCCGTGGGAGGTCCGGCGATGAGCCCCGCCGACGGCTCCCTGTCGGGGCGGCAACCCAAGGCGGTCCAGAGCGCGCTGCGGGTCCTCGAGGAGGTCGCGCGGGCAGGCGTCGGCGTCACCGCCAAGGAAATTGCGGAGCACCTGGGGCTGCCGTCGGCGACGACGTACCGCCTGCTGAATCTCCTTGTCGCGGACGGCTACATCGTGCGGCTGCCGGACCTGTCCGGGTTCTCGCTCGGACGCCGGATGGGCGTGCTGATCGACGCCGCGGTGGCGCCGACGGTGTGTACGGCGGCCCGCGAAGTCCTCGCCGAGGTGCGGCTGTCGGTGCGCTTCGGGGTGCACCTGTTCTACTTCACCAACACCGCCGTGCGGATCGCCGACGCCGACGCGGAGTTCCCGCCGCCCGCCGACGAATCGGTGCTGAACCGCAACCTGCACGCGTGCGCGGTCGGCAAGCTGCTGCTCGCCGAGAAGCGCGACGTCGACGCGTTGTTGACCTCGCCGCTCGGCGCACTCACCCAACGGACCGTCACGTCGAGGACCGCGCTGGCCGAACAGTTCGACGCGATCCGGGACCAGGGCGTGGCCGCGCAGACCGGTGAACTCCGCGACGGGACGGCGTGCGTCGCCGTGCCGGTCCGCGCCCCCGCGGGCGCACTGGTCGCCGCGTTGGCCATGTCGGGCCGCGCCGAGCAGGATGAATTGCTGCAGCGCCAGATTCACACCCTGGTCGAATGCGCGACGCGGCTCAGCCCGCTGCTCGCCTGAGCTCTAGAGGCCGAGAAGCCGGACGCTCTCGGCGCGCATGTCCACCTTGCGGATCTTGCCGGTCACCGTCATCGGGAACTCGTCGACGACGTGCACGTAGCGGGGAATCTTGTAGTGCGCCAGCTTGCCTGCCGCGAACGCACGGACGGCGTCGACGTCGAGCGCGGCGCGATCCGGCTTCATCCGGATCCAGGCGCAGATCTCCTCGCCGTACCGTGCGTCGGGAACACCGATGACCTGCGCGTCCTCGATGTCGGGGTGGGTGTAGAGGAACTCCTCGACCTCGCGCGGGTAGACGTTCTCCCCACCGCGGATCACCATGTCCTTGATCCGGCCGACCACGTTGCAGTAGCCGTCGTCGCGCATCACCGCCAGGTCGCCGGTGTGCATCCAGCCCTCGGAATCGATTGCCTCGTTGGTCTTCTCGTCGTCCTGCCAGTAGCCGAGCATCACCGAGTAGCCACGGGTGCAGAACTCACCGGGTTGGCCGCGCTCGACCACGTCGCCGGTGTCGGGGTCGATGATCTTGACCTCGACGTGCGGGTGCGCGCGGCCGATCGAGGAGGTGCGCCGGTCCTCGTCGTCGTCGACGAGCGTCTGACAGGACACCGGGGAGGTCTCGGTCATGCCGTAGGCGATCGCGACCTCGGTCATGTTCATGTCGTTGACGCAGCGCTTCATCACCTCGATCGGGCATACCGCGCCCGCCATGATCCCGGTGCGCAGCGACGACAGATCGTGGTTGGCGAAGTCGGGATGGCCGAGCATGGCGATGAACATCGTCGGCACGCCGTACACCCCGGTGCACCGCTCCTGCTCGACGGCCGCCAGCGTCGCGGCCGGATCGAACCCGGCCGCCGGGATCACCATCGTCGCGCCGTGCGTCGTGCAGCCCAGGTTGCCCATCACCATGCCGAAGCAGTGATAGAAGGGCACGGGGATGCACAGCCGATCGCCTGGCCCCAGATCGATCAGGCCGGTGACGAAGTAGCCGTTGTTCAGGATGTTGCGGTGCGACAACGTGGCCCCCTTGGGGAAACCCGTTGTGCCCGAGGTGTACTGGATGTTGATCGGGTCGGTGTTGACCAGCCCGGCGAGCCGGTCGCGCAACTGGTCCTGGCTCACCGCGTCGGCGTCGGCACGAAGTCGCTGCCAGTCGGGGGTGCCGAGGAAGACGACGTCGGACAGCCCTGGCGACTCCGGCCTGACCTCGTCGACCATGCTGCGGTAGTCCGACGACTTGAACGCCGTCGCGGCGATCAGCGTCCGGACGCCGGACTGGTTGAGCACGTAGGCCAGTTCGTGGGTGCGGTAGGCGGGGTTGATGTTCACCAGGATCGCGCCGATCTTGGCCATGGCGTACTGGACGATCGTCCACTCCGCGCAGTTCGGCGCCCAGACCCCCACCCGGTCACCCTTGTCGATGCCCCTGGCCATCAAACCCCGTGCGATCACGTCGATTTCGGCGTTCAGCTCGGCATAGGTCCATCGCCGGCCGCTGGCCACGTCGACCAGCGCCTCGACATCCGGGTGGCGCGCGGCGGTCGCCTCGAAGTTCGCCCCGATGGTCTCCTCGAGGATGGGGGTGGTGGTCGGGCCTGCGTCGTAGGACTCCATGGGTCAGTCCACCAGGTCCTCGTAGCGGAACTCCGTGGTGATCGGGGTGCCGGCCCGGTGCGCGTCCTCCTCGCGGCGGCGAAGCTCGACGCGACGGATCTTGCCCGAGATGGTCTTGGGCAGTTCGAAGAACTCGACGCGGCGCACCTTCAGATACGGCGCGAGGTGGTCCCGCGCGTGCTCGAGGATCGCCCGCGCGGTGTCGGCGCCTGCCTCCCAGCCCTCGGCCAGCACGACGTACGCCTTGGGCACGGCCAGCCGGGTGGCATCGGGCTGCGGAACCACGGCCGCCTCGACGACGGCGGGGTGCTCGATGAGCACGCTCTCCAGCTCGAACGGCGACACCTTGTAGTCCGAGGACTTGAACACGTCGTCGGTGCGGCCGATGTAGGTGATGTAGCCGTCGTCGTCGCGGCTCGCCACGTCACCGGTGTGGTAGTAACCGCCTGCCATCACGGCGTCGTTGCGCTCCGGGTCGCCGAGGTAGCCGGTCATGAGGTTGCGCGGGTCTGCGCCGAGATCGAGGCAGATCTCCCCCTCGTCGGCGGGCTGGCCGGACAGCGGGTCGATCAGCACCACGGGGACGCCCGGCATCGGCCGGCCCATCGATCCTGCCTTGACCTTCTGGCCGGGCGTGTTGCCGACCGACAGCGTGGTCTCGGTCTGGCCGAAGCCGTCCCGGATGGTCAGGCCCCACGCCCGTTCGACCTTGGCGATGACGTCGGGGTTGAGCGGTTCGCCGGCGCCGAGGATCTCGCGCAGACCGTCGGGGCGGGCGCCGAGGTCGGCCTGGATCAGCATCCGCCACACCGTCGGCGGCGCACAGAACGTGGCGACGCCCGCCCGGCGGATCTGATGCAGCAGCGCGGCCGCGTCGAACCGGCCGTAGTTGTAGACGAAGATCGTCGCCTCGGCGATCCACGGTGCGAAGAAGCAACTCCACGCGTGCTTGGCCCAGCCGGGCGAGCTGATCGCCAGGTGCACGTCGCCGGGGCGCACGCCGATCCACGCCATCGTCGACAGATGGCCGACCGGATAGCTGATCTGCGAGTGCTCGACCAGCTTGGGCTTGCTGGTGGTGCCCGAGGTGAAGTAGACGAGCATCGAATCGTCGACGGTGGTCCCGGTCGCGAACGGACCGGCAGACTCGGTGTCCGCCGCGTCGGCGTAGGTGTGCCAGCCTGCGACGGGCCCGCCGACCACGATGCGGGTGAATTCACCGGCCACCCCGTCGAACTTCGCGGTGTCGGCGGCGTTGGCGATCACGACGCGGGCCCCGCCCCGACCGATCCGGTCCGCGAGGTCATCGGGTCCGAGCGCGCTGGTGGTCGGCATGATGACGGCCCCGAGCTTGGCCACCGCCAGCATCGACTCCCACAGCTCCACCTGGTTGCCGAGCATCAGGATGACGCGGTCGCCCTTCGCGACGCCGAGCCGTGCCAGCCAGGTCGCCACCCGGTCGGAGCGCTCCGCCATCTCGGCGAACGTCACCTCGTCGCTCGGAGCCGTCCTGCTCGACGATCCACAACGCGAGCCGGCCCGCGGTGGAAGGGTCGCGGGCGATGACGTCGAACCAGTCGGTCGCCCAGTTGAACGCGCCGGTCAGCTGCGGCCACGCGAAGGCATCGACGGCCTTGTCGTAGTCGCTGATCAGCGCGACGAGCTGGTCACGGGCGCTGCGGTAGAGATCGGTGTTGGTCCCCATGACAGATAGGATCTATCTCACAGTCACCGACCGCTACCCCCGAAAGAGGGGATCCCGTGCCCACCCGTTCGCCGCTGCTGCGCCCGCGTGACTCGGACGCGCTGCGGGCCGAGCTGCGCTACGTCGCCACCGAGGGTGGTGTTCCGGTGTTGTTCGGCGGCGAGGTGCACGGCGACGCGTTGCTGCTCAGCGAGTTCGTCGGAACCAGGACCGGGATGCTGCGCGGGCTGGTGGTCCGGTCGAGCTCGGGCCTCGGCGGCGCCAGCATGGTGGCGGGCCGGCCGATGTCGGTGGCCGACTACCGCAACTCCTCCCACATCACGCACGACTACGACACACCGGTGCTCTCCGAGGGCATCAAGTCCGTGCTCGCGGTGCCCGTCGTGGTGGACGGCACCGCGCGGGCGATGTTGTACGGCGCCTACCGGGCGGGCGCACCGATCGGCGACCGGACCGCCGACCTGATGGTCGCCTCGGCGCACCGGCTGAGCCTCGAGTTCACGGTGCGCGACGAGGTGGACCGCCGACTGAGACTGCGCGAGACGCATCCCGCCGGCGCCGGCGAGGGCGGGGCCGCCCAGGAGGAGATCCGCGAGGTGCACGCCGAGCTGCGGCGGCTGGCCTCCGACACCTCCGTCACGGCAGCTACCCGGGCAGAGCTGCGTACGCTGGCCGAGCGGCTCGCCGGGGCGCTGGGCGGGAACGCACCCACCGCCCCAACGCAATTGACGACACGTGAACTCGACGTGCTCGCGCAGGTTGCCATGGGATGTACGAATAGCGAAGCAGCCCAACGTCTTTCGCTGAAACCGGAGACCGTCAAGAGCTATCTGCGCAGCGCGGCGGCCAAACTCGGCACCCGCACCAGGCACGAGGCCGTGTCGCGGGCCCGCCGCTTCCGGCTGATCCCCTAGGTCTCGCCGTCAGGCCAGCGAGTCCACCCAGGCCTGGTGCAGCGCCGCATATCTGCCGTCGTGGGTGATCAATTCGGCCGGCGGACCGTCCTCGACGATGCGGCCGTGCTCGAGGACCAGCACCCGGTCGGCGCTCTGCACCGTGGACAGCCGGTGGGCGATCACCACCGCGGTGCGATCGGCGAGCACCGTCGCCAACGCCCGCTGCACCAGCCGCTCGCTCGGGATGTCCAGTGACGACGTGGCCTCGTCGAGGATCAGCACCGCGGGGTCGGCGAGAAACGCCCGCGCGAACGCGATCAGCTGCCGCTGCCCGGCGGACAGCCTTCCGCCGCGCTTGGCCACGTCGGTGTCATACCCGTCGGCGAGGCCGTCGATGAACCGGTCCGCACCGACCGCCTCCGCGGCCGCGCGCACCTCGTCGTCGGTCGCGTCCGGCCTGCCGAAGCGGATGTTGTCGGCGACGGTGCCCTCGAACATGAAGTTCTCCTGGGTGACCATCACGACGTGGCGGCGGAGATCGGCCTGCGCGAGATCGCGGAGGTCGACGCCGTCGAGTGTCACCGATCCCGCACCGGGGTCGTAGAACCGGGCGATCAGCTTGGCGATGGTGGTCTTGCCCGCGCCGGTGGTGCCGACCAGGGCCACCGTCTGGCCCGCCGGTATCTCCAGGTTCAGGTCGGGCAGGATGGGACGGGTCGGCACGTACGAGAAGGCCACATCGCGAAAACCGATGTCCCCGTTCACCTTCTGCAACTGCACCGGATGCGGCGGGTCCTGGATGCCCGGTTGCTCGGCCAGCACCCCGGCGATCTTCTCGAGCGCCGCGGCGGCCGACTGGAACGTGTTGAAGAACTGCGAGATCTCCTGCATGGGCTCGAAGAAGATCCGCAGATACAGCAGGAAGGCGGTCAGCGTGCCGAGCGTCATCTCACCCTGCAGCACCCGGTAGCCGCCGTAGAGCAGCACGACGCCGGTGGTGATGTTGCCGACCAGCCGGACGCCCGGCATGAACACCGCGAGCAGTTTGAAGGCCCGCTCGTTGATGTTCTTGTACTGATCGGCGACGTCTTCGAAGATCTGCTGGTTGCGCGGTTCCCGGCGGTAGGCCTGCACGGCCTTGATGCCCGTCATGGTCTCGACGAACTGGACGATCACCAGGGCGGCGCTCTCGCGCACCTTCAGGTACGTCTTCGACGACTGCGTGCGGAACCACCACACCAGGACCACCAGCACGGGGAATGCGCACAGGCACATCAGGCCGAGCCGCACGTCGAGCACGATCAGCAGCACCGATGTCCCGACGAGCGTGAGGACGGCGGTGATCAGACCGTCGAACCCGGTCTCCAGCATGTCCTGAATGGCCTCGACGTCGTTGGTCGAACGGGCCACGACGCGTCCGGAGGTGTAGCGGTCGTGGAAGGCGACGTCGAGGCGCTGGAAGTGCCGGAAGATCCTGCGGCGCAACTCGAGTAGCACTTCTTGGCCGATCCGCCCCGCGCGGCGCAGGAAGTACATCCGGCTGACGGCCTGCACCAGCACCACGCCACAGAGCGCCGCGACGATCAGGAGCAGCTCGCGCGACGAGCGGCCGTCCACGATCGGCGGGATGCCGTGATCGATGCCGCGCTGCACCAGCAATGGCACGGACAGCCTGGCGGCGTTCTCCACCACCACGACGACCGCGAGCAGCGCGACGGTGGCGGCGTACGGCCGCAGCAGTGAACCCAGCAGCGAGCGCGCCTCGCGCCGACGGGATATCGACTCGTCGATGGGCAGGTCGTCGTCGTCGTTCGTGACGGCGCGGCCCCGCCAGTCCGTGGTGGTCAAGCGCTCATCGCCTTTCCGCCTCGGATGCGACGAAGTCGCGGTCGCCGTCGAGCTCGCCCGTCGCGCTCTGGGCCGCCTCGCGCTCCCGGTACATGTGGTCGAGACGGCTGCGGTCCTCGTCCTGCTCCCAGTCGCAGCTGCGCTCGACGTCCTCGTCGAGGTCGTCGTCGGCCGCCAACAGATAGCGGTATTCCGGTGCGTCGGAGAGCAATTCGGCGTGCGTGCCGACCCGCGTGATGGTCCCGTCCTCGAGCAGTGCCACCCGGTCGGCGAGCAGCACGGTCGAGGCGCGGTTGGCGACCACCACACCCGTCACCGACCCGAGCACCCGGCTCAGCGCCTCGGTGACGACGGCCTCGGTGTGCACGTCGAGCGCGGACAACGTGTCGTCGAGCACCAGGATGGCCGGCGCGGCGAGCAGCGCGCGGGCGAGCGCGAGCCGTTGCCGCTGCCCACCGGACAGGCTCATGCCCTGCTCGCCGATGCGGGTGTCGAGGCCGAACGGCAGGTCGTAGACGAAGTCGGCCGCAGCGACCCGAACGGCCTCGGCGACCTGTTCGTCGCTGGCGTCCGGCCTGCCCAGTTTGAGGTTCTCCGTCACCGACATCGAGAACAGCGTCGGGTCCTCGAACGCGGTGGCCACCGCCTGCCGCAGCGCAGGCAACGACAGCTCGCGGATGTCGCGCCCGTCGAGCAGGATCGCACCCTCGGTCACGTCGTAGAGCCGCGACAGCAGCGACACCAGCACCGACTTGCCCGAACCGGTCGACCCGACCAGGGCGAGCGTCTCGCCGGATTCGACGGTGACGTTGACATGCCGGAGCGCCCAGTCGTCGCTGTCGGGGAACCGGAATCCGACGTCGACGAGTTGCAGCCGGCCACCACGCGGGGCGTCGCGGTCGGGGCCGTCGGTGATCTCGCGCGGCGCGTCGAAGATCTCGGCGACGCGGTTGGCCGCCGTCATGGACTCCTGCGTCATCGACAGCAGGAACCCCAGCGAGGCGATGGGCCACACCAGCGACAGCATCATCGTGATGAACGCGACCAGCGTGCCCATGGTGACCAGGCCGTTGCCCGCCGCGTAGGCGCCAAGGCCGAGCACGACGATGAGGCTGACGGTCGGGATGGCCTCGAGCAGCGTCCAGAACTTCGCCGACACCCCGACCTTGCGCACCTCGGTGTCGAACAGGGCGGTGGCGCGCTCGTCGAACCGTTCGAAGGCGTACTCCTCGCGGCCGAACGCCTTGACCACCCGCAGCCCGAGCGCCTGCTCCTCGACGTGGGTCGCGACGTTGCCCGACTGGTCCTGCGCGGCGCGGGAGAGCTTGGTGAACTGACGCTGGAAGTGCAGCACGGTCGCGGTGATCGGCAGGATGGACACCACCACGACGACGCCGAGCGGCCAGTACATCGCCAGCAGGATGCCCGTCACCACGATGATCTGAATGACGTTGAGCATCAGGAACAACAGCCCGAAGGACAGGAACTGACGGATGGTGCTCAGGTCGTTCATCACCCGCGACAGCAGCTGCCCGGACTGCCACTTGCCGTGGAAGGACATCGGCAGGATCTGCAGCCGCGCATAGAGGTCCTTGCGGATGTCGGCCTCGACGCCCATCGTGGCGCGCGCTACCAGCCACCGCCGGATGAACCAGAGCACCGCCTCCGACACCAGGAGCGCCGTGGCGGCGGTGCCGAGGACCCACAGCTGCCGTTGGTCCTGGTGACGCACCGGCCCGTCGATCACGGCCTTGGTCATCAGCGGGATCGTGACGGTGGCGACCAGGCTGAGCAGCGCCGCGACGAGCATCGCGGTCCACCGCACTCGGTACGGCTTCAGATACGGCAGCAGGCGAAGGATGTCCGACGAGGCCCTGATCCGGCGGGGTGGCGGCGCGATGGCAGGCTCGGAGCCAAGCCCCGGTATCCGTGCGCGCATCGTCTCACCCATCGACTCTTGTCTATCTCGTGCCTACGACATCGGCCCGACGAAACGTGACCACCCGTCCCCTGATTCCCATTTTCCCACGCCGGACAACCGAATTACGCATCGTCATGCGACGACCATCTGGCCGGAGTCGGTCTCGCGGAACTGCGTCTCGTACAGCTCGGCGTAGCGCCCGCGACGGGCGAGCAGCTGCCTGTGGGTGCCGCGTTCCACGATGCGGCCGTCCTCGACCACCAGGATCTGGTCGGCCGCGCGGATCGTCGACAGTCGGTGGGCGATCACGATCGACGTGCGGCCGGCCAAGCGCCTCCGTCAGCGCCTGCTGGACGGCGGCCTCCGAGGACGAGTCCAGCGACGCGGTCGCCTCGTCGAGCACCACGACCCGGGACGAGCCGAGCAGCAGGCGCGCGATGGTCAGCCGCTGCCGCTGGCCGCCGGAGAGCCGGTAGCCGCGCTCGCCGACGACGGTGTCCAGCCCGTCGGGCATGTCGGCCACGACGTCGGCCAGCCGGGCCCGCCGCAACGCGTCCCACAGCTCGTCGTCCGACGCACCGGGCGCCGCGAGGGCCAGATTCGACCGGATGGACTCGTGGAACAGATGGCCGTCCTGCGTGACGACGCCGACGGTCTCCTTCAACGAAGCGAACGTCACGTCGCGGACGTCGGTGCCGGACAACCGGACCGCGCCGGAGTCGACGTCGTAGAGCCGGGCCACCAGCGAGGCGATGGTCGACTTGCCCGCACCGGACGACCCGACGAGTGCGACCATCTGCCCGGGCAGCGCAGTGAACGAAATCCCGTGCAGCACTTCGTCGCCGCCGCGGTCGTCGAGCACCGCCACCTCCTCCAGCGAGGCCAGTGACACCTTGTCGGCCGACGGGTAGCCGAAGCGGACGTCGTCGAACTCGACGGCCACCGGACCGTCGGGAACCGGCACCGCGCCTGGCCGCTGCCGAATCAGCGGCGTCAGGTCGAGCACCTCGAACACCCGATCGAAACTGACCAGGGCACTGGCGATTTCGACGTGTGCGTTGGCGAGAGCGGTCAGCGGTGCATACAGCCGGGTGAGCAGCAGCGCGAGCGAGACGATGGCACCGGCCTCGAGGTGCCCGCCGATGGCGAGCACGCCACCGAGGCCGTACACCAGCGCCAGCGCGAGCGCCGACATCAGCGTCAGCGAGTTCATGAAGGTGGACTGCAACATCGACGTGCGCACACCGATGTCGCGCACGCGGTCCGCGCGCGACGCGAACTCGTCGGACTCCCGCGCCGGGTCGCCGAACAGCTTCACCAGCGTCGCGCCGGGGGCCGAGAACCGTTCCGTCATCTGGGTGTTCATCGTCGCGTTGTAGATCGCACTCTCGCGGCTCAGCGTCGCCATCGTGCGGCCGATCCGGCGGGCGGGCACCAGGAACAGCGGCGTCAGCAGCAGCGACAGCACCGTGATCTGCCACGAGATGCTCAGCATCACGGTCAGCGTCAGCGCCAGCGTCACCAGGTTCGACACCACGCCCGAAAGCGTGTCGGAGAAGGCGCGCTGGGCGCCCACCACGTCGTTGCCGAGGCGGCTCACCAGCGCACCCGTGCGGGTCCTGGTGAAGAACGCGACCGGCATCCGCTGGACGTGGTCGAACACGGCGGTCCGCAGGTCGAGGATCAGGCCCTCGCCGATGTTGGACGACAGCCAGCGCGTCAGCAACCCGATCCCGGCCTCGGCCAGTGCCACGACCGCGATGACCACCGCGATCAGCACGACCGTGGCCGGCCTGCCGTTGTGCACGATGGCGTCGACCACCCGACCCGCAAGGACCGGTGTCGACACCGCAAGCAGCGCGCCGACCACGCTGACCGCGACGAATCCGCCCAGCCGGCGGTGATGGCGCGCCGAGAAGTGCCAGATCCGCTTCAGCAGGGTGCGGTTCGCGAGTTCGCGCAGGTCACCCCCGCGCGCCTTCACCTGTAGGCGCAGCGTGTGCCTAGCCGCCATTTCCATGCTCATGTGTTCACCGTAAAACCTCAACAATGGATGAGGTCAATTCAGTACCCGGCGCGCCCCCGAGCGATTTGTGCACCTCAGACCGCGGTGAGCACGGTGTGGATGCGCAACTCACGACTAGACGATGCCGAAGTAGCCGATGACGCCTGCCACGGCGACGATGAGCAGTGGATTGAGCTTGGTGCGCACGAAGATCAGCGTGCACACCGCCGTCAGGAGATAGGCCTTCCAGTCGTGGTCGGCGGCGCGGCTCATCACCAGCGACGAGGCCAGGATCAGACCGACCGTCAGCGGCGCGAAACCCTTCTCGACGGCGATCCGCCACTTGGACTGCTCGGCCTTCTGCCAGAACAGCGTGATGCCGTAGACCAGCGACGCCGCAGGGATCACCATGGCCGCGGTGGCGATCACCCCACCGAGTACGCCGCCCATCACGCCGCCGACGGGCAGCCCGGCGGCGTACCCGACCATGCCGACGATCAGGATGCTCGGTCCCGGCGCCGTCTGCGAGATCGAGAAGAGGTCGGCGAACTGGGCGTTGGTCAGCCAGTGGTCTTGGCTCACCGACCGCAGGTGCATCTCGGGCAACACCGCGTTGCCGCCGCCGATCGACATCAGCGACAGCGAACCGAACAGGATGACCAGTTGCAGGTAGGTGCTCACGCCTTGGCCTCATCGCGGGTACGCGGCCACGCCCAGAGCAGCGCCAGCGGCGCGACGATGCCCAGCACGCCCAGCAGCGGCCAGCGCAGCACGCCGTTGAGCACGAACGCCAACCCGAACAACACCACGGGGACCACGCCGGTCAGGCACTTCTGCCCCGTCTTGATCACCATCGCCAACGTGAGCGCGACGGCCGCCGCGGACGCCCCGTGCAGGACCCCCTTGACGGCGGGCACCTCCTTGAACGTGAAGTACAGCCACGCCAGCACCAGCACGATCACCAGAGGCATCAGGCACAGCCCCACCACCGCTGCCACCGCTCCGGGAATCCCCCGCATCTTGGTGCCGACGAACACCGCCATGTTGACCTGGTTGGCGCCGGGCAGGATGCGGCACATCGTCATGGCGGACAGAAACTCGTTCTCGCCCATCCACTTCTTCTCGACCACCAGCACTTCGCGTGACCACGCGGACAGGCCGCCGCCGAAGGACGCGAGCGCGATGTGGTTGAAGGTGAAGGCCAAGGTCCACAGCGAAACCCGCTCAGGTGGCGGCCCGTCCCCTCCGGGCCCCTCACTCATGCATGAGTTCGGGGTCGTGCGGGAAGTCCGTTTCGATGTGCGAGGCCGGGTCGAGCGGGTCCGGCGGATCGTAGTGGTGCGAAAGGCTCCAGTCCTCGTCGAATACGGACTTCAGCTTCGTGACGACGTCCTGCTGGAGAATCGCGATGCCGAGTTCGCGGCGCAGGTCGAACGCACTGCGGTCGATGTTCATCGAACCGACCAGCGCGTGCACGTCATCCACGATCAGCAGCTTGGCGTGCACCCTCAGGTTCTTCTGCTTGCGCACCTTGACTCCGAACCGGCGCAACGTGCGCAGCGACGCGAACGTGTCGAGCACGTCGACGTCGCTGATGCCATGACGCCCGCCGCACAGCACGTGCACGTTCACGCCGCGACCCGCGGCAGCCGCGATGTGGTCGAGGATCACCGCATCGACGTACTTCGGATGCTGAATCGCCAACCGGTGTTTCGCGGTGTCGATGAACCTGGCCATGTGCAGCCGGGAGTTGGAGTTGCTCCACAACAGCCCGTCGTAGCGCGTCGGCGTCCAATCGGCGTGATCCCAGTCGGCGTTGAACACCTCGACGATCTGCGCCACGTGCAGAGGGTTGTCGGTGATCACGCCGTAGTCGCGGGTCCGGGTGAAGTACTTGTCGCACATGTTGAACGTCGCGACCAGCGCCACCTCTTCGTCGACGACGACGGACTTTTCGTGGGTGACGTAGAAATTGGGGCTCGCCCACTGCACGGCGATGTCCGCCGCCTCGAACTGGGCGTAGGTCTCGTCGTTCGCGCGGTCGCCGCCGGAGCGGGCCGCGTTCAGCATCACCCGGACGTTGACGCCCGCCCTTCGCCGGTCGATGACCGCCTGGATGAGGCTCGGCTCGGTGAAGGTGAATTGTTTGATGAGGAGCGAGGTTTGCGCGGAATCGATGAGTTCGCGGACCGGCGCGACACCTTCGTCGGGCTCCACGATCAGACGTAAGGTATTCGCGGTCACAAGTGACGAATGCTAGCACCAGCGCGTTTGCCCCGCGGGTTACGAAAGGGGCATCGTCGCCGTCCGTTCACGCGCCTCCCCCACCGCGGGTGACTCATCGGGCAAGATGACCCTATGGATAGCGGAGGTACGTCACCCCGGGTGCTCGTCGTGGACGATGACCCCGACGTCCTCGCGTCGTTGGAGCGAGGGCTCCGGCTCTCCGGATTCGACGTGTCCACCGCGGTCGACGGCGCCGAGGCACTGCGCAGCGCCACCGAGACGCGGCCCGACGCGATCGTGCTCGACATCAACATGCCCGTCCTCGACGGGGTGAGTGTGGTGACTGCGCTGCGCGCGATGGACAACGACGTTCCGGTGTGCGTGTTGTCCGCCCGCAGTTCGGTCGACGACCGCGTCGCCGGTCTCGAGGCGGGCGCCGACGACTATCTGGTCAAGCCGTTCGTGCTGGCCGAGCTGGTGGCGCGGGTCAAGGCCCTGCTGCGCAGGCGCGGCGCGACGGCGACGTTCTCGTCGGAGACCATCGCGGTGGGCCCGCTGGAGGTCGACATCCCGGGCAGGCGGGCCCGCGTCAACGGCGTCGACGTCGACCTGACCAAGCGCGAGTTCGACCTGCTCGCCGTCCTGGCCGAACACAAGACCGCGGTGCTGTCGCGGGCGCAGCTGCTGGAGCTGGTCTGGGGCTACGACTTCGCCGCGGACACGAACGTGGTGGACGTGTTCATCGGATACCTGCGCCGCAAGCTCGAAGCCAACGGCGCGCCCCGCCTGCTGCATACCGTGCGCGGGGTGGGGTTCGTCCTGCGAACGCAGTGATGAGCGCTCGCGCGAAGAGCAGACAGCGATGAGCGCTCGCGCGAAGAGCAGAGTGCCGATGAATCTGCTGTCGCGGATCTTTCGGCGCACCCCGTCCCTGCGGACCCGCGTCGCGTTCGCAACGGCCATCGCGGCCGCGATCGTGGTCGGCATCGTCGGCACGATCGTCTGGATCGGCATCACCAACGACCGCAAGGAGCGTCTCGACCGCCGCCTCGACGAGGCTGCCGGTTTCGCGATCCCGTTCCTGCCGCGAGGTCTCGACGAGATTCCGAAGTCGCCCAACGACCAGGACGCCATCATCACCGTGCGCAAGGGCGGTGAGGTGACGTCGAATTCGAAGGTCATCCTGCCCGAGCTGCCGCCCGGTTACGCGGACACCTATGTCAACGGGGTGCGCTACCGCGTCCGGACGGTGGAGATCCGGGTGCCCGGCCCGAGCGGTCCGGCGATGTCGGTGGCCGTCGGCGCCACGTACGACGCCACCATCGCCGATACGAACAACCTGCATCGCCGGGTGATCATCATCTGCTCGGGTGCGATCGGTGCGGCCGCGGTGGCCGGCTGGCTGTTGGCCGCGTTCGCGGTTCGGCCGCTGAAACGGCTCGCTCAGCAGACGCGGGCCATCGACGTCGGGGGCGACGCACCGGACGTCGAGGTGCGGGGAGCCACCGAGGCGGTTGAGATCGCCGAGGCGGTGAACGGCATGGTGCAACGCATCTGGGAGGAGCAGGACCGCACCAAGGCGGCCCTGGTGACCTCCCGCGACTTCGCGGCGGTGACGTCGCACGAGCTGCGCACCCCACTCACGGCCATGCGGACCAACCTCGAGGTGCTGGCCACCCTCGACATGCCCGAGGAGCAGCGCAAGGAGGTGCTCAACGACGTCATCCGGACGCAGACGCGCATCGAGGCCACCCTCTCGGCAATCGAACGGCTCGCCCAGGGCGAGCTGTCCACGTTCGACGACCACGTCCCGGTCGACATCACCGAACTGCTCGACCGCGCCGCCCACGACGCGATGCGCGTCTACCCCGATCTGGACGTGTCGCTGATACCAGCGCCGACGGTGATCATCCTCGGGTTGCCCGCCGGGCTGCGGCTGGCCGTCGACAATGCGATCGCGAACGCCGTGAAGCACGGTGGCGCCAAGCGCGTGCAACTGTCCGCGGTCAGTTCACGTGCGGGGGTCGAGATCGCGATCGACGACGACGGCGTCGGCGTTCCCGAGGAGGAGCGCACGGTGGTGTTCGACCGCTTCAGCAGGGGGTCGACGGCGTCGCACTCCGGCTCGGGCCTCGGCCTGGCGCTGGTTGCCCAGCAGGCCGAATTACATGGCGGGACGGCATCTTTGGAGCAGAGCCCGCTTGGCGGCGCCCGGCTGCTGCTGCGACTCCCCGGCCCGTCGTAGCTCCTCTAGTTCTGCCCGCGTTGGGACTTGCCGCTGTCCCAACGGTTGAAGCCCGCCGCCTCCGCAGTCGCCGCGTCGCGGAACCACACCTCGGCGATCGTCTGCTCATACGACGGACTGTCCGTCGTGTGATAGAGCATCGAGTCCTCGTTGGCCTTGACCGTGTAACCGGCCGGCGCGTCCGCCCCCGCGGCGAGCCGCAACGAGCCTGCGCCGTAAGGCTCTTCGTCACCGTCACCACTACCGCGCGAACCGACGAGCTTCGCGGCCCCCGCAACTCCGGCCGCACCCGCGGCTACCGCACCGGTGCCCGACGCGCTCGCCTTCGGCAGTTCGGCGTCGGGCAGATCGACATCCGCCTCGGCGGCCTTGGGTTTCGTGCCGACGAGGTTCGCGGCCGCCGACGCCCCGGCCGCGCCGTACACCGGGACCTCGCGCACGACTCGGCGAATCATGAAGGCCAGCGTCAGCGCCAGGCCCAGTACGAACGCCAGAGCCATCAACCACCAGTTCACGTCGTTCATGACGCGTCTCCCCGCTCCCGTGAGCCGGGCATGTCGGCCAGCGCTTCCTGCTCTGTGGTGCGCTTTATCGAGACTGCCGCCAGCAACCAGGCGACCAATGAGCCCACCAAGAAGGCGAGCAGGTACCACACCCACTGGATGATGAAGTCCATCTCAAATCTCCTTAGCTGACCGTGATCTCAACGCGGCGGTTCTGCGCCCGACCGGCCGCCGTGTCGTTGCCCGCCACCGGCTCCGCGGAGCCGGCCCCCCGAGAGGTGATCTCCCCGCTCGCAATGCCGTCCGAAATCAGGGCGTCTGCAACCGATTTCGCTCTGTTGCCGCTGAGTGGAACGTTGATGGCGTCGTTGCCCGTGTTGTCGGTGTGGCCGACGACGGCCAGCTTGGCGTTGGGGCAGCCCTTCACCTTCTGTGCGATCTGCGACAGCAACTGCTGCGAGTCGGCCGCCAACGTGAAGCCGTCGGTGGTGAAGGTGATCGGTGTCCGCAGCAGAGCGGTGATGTCCGCCTGCAGGGTGGCGCACGCGTCGCCGGGAGGCGCGGGCGCAGGACTTGCGGGCGGCGCGGTTGTCGCCGATGCCGCCGTGACCTGAATGTTGTTGACGATCTTCGCGTTCGGCCAGGTGTCGGCAGTGGCCGCCTCGACTTCGGCCTTGGCGTCCTCGGTCGGCGCAGTGCCGGTCAGCGTGATCGTGTCACCGACCAGGTTCAGGCTGAAGTCGGGGATGTTGACCGAAGCGCCGAACAGCCCACCCAACTTCGCGAAGTCAGGCGGCTTGACCCCCGGCGTGACCGTCAGGTTGTCGATCACGCTCGCACCGGGCAACGCCTGCTTGACCGACTCGATCAGTGATTTCTTCATGTCCTCGTCGGGAAGCTCACCCGCGAGGGTGAAGCCGTTGCCGCTCCGCAGGATTGAGAACGGCGCGAAGCTCGCGCCCGGCGCGTTGGCATCGGGTCCGGTCATCGCGGGTCCGGTCATCGCCGGGCCCTTCATCGCCGGGCCGGACGGCACCGTCAGGGTCGCCGACGCCGGCACACTCGGCACCGCGAGGTCGATGTCCTTCTTCGAACCGCCCAGGGTGCCGAGGCCGATCAAGGCGAGCAACACCGGTATCGCGATGAGCGCCAAAATCCAGCCGAGGCCCGGCTTCCGCCGGTACAACCTCGATTCGGTACGCCAATCGGTGATGGTTCGATCTTCGTCGGAAACCGACATCTGGCCCTCCTGCCGTCAGCAGACAGAATCCGCACTGTGCTTCCACAGCAGGTCGAGCCTAGGACCAGGCAGCCCGGTTCGTCGGTCTTCGTCCCAAACTCAAGGGGGTTGCCAAACGCAGGATGAACTGCGCTGAAACGCAGATCGTCGGGCCTTTCGGCAGGTCAGCGGACGTCGAGCAGATCGATGACGAAGATCAGCGTCTTTCCCGACAGCCGGTGACCGGACCCGGCGGCGCCGTAGGCCTGGGCCGGCGGGATGACCAGCTTGCGCCGTCCGCCAACGCGCATGCCCGGGATGCCGTCCTGCCAGCCCTGGATCAATCCGCGCAGAGGAAACTCGATGGATTCACCGCGGTTCCACGAGCTGTCGAACTCGTCGCCCGTGTCGTACTCGACGCCCACGTAGTGCACCTTCACGGTGCCGCCGGGGACCGCTTCCGCGCCGTCACCGACCTCGACGTCCTCGATCACCAGTTCGGCGGGTGCGGGGCCGTCGGGAAATTCGATCTCGGGTTTCTTGTCGCTTGCCACGCCCATCACCGTAGTCGGGCAGACTGTTCGGGTGGACAAGGATCGTGACATTCTCACCGAGGTCAACAAGCTCGTCGCCGAGGAGCAGGAGCTCCGCAACAAGGTGCAGCATCACGAGATCGACGCGACGGAGGAACACCAGCGGCTGCGCGCGGTGGAAGTTCAGCTCGACCAGTGCTGGGACCTGCTGCGGCAGCGCCGGGCGCTGCGCGAGACGGGTCAGAATCCCGACCAGGCCGCGGTGCGCCCACCCGACCAGGTCGAGGGCTACCTGAGCTGATCGCAGCCGTGAACTCTGACGAACGCTTCGACGTCGTCGTCGTGGGCGGCGGGCACAACGGGCTGGTCGCCGCCGCCTACCTGGCGAGGGCGGGCCGCCGGGTTCGGCTGCTCGAACGTCTCGACCACGTCGGCGGCGCCGCGGTTTCGGCCCACGCCTTCGACGGTGTCGACGCCCGGCTGTCGCGCTACTCGTACCTGGTCAGCCTGCTGCCGCAGCGCATCCTCGACGATCTGGGCGCCCGGGTTCGGCTGTCCCGGCGCCGCCACTCGTCCTACACCCCCGACCCCGCGACCGCGGGTGAGACGGGCCTGCTGATCGGGCCGCACAGCACCTTCGACGCGATCGGCGCCGCCGGCGACCAAGCCGGTTTCGACGACTTCTACCATCGGTGCCGCATCGTGGCCGAACGGCTGTGGCCGACGCTCACCGAGCCGCTGCGGTCCAGGCGGGACGCGCGGGCCCACGTCCTGTCGTCCGGCGAACCCGATGCGGCGACCGCGTGGCAGGAGATCTTCACCTCCCCCATCGGCGACGCGATCACCGGCGCGGTGGACAACGACCTCGTCCGCGGCGTGATGGCCACCGATGCGTTGATCGGCACGTTCGCCCGCACCGACGACCCCTCGCTGCTGCAGAACGTCTGCTTTCTGTACCACGTGATCGGCGGCGGAACCGGCGACTGGGACGTCCCGGTCGGCGGTATGGGCGCCGTGAGCGGTGCGCTCGCCGCTGCGGCATACGGTCACGGCGCCGACATCGTGACCGGTGCCGACGTTCAAGCGATCACGCCCGACGGTGAGGTGAACTACCGCCACGAGGGCACCGAGCATCGGATCCATGCGCGGACGGTGCTGGCCGGCGTGACCCCCACCGTGCTGGCGCGGCTGCTCGGTGAACCGGAGCCGGCCCACGCGCCGGGCGCTCAGATCAAGGTGAACTTGATGCTGCGCCGACTTCCGCGACTGCGCGACGAATCCGTCAGTCCCGAACAGGCTTTCGGCGGCACCTTCCACATCAACGAGAACTTGAGCCAGCTCGACGCCGCGTACGACCGCGCGGCGCGAGGCGTGGTGCCCGACCCGCTGCCGTGCGAGATCTACTGCCACTCCCTGAGCGATCCGACGATCCTGTCCGAGCAGCTGCGGGGCTCCGGCGCGCAGACTCTCACGGTGTTCGGTTTGCACACCCCGCATGATCTGATCGTCGATGCCGACCCCGACCACATGCGGGCGAGACTGACCGATGCGGTGCTGGCGTCGCTGGATTCCGTTCTCGCCGAACCCATCCGGGACGTGCTGATGAACGACGGGCACGGCAGGCCGTGCATCGAGGCCAAGACCACGGCCGACCTGGAGGAGACGCTGGGCATGACGGCGGGCAACATCTTCCACGGTGCGCTTGGCTGGCCGTTCGCCGAGGATGACGAGCCACTCGAGACACCGGCCCAGCGCTGGGGCGTAGCCACGCCGCACAACCGGATCCTGTGGTGCGGCGCGGCATCCCGCCGGGGCGGCGGGGTATCGGGGATCGGTGGGCACAACGCCGCGATGGCCGTGCTGGAGGGCTGACGATAGGCCGGCCGGCGGCACTAGATCGACTACCTTGCGGCCGAGCTCCTCGGGATAACGCGTGGGCGGGGCAACAGGACATGTCTCGACCATTATGGATACGGACCGTGCATTGAACCCACGGCGTGATGTCCGTCACCTGACAGCATCCGAAGGAATCGTAGGCGGACGAATGATCGTCTCTTACTTTGGGCAGGCAATGCTGTTGAGCGCGGCGAGACGATGACAGCCCATAGGAGTTGAATCAGCTTTGGATACCAGGACATTCGCCACCGCATTGGTGGCGGCAACCGTTGGCGTGGCACCTGTGGTGGTCACTGTCGACAGCGCACCGATCGCGTCGGCCGACAGCAGTGCGGCCATCCGCGACCTAGGCAATCAGCTAGACCTCACAGACGGGTCGGTCGTGCAGCGCTGGACTGTCAGCAACCTCAACAAGAGCACCGACGAAATTCCGTACCCGGTGCAAGGGACGCTCTGGGAAGCTACGGCCACCGACCAAGCTCTTCAGGGCACGGTCGTCCCGATCGTGTCCAACCTCAACGCGCGTGGCCGAAACGGAGAGAACTACCGGGTTCTGTTCCAGGTCGCCACGCCGCAGGGCGTCAACCCAGCGGCGTTAGCGCAAGGCGAGATGGCCAGCGGAAAGGTGTATTTCGACGTCACCGGTGACATGCCGGACAGCGTTGTGTACAACGCGGGTGGCGACGATCTGCTCGTCTGGACGCAGCCACAGACAAGCGCCACGCCTGCTGTCACCAAAGCGGCGCCGACACGCGGCGGCACAGAAATGACTCCTGCTTCCCCTAGCGGCGAAGGCACACCGCTACAACCCGGATGGCAAGGCACACCACAGCCCACAAGCGCCGAAGCGCCCGCCGGCAGGAACCCCGCCCACGCCAGCGGGAAGCCAAGGCACACCGCTACAACCCGGATGGCAAGGCACACCACAGCCCGCAAGCGCCGAAGCGCCCCAGGTTGCGGCCACCGCACCCGTACCCGATCGCTGACACACGGTTCACGAGAGTGGCCAACGCCTTAGTCCACCGCTTTACTTTTGGCCCGCAGGTGGACGAGCGGGATGGCCATCACACATACCGCCTGGTCGAACGAACCACGTTGTCGTGCTGTGGATTTCGGTGACCGACTCGGCTTGTTGATAGCAGGTCAACCACCAACCGGCAAAGGGGATGGCGTGATGCCGACGCCCGAACGGTCCAATGATGCAAGGTGGTCGGAGTCGTTGCGCGCGCCCGACCCGGGTTCGACTTCGGGATCGTCCGCGCCTGCCGGTGAATGGTGGAATCGGTTTGCCGAAGCCAATCAACCACGCCGCAGCCGACTACCACTCATCACCGCGGCCATCGTGGCTCTCGCCGTTATCGGCACCGTCGTCGTGGTCCATTGGCTAACAACGCAGCCCGCCAATTCGAACTCGACGGTCAACCGATCGAGTGCACCAACGACGCAGTTGGGGCAGTCTGCGGATCCTGGCGTCGAAGACCGACTGCTTCACCTTCTGCCCCCTGGATACGTTCCCGCTGAGTGCGCACCAGTGGTGACGGCAGATGCCATGGCAAGAATTGCCTGCGGGCAAAGCCCGAACCCCGGCGGGCCGGCGTCGGCGACATTCACCTTGGTTCGCGACCAAGCCGCGCTGAGAGCTGCTTATAGCGAGATTGTGCGGGGATTGGACATTGTGAGTTGTCCGGGAGGCATCCAGTCGCCAGGGCCCTGGCACACCAACGCCACACCGGCGCAACCCAGCGGCACCCTGGTGTGCGGCTTCAAGGACGACGTGGCAACGGTCGCGTGGACCAAGGACGGCGATCTCCTAGTCAGCGTCATCTCGGCAGATCGACAGGGTCCCACACTCGACGATCTCTACCAGTGGTGGTCGGCCCAGTAATGGCGCGCGGCGCGCCGGGAGCAGGGCAACGGTGCTCAACGACGAGGAGTTCCGTTTCGGCGCAGAGGGCTAACCGCCAACGAGCTTGGCCAGGATGGCTTCGAGCGTCTGCAGTTCGGTCTCACTCAAGGCACAGAACGGGGGCGGTGCGGGATCCTCGACGTCGTCGATGGTCGCGACCGCCCGGCATCCATCGTCGGTGAGCGACACCAGCTTCGAGCGTCGGTTGGTCGGATCCGGTTCGCGCACGATCAGGCCGCGGCCCTCGAGGTCGTTCAACGCGACCGTGGTGGCGGGTGCGTCCATGGTGGCGGCTTCGGCGATCTGCTTGGCCGTCATCGACCGCTTGGCCAGCCTGCGCAGCACGCGAATCCTGCTGAACGGCAGGCCCGAGACCTCGACCACGTCGCGTCGCCATACGTCGCGGTTGTCGAAGACCACCGCCGCCATCAGGCGCCACACCCGATCGGCGCGCGCGTTATGCGACACGTGCCCCCTCCTCCGTGATGACCGGGTTGCCCGCGATCAGCGGGGCCAGCCGGTGGGCCGACCGGACGGCCCGCTGCGAGGTGGACAGGAATCCCAGCGCGAAGATCACGACGCCGAGTCCGACGCACACGAACCACAGTGGCCTCGACGAGGCGGCGAAGTCCTCTCCGCTCTGCAACGCGGCCAATCCCGCGACCGAACCACACAGCGCCACACCGATACTCACGCCGATCTGCCGACTCGTCGACGTCACGGCCGAGGCCGCGCCCGCCCGGTCCAGCGGCATCCCGCTGACCGCCGCGTTGGTCAGGGGCGCATTCACCATCGCGAACCCGACGCCGAACACCGCGAAGATGCCAAGCAGCGCCCACACGGGTGTCGTGGCGGTCAGGAACGTCAGCATCAGCGAGGCCGCCGTGATCAACGCGCCTGCCGCCAATAGCGACGGGCGCGCGCCGTAGCGGCCGACGAGCCGTCCGGACAGCGGCGAGAACAGCAACGCTCCGATGGCGATCGGAAGGTAGATCAGACCCGTGTGCATGGCGCTGTAGTGCCGCTCGGACTGCAGGTACAGCGACATCATGAACAGGAAGGCGCCCCACGCCGAGAACGCGCACACCGCGGTCAGCGTCGCCGATGCGAACGGGATGCTGCGGAAGAAGCGCAGGTCGATGAACGGGTCGTGGCGTCTGGACTCGTAGCGCAGGAAGGCGACGAAGGCCAGCACCGCGACGACCGCGACCGTGACGACACGCGGATTGGTCCAGCCCTGGCTCGGGCCTTCGATGAGCGCGAACACCACACCGAACAGGAAGAGCACGGCGAGGCCCTGACCGATCGGATCGATGTTGCGCATGGTGAGCGACTTCGTTTCGGGCACGAAGATCGCCGTCAGCACGATGGCCGCCAGGCAGATCGGCAGGTTGATCCAGAACACCGCACGCCAGCTGATCAGCTCGATCAGGAAACCGCCGACGACCGGTCCGAGTGCCATCGAGATACCGACCACCGCGCCCCAGAAGCCCAGGGCGCGCGCCCGCTCGACACGACCGGTGAAGACCTGCGAGATGATGGACAGCGCAACGGGATTCAGCATCGATCCGCCAATGCCCTGCAGCAGACGCGCGCCGATCAGCGCATCGATGTTCGGCGCCACGCTGCACAGCAGCGAGCCCAGCGAGAAGACGATCAGACCGATCTGGAAGACCCGCCGACGGCCGAACCGGTCCCCCGTCGCACCGGACAGCATCAGCAGCGAGGCCAGCACCAGGGTGTAGACGTCGATCACCCACTGCAACTGCGACGGGGACGCGCCCAGATCCTGGCGGATGTTCGGGATGGCGACGTTGACGATCGTGGCATCCATCGACACGATGAGCAGGCTCAAGCAGCAGGACACCAGGACGATGATCTTGCGGCGTTCGCTCAGAGTACCGACAGTTTCATTCACACAACTATTGTGAAACTACAATCATCTCGGAGGCAAGCCAGCCCGACGTGAGATGTGTCGCAGGAGGGGACTACCGGGCCGATGCTCTTCGCGCAAGCGCTCATCGGCCGCCGATGCTGGAGTAGTCCCGTTCCGTGTAGCCGGTGTAGATCTGGCGCGGCCGGCCGATCTTGCTGTCGCCGTCGTCGTGCATCTCGCGCCAGTGCGCGATCCAGCCCGGCAGCCGGCCCAGCGCGAACAGCACGGTGAACATCCGCGTCGGGAATCCCAGGGCGCGGTAGATCACACCGGTATAGAAGTCGACGTTCGGGTACAGCTTGCGCTCGATGAAGAAGTCATCGGTCAGCGCCACCTCTTCGAGCGCCTTGGCGATGTCCAGCAGCTCGTCGTCACCGCCGAGCTTGCCCAGGATCTTGTCGGCCTGCTCCTTCACGATGCGCGCCCGCGGGTCCCAGTTCTTGTAGACGCGGTGCCCGAAGCCCATCAGCTTGACGCCGTCCTCGCGGTTCTTCACCTTCTTGACGAAGTCGTGAACGTCGCTTTCCTCCGTGCGGATCTTCTCGAGCATCTCCAGCACGGCCTGGTTGGCGCCGCCGTGCAGCGGGCCCCACAGCGCGTTGATCCCGCCCGAGATCGAGGTGAACAGGTTGGCCTGCGACGAGCCCACCAGCCGCACCGTGGACGTCGAGCAGTTCTGCTCGTGGTCGGCGTGCAGGATCAGCAGCAAGTCCAGTGCCCGGACGATCTCGGGGTCGACCTCGTAGGGCTCGGCCGGGAATCCGAACGTCATCCGCAGGAAGTTCTCGACCAGGGTCAGCGAGTTGTCCGGGTAGAGGAACGGTTGGCCGACGGACTTCTTGTACGCGTAGGCGGCGATGGTCGGCAGCTTGGCCAGCAACCTGATGGTCGACAGCTCGACCTGCTCCTTGTCGAGCGGGTCCACCGAATCCGGGTAGTACGCCGAGAGCGCGTTGACCGCGCTGGAGAGCACCGGCATGGGGTGCGCGTTGCGCGGGAAAGCCGTCGAAGAACCGCTTGAGGTCCTCGTGCAGCAGGGTGTGCCGCTGGATCTGGGTGGTGAACTTGTCCAACTGTTCGGCCGTCGGCAGCTCGCCGTAGATCAGCAGATAGCTGACCTCGATGAAGGTCGACTTCTCCGCCAGCTGCTCGATCGGGTAGCCGCGGTAGCGCAGGATGCCCGCATCACCGTCGATGTAGGTGATGGCGCTCTTCGTCGACGCGGTGTTGACGAAGCCGCCGTCGTAGGTGGGGTAACCGGTCTTGGCCAGCAGCGATCCCAACGCGATGCCGTCGGATCCCTCCGTGGCCTGCACGATCTCCAAGTCGATCTCGCCGCCCGGGTAACTGAGCTTGGCGACCTCGCCGGATTTGGAGTTTTCGGGCACGTTCTAACCCCTTCTGCGGTTGTCGACCGGACCAGAACCGTCCGTCACTAGTGAAAGTAGTCGCTATCCAGTTGGCGCGCTTGCGGGGGGTTGGCCGTTTGCGCCGGGCGCTCTCCACGGCATCCAGGACCTGCGGAACAGCTCGAAGCTCGCGCACATCCGCTCGCAGACGATCCTCGACTCGATCGGTTCGTTTCCTGGCGTGCCGAGACCTGAGAACGACGTGGCGAACAACACCGTCCAGGTGTCGGTGATCATTCGCACAGCCGCATGGTCGGGGGCCACCCCGATCCGTCTGGCGATCACCGCGGTCGACGCGTTCTCCGACAGGCCCTGCTCGTGAGCCAGCGCGGAGGCCTTGAACGACGACGACCCGTTGACGATCTGGATCATCACCGCCATCCGCTTGAACGCCGGGGTCTGGTAGTCCCGGTCCGGGGCGAAGACCTCGAGATGCGCCCGCAACAGCGCCTCGTGCTCGGTGATGTCGACCGGTTGATGCTCGAGCGCCGCGGCGATGTAGGTGTCCATCTCGTCGGCGATCGCGGCGACCACGGCGTCCTTGTTGGGGAAGTACCGGCTGAAGGTCCGCGGCGACACGTCGGCGATGGCGGCGATCTGTTCGACAGTGGTGTTGTCGAACCCCTGCCGCAGGCACAGGTCAGCCGCAGCTTCGATCAGGGTCGCGCGCGTCCGCTGCTTCTTGCGTTCCCGCAGTCCGTCGACGCGGGCTTCAGCCATACACCGGGACGTAGTTGGCCGGGGGCGCCGGTGCCTTCAGATCGGAGGCGAAGAGCGCCACTTGGCCGAACGCTTCGTTGAGACGATCCACCATGATCGTCGGCCCCAGCCGGACGGTGTCGGTGTCGGCGATGAGGTCGCCGCACGCGGTCACGATGATCGAGGAGAAGACGGCCGTGACCAGACGTCTCCGGCGATCCTCGATGTCGACTCCCAGCCGCTTGGCCATGATGACCTCGGTCGCGTCGTGCCGGAACTCGAAGGCCGACCTCCGCAGCGTGTCGGAGGCGTTGATGACGCGCAACATCAGGATGATTCGCTCGGTGGTCAGCCTGCCGACCTGGCGGCTCGCGACCCGCGTGAGTACCGCCACGTGGGCTTGGCGCATGGCCTCGAGCGGACCGATGTCCGGCGGCACCGTCTCCAGTTCGATCGACACCTCGTGTGAGTAGTCGTCGATCAGGGTCATGAACACCGCGTCCTTCGTGGCGAAGTAACGGCTGAACGTGCGCGGCGACACGTCCGCCGCCGCGGCGATCTGTTCTACGGTGGTGTTCTCGTAACCGTGGCGCAGGCAGAGTTCCATGGCCGCGTCGATGAGCGTGGCCCTGGTGCGCAATTTCTTGCGCTCGCGTAAGCCGGGGACGGAGTCCTCAGCGAGTTCAGCCACGCGCGAGATATTAACTTCCGTATCTATGAATTCCTTAAGTCGTTAGGCCTGTTACGCGATAACGCACGAACGCGGGAACCACGAAGGCGGCGAAGACGACGCCGAGGACGACCAACACGCCCCCGCCCGCAGCGGCAACCGTGGTGCCCACCGCGGCGGCCGCAGCCCCGTGTAGTGCATCGGCGAAGCGCGGCCCACCCGCAACGACCACGGTGAACACCCCCTGCAGCCTGCCGCGCAGTTCATCGGATGCCGCTTGCTGCAGGATCGTCGACCTGAACGCGGACGACACCATATCGGCCGCACCGCCGATTGCCAGAAACGCCAGAGCTATCCACAACCAGACGCGCGCCGAGCCGTCTGCGAGCCCGCAGGCAACCCCGAAACCGATCATCGCAACACCCCAGACCACGATCGCGACCACCACCGTGAAGCCTTGCCTCCGGATCCGCGGCAACCAGCCCGAGAACACGCCGCCCACCACCGCACCCGCGGCCATCGCGGCGGCCAGCAAGGCCATCGTGGTGCCGCCCTCGACCGGACCACCGAAGCTCTGGTGGGCAATCTGCGGGAAGAGCGCCCTCGGCATGCCGAAGATCATCGCGATCAGATCGACGACGAACGACATCAGGACCACCCGGTTGCCGGACAGGTACCGGAAGCCGTCGAGCACGGCCTTGAACCCCCACTGGCCCGTGGTCTGCAGGGAGGTGGCGGGCATCGGGGCGAGCCGGAACGTCGCCCAGATCGGCAGCACACAGGTGATCGCGTCGATCAGGTACAGCGTGGACAGGTCCACGAAGCGCAGCAACACCCCGGCGAGCAGCGGCCCGACGATGGCGCCGAACTGCATCACGGTCGTGTTCAGCGAGTTGGCGGCGGGCAACTGCTCACCTGGCAGCATCCGCGGGATGGCGGCCGACCGGGTCGGCGAGTTGATCGCGAAGAAGATTTGCTGAAACGACAGCAGGCACAGCACCACCCACACGTTGTTCAGCCCGAGCGCCGCCTGCACCCACAGCAGCACCGACGAGACGGCCAGCCCGCACGAGGTGATGATCAGCAGGACCCTGCGGTCCATCGCATCGGCCCAGGCGCCGCCCCACAACCCGAAGATGATCAGCGGGACCAGGGCGAAGATGCCGGCCAGCCCGACGTACGCCGAGTTCTGCGTCAGCGAGTAGAGCTGAACCGGCACCGCGAAGATGGTGAGGTTGCCGCCGATGACCGTGACGATGCCCGCCAGCCACAACCGACGGAAATCCGGCGTCCGTAGCGGCGTGGTGTCGGCGAAGAGCCGCGCCACCTAGGGCTGCAGCCGCTCGATGCGGCTCTTTCCCACCACGCGAATCCTGTTGTGCACCCGGTTCTCCCGGCCCTGCCAGAACTCGACGACCTCCGGTGCGATGACGTAGCCGCCCCAGTTCGGCGGTACCGGCACGGCGTCGAGGTCGGCGAACCGCTCGGTGACCTCGGCCAGCTGGTCGAGCAGCGCCGCGCGCGACGCGATCGGCCGCGACTGGTGAGACGCCCACGCCCCGAGCTGCGAGCCGCGTGGCCGCTTGGACCAGTAGTCGGCGGTGGCTTCCCGCGACACCCTGGTCACCGCGCCCCGGACGTGCACCTGGCGTCCGAGCGGGAACCACGGGAACGTCGCAGAGGCGTACGGGGTGGCGGCGAGTTGCTCGCCCTTGTCGGAGTCGTAGTTGGTGAAGAACGTGATGCCGGCTTCGTCCACGCCCTTGCACAACACCGTGCGCGTGACCGGCCTTCCCCGATCGTCCACGGTGCCGATGACCATGGCGTTCGGTTCGGCGATGTCGGCGGCCTGGGCGTCGGCCAACCACTTGCGCAGCAAGGCAATCCATCCGTCGGCGAGCCAGTCGTCGTCGAGATCCGAGCTGCCGTCCTTCTCCACCGATCCGTACTCCACCCGCATCCGCGCCAGATTCCCGTCGCCGTCGGCTCTTTACCACCCTCCGAGATTTCTTCCCGGGTCGCTTCGCTCCTGCCCTCCGAGGTCACGCGCACGACGCTACGCCCGCGCCTCCTGCCAGCCGTTACCGACCGGTCGTGAACACCCCAGGCACTGGTGTAAGAATCGGGCCATGACTGGGATGCCCGTTGTGCCCGACGGCTTCGTCGAGGGCCTCGAAGGCGTCATCGCCTTCACCACCGAGATCGCGGAACCCGACAAGGACGGCGGTGCGCTTCGCTACCGCGGCGTCGACATCGAGGACCTCGTCACCCAACACGTCACGTTCGGCGACGTGTGGGGCCTTCTGGTCGACGGCAGGTTCGGCCACGGGCTGCCACCCGCCGAGCCCTTCCCGCTGCCCATCCACAGCGGCGACGTGCGGGTGGACGTGCAGGCAGGCCTGGCCATGCTCGCACCGATCTGGGGCTACCCGCCGATCCTCGACATCGACGACGCGACGGCCCGCGATCAACTCGCACGCGCCTCGGTGATGGCACTGTCGTACGTGGCGCAGTCCGCCCGCGGCATCCACCAGCCCGCCGTCCCGCAGCGCACGATCGACGAATGCCTCACCGTGACACAGCGATTCATGACCCGGTGGCAGGGTGACCCCGATCCCCGGCACGTGGAGGCCATCGACGCGTACTGGGTCACCGCGGCGGAACACGGGATGAACGCGTCCACGTTCACCGCCCGGGTGATCGCCTCCACCGGCGCGGACGTGGCTGCCGCACTGTCCGGGGCGATCGGCGCGATGAGCGGGCCCCTGCACGGCGGCGCACCCGCCCGCGTGCTGCCGATGATCGAAGAGGTCGAGCAGAACGGCGACGCCAGGGCCGTGGTCAAGGGCGTCCTCGACCGCAAGGACAAGTTGATGGGCTTCGGGCACCGGGTCTATCGGGCCGAGGATCCGCGGGCGCGGGTGCTGCGGGCCACCGCCAAGCGACTCGAGGCGCCGCGCTACGAGGTGGCCGTCGCGCTCGAGCAGGCCGCGTTGGCCGAATTGCGGGAGCGGCGGCCCGACCGCGCGATCGAGACCAACGTGGAGTTCTGGGCGGCGGTCATCCTCGACTTCGCCAAGGTGCCCGCCAAGATGATGCCCGCGATGTTCACCTGCGGCCGCACCGCGGGGTGGTGCGCGCACATCCTCGAACAGAAGCGCCTCGGCAAGCTGGTGCGCCCTGCGGCCCTCTACGTCGGTCCGGCGCCGCGCAGCCCCGAGTCGGTCGACGGCTGGGACCAGATCGCCGTGATTCCAGGGTCGTGACCGAGGCGACGTTCGCCTCCGCGGCAACGGCGTTCGCGAGGCTGGTGCACGACATCCCCGAAGCCGCGTGGGACGGCCCCGGCCTTGGCGACTGGGATCTGCGCTCGCTCGTGGGCCACGCGTCGCGGTCGCTGATCACCGTCAGCACCTATCTGCAGACCACGCCCGAGCAAGAGGACCTCGCCGATCCGGTCGAGTACTACACGTATGTGGCGGAGTACGCCTCCAACGCGGGCTCGGAGGCGATCGCCGAGCGCGGCAGGCAGGCGGGCCGGGACCTGGGCGCCGACCCTGCGGCCACCGTCGACGGCCTGGTCGCCAAGGCGCTGGACGACGTCGCCGCGGTGCAGGATCCGCTGATCGCGGTGATCGGTGGACTCGGCATCCGGTTGAGCAGCTATCTGCCCACCCGCGTGTTCGAACTGGCCGTGCACGGGCTCGACGTCGCACGGGCCGCAGGCGTTGACTTCACGCTGCCCGCCGACGTCCTGCTCGACGCCACCGTGTTGGCCGCCAGCATCGGCGTGGCTCTCGGTCAGGGCGAGACGGTGCTCACGGCGCTCACCGGGCGGGGCGCGCTGCCCGCGGCGTTCTCCGTGGTGTAGCCGGGGCGGGCGATCACCCTGGCCGGAATCGGCGCGCCGGCGACCATGGTGAACGGCGTCGCCAGCGGGAAGTCGTCCTCCAGCGAACAGATCTCGGTGCGGCGAACGACGGTGCTCAGGGTCAGCGCCATTGCGAGCATGGCGAAGTGGTCGCCGACGCAGGTCCGCGGCCCGGCCCCGAACGGCAGGAACTGCCAGCGGTCGATGCTCTTGGCGACCTCGGGCCGGAACCGGTCGGGATCGAACGCCGTGGATCGCTCCCACAGCGCCGGATCCCGCTGGATCGCATAGATCGCGACGGCCACCATCGTGCCCTTCTGCACCCGGTATCCGTCGACGTCGATGTCCTCCATGACCAACCGGCCCGACGCCGCAGCAGGCGGGCACAGCCGCAGCGCCTCGTGCAGCACCTGCATGGTGTAGCCGAGGTTGGCGAGGTCGCCGGGCCCGAGCTCCCGGTCGCCGATGGCGGCGGCCTCGGCCCGCACCCGCTCCTGCATCTCGGGATGACGCCCGAGCTGCCACAGCGAGTACGCCAACGTCGTTGCGCTGGTGTCGTGTCCGGCGGTCATGAACGCGATGAGTTCGTCGCGGATCTCGTCATCGGTCAGACCGCTGCCGGTCACGGGATCCTTCGCCTCGATGAACGCGCGCACCAGAGGAGCGTCGCGGTTCGGGTCCGCCTTGACCGCGCGCAGCACCTCTGCGGCCACGTCCCGCAGGACGGCGCTCGCCGCACGTGCCCGCACACGCGCAGGCGTCGGCACCCAACCGGGAAAGCGCACCGGCGCCACCCCACGGTCGGCGACGTGTTCCAGCATCACCCGCAGTGGCTTGCCGATCCGGTCGGCCTCGGCGTCGAGGTTCAGCCCGAGCACCGAACTGCCGAGGGCACGCAACGCCAACTTGCGGCACTCGGCGTCGAGATCGACTTCCGACCCGGACTGCCAACCTTGGGCGACCGTCTCCGCGGCGTGCGCCATCTGGCCGCCATACCCCTGCACCCGCTTCTTGGTGAAGAGCGGTTGCAGCCGGCGCCGCTTCGGCAGCCACTCGTCGTGCATGACGTCGAAGAGGTTGGCCCCGATCAGGCTGCGCATCTCGCTGTGGATGCGCGTTCGCTCCAGGACGGCGTCCGATCGTCCAAGGACGTCATGGGCGCCCTGCGGTGAGGTGACCACCACGATCTCGGGCACCAGCCACCGCGGGCCCGCCTTGATACGGGTGACCGGACCGCCTGCGTCGCGCAGTGTCTCGCAGCCGCTGTGGAACATGCGAATCGCCTTGAGTTGCTGCTTCAGCGGCAACGGGTTCCGCGGCGCCAGCGGCAGAGCGTCGAGCATCGTCTCAGACGGGGTCTTGGTCATGAACCGAGCCTCGCCACGACGCGGGCGGCTGCCTAGAGTAGGTGACTACTCGTATTTCCGCGGCGACCGTTCCCGGCGCCGGAGGCGCGATGAGAATCGCTACGCCGGATGGTCGACACGCATGACCGTTCGATCAGCCGAATGCAAGGAGATGGCCATGGCCAGTCCCGACAAGCCAGCAGTTCAGCCGCTCGTCGCGCCGCACCTCGTCGTGGACGACGCCGCTGCCGCGATCGACTTCTACGTCAAGGCGTTCGGCGCCAAGGAGCACGGCCGGGTGCCACATCCGGACGGCCGCCTCGTGCACGCCGCGCTCGACGTCAACGGGTCCACGATCATGCTCAACGACGACTTCCCCGAGTACAACGACGGCAAGTCGATGACGCCAAAGGCCCTCGGCGGCACCCCTGTCACCATCCACCTGCAGGTCACCGACGTCGAGTCGGCGTTCCAACGGGCACTCGACGCAGGCGCGACCGTCATTGCCCCGCTGGCGGACCAGTTCTGGGGCGATCGCTACGGCATCATCCGCGACCCGTTCGGTCACCACTGGTCGCTGGGCCAACCGATGCGCGAGGTGAGCATGGACGAGATCGCTGAGGCCATGGGCAAGAGCTAGACGGTCAGACCACGCCCGGCACGTATGTCTGCCAACAGGCCCAGCGGCAGGGAGTTCGACTTCGTGATCTGGCTGATCGCCGAGATGCTCGCCGGCTTGGGCGTGCGCTCGAGCTCGGGGGTCGTGGGATCGGAGCCGTACAGCCCGAAGTGAAGGTCGTAGCCCTCCGCCCACTCGAGGTTGTCGACCAAGGACCAGTAGGTGTACCCGCGGATGTCCACGCCATGGGCGAGCATGTCCTGCACCACCGCGATGTGATTCACGATGTAGGACGGCCGTTTCGAGTCTCCCGCGTCGGCGATGCCGTTCTCGGTCACCCAGATCGGCACCTGCGATCCGTCTGCGAGCTTGTACGACGCCGCCATCTCGAGCACCTCGCGGAAGCCGCCGGGGTCGGTGGGCTGGTTGAAGTCGCTGCACGTCGGCGACGCCGCCTCGCACCGGATCGGCAGCCCGCGCAGGAACGGGAAGCCGGGTATCGGCGCGACACCGAAGCCCTGCATCGGCTGCGAGCCGTAGTACTGCACGCCCATCCAGTCGACCTTGTCGGCGAAGTCGGCGTGGATCTCGTCGGCCGTCTTCACCCCGTCGAAGTTCGCGTCCACCCAACCGTCGATCACCGCGTTCGGGAACCAGTGGTTGTAGAACTCGTTCCAGGCGTCGGCCGCTTGCACGTCGAGCTGGTTGGTCGGGTCGGCCGGGCGCGCCGGGATCATGTTGTTGGTGAATCCGACGAAGGCCGCGGGTTGACCGGGCGTGGCAATCTTGGTGTCCCACAGGTGGATCGCGTCGTACGCGGCGGCATGCCCCTTGGCCTCGTTGACGAGGAACGTCGATGCCAGGTCGGGCCGGATCAAGCCGGGCGGCCAGCTCGGGACCAGGGTCGGTATCGCGAAGAACTCGGTCAACACCGGCGAGAACGGCTCGTTGATCGTGGCCCAGTCGTCCACCTGATCGCCGTACTTCCACGCCACGTAGGCGGCGTACTTCTCGAATTCGACGGGGGTGGACGGCGACAACCAGCCTGCGGCAGGCGCAGGCAACCCCAGCTGGATCAGCGGGCGCGCCGTGATCGGGTCGTGGACCCACGTCGGAAGCGTGAAGTGGTTGACCGTGACCAGCGGCTCGAGGCCGTGGGCGCGCAGGGAGGCGAAGACGGCGCGGTAGTGCGCCACCTCGTCCTGGTTGGCCAGCTGGTCCAGTGCCTCGAGGTCGGCGAGGCTGACGGTGCCGTCCTCGTCCGAGATATCCACCGACGCAGTGGAATTCGGGAAGATCCGGCTCCACTCGATGCCCATCCGGAAGGTGTTCATGCCGAGGTCATCGCGCGCCAGCTGCGCGTCCGCGTCGTACTCGACGTACGTGCCGGGCCGTCCTCCGGCACCCCCTTGGTCAACCCGAGCAGCTGATTGATCGGATCGTGCACCCACCGGTACCAGTCGGAATTCGGATCGACGGGGGAACCCGGGCCACCCTCGGCCTGGAAGCCGGCGTGCGCCACGCCCCAGTCGAAGTCGTCGGGGAACGACAGGTCGACACCGTCGACCGCCGTGACGTCGACCGTGATGGTCTTGGCCACCCGGTGACCGGCGCTCGGGTTGAGGAGACTGCCGAGGATGGGCACGAACTGGAGCAGACCGAGGGGGCCGTGCAGGTGGAATCCGGCCGCCTCGTCGCTGGCGACCACGGTGAACGAGTCGGTGCCGCCCACCGCCGCCATCGCGTTCATGGGGCGGTAGGTGAAGTTCCCGTCCTCGTCGATCTCGACGGTGCCACCGTTGTGCGGTCGCCCGATGACGGTGAAGGTGTGGGGCTCCTGGTCCTGGTCGGACACCACGACCCTTCCGGTGACCACGACGTCGCCGTCGTCGTCGAGGCTCTGGGTGTTCTGCACCGGGTTGTAGGTCAGGGTCGGCGATTCGTTGAAGAGCTCTCGGCGTACCCAGGCCAGCAGTGACCACGCGGACGGATCGACGGGCAACGCGGGGAGGCCGGCGGCGAACGGGCTCAGCACCGCGTTGACGAGGCTCGACACGATGCCCGTCAGATACGTGACCACCGTGACCGGGTCGAAGGCGGTCGGCCACGGCCGCAGCGACGGGACCGCGACGGGCGTCGCAGCGGCCTGAACCCTCGCCAGCGATGCCATCGCTTGCGGCGCAATCACTTTGGACTGCGTGTTCGTTGGATCCGATTCACCGTCGGGCTGGGGTTCGGCGGACGTCAGTTCGGCGGCGGCGACCTTGCTGGTCGGAGCCTGCGCGACGGAGGGTCCCGCCCCCACGTTGGCCGACTTCTTGGACTCCGCCGCGGCGAGAGACGGTGTGCTGGGGCCTGCGCCGGTGGCGGGTTCGACCGGATCCTCATTCGTCGGCGGGCTGATCGGGGTCGGGCACGAGGTCGGGCTCCTTGGCGCCGATCGAGGTGGGGCCGACGGACGCGGGATCGACCGGGGCCGGGTCAGCTTCGGCCGTGGGTGGGTCGGCCTCTTCGGGGTCGGCCTTGGTCGTGCCGGCCCTTCTCATCGGCGGCTTTGCGCCTCGTCCTTCGCATCGGCAGTCCTTCGGGTCCGTGACCGCCTGGCGCCCGTGCCTCGACGGGTCCGCGGCCGTTGGTGCTCCGCCGTCGCGGACGGTCCCGCGGGCGAGGACTCCGACGACGGCGAATCAGAGGAAGTGGAGGCGTCGGGGTCCGCCCATGCGAGACCGGTGCCGGTGAACAGCGCCGCGCCAACCCCCAGCGCTACAGCCAAACCGCCGACCCGACCCACGTACGCCGCTGCGCTCATGGAATTTGCTTACGCCCGCCCCACGAGTGGCGGGTTGGTTTCGCGAAAAGTCGCGACCCTAGCGAAACAGCCCCGCGAGGATGCGTCGGCCAAGGGGCGGGCTCGGCGCCGTCGCGGCCGCCGCGAGCATGTCGGGGATCGCGGTGAACTTGTTGCGCGGTCGCTGCTCTCCCCCGCGGGAGATCTCCGCCCGGTCGATCGCCTGCCACC
The DNA here is from genome assembly GCA_963735245.1 of uncultured Actinomycetota bacterium. Taxonomy (GTDB): domain Bacteria; phylum Actinomycetota; class Actinomycetes; order Mycobacteriales; family Mycobacteriaceae; genus Mycobacterium. The sequence continues at coordinate 101,480 of CAVTKI010000006.1, forward strand.
CGGCACCATCGACCACCTCGGGCCTGTGGTCGCGGATCAGACGGTCGAGCGCCGCCTGACTGGCGACCGGCTCGTGCAGACGACCACCGTTGTAATCGGCCACCAGCTCGTGCACGGTCTCGGCGGCGCACGACTTGTTGGTGCCGATGAAGCCGGTCGGCCCCCGCTTGATCCAACCGGCGACGTAGGCACCGCGCACCGGTGCGCCCGATGCGGGGTCGATCACGCGGCCACCCGCATTGGGCACCACACAGGCATCGTCGTCGAACGGCAGATCGCGAATGGGCTTGCCGCGGTAGCCGATCGACGTGAGCACCAGACCGGCGTCGAGCACACGGATCTCGTCGGTACCGGTCGCGATGAACTCGACGCCCTCGACCCGGTCCGTCCCCGAGTACCCGCTGCGGGGTCAGCCCGTAGGCCAGCCTGATCCGCGGCGCACCGATCGGGGCGGAGGCGTCGCCGAGCTTGGCGAGGATCTCGAGTTTGTTGCGGGTCAGCGCATCAGGCTCGGTGGCGAGATCCCGTTGGACGAGTTCGTGATCGGCTGCGTCGAGCACCACGTCGCACGTCGCGGTCAGACCGATCAACTCCGGCAACGTGAACGCCGACTGGGCAGGGCCTCGGCGGGCCGCGATCACGACCTCCCGCACGCGCGAGCCGCGCAGTGCGGCCAGGGCGTGGTCGGCGATGTCGGTGCGGGCGAGGTCATCCGGGTCACTGGTGAGGATGCGTGCCACGTCGAGGGCGACGTTGCCGTTGCCGATGACGACCACCCGCTCGTGGTTCAGATCGACGGCAAGGTCGGTGAAGTCGGGATGGCCGTTGATCCAGGCGACCAACTCGGTGGCCGTGCCGGTGCCGGGCAGCCCGATGCCCGCGATGTCGAGCCGACGGTCGTTCGGCGCGCCGACGGCGTAGAGCACGGCGTGGTGGTGCGCCAGAAGCTCGGCGTGGCTGACGTGCCGACCGACCTCGACGTTGAGGTAGAAGTCGAATCCCCGTGACCGCGTCACGCGGTCGAACAGGCGGGTGACCCGTTTGGTGGTCTGGTGATCCGGCGCGACCCCGGCACGAACCAGGCCGTAGGGCGTCGGCAGCTTCTCGAAGACGTTCACGATCACGCCGCGCTGCGTCAAGCAGTTCGTCGGCCGCGTACATGGCGGCGGGCCCGGACCCGACGATGGCCACGGTCAGCGGGCCGCCGGGACGCGGGTGGATCATCGGCGCCTCGAGCACGGGAGCCAGCTTGGACGTCGGCGGCAGCTTGCCCTCGCGCTCCGGATAGAACGACGCGTTGAGTTCGATGAAGGGCAGTTGCTCGGGCTGGAGCTTCGTGTCGGGGGCGATGGCGCCGACCGGACAGGCCGAGACACACGCCCCACAGTCGACGCATGCCACGGGATCGATGTAGAGCATCTCCGCGGTGGCGAAGCCGGGCTCGTCCGGCGACGGATGGATGCAGTTCACCGGGCATGCGTAGACGCAGGACCCGTCGCTGCAACACGATTGGGTGATCACATGGGGCATGTGTTCGCCCTACGCGGCGGTGACCACGTGCTGGCGCTGCGGCTCGCTGCGGTAGCGGCTGGGCTCGCCGTCGATTCGGCAGATCCGCCAGACGAGCTTCGCGATCGGGTTCATCAGGCCGGTGTCCTTGCACAGCATCCGGACGTCGCCGAACATGTCGCGCAGCATCTGTCGGGCCTCGGGCGAGGAGAAGAAGATCTCCTTGCGCACCGAGCGTGGGATGTCGAATTCCTTCCAGAACGCCCGCGGCGGCACGATGATCGCCGAGCACAGGATCCGCATCACCAACGGCACGTAGATCGACAGCACGAACCGCTTCCGCCGCGGCAGGTGCGGGACGCGCTTGCGCAGGTACTCGTGCGCGAACGAGATGTGCCTGGCCTCCTCGGCGACGTGGATGGCCATGACCCGCTCCATGATCGGGTGCAGCGCCTTGCCCTCGCGCAGGACGTTCTTCTGCGTGTGGTCGATGGGCTCCTCGCCGGCGAGAATGCCGAACCAGAACGGGATCGGCAGCGGACCCGCGACCAGGGGGATGGCGGGCTGGACCCACTTCAGCAGCCGGGGCATGCCGGGCACGTCAGCGCCGATGTGGTTGACCATCTCCTGGAACATCAGGGTGTGGTTGCACTCTTCGACCGCCTCGTGCAGGCAGTACCGGTACTCCGGTGAGCCGTTGGGCGTCCAGAACGCGTACTCCATCAGGCCGCGGATCAGGATCGACTCGAAGTGCAGCCCGACCTTGGCGACGTTGGCCTGGCGCCACATGCCGATCTCGATCTGCCGCTCCTTGGACTGCGACCGGTACCACGGGTGCTGGCCGATCGGATCCGTCGCGGGCAGGATCCAGCGCTCGTCGTTCGGGATCACGGCAAACTCGGGCGAGTCCCAGTCGATGTCCGTGTACGGGTTGAAGTTGCGCCGCACCGACCCCTCGGACAGTGTGGTGAGCGTGTCCACGTACTCGGTGTCGTCGAGGACGTCCATGTTGCGACGCCAGCGCCTGATCGTCTTCGTGCGAGCCATTCGAACCCTCCCATGAGGTTTACATTGACCTGCTTCTTGTACAACGGTACCGCAGGTATCGCATAAATGCCAGGCCCGTTTTCTACGTTTGCCAGAAGGGCCAGTTGATGGTCGAGTTGAAGACCGAATCCGAGATCGAAGCGATGGCCGCCGCAGGAGCGGTAGTGGCCGAAGCGCTGCGCGCGATCTTCGAACACGCCAAGCCCGGACGCACCACCGCCGACCTGGACAAGGTTGCTGCGGAGGTCCTCGCCCGGCACGGCGCCGAATCACCGTTCCTCAACTACCACCCGTCGTGGGCGCCGTCACCGTTCCCGGCGGTGCTGTGCACGAGCGTCAACGACGCGGTCGTGCACGGCGTCCCGACCGATGAGGTGCTGGCCGACGGCGACCTGGTGTCCGTCGACTTCGGTGCCACCCTGCGGGGCTGGTGCGGCGACGCCGCGCGAAGTTTCATCGTCGGCACACCGCGCCCGCAGGACGCCGCACTGATCGAAGCAACCGACGCGGCGCTGGCGGCCGGGATCGCCGCGGCCCGGCCGGGCAACACCCTCGGGGACGTCGGGTACGCCATCGAAAAGGTCGCTCGCAGCGCCGGTTACGGCATGCTGGCGCATCACGGCGGCCACGGCATCGGGCGCACCATGCACGAGGATCCACACGTGCCCAACGAGGGGCGCCCCGGCAAGGGCATGAAGCTGCGTCCCGGCCTGGTGATCGCCATCGAGCCGATGCTGATCGCCGACGGCACCGACGACTACACCCACGATTCGGACGGCTGGACGCTGCGGACCGCCACCGGCGCCCGCGCTGCGCACAGCGAACACACCATCGCCGTCACGCGCGACGGGGCCCGAATTCTGACCCGCTGACCGCGAGCGATTTCGGCGCGTCAACCGTCGGTGACCGTCGCTGAGCGCGGGTGCGCGCGCCGAAATCGCGACGAACTAGGCTTGGCGGCATGGCGCTCACGATTCCCGCCGACCTCAAGCCCCGCGACGGTCGCTTCGGCTCCGGGCCGTCGAAGGTGCGACCCGAACAGCTGCAGGCACTGGCGGCCGCAGGCCACCTCTTCGGCACCTCGCACCGACAGGCCCCGGTCAAGGACCTGGTCGGCAGGGTCCGCGACGGTGTCCGGCAGCTGTTCTCGCTGCCCGACGGCTACGAGGTCATCATCGGCAACGGCGGCTCGACCGCGTTCTGGGACGCCGCCGCGTTCGGCCTCATCGACAAGCGCTCGCTGCACCTCACGTACGGCGAGTTCAGCGCCAAGTTCGCCTCGGCGGTGGCCGCCAACCCGTTCGTCGGCGATCCGATCATCCTGAAGGCCGATCCCGGCAGTGCCCCGCAGCCGCAGTCCGATCCGTCGGTCGACGTGGTGGCCTGGGCGCACAACGAGACGTCGACGGGCGTCGCGGTGCCCGTGCAACGGCCTGCCGGAGATGCGCTGGTGGTCATCGACGCCACCTCTGCGGCGGGTGGGCTGCCGGTGGACATCGCCGACACCGACGTCTACTACTTCGCGCCGCAGAAGAACTTCGGCTCCGACGGCGGGCTGTGGCTGGCGGTGATGAGTCCCGCGGCGCTGGCGCGCGTCGAGGCGATCGCCGCGGCGGGCCGCTGGGTGCCCGACTTCCTGTCGCTGCCCATCGCGATCGACAACAGCCTGAAGAACCAGACGTACAACACCCCGGCCATCGGCACCCTGATACTCCTGGCCGAGCAGCTCGACTGGTTGCTGGGCAACGGCGGGCTGGACTGGGCCGTCAAGCGGACGGCCGACTCGTCACAACGGCTGTATTCCTGGGCCGAAGCCGCGTCGTACACCACGCCGTTCGTCGCCGATCCGGCGCTGCGGTCTCAGGTGGTCGGCACGATCGACTTCTCGGACTCCGTCGACGCCGCCGCGGTGGCCAAGGAGTTGCGGGCCAACGGCATCGTCGACACCGAGCCGTACCGCAAACTCGGCCGCAACCAGCTCCGGGTGGCGATGTTCGCGGCCGTCGACCCCGACGACGTGAGCGCCCTGACCACCTGTGTCGACTGGGTCGTCGAGCACCTGTAGGCGCACTCCGCCGTCCGTTCTTCGCTCAAGCGGTCATCACCGCGTGTCAGAACCGGTAACGGGTCGGTAACGCAGTATGGTGACGCGTTGAGCCGCGCTACGTCCGGCGGCCAAGAGGAGGCTCGGAATGCGCGAACTCAAGGTCGTCGGACTCGACGTCGACGGCAAACGCATCATCTGCGAGACGGCCGACTCCGGGGACAAGTTCGTTCTTCGTCCCGATGACCGATTGCACGCCGCACTGCGCGGCGACAAGACGGTCCCCACCCAACCCCAGATCGAGGACGAGGTGCCAACCGTGCTGCGCCCCAAGGATATTCAGGCCAGAATTCGCGCGGGTGCTTCGGTGGAGCAGGTCGCATCGGCGGCTGGAGAAAGCGTCAGCCGAGTAGAGCGCTTTGCCCACCCGGTGCTGCTGGAAAGATCGCGCGCCGCCGAACTCGCGGGCGCGTCGCACCCGGTGCTGGCCGACGGCCCCGCGGTGCTGACGCTGCTGGAGACGGTGACGACCGCCCTGGTGTCCCGCGGCCTGGATCCCGAAGCCACCACGTGGGATGCCTGGCGCAACGAGGACGGCCGCTGGACCGTGCAGCTGTCGTGGAAGGCAGGCAGGTCCGACAACACCGCGCACTTCCGCTACACCCCCGGCGCGCACGGTGGCACGGCGACGCCATTCGACGATGCCGCGGCCGAGCTCATCGACCCCGGGTTCGCACGCCCCCCGCTGCGGGCGGTGGCCCGCGTGCCCGCACCTGCGCCGGCACCGGTACCCGAGCTCGAATTCGCCGAGCCCCTGATCCCCGTCGTGCCCGCGCCAGCGCCCGCGCCCGAGCCGGAACCTCCGGCCACGCCACCGAAGACGCCGCGCGCCCGCAAGCGCAAGCCCGAGGTTCCCGGCTGGGAAGACGTCCTCCTGGGCGTCCGCTCCGCCAGCCAGCCCTGACCTGAGCCTGGCAGCTTCCCCGATCCACCTCCGCTGCGCGTTGATGGCGCGAGACGGGGCGGCGTTCCCTGGCCGTGTTGATTACTGTACCGTCCGGACGGTACAGTAACGCTGGTCATTCAGACGTGGCTCGACCTGTAGTACGGGGCTGAACGCGTCTGCTCTTTGCCCATCCAAGGAGGCCCCGTGGGCAGCTACTTGCGGTTGCTCCGGACACCTGGCGTGTTCCGAGTGACGGCGTCTCAGCTGTTCGCGCGACTGCCGCTCGGGATGCTGTCGCTCGCGATCCTGATGCACGTCTCGGAGACGACCGGGTCGTACGGGCAGGCCGGTCTCGTCGTGGCGTGCGTCAGCCTCGCCGAGGCGGTCGCGATGCCCGTGTCCGCCCGGCTCACCGGGAGATTCGGTGTGACACCCGTCGTGCTGTCGGCCGCGATGATCAACAGCATCGGTTTCCTTGCGTTGGCGCTCGCGCCCCCGCACCTGGTCTTGCTGGCCGCCCTGGGAATCCTCGTGGGGGCGTCGATCCCCCCGATGATGCCGGTGGTGCGCGCGCTCTACCCACGGATGGTTCCCGCTGATACGGTGCGTGCGTTGTTCGCGTTCGATACCACCGCGCAAGAACTGATTTGGGTTACCGGCCCGGTCGTGGTGACCGTGTTGACCTCACTGATGTCCACCGCGGTGCCGCTGCTGGCCGCGGCGGGGATCACGCTCACGGGATCCATCGCCTTCGTGCTGAGCCTCCAACCGCGCCAGCCCCGGATCGCCCGTGGTACTTCGTCATTCGGCCGGGTGCTGGCCCGCCAAGAGGTCCTTCTCGCCTTCGTCGCCAATCTCGCTCTCGTCGCGTCGTTCATGGCGATGGAGGTCGGAGTGGTGGCTCAACTGGGGCACTCGCTGGCCGGTGTGGCGATCTCGGTGTCGAGCCTTGGATCGCTGATCGGCGGCCTGGTGCTTGGCCAGCGCCGACTCGGTCTTGGTGCGTTGGTGGCGATGCTGGCGATCGTCGTGGCCGGGACGGCGCTGACCGGAATCACCACTGGCCCACTGCAGTTCGTTGCGCTGTTCGCCGCTGGATTCGGCTTCGCACCCGCGATGGCAGCTCTCTACCATGCCGTCTCCCGCGGAGTCGCCGAAAGCGCTGCCGCCGAGGCCTTCGGGTGGCTCAACACAGGCGCATTGGCCGGCGGTGCGGCAGGCACCGCGCTGTCGGGTGTTCTCAACGACGCGTGGGGCCCAGCCGGGTCGTACGTCGTGGCCACTGCCCTGGCCGTTGGCGCGGCGGTCAGCCCGCTGATCGCGCGGTTGGCCGGTCCGGTTCGCGGATTCTCAGCGGAAGAAGCTGACGATGTCCACCGCCTCACCGCTGAGGCCGACGCGGGATAATCTTGACCGCGACGCATCGCATATCCAGGCCTCTCAGGAGGCAGACGACGAGAGTGCTCCATGCCACGAGGAGAACGACGCGACGAATTGCTGGACGCCGCCGAGCAGGTGTTGACCCGAGGCGGCCCACAGGCATTGACTCTGCAGGCCGTCGCCGATGAGGCGGGGGTGTCCAAGGGCGGGCTGTTGTATCACTTCTCGAGCAAGAGCGAGCTGGTTCGCGGACTGGTGGAGCGGCTGGTCGACGATACGAACAGCAACTACGCCCAGTGGGACGACGGCGAGCCCGGCTCGTACACCCGCGCCTACATCGCATCTACCTGCCACAACCTGACCACCGCGGACGCCGACCGGGTGCTGCGCCGGTGGTCGGTCATTCTGGCGGCCAGCACCGAACCGGAAATGCAGGGGCCGATCGCTGAAGCGTTCGAGACGTGGATGTGGCCGGCGCCGGGGGTGGACCGTCATCCGGTACGCGCGCAGATCGCCCGGCTCGCGGCCGACGGACTGTGGTGGAATGCCATGTTCGTCAACGCCTTTCGCGATCCCGAGCTCAACAAGCGGATCAGTGCCGCACTGGTCGACTACGCCGAGGGCAGAGACCACCCCGAGGAGTGACAGGGGACTGCCGCCCTTCGCCGAGCGCACACTTGTTGTCGGGCCTACTCGACGTTTGCGTACAACAAGCGTCTGCTCGGAGATTGGTGCGGGCCTGGCCGACGGAATGGCCGTCCGCACCAAGTACTTCGACGATTTCTTCACCTCGGCGTCGCCGAGCTCGGCGTCGCCCCGGCGGCCACCCTGCACTCCATCGGCATGGACCTGCGCCACGACTGGACGCGGGAACTGCTGCTGGCCGGATTCGACGCGGGCGCGCCGACCGCGCGTCCGTGCCATCGCCGCCAGCCAGCGAGCCAACGGCCTGGTGTTCCATCCGGACGAGGCCATGACGGGCCTGTACAACGCGTCCTACACGTCGGCCCGGCTACCCTGACGGTCGCGAAAGGCGTTACGCGCCAAGGGCCATGCCGAGCAGCGTCAGCCATCCGGCGGCCACGCCCACTCCGCTGCCGAGCACGAACCACCGCCACACCGGTCGCGCGCGCCAACCCCACACCGTCGGGGCCAGTCCGCCGACCGCCACGATGTTGAGCCCGACCGCCAACAGGGGTTGCACCCGGGTGAGGCCGAGGCTGAGGACGATGATCGCCGCCGCGGTGACCGCGGCGACGAAGGCGGCCACCGTCAGCCCGGTCCCCCACGGAGTCGTGTCGTCGGTCACCGGACCAGCCTAACCTCCGGACCGCACCCGCTCGTAGAACGTCAGGGCGGCAGCCGTCGCGACGTTCAGCGAGTCGGTACCCCGCGACATCGGAATCCGCACCCGGACGTCGCATGCCCGCATGGCCCGCTCGGTCAGGCCCGGCCCCTCGGCGCCGACCAGGATGGCCACCCGTTCGTCGGCCAACTGCGGCATCGCCTCGGCAAGTGCGCTCGCTGCCGGGTTCGGCGTCATCGCCACCAGGCGGAAACCCTTGTCGCGCAACAGTTCCAGATCACCTGGCCAGTCCGTCGCCCATGCGTAGGGCACCAGCAGCGCATGCCCCATCGAGACCCGGACGGCGCGACGGTACAACGGGTCGGCGCATCCGCTGCCGAATACCACCGCGTCGACGTCGAGACCCGCTGCGTTGCGGAAGATCGAGCCGAGGTTCTCGTGGTCGTTGACGCCCTCCAGCACCGCGACCGTGCGGGCATTGGCGATCACCTCGGCCACCGACAGCTCCGGTGCACGCGGCGCCGCCGCGAGCACTCCGCGATTCAGGTGGAAGCCGATGACGTCGGCCATCACCTCCGGGGTGGCGACGTAGAACGGCGCGTCGGTGCGGTGCAGATCGGCGGTCAGCTCACCGAGACGACGCTCGGTCCCGAGGAATGCGCGCGCAGTGAACCTGGACGCCAGCATGCGCTGAACGACGAGCACGCCCTCGGCGATCACCAGGCCCTTGCCACTGGGCAGGTCCGGCCTGCGGTCGATGCTGTTGAGGTCGCGGAAATCGTCGAGCCGCGGATCTGCGGGATCGTCGACGTGAATCAGGACTGCCCGGTCGCTTCGCTCTCCCCGCAGCGGGGGCACCCCCAGCGCCGGCTCCCGCGCTCACGCGCTTTCGTCGACGATGGCGAGCATCAGATCGGCCGCCATCAGCAGCGTCTTGCGCTCTTCGGGTGCGAGCTCGGCCAACCGCTGCTGCAGCCACTCCCGGCTCGCACGGCGCTCCGCTTCGATCAGCTCCGCCCCCGCGTCCGACGCCGACACGAGCACCTGTCGACCGTCGTCGGGGTGCGCGCAGCGGTCGACGAAGCCGAGTTCGCACAGCGAGGCGATGACCCGCGTCATCGACGGCGGCCGCACGCGTTCCCGGATGGCCAGCGCACCCGGCGTCATCGCGCCCTCCTTGGCCAGCGTGGCCAACGCCGACAACTGAGAAAGCGATACGGGTGAATCGGGCCGCCGGAAGCGCAGCTGCCGCGCCAGACGAACGACCGCCAGCGACAAGTCGCTGGCCAGTCGGGCATCGGCGTCGGTCACGTGAAAAGAGTACCGACAGGCATTCGATGACCGGCTCAAGCGAGCCACTTTGCAGTCCGCGTCCGTGTTCGCGCTCATCGGCTAGGTTTGTCCGCTATGGCCGAGACGACGACGCAGCACGGCGACGATGCGCCCGTGCCGCCGGCGTTGCCCGCCGCGCTGCTGCGGCAGTGGCCGGTGATCGTCGCGATCGCGGCGGGCTGGCTGGTTGCCGTCGTCCTCGCGTTCACGGTGCCCGAATTGCACCACTGGCGCCCGGTGACCGTGGCCGGCCTTGGCGTCGGAGTGCTTGGCACGTCGATCTTTCTGTGGCAGCGTCGCGCCGTGCGGCGCGGTTCGCGGGGCGCCCAGACCGGACTCGACTGAGCGAGGAGTGGTGATGGCGGCACCGTTGCTGCAGGCGCAGATCGACATCGAGGCACCCCCTGCGCGGGTGTGGGCGCTGATCTCCGATCTCCGACTGATGCCGAAGTGGAGTCCGCAGTGCCGGCTGATGAAGCCATTCGGCCCGCTCCGTCGCGGTACCAAGACCGTGAACCTCAACCGCCGCGGGTATCTGGTCTGGCCGACGACGGGTCAGGTCACCGAGGTGATTCCCGAGCAGAAGCTGTCGTTCCGGGTGAACGCCAACAACACCATCTGGACCTACGAGCTCCAACCCCATGACACGGGCACCCGCGTGATCGAGAGCCGCCACGCCGAGAACGGCGTGAAGGCCACGTCGAATCTCGTGATCAGCACGCTGTTCGGCGGTGTTCCGAGTTTCGAACGGGAACTGGTCGAGGGGATGAACGCCTCGCTGGCGCGCATCAAGGCGGCCGCCGAAACCGGTTAGTTCTCGGGTTCGACCGATTCGACGGGCTCGACAACCTCGGCCGATTCCACGGGCTCGACCGGCTCGACAACCTCTGCCGACTCCACGGGCTCCACCGGCTCGACAGCCTCGACGACCTCCGCCGATTCGACCGACTCGACGACCTCGATCGCTTCTGCGGCCTCGGGTCCTGCGGCCTCGGGTTCAACGGCCTCGGGTTCAACGGCCTCGGAGGCCTCGGCCGCGTCGGTCGTCGCCTCGTCCGATTCCGGTGCTTCCTCGACTACCTCCACCTGGGCCACCACGTCGGTGACCTCGAGCACGCCGTCGTCGTACGGATCGAACGCCGGCGAGCCGAGCCCCGCGGGCGCGGGGGTGTCCGAGTGCGCACCGCAGCCGTACTCGTCGGCCACCACGCGCCCGTCGGCCGACATCTCGTTGGAGCACACCCCGAAGGCCGTCCCGAGCGAGCCGGTCAGGGGCAGATAGAAGCCGCAGTCCCGGCAAATCCGCCGAGTCGCGCGGGCCATCGCCGACCCAGGACCGAAATCGCCGTCGTGCCAACGCTGTGCGGCGTCGATTCGGCCCCACAGGCTGAGCACCTGCCGACGGCCGAAGCCGACCTCGCCGGCGAGCTCGTCGAGTTCGGGATCACCCGACGACAGGTAGCCGGGCACCAGGCGTGGGTCGTTCGTGACCGGAGACAGCAGATCGCCGGGGCTCAGGTCGCCGGGCTGGACGCGTTCCTCCCACGGCACCCACTGAGGCGCCAGCAGCGCCGTCGGTCCCGGCACCAGGACCACTTCGCTGACCGTGGCGTGGTCGGCACCGGGGTAGGCCGCGACCACCACTGCCCACTGCCAGCCCTGGTAGCCGGGCATGACCGCGAGGAAGCGATGCGTCGCGGCGGTCGGATCGTCGAAGCCCGCGCCGAGGTACTCACCGACGACGTCGGGCCCGCTGAACTCGAGAATCGCCGTGCGGGCGAGGTCGACGGCGCCCATCAGAACCGTCGCCAAATCCACCCGCCCATCCAACGGGGGGACGGCGGCGTCGTGCTCGGCGGATTCGATCATGCTGTCCATCGGCATCAATACTGCCTGACAAGTCCCGAGCAAAGCCACACCGGTCGCCCTACGGGCGGCTGTCGCGGGGATGGGGAAGAATCGAGAGCGTGAGCGGATCCCGTCGTGACCCCGGCAGCGAAGGGGACCCGAGGGATCATCGCTACTTTCCCCCGCGGCCTCCGGCAGGCTCCGGTGAGCAGCACCCCGGCATGGCCAACTACCCCAGTGACGGCGTCGGCTCCCGGCCCCGGACGGCCCGCAATCCCCAGGGCCCGAGCGCCAACCGTTGGCTGCCACCGCTCGACGACACGCATGCCTCGGACAGCCGAGGGCCACGCTCCGACGCCCCTCCGCGGGGTGCCGGCCAGGCGGCCGGCGAGCGGATCACCGTCACTCGGGCCGCGGCGCAACGCAGCCGCGAAATGGGTTACAAGATGTACGGGCTGTTCCAGCGCGCGGCGACCGCCGACGGCGCCGACAAGTCCGGGCTGACCGCGCTGACCTATCCGGTGATGGCCAACTTCGCCGCCGACTCCGCGATGGCGGTGGCACTGGCCAATACCCTGTTCTTCGCCGCCGCATCGGGCGAGAGCAAGAGCAAGGTGGCGCTGTACCTCCTGATCACGATCGCGCCGTTCGCCGTCATCGCGCCGCTGATCGGCCCAGCCCTCGACCGCTTGCAGCACGGCCGCCGGGTCGCGCTGGCCACGTCGTTCGTCCTGCGCACCGCGATCGCCGTGGTGCTGATCGCCAACTACGACGGAGTGAACGGCAGCTTCCCGTCCTGGGTGCTCTACCCCTGCGCGCTGGGGATGATGGTGTTGTCGAAGTCGTTCAGCGTGTTGCGCAGCGCCATGACGCCGCGTGTGCTGCCACCGACCATCGACCTGGTCCGGGTCAACTCCCGGCTCACCGTGTTCGGCCTCCTCGGTGGGACCATGCTCGGCGGCGCGATCGCCGCCGGAGTGGAGTACCTGTTCAACATGTTCCAGCTGCCCGGCGCGCTGTACGTGGTCGTCGCCGTCACCGTCGGCGGCGCGGTGGTGGCGATGCGCATCCCGAAGTGGGTCGAGGTGACCGAGGGTGAGGTGCCCACCACGCTGACCTACCACGGCCCCACCGAGCACCTCAGCCGGCTGCCCGACCCGAAGTCCGGGAAGCCTGCCCGACAACCGATGGGGCGCAACATCATCACCTCGTTGTGGGGCAACTGCACCATCAAGGTGATGACCGGCTTCCTCTTCCTCTATCCGGCGTTCGTCGCCAAGTCGCACGACGCGAGCGGCTGGGAACAGCTGCGCATCCTCGGCCTGATCGGCGCCGCGGCGGCCATCGGCAACTTCGCGGGCAACTTCACCAGCGCCCGGCTCAAGCTCGGCCATCCCGCGCAGTTGGTGGTGCGTGCCACGATCGCGGTGACCGTCGTCGCGCTGGCCACCGCGCTCACCGGCAACCTGCTCGTCGCGGCGTTCGCCACCCTCGTCACGTCCGCGGCCAGTGCGATCGCCAAGGCGTCACTCGATGCGTCGCTGCAGGACGACCTGCCGGAGGAGTCCCGTGCATCGGCGTTCGGCCGGTCGGAGTCGGTGCTTCAACTGGGCTGGGTCGCGGGCGGCGCGACGGGCGTGCTGATCTACACCGATCTGTGGAGCGGATTCACGGCCATCAGCGCCGTGCTGATCCTTGGCCTGGCCCAGACGTTGGTGAGTTACCACGGCGACTCGCTGATCCCCGGATTCGGCGGCAACCGGCCGGTGTTCGCCCAGCAGGAGGGCACGCTCGCCGACTCGGCGACGGTGGCGCGGGAGTGAAGCGGGTTCTTGCGGTTCTGGCTGCGGTCGCGGTGGTGGCGTTGGTGGCCACCGGCGTGCTGATCTGGCGGCTGACGCGCGATCCCGCTCCCGTGCATCCGGAGATCAGTGCCTACACCCACGGCCAGTTGGTGCGCGTCGGACCGTACCGATTCTGCGACGTCCTGCAGATCACCCGGTGCGACATCCCGGAGACCGTCGGCGAACTCGACGTCACGTCGCGCGATCCGGTGCAGTTGTCGGTGCCGCCGTCGATCGCGAGGGCGCCGTGGGTGCTGCTGCGCGCCTACGAGGGTTCCGGGGACAGCGTTGTCGAGGAGTTCCGACCCAACAGCAAGCTCGCCGTGACCATCCCGACCGTCGATCCGCGGCGCGGCCGGTTGACCGGCATCGCGGTGCAGCTGCCGACGCTGGTGCGCGACGAGCAGAACAACGAGTTCCCGTGGCCGCACGCCGAATGGTCGGTGCGGACCGTCTGGGCCTAGCCGGCCGAGTGCCCCGGCGGCACGCGCTCGGCCTCGGGTGTCGGGCCTGGCGGTGAACCGTCGCCGAAAGGTCTGCCGCCCAACGCTTCCCGACCGTGCGGGGTCAACCAGTTGGACAACTCCGGCCCCTTCGGCACGATCTGGGTGGGATTGATGTCGCTGTGCACGATGTAGTAGTGCTGCTTGATCTGGACGAAGTCGACGGTGTCGCCGAACCCCGGTGTCTGGAACAGGTCTCGCGCGTACGCCCATAGCACCGGCAGCTCGTCGAGCTTGGACCGGTTGCACTTGAAGTGGCCGTGGTAGACGGGGTCGAAGCGCGCCAGCGTCGTGAACAGGCGGACGTCGGCCTCGGTGATGGTGTCCCCCACCAGAAACCGTTGTCCGCTCAGTCGATCGGTGAGCCAGTCCAGCGCGGTGAACAACCGGTCGTATGCGGCGTCATAGGCGGTCTGGGAACCCGCGAACCCGCAGCGGTACACGCCGTTGTTCACCTCGGTGTAGATCCGCTTGGCGACCTCGTCGATCTCGGCGCGCAGCGGCTCCGGATAGAGCTGCGGGGCTCCGGGCCGGTGATGGGCCGCCCATTCGGAGGAGAGGTCCAGCGTCATCTGCGCGAAGTCATTGGTCACCACCTCGCCCGTCGGGACGTCGACGATCGCCGGGACCGTGATGCCCTTCGGGTAGTCCGGGAACCGCTTGAGGTAGGCGTCCTGCAGTCGGGGGATCTTCAGCACCGGGTCGACGCCGCCGGGGTCCAGATCGAACGTCCAGCTGCGCTTGTCGTGCGTCGGCCCGCAAAAGCCAATGGACAGAACGTCTTCCAGACCCAGGAGCCGACGGACGATGATCGCCCGGTTGGCCCAGGGACAGGCCCTGGCGACGACGAGACGGTACCGCCCGGGTTCGACCGGGTAGCCGTCGCGGCCGTCGGCCGTGATGCGGGTGGTGATGTAGTCGGTGTCGCGGTTGAAGTCGCCCTTGGGCGCCACATAGGTAGCCACTAGGCGATTCTTCCCCGTCGGCCGTGAATGTATGCGCTAGTCACGAATGAACATTCGAGCGCAGTTCACGCCCGAGGCGTCAAGCCGCGTCAGGCGTCCAGTTCGTGCGCAACGGCCTTGACCACCTCGGACACCCGGCGAGCGGTCTTGCGGTCCGGGTACTTGCCCTTGCGCAGCTCGGGCTGCACCGCGCCCTCGAGCAGCGTGATCATGTCCTCGACCATGCCGTGCAGCTCGTCCGGCGTGTGCTTGCGCTCCACGGGGGTGGCCTCGCGGCGGGTGCGGGTCAGGCTCGGCGGCGGATCGATCACCTTGAGGCTCAACGCCTGCGGGCCGCGGCGACCCGCTGCGATGCCGAACTCGACCTTTTGGCCTGCCTTGAGCTCCTCCACCCCGGAGGGCAACGCCGAAGACCCGACGTAGACGTCCTCGCCCTCCTCCTGGGAGAGGAAGCCGTAGCCCTTCTCGGCGTTGTACCACTTAACCCTGCCGGTCGGCACTGTGCTCACCCGCTCGTCGTCTGAATACCTGGTCACATAATGAAAGCGTCCCGCCTGCGCAGGACGCGAATGAAATGATCCTACTCGGCCGCAATCCCGACCAGCACTCGATTACTCCCGCCCCGCCTGGCCAGGGCCGCACTGGGTACGCTGAAAGAACCGCTGGAGGGAAAACATGCGCTTGATCCTGAACATCATCTGGTTGATCTTTGGTGGTCTGTGGTTGGCGCTCGGCTACTTCCTCGCCGGTCTCATCTGCTTCGTCCTCATCATCACCATCCCGTTCGGCTTCGCCGCGTTCCGCATCGGGCTCTACGCGCTGTGGCCGTTCGGCTACAGCGTCGTCGACAAGCCCGGGCCCCGCCCCGGCGCGCTGATCGGCAACGTCATCTGGCTGGTGCTGTTCGGGATCTGGTTGGCGATCGGCCATTTGATCAGTGCCGTCGCGATGGCCATCACCATCATCGGCATCCCGCTGGCGCTGGCGAACCTGAAGTTGATCCCGGTGTCACTCCTGCCGCTCGGCAAGGAGATCGTCCGCAACGACGCGGTTCAGGACCGGGTGGGTGCGCCCGGATGACGGCAACGAATCTCGGCCTGCCGTCGCTGCGGTCGGTGGTCGTCTCGGATGGGCCCGACACGGGTCCGCTGGTCGACACGTTCGGTCGCGTCGCAACGGATTTGCGGGTGTCGCTGACCGACCGCTGCAACCTGCGGTGCACCTACTGCATGCCCGCCGAGGGCCTGGACTGGCTGCCCGGCGACGATCTGCTCAGCGCGTCCGAACTGGCCCGGCTGATGACCATCGGGGTTACCCGGCTCGGCATCACCAACGTCCGCTTCACCGGCGGCGAGCCCCTGGTGGCGCGTCACCTCGACGAGGTGGTGGCGGCGGCCGCCGCGCTGCGTCCGCGTCCCGAGATCGCGATGACCACCAACGGCATCGGCCTGGCTCGACGCGCGGCACGGCTGAAGGCGGCCGGGCTCGACCGCGTGAACGTGTCACTGGACACCATCGACGCGGCCCGCTTCGCCCACATCACCCGGCGTGACCGGCTCTCCGACGTGCTCGACGGGCTGGCCGCCGCCGCCGACGCGGGCCTTGCCCCGGTGAAGGTGAACGCCGTTCTGGATCCGGTCACGGGTCTGGACGACGCGGTGCCGCTACTGCGCTTCTGCCTCGAGCACGGATACCAGCTCCGAATCATCGAGCAGATGCCGCTCGACGCCGGCCACGAGTGGCAACGCGACCACACCATCGGGGCAGGCGCCATCCTCGCCACGCTGCACCGCCACTTCGATCTGCAGCCCGACTCCGCGCCGCGGGGATCCGCTCCTGCGCAACTGTGGCAGGTCGACGGCGGCGTCGGCACGGTCGGCGTGATCGCGTCGGTGTCGGATGCCTTCTGCGGCGCTTGCGACCGGACCCGGCTCACCGCCGATGGTCAGATCCGCAGCTGCCTGTTCTCGCGCGAGGAGAGCGACCTGCGCCGGCTGTTGCGCACCGGCGCGGACGACGCCGCCATCGAGGCGGTCTGGCGGGCGGCGATGTGGGCCAAGCCGGCCGGACACGGCATCAACGATCCCGACTTCGTGCAGCCCGACCGGCCGATGAGCGCGATCGGCGGTTGAGGTGACCGACATGGCAGAG
Organism: uncultured Actinomycetota bacterium; assembly: GCA_963735245.1. Taxonomy (GTDB): domain Bacteria; phylum Actinomycetota; class Actinomycetes; order Mycobacteriales; family Mycobacteriaceae; genus Mycobacterium. Next base: position 118,355 of record CAVTKI010000006.1, read on the forward strand.
ATAGAGGTGACCGTCCGCTACTTCGCGGCGGCGCGAGCGGCGGCGGGCATGGAGGCGGAGACGCTGGATGTCGCGCCAGGCACGTCGGTGAAGGACCTCGTCGAGCGCCTCGGTGCGCGCAGTCCCAAACTGGCGACGGTGCTGGACCGCTGCTCGTTCCTGTGCGACGGCATGGCCGTGCGCAACCGGGCCGAACCGCTCCGAACAAACCAGACCGTGGATGTCTTACCGCCCTTCGCCGGCGGATGACCGTGATTTACGTCACATAACGAAACGGTCACAAAATGCCTCAACCGCTGTTCATCTTCGATTGAACCTGGGGAAACGTCGCGGCCTGCTGCTCTTTTAATGTCCTCATAAGATTTGCCAGGCACGAAAACGCCGACACCCGTCAAAGGTGACGCCAACAGAAGTACCCGTTACGGTCATGACCCAAGCCACCCAACCCCCATTGAGTGGCCCGCTACACCTGGTAACGCCGAATTCCATCCGCCAGGTGCAGCAGAAACCGACAAGTTGGATGGAGGCGGGGGACCCAACCGGTCCACCGAGATTGCAGGACCAGGAGCCTCGGCTCCTTGGGGTGAAGCTGACGTCGTCCTCAGCGACGTCGGCCGGGTAGCCTCTCCAACCCGAACCCGACAGCTGACCTCGCAGGCGTTTACGAGAGGACTTCTTATACCTATGAGTGGACGGCATCGCAAGCCCACTACATCGGCCGTAAACGTCGCAAAGATCGCTTTCACCGGCGCCGTGCTCGGCACCGGAAGCATCGCCCTCGCAGGGCAGGCGGCCGCAGCCACCGACGGTGAATGGGATCACGGTCGCGCGCTGCGAATCTGGCGGCAACTGGGCCATCAACACCGGCAACGGATACCAGGGCGGGCTGCAGTTCTCGCCAGGGACCTGGTCCTCGCACGGTGGCGGCGAGTACGCCCCCGCCGCGCACATGGCCTCCAAGGACGAGCAGATCGCCGTCGCCGAGCGCGTGCTGGCCACTCAGGGCCGCGGCGCCTGGCCGGTGTGCGGCACCGGCCTGTCGGGCTCGACGCCACGCAACGTGCTCGCGGATGCGCCTCAGCCCCTGGACAACCCCGACGTGAACGGTCAGCTGCCGCCTCCGCCGCCGTTCGAACTCGCCGCGGCCGACGCCCCGCCGCCCGTCGACCCGATGGCTCCCCCGCCACCGCCCGACGACATCGCGCCGCTGGACGCCCCGCTGCCCGACGCGCCGCCGCCTCCTCCCCCGCCTGCACCCGATCTGCCTCCGCCGCCGGACGCCCCGGTCGTGCCGCTCGATGCGCCCCTTCCCGGCGACGACGGCTCGATCCTGGCCGACGCTCCCGCGCCCGCTCCGGACGCGCCAGCGCCAGACGCACCGGCCCCGACGCACCGCCGGTCATCCAGGCCGGGAACGACGCACCCGCCCCCGACGCACCCGCGCCCGACGCACCGCCGGTCATCGAAGCCGGGAACGACGCCCCCGCGCCCGCCCCCGACGCACCCGCGCCGGCAGTCGAGGCCGCGGCCTGGGACGTCGTGCAGGGTGGTCCGGCCCCGGCCGACCAGCCGCAGGCATGGGCACTGCATGCCGGTGACCTGCCGCTCGACCCGGTGCTGGCCCCCGGTCCGCTGCCGGGCCCGCCCGCCCCGGACGCCCCGCCCGCGCCTGCACCCGATCAGGCGCCAGCGCCGGATCCGCTGGCACCGCTGAACGCCGTCAACATCCCGGCGCCCGCCTACGACGCCGCCAACCAGGCGGTCAGCGGCACCCTGCCGACTCCTCCGGACGGCATGCCGCACCTCGCCAGCCCCGATGCACCGCCTCCTGGTTCGACGATGGACCCCAGCGCGGCCGGCGACGACAGCCCGAACGTCAGCTACCTCAAGGATCTGTGGCAGGCAGTTCAGGACCACGACATCAGCGGCAAGGAAGCCCTGGTGATGGGATTGGCCCAGCGCGGCATGAACACGCCGTACCCGGATCAGGCGCCCGGCCCGAACGTGCCGCTCGCCCCGGCCGATCCGGCGGCCCCGCCGCCTCCCGACGCTGGGTTGCCTCCCGCGCCGGCGCCTGGCGACCGGCACCACTGCCGCTGCTGCCACCGCCTCCCGGCCAGTAGTCAGCCCGCCGTCAGGCGGATCCGACCCACTCTTCGGTGCCGTCGCCGAAGAACTGGTGCTTCCACACCGGTAGCCGCGCCTTCACCGTGTCCACCAGCAGGGCGCACGTTTCGAACGCTGCCTGCCTGTGGTCGGCCGCGACGGCGGCCACCAGCGCGGCGTCGCCGATGTGCAGCGTTCCGACCCGGTGGCTGACCGCGATGGCCCTGACACCCGTTGCGCCGCGGGCGATCTCGTCGGCCACGTCGATGAGCGTCTGCTGGGCCCCCGGGTGCGCCGAGTACTCCAGCCGGGTCACGTGCCGTCCACCGTCGTGGTCGCGCACGACACCGGCGAAGCCGACCACCGCGCCCGCTGCCCGGTGGCCCACCAACGCCTCGTGCTCGGCGAGGTCGATCGCGTCCTCACTCAGCGCGACGCGCACCACGACCGCCGTCACGGGGTGTGGTCCCTCCCGCCGAGTTGGTCCAGGGCGTGCTCGAGCACGTCGGCGAGCACACCGAGACCGTCCTTGACGCCTCCCGGCGACCCGGGCAGGTTCACGATCAGCGTGCCGTCCCGCACGCCGCACACCCCGCGGGACAGCACCGACGTCGGCACGTGCGGAAGCCCGGAACGCCGGATCGCATCGGCGAGCCCGGGGATCTGGTAGTCGACGATGTTGGCGGTCGCATCGGCGGTGCGGTCGGTCGGCGAGATGCCGGTCCCGCCCGACGTCAGGATCACGTCGACCTTCTCGCCGAGCGCGGCGAACAGTGCCCGATTCACCGCGATGCCGTCGGACACGACGACCGGCGGCGACACGGCGTAGCCGCGTTGCGTCAGCCATTCGATGATGACGGGACCGGTCCGGTCCTCGTACACGCCGGCCGCCGCGCGGGTGGAGGCGATGATCACGCGCGCCGAGCGGCTCACGAACGTCCCTTCATCAGCTGTCATCCCTCGACCACGGGCCCGTCTTGCCGCCTTCCTTGCGCACCACCTGGATGCCCTCGATGCGGGCGGCGGGGTCGACGGCCTTGATCATGTCGTAGAGCGTCAGAGCGGCCACGCTGACGGCCGTCAGCGCCTCCATCTCGACGCCGGTGCGGTCGGTGGTGCGCACGGTGGCGGTGATGCCGACATCCGTCGAACCCACCTCGAACTCGACGTCGACACCGGTGAGTGCCAACTGGTGGCACAGCGGGATGAGGTCGCTGGTCCGCTTGGCGGCCAGGATGCCCGCGACCCGCGCGGTGGCCAGCGCATCGCCCTTGGGCAGACCGCCGGTGGCGATCAACTCGATGACGTCCGCGCTGGTCACGAGCGTGCCCGCGGCCACGGCGGTGCGTTTGGTGGCGTCCTTGCCGGTCACGTCGACCATGTGGGCCGCGCCCGATTCGTCGAGGTGCGACAGCCGGTCTGGTCGGGCCGTCACGGCTATCTGTTGATGACCGTGACCGGGTGGGTGTACGGCAGTTCGTCGGCGGGCAGCGGGAACGTCACCTCGCCGAACGGCGACAGCGCGCCCGTGCGATCGGCGGCAAGCTCGCTGACGGCGTGGTCGTCGTCGTCGCCGGCAGGCCAACCATTGTCGACGTAGCGGTTCTTCTGCGGTTTCTTGTCAGCCACGTCCACATTGTGGCAGGCAATGCTCGCGGTGGCGAGACCGGTGGGCTGGCGAGCGCCGAGTCGGCGAGCGGAGCGACCGGGGGATGTACCCGGGCGGCTGGCTTAGGCTGGTAAACAATGACCGAAGTATCTCCGGGTGTCCCGCTGGGTACCTGGTTGGCCGAGCTGCCCGACGATCGGATCATCCGATTATTGGAGTCGCGGCCAGACCTCACCCAGCCGCCGCCCGGGTCGATCGCTGCGTTGGCTGCCCGGGCACTGTCCCGGCAGTCGGTCAAGGCTGCCACCGACGACCTCGACTTCGCCCGGCTTGCGGTGCTCGATGCGCTGTTGTTGTTGCATGCCGAGACCGCAGCCGTGCCATTGGCCAAACTGTTCGCGTCGTTCGCCGAGCGCGGCGCGGAGAAACAGCTGACCGCCGCCGTCGACGACCTTCGCACCAGGGCGCTGGTGTGGGGCGACACCGTGGTGCGGGTGGCGGCCGAGGCGGCCTCGGGACTGCCGTGGCATCCCGGGCAGGTGACGCTCGAGGCCACCGACCTGGATGCGACGCGGATCGGTGAACTGCTGGAGGGCATCGATCTGCCCCAGCGCGAACTTCTGGAGCGACTCGTCGACGGGTCGCCGATCGGACGCACCCGCGACGCGGCACCCGGCACCCCGGCCGACCGTCCCGTGCAGCGGCTGCTGTCGGCGGGCCTGCTGCGGCAGGTGGATGCCGACACCGTGATGCTGCCGCGGCTCGTCGGGCAGGTGATGCGCGGCGAATCGCCAGGGCCCACCGAACATCGTGCCCCCGGACCCCGTGGTGGCGAAGACCAAGCCGGCCGACGCCGACGCGGTCGCCGCCGGCGCGGCCATCGACCTCCTTCGCGAAGTCGAGGTGGTGCTCGAGGCGCTGTCGGCCGCGCCGATCCCCGAACTGCGCAGCGGCGGGCTCGGCGTGCGCGACGTCAAGCGGCTGGTGAAGGTCACCGGCATCGACGACCAACGACTTGGCCTCATCCTCGAGGTCTCCGCCGCGGCCGGACTGATCGCGGTCGGCATGCCGGACCCGGACCCACTCGACGGCAGCGGCCCGTTCTGGGCGCCGACGGTTGCCTCGGACCGGTTCATCGAGGCGCCGACGGCGAATCGTTGGTACCTGCTGGCATCGACGTGGTTGGACCTGCCGTCGCGACCCGGGCTCATCGGCGAACGCGGCCCAGACGCCAAACCCTATGCAGCGCTGTCGGATTCGTTGTACTCCACCGCCGCTCCGCTGGACCGGCGCCTGCTCCTCTCGGTGCTCGACCGACCTGGCCCCCGGCGCAGGCGTCGACGCCGCCGAGGCGTCGAAGGCAATGACGTGGCGGCGCCCACGTTGGGCGGCACGACTGCAACCGAAACCGGTCGCCGCCCTCCTCACCGAGGCGCACGCTCTCGGCGTCGTCGGGCGGGGCGCCATCTCGAGCCCCATCCGCAAGCTGGTGGCCGGAGATTCGGAGGCCGACGTCGTCCTGGCGATGGCCAAGGTCCTGCCCAAGCCGATCGACCACTTCCTGCTGCAGGCCGACCTCACCGTGGTGGTGCCCGGCCCGCTGGAACGTGAACTGGCCGAACAATTGTCGGCACTGGCCACCGTCGAGTCGGCGGGTGCGGCGATGGTCTATCGCATCAGCGAGCAGTCGATCCGGCGCGCGTTGGACACCGGTCGCACGGCGGCCGAGATCCACGGATTCTTCGCACAGCACTCCAAAACGCCCGTGCCACAAGGATTGACGTACCTCATCGACGACGTCGCCCGCAGGCACGGTCAACTGCGGGTCGGCATGGCGTCCTCGTTCGTCCGGTGCGAGGATCCCGTGCTGCTGGCGCAGGCCGTCGCCGCTCCCGCGATGGACGCACTGGAGGTGCGGGTCCTGGCCCCGACGGTCGCGGTGTGTCAGGCGCCGATCGCCGAACTGCTCGCCGCGCTGCGCGCCGCAGGCTTCGCGCCGGCGGCCGAGGACGCGTCGGGCACGATCGTCGACATCCGCGCCCGCGGCGCCCGCGTCCCACCGCCCATCCGACGCCGCGGCTACCGGGCGCCGTCCGCCCCCAGCGAGCAGACGCTGGCCGCCATCGTCGCGGTGATGCGCAAGGTGGCCGCCGCGCCGTTCGGGGCGGCCCGACTCGATCCGGCCGAGGCGATGGCCCAACTGCAGACCGCGGCGCAGCAGCAGGCCTCGGTGGTGATCGGCTACGTCGATCCGGCCGGGGTGGCCACCCAGCGGGTGGTGGCCCCGATCAACGTCAGGGGCGGCCAGCTGACCGCCTACGATCCGGCGTCCGGGCGGGTGCGCGAGTTCGCGATTCACCGCGTGACGTCGGTGGTGTCGGCCGACCCGGGATAATGGTTGGAATGACCTTCAGAGCGAGTAGCACGTCATCGTCGGGGGGCATCGCGCATGACCGACGGCCCCCTGATCGTGCAGTCCGACAAGACCGTGCTGCTCGAAGTCGACCACGAGCTCGCGGGCGCCGCCCGCGCGGCGATCGCTCCGTTCGCCGAACTGGAGCGCGCACCCGAGCACATTCACACCTACCGCATCACCCCGCTGGCCCTGTGGAACGCCCGCGCGGCGGGCCACGACGCCGAGCAGGTGGTCGATGCGCTGGTGTCGTTCTCGCGCTACGCGGTGCCGCAGCCGCTGCTCGTCGACATCGTCGACACGATGGCCCGCTACGGCCGGCTGCAGCTGGTGAAGAGCCCGGTGCACGGCCTGGTGCTGGTCAGCCTGGACCGCGCGGTGCTCGAAGAGGTGCTGCGCCACAAGAAGATTGCCCCGATGCTCGGCGCCCGCATCGACGACGACACCGTCATCGTGCACCCCAGCGAGCGCGGCCGGGTCAAGCAGATGCTGCTCAAGATCGGCTGGCCCGCCGAGGATCTGGCGGGCTACGTCAACGGCGAGGCGCACCCGATCGCGCTCGAGCAGGACGGCTGGGAGCTGCGCGACTATCAGGAGATGGCCGCCGACTCGTTCTGGGCGGGCGGCTCCGGCGTGGTCGTGCTGCCGTGCGGCGCGGGCAAGACGCTCGTCGGCGCGGCGGCGATGGCCAAGGCGGGCGCCACCACGCTGATCCTGGTCACCAACACCGTCGCGGGCAGGCAGTGGAAGCGCGAGCTGATCGCCCGCACGTCGCTGACCGAGGAGGAGATCGGCGAGTACTCCGGCGAGCGCAAGGAGATCCGGCCCGTCACGATCGCGACGTATCAGGTGATCACCCGCCGCACCAAGGGTGAGTATCGTCACCTCGAGTTGTTCGACAGCCGCGACTGGGGGCTGATCATCTACGACGAGGTGCACCTGCTGCCCGCGCCGGTGTTCCGGATGACCGCCGACCTGCAGTCGCGGCGCCGGCTCGGGCTCACCGCCACGCTGATCCGCGAGGACGGCCGCGAGGGCGACGTGTTCTCCCTGATCGGGCCGAAGCGGTACGACGCGCCGTGGAAGGACATCGAGGCGCAGGGCTGGATCGCTCCGGCCGAGTGCATCGAGGTCCGCGTGACGATGACCGACAACGAGCGGATGATCTACGCCACCGCCGAGCCCGAGGAGCGCTACAAGCTGTGCTCGACGGCGCACACCAAGATCGCGGTGGTGAAGTCGATCCTGGCGCGCCATCCCGACGAGCCGACGCTGGTGATCGGCGCCTACCTCGATCAGCTCGACGAACTCGGCCAGGAGCTGGACGCGCCGGTGATCCAGGGGTCGACGAAGACCGCCGAACGCGAAGCGCTGTACGACGCGTTCCGCCAAGGCGAGATCCGGACGCTGGTGGTGTCCAAGGTCGCCAACTTCTCCATCGACCTTCCGGAAGCCAGTGTCGCCGTGCAGGTTTCGGGCACCTTCGGGTCACGCCAGGAGGAGGCGCAGCGGCTGGGCCGGTTGCTGCGCCCGAAGGCCGACGGCGGCGGGGCGATCTTCTACTCGGTGGTCTCCCGCGACAGCCTGGACGCCGAGTACGCCGCACACCGGCAGCGCTTCCTGGCCGAACAGGGCTACGGCTACGTCATCAAGGACGCCGACGATCTCCTGGGTCCCGCGATATGACCGTGCGACGGGTGGTGCCCAACCTCACCGTCGCCGACCTTGCCGGCGCGCGCGACGCGTACGTGGCGACACTCGGCCTCACCGAGGTGATGAACCACGGCTGGATCCTCACGCTGGCCGACACGGATCGAGGCCACCAGATCAGCCTGATGACCGAGGACCTCACCGCGTCGGTCAATCCCGACGTGTCGGTCGAGGTGGACGACGTCGATGCGGCGCACGATGCGGCCGTCGCCGCGGGCCTGCAGATCGTTCATCCGCTGACCGACGAGCAGTGGGGTGTGCGGCGGTTCTTCTTCACCGACCCGTCGGGCAACGTCGTCAACGTACTGAGTCATCGCTGACGATCGTCGTTCAGACGATCGAGCATGGCATTGAGCGCATCGACTATGGATCGTCTCGGTGATGGGCCGTTGAATTCGATGCATGAACACCAACACGATTCTCGTCATCGGAAGCACCGGCAAGACCGGTAAGCGCGTCGCCACCCGCCTGACCGACCTCGGCATCGACGTCCGGCATGGATCCCGTTCCTCGGCAACGCCATTCGACTGGGACCAGCCGTCCACGTGGGCGCCCGCGCTCCACGGGGTAACCGCCGCCTACGTGACCTACAGCCCGGACCTGGCCGTACCGGGTTCGGTCGACGCCATCACCGAGCTCGTCGCGCTGGCCCGTGCCGCGGGCGTCCGGCGGCTGGTGCTGTTGTCCGGCCGCGGCGAGGAGGAGGCCGAACGCGCCGAGGACGTGGTGCGCGCCTCGGGCCTGGAGTGGACCATCGTGCGGGCCACGTGGTTCGCGCAGAACTTCAGCGAGGGCAACTTCGCCGACGACGTGGCCGCAGGCACCGTGGCGCTTCCGGTCGGCGACGTCCTTGAGCCGTTCGTCGACGCCGACGACATCGCCGACGTCGCCGTGGCGGCGCTCACCGAGGACCGGCACGTCGGCCAGACGTACGAACTGACGGGACCGCGCCTGCTCACGTTCGCCGACGCGGTCTCCGAGATCGCCACGGCCACGGGCAGAGAGCTCCGGTTCGAGTCGGTGTCCATGGACGACTACGCCGCCACGCTTACGGAATACCAAGTGCCACAGGATGTCATCGCGCTGTTGGGGTATCTGTTCACCACCGTGCTGGACGGACGAAACGCTACGCTGGCCGACGGGGTGCAACGCGCGCTCGGACACCAGCCGCGAGACTTCGCCGACTTCGCCCGCCAGGCTGCCGCGACCGGCGTGTGGACGCCCTAGCCCGACAGGCGATGGCTTGAGAGGCGTGAGAGCCACAGCCTTCCACCTGCGAGCATTTCGGTCGTAGCACTGCCGGGTCGTGGCGGCACATGATGAACCGGTGCCGGCGCAACGAGACTCTGCTGCGTGGCTCCACGTCGCCAGGGCGGCCGCCGCGTTGGCCGCGGCGATGGGAATCGGCCGCTTCGCCTACACCCCGATCCTGCCGCTGATGACGGCGCAGGCCGGTCTCACCGCACAGGCGGCAGGCCATCTCGCCACTGCCAACTACGTCGGCTATCTCGGCGGCGCAGTGGCGGGCACCCTGTCGCACCGGTTGGCCCGGTCCACCACCGCGTGGCGCACCTCGCTCGTCGTCCTGATAGCCACCCTGGCGTTGATGCCGTTGGCGTCCAACATGTTCGGCTGGCTGACACTTCGCACCGTCGCCGGCTTCGCCAGTGCCGTGGTGTTCGTCGTCGCGGTCAACTCGTTGCTGGAGCATCTGCGTGACCATTCACCGCACCTGCCGGGATGGGGTATCGGCGGCGTCGGAGTCGGAATCGCACTGTCGGGCCTGATGGTGTTGGCGATGCCCGCAACCGCGGGCTGGAGGGGCGCGTGGTGGACGGCGGCGGTCTCGGCCGCCATCCTGACCGTCGGCGCCTGGGGCATGCGCGGGACGCCGCGGCCCTCCGCCGTCACACCGGTGGTAGCGCCCCCGCCGCCCATGCCGAACGCAAAGCGGTTGTTCGCAGCACTGTTCACGAGCTACACGCTCGAGGGAATCGGCTATATCGTCGCAGGCACGTTCCTGGTCGCGGCCATTCATCAGAACTCCTCGGGTTGGCTCGGTAGCGGCGCCTGGATGCTGGTCGGCCTGGCTGCCGCACCCTCGGCGGCATTGTGGGCATGGTTGAGCGCGCGATGGCGGCACCCCGTCCTGCTCGTCGCCGCGCTTCTGCTGCAGGCCATCGGCATCGCACTACCCGCCTTGGCAGACGGCCCTGCCGCGGCGCTGGTCGGCGCAGTTCTGTTCGGCGCCACCTTCATCGGCGTCAGTACGATCTCGCTCGCCGCTGGCCGACTGCTGCAGTTCCCCGGCGCGGTGGCACTCTTGACCGTTGGGTACTCGGCGGGTCAGATCCTCGGTCCGCTGCTGGTGTCGCCACTCCTCGGAAACGGGTTCCACCACGCGTTGCTCGCGGCTGCCATGGTCGTCGTGGCCTCGGCCGATGGTCGCCGCGCTGCTTCGGAGTGGGTTCACCCCGGCCAGTACGGATCGGCCGACGGCAGCCATGTCGACTGGTCGATGACCCCGAGATCCCCGATGCTGCGCGTCAACGCGTCGACGACGGCGAGCACGGCGGCGTCGTCCTCGTCGCGGCGCCAGACCAGCGACCACGTCCACAGCGGCTCGGGATTCAGGATCGGGCGGCGCACCAGACCCGAAGGCTCCTGGGTGTTCTGCCCCCTCGGGCTGTTGAGCACCGGCCGCCCCAGGCGCCGGACGTGCTCGAAAAACGTTGGGCCCGTGACTCCCCCGTCATCGAGACGCACCAGGTCCGCGCCGATGTCCTCGGCGAACTGCTCGCCGTAGCGGTTCCACGACGACCAGCTGACCGTGTCATCGGCGACGAGCACGACGGTGTCCTTGGCCTCGACCGGTGACGTGTCCGGGCCGACCGACACCGCGTACAGCCGGTCCACTCCGAGCAGAGCCGCGTTCAGCGACAGCGATTCCAGATCGGTGTTCTGTACCCCGCAGATCGCGAGGTCGAGGCTGCCGTCGGCGACCCGGGCGGCTTGCGCGTGCGACGGCATCACCCACGTGTCCGTCCGCAGCTGCGCGACCCCGGCGGCCCGTTCGGCCAGGTCCGTCGGACACCAGTTGACGTAGCCGAGCAGGACCGGTTCCGACGGGGACAGGCCCGCCGCGCGCCTTCGCAGTTCGTCGGCCTGCGCCACCAATGCGCGCACCTCGGGCAGCAGCGCCGCCCCGGTGGGGGTGAGGGTGACGGAGCGACGGTCGCGATCGAAGAGGCGTACCTTCAGGTCGCGTTCCAGAGCCTTGATCTGCTGCGAGAGCGACGGTCCCGCAATGCGCAGTCGTTCCGCCGCGCGGCCGAAGTTCAGCTCGTCGGCGACGGCCAGGAAGTAGCGCAGTTGGCGCAGCTCCACGCCCCCACCCTAGTGCAGTGCGAACCTCATCATCCGCACTCCGCTGCACGACTAGCTGAGCGCCGGGATGACTTCGCGTTCGAACAGCTCGATGCCCGACCGGTCGTATGCCGCCTCGGGGAAGTACAGGATCGCGTACTCGCAGCCGAGGTCGCGCATGCGGCTCAGCCGTTCGACGATCTGTTCCGGTGTGCCGCTGGCGGAATCGGGCGACGTGGCGTTCGACAACATGCCCTCGACCGCCTCCGGGTCCGCCTTGGTGATCATCCTGGCACGGATCCGCTCGATGCGGTCGTTGACCTCGGCCTCGGACGAACCGACCACGGCGTTGAAGTTGGAGGACCGCACGATGGAGCCGTAATCGGTGCCGACGTCGCGGCAGTGCCCCTCCAGCACCTCCGACTTGTGCCGGAAGACCTCCGGCTCGGAGGTGAAGTTCGTGTACTGCGCGTACCTGGCCGCGATCTTGAGGGTGACCTTCTCCCCGCCGCCGGCGATCCACAGCGGAATACCGTTCTCCTGCAAGGGTTTCGGTGCCACGATCGCACCGTCGACCTGGTAGTACTTGCCGTCGGGAAGGCTGACCCTGCCGTCGCGCCAGGCGTCGCGCATGATCTGCACACCCTCGTTGAGCATGCCAAGCCGGACACCCGCGGACGGGAAGCCGTAGCCGTAGGCCTCCCACTCGTGCTGGTACCAACCACCGCCGATACCCATCTGGATCCGGCCACCGGAGATGATGTCGGCGGTGGCAGCGACCTTGGCCAGATAGACCGGGTTGCGATACCCCATCGCCGTGCACATCTGGCCGAGCTTGATCCGCGACGTCGTCGCCGCGTAGGCCGACATCAGTGACCATGCCTCGTGGGTGGCCTCGTCGGTCGGCATCGGGACGGTGTGGAAGTGGTCGTAGACCCACAGCGAGTCCCACGCCCCGCCGTCCGCGTAGGTGGCGAGGTCGCGCATCACCCCCCAGTGACTCGCGGTGGGAATGTCCACCAGATCCAATCGCCAACCCTGCGGGATGAACAGTCCGAAGCGCACGAGGCCCAACTCTAGGCGCGCGGCACCGGCTTGGTCGACTGGACCGCGGTTCCCGGAGACACGCATTCCCGGTGACGCGAAGCCCTTCCGACGTCGCCGGGATCACGGGGCCGGTCACACCACCAGCGGAACCCCGACCTCGCACCGGTGGACGGCCGCGTGCATCAACGCGTCATGAACGGCGACGGCCGACAACACGTGCTCTGAGCCCCGCCACCCGCAGCTGCATTCGGCGTGGGCGCGCAGCCGCCCCTTCGCGACCCTGGCCACTCCACCGGTCATCGCATCGAGCCTGCCGAAGGGCGGATTCGTTTCGCGATCGACGACCGCAGTGACTTCGGCGTCGCCCAACTCGATCAGCTGGGGAGGGGTCTTCGGATGCGCGGCGTTCACGACGTGCAACATAAATGCCGAAGTTAGCAGACTTGTCCCACAATTGGGACACCGTTCGTCGCCCTAGAAATGCCTGCTCAGGCGCCCGAACGGGTAGCACAGCAAACTCGTCGCATTGCCTGATTTCGATGCGGTCAGAGTTCTTGCACGTAGACCGCCGAGTTACGGCCGGGTCCTGACTTTGCTCAATTCGCCGATCCTGTGACGAAAGAGCGAGATGCATTTATCCAAACTTAATCAAAAAGCCACGTTTTCGACGGCCAGATCCAACCCATGCTCAATTGTCATACCAAGCCAGCAGCTACGCCCGGCTTCACATCCGACGGCGGCGTCCCACTCCCGTCCGTGCAAGGCTGGCAAAAGTGGTGGGCATTGCAGAACCGCGCCAACGTCGGGCGGGCGCTCGAGCCGAGCGGGGCGGAGGTAGCCTGCTGTGCTGTGCCGCGATCATTCGTTCTGTCGGCCGATTCCCCCGGTTCCGTCGACCGGATCGGCTCGACGTTCCGCGATGAGGACTACTGGCAGGCAAGGCTTGTCGCGTTCGACACGGGATCACCGACGTTGGACTCGTTGACCACCGATGCCGATGGCACCACGTCGGTGGCGATGACGCTGAGCTTCGGCGGCGACCAGCTGCCCGCGCCGCTCAACCGCATCCGCGCCGGAGTGGTGCACGTGCATCACCTCGAGCGGTGGTGTCCGGACGACGACGGCAGCCTGCGCGGCGAGATCACCGTCGACGCGCCAGGGATGCCGATGTCCGGCCACGGCGCCGTGACCCTGACGCCCGACGGCGACGGCGCGCACTTCGCGTGTACCGCGACGGTCGCGGTCAACGTGCCGTTCGTCGGAGGCACGATCGCGAAGCTGATCGCCGACCCGGTCGCCGACTGGATCCTCGCCATCCACGAATTCACCAACGCCTGGATGGTGGACAACGGTGGGCCGCCCGCGTCGTCCTGAGCCCGGGCAACCGGTCGGTGGGCGGGACTAACCTGGCGAACATGGCACTTTCACAGGACGAACGTGAACAGTTTCTGGCCGAGCCCCACATCGGCGCATTGTCGGTGTACGCGGGTGATGCGCGTGGACCGCTGACGGTGCCGATCTGGTACCAGTACACGCCCGGCGGCGAGCCGTGGATCCTCACCGGCGCCGGGTCGCGCAAGGCCAGGCTCATCGAGGCGACGGGGTTCTTCACGCTGATGGTCGAGCGGCTCGAGCCGACCGTTCGCTACGTCGCCGTCGATGGCGCGGTCAGCCGCATCGAGCCCGGCACCGACGCTCAGATGGAGGAGATGACGCGGCGTTACCTCAGCGGCGATGCGGCCGAGAGGTACCTGGAGTTCGCCCACGAGAACCTGGGCGCCCACGTCGCGATCTACATGCAGCCCCAGCACTGGCTGTCGTCCGACCTGGGCTCGTTCTGACCCCATGTCGTCGCGCGCGGTGCTCGTTGAGATTGCGCCCAGGGTCGTGATCGAGCGAAAACCACTGCCCTCAGCGCAATCTCAACGCAAGGCACGGCGCTAGCTCAATCCCATCGCCGCGAGCGCCCCGTCGACCACCGCGGCGCGCAACTCGTCGTGTGGCGCGTCGGGGAACTGTAGACAACAGTCCTGCAGACCACCGAACGCGATGACCCCCCTGGTCGCCTGGGTCAGCGTCGGCCTCGCCCCGAACACCAGCCGGACCAACCGCTCCCGCCATGCCAACATCTTGTCGATCAGGCCCAGGTCGGCGAGCGTCGTGAGTTCGGCGACCACCAGCACGAGGTCGGCGCGGTGCTTGTAGTGAAAGTCGAAGTAGCCCTCGAGCAGTTCCCGCGGTGTGGCACGCGAGCTTCCGCGCCGTCGTTCTGCCGCGGCGACGAAGGCCTCACCGTCGTCGATCAGCGGCTGCAGAATGCTGCGGACGAGATCCTCGCGTGAATCGAAGTGGTAGTAGAGCGCGGGTTTGGTGATGCCGAGCAGGTCGGCGATGTCCTGCAGGCTGGTGCGCTGGACCCCCTTCTGCGTGAACAGCGTCCTGGCCACGTCCTGGATGCGTTGCCGGGTGTCGGACGGGGGCTTGGCCACGTAGCCACCATAACTGACTTAACGGTTGGTAAGCTGTCAATCGGTCGCTTACCGACCGTTAAGTAAGTGAGGAGTAACGATGCGCATTCTCATCTCCGGGGCCAGCATCGCCGGCCCGGTACTGGCGTACTGGCTCAACCGTTCGGGCATCGACGTCACCGTGGTCGAACGCGCACCCGCACTGCGCAAGACCGGCGGGCACGCCGTCGATCTCTTCCGCCCTGCCATGGAGATCTCCGAGCGGATGGGCGTGCTCCCGCGCATCGAGGCGCGCGCCACCGGCACGGCCGTGCTGACGGTGCACCGCCCGTGGGCGTCCCGGCCCGCCCGGATCGATTACCTCAAGCTCGAGAAGGCCATGTCGGACCGGCACGTCGAGATCATGCGCGACGACCTCAGCGAGATCTACTACGACGCCGCGCGCGACGACGTCGAGTATCTGTTCGGCGACCAGATCACGTCGATCACCGACGACGGTGACGTGACGTTCGAGCACGCCGCGCCACAGCGGTTCGACGTGGTCGTCGGCGCGGACGGACTGCACTCGGGGGTGCGGCGGCTGACGTTCGGCGAGGACGTCGCCGAGCGCTTCCTCGGCGGGTATCTCGCGGTGGTCTCGGTGCCGAAATCCCTTGCGCACGAAGGGGAGATGACCGGGTACTTCGGACCCGACCGGGTCGCGATGGTGTACACCGCCGATCACCTCGACGACGCGCGAGCGGTGTTCATCTTCCGGCCGAAGTCGGCGTTGGACTACGACCACCGCGACGTGCCACGTCAGAAGAGCCAGCTCCGCACCGCGTTCACCGGGATATCGGCCGAAGTCGACACCTGGCTCGACGAGGTGTATCGAACGCCGACGTTCTACTTCGACGCGATCACCCAGCTCGAGATGACCAGTTGGTCGCGGGGTCGCGTGACGCTGGTCGGCGATGCGGGCTACTGCCCCGGCCCGGCGGTGGGCGGCAGCACCAGCCTCGCGGTGTACGGCGCGTATGTGCTGGCATGCGCGCTCGCCCACGCAGACGGTGACCACACCGCGGCCTTCGCGGCATACGAGCGCACGATGATGCCGTCCGTGCTGGGCAGCCGCAAGCTGGCCAGGGTCAATGCGAAGACCATCGTGCCCGGAACCCGTTGGGGGGTACGGGCTCTCGTCGGTGTCGGGCGCGCGGTTTCGGTGCTGCCCCTGGGTGTGACACAGGCGATCGCCCGCCTCAACAGCAGAGGCGTCCGGCTCTACGACACGATGCCCGTGCCCGACAGCCCGTGACGGCCAGACGCCGCAAGCGCGAGCAGACGTAAAATCCCCTGAATCAGCGTGATTCAGGGGATTTTACGTCTGCTCGCGGTAAGGTGTGAGCTAGGTGAGTGAGGCGGGCGGGGTGAAGCGGTCGCCGTAACGCGCGGCCAGTTCCTTGGCGCGGGCCACGAACGCCTCCTTGCCGCGGCCGCCGGCACCCTCGTAGCCGACGATGTACTGCGCCGACCCTCCGGTGTACGGCGGGTAGCCGATGCCCATGATCGAGCCGATGTTGGCATCGGCGGTGGTCATCAGCACGCCCTCGTCGAGGCACTTCTGCGTCTCGATCGCCTCGGCGAACAGCATCCGATCGATCATGTCCTGCAACGGAATCTCCGACGGTGCCCGAGTTGAAGGTCTCCTTCAGCCCCGACCACAGGCCGACACGCTTGCCGTCGACGTACTCGTAGAACCCGGCGCCCTTCAAACGGCTGGGCCGACCGATCTCGATCATCTTCTCGACGACCGCCTCGGCCGGGTGCGGCGTGTAGGTGCCGCCCTCGTCCTCGACGCCCTTGCGGGAGGCGACGGCGATCTTGTGCATCAGCTCGAGGTTGAGCTCGTCGGACAGCTGCAGCGGCGGCGCCGGGTACCCGGCCTGGCTACCGGCCTGCTCGATGCTGGCCGCCACGACGCCCTCACCCAACATGGCCAGCGCCTCGTTGACGAACGTCCCGATCACCCGGGAGGTGAAGAAGCCACGGCTGTCGTTCACCACGATCGGCGTCTTGCCGATGGCCAGCGTGTAATCGAACACCCGGGCCAACGCCTCATCAGAGGTCTTCTCGCCCTTGATGATCTCCACCAGCGGCATCTTGTCGACCGGGGAGAAGAAGTGGATCCCGATGAAGTCGTCCTGGCGCTTCACACCGGCCGCCAGACCGGTGATCGGCAACGTCGAGGTGTTCGACCCCAGCAGCGCGTTGGGCTCGACGATGTCCTCGATCTCCTGGAACACCTTGTGCTTGAGCTCGACCGACTCGAACACGGCCTCGATGACGAAGTCGACGCCCTTGAAGTCTGCGGCGTCGGCGGTCGGCGTGATCCGGGCCAGCAGCGCGTCGGACTTCTCCTGCGGTGGTCTTGCCCCGCTCCGAGCGCCTTGGCCTCGAGCTTCTCCGAGTAGTTCTTGCCCTTCTCCGCCGCCTCGATCGAGACGTCCTTGAGCACGACGTCGAAGCCGGCCTTGGCCGAGACGTAGGCGATGCCCGCGCCCATCATGCCCGCCCCGAGCACGCCGATCTTGGTGATCTGCTGCTTGGCGATGCCGTCGGGGCGCGAGCCACCGGAGTTGATGTACTGCAGGTCCAGGAAGAACGCCTGGATCATGTTCTTCGACACCTGGCCGGTGACCAGCGAGGTGAAGTAGCGGCTCTCGATGCGGCTGGCGGTGTCGAAGTCGACCTGCGCGCCCTCCACGGCCGCGTCCAGGATGGCCCGCGGCGCGGGCATCGGCGCACCCTTGAGCTGCTTGCGCAACAACGCCGGGAACGACGGCAGAATCCCGGCCAGCCCGGGCGATGACGGGGTGCCGCCGGGCATCTTGTAGCCCTTGGCATCCCACGGCTGGGTGTGGGCCTCGGGGTTGGCCTTGATCCACGCCTTCGCGGCGGGCACCAGTTCGTCGACCGTCGGCAGAACCTCGTCGACCAGACCGATCTCCTTGGCCTTGCCCGGCTTGAACCGGGTGCCCTGGCTCAGCACCTCCATGAACGCCTTCTGGATGCCGAACATCCGCACCGAGCGGGTGACGCCGCCGCCACCGGGCAGCAGACCCAACGTCACCTCGGGGAACCCGACGACGGCGCCGGGCACGTCGGCGATGATCCGGTGATGCGCGGCGAGCGCGATCTCGAGGCCACCGCCGAGCGCGGCACCGTTGATCGCGGCCACGACGGGCTTGCCGAGGGTCTCCAGCGTGCGCAGGTCGCGCTTGACCGCCTCGACGGTGCTGAAGAACTCGCCGGCGTCTTCCGGCTGGGCCTTGATCATGCCCTTGAGGTCACCGCCTGCGAAGAAGGTCTTCTTCGCGCTGGCGATCACCACACCGGTGACCGAATCCTTCTCCGCAACAAGCCGTTCCACGGCGTTGTGCATGGATTCCTGGTAGTGCTCGTTCATCACGTTGGCCGAACCGGTCGGGTCGTCCAGCGTCAGGGTGACGATGCCGTCGGCATCCTTGTCCCAGCGAATGGTGTTCTCTGCCATGGTCTTACACCCTCTCGATGATGGTCGCGACGCCCATGCCGCCGCCGATGCACAGGTGACGAGCGCACGGCGCGCGCCGCGGCGCTCGAGCTCGTCGACCATGGTTCCGGTGATCATGGCGCCGGTGGCGCCCAGCGGGTGGCCCATCGCGATGGCGCCACCGTTGACGTTGAGCTTCTCGTCGGGGATGTTCAGGTCCTTCTGGAACTTCAGCACCACCGAGGCGAAGGCCTCGTTCAGCTCGAACAGGTCGATGTCGTCGACCGTCAGACCTGCCCTGTCCAGGACCTTCTTGGTGGCCGGGGTGGGGCCGGTGAGCATGATGACCGGGTCCGCGCCGCTGGTGGCGGTGGCCACGATGCGCGCCCGCGGGGTCAGCCCCTGCGAGGCCCCCGCACTCTCCGAGCCGACGAGCACCAGCGCGGCGCCGTCGACGATGCCCGAGCTGTTGCCGCCGGTGTGGACGTGGTTGATCTTCTCGACGTAGTGGTACTTCTGCAGCGCCACGTCGTCGAAGCCGCCCATCGCGCCGACACCGTCGAACGCGGTCTTCAGCTTGCCGAGGCTCTCCACGGTCGAACCGGGGCGCATGTGCTCGTCGTGGTCGAGGATGACCAGACCGTTCTGGTCGCGCACCGGCACGACGGACTTGGCGAAGTAACCGCCCGACCACGCGGCGGCGGCCCTTTCCTGCGAGCGCGCCGCGTAGGCGTCGACGTCCTCACGCGAGAAGCCCTCGATGGTGGCGATCAGGTCGGCGCCGATGCCCTGCGGCACGAAGCCGATGCGGTAGTTGGTCTCGGGGTCGGTCGCCCATGCGCCGCCGTCGGATCCCATCGGGACGCGGCTCATCGACTCGACGCCGCCGGCGATCACCAGGTCGTCCCAGCCGGAGCGGATCTTCTGTGCGGCGGTGTTCACGGCCTCGAGGCCGGACGCGCAGAAGCGGTTGAGCTGGAACCCGCCGGTGGTCTCGGGCAGCTTGGCCACCAGTGCGGCGGTGCGGGCGATGTCGCCGCCCTGGTCGCCGACGGGCGAGACGACACCGAGGATGACGTCGCTGATCAGGTTCTCGTCGAGGTCGGGGTTGCGGCTGCGCAGCTCGTCGATCAGGCCGACGACGAGGTTGACGGGTTTGACCTCGTTGAGCGATCCGTTGCGCTGTTTGCCGCGCGGCGTGCGGATCGCCTCGTAGATGAAGGCTTCTTCGGACATGTCTGAACTCTCCAAGTCCTCGTTCTGGATAGGGGTCGCAAAAACCCAGCAGGCGCGTGCCCGCGTAGAGGTTAGTCCTCGCGGTGCAAAGCCTAGCAGCCTCCCCCAACCGCTTGGTTGGGAGTGTTAGCGGCGCGACACCTCAGGCCGACTTGAGCTCGA
>CAVTKI010000007.1:0-24939 GCA_963735245.1 uncultured Actinomycetota bacterium
TCCTGGTAGTGCTCGTTCATCACGTTGGCCGACCCGGTCGGGTCGTCCAGCGTCAGGGTGACGATGCCGTCGGCATCCTTGTCCCAGCGAATGGTGTTCTCTGCCATGGTCTTACACCCTCTCGATGATGGTCGCGACGCCCATGCCGCCGCCGATGCACAAGGTGACGAGCGCACGGCGCGCGCCGCGGCGCTCGAGCTCGTCGACCATGGTTCCGGTGATCATGGCGCCGGTGGCGCCCAGCGGGTGGCCCATCGCGATGGCGCCACCGTTGACGTTGAGCTTCTCGTCCGGGATGTTCAGGTCCTTCTGGAACTTCAGCACCACCGAGGCGAAGGCCTCGTTCAGCTCGAACAGGTCGATGTCGTCGACCGTCAGACCTGCCCTGTCCGAGCACCTTCTTGGTGGCCGGGGTGGGGCCGGTGAGCATGATGACCGGGTCCGCGCCGCTGGTGGCGGTGGCCACGATGCGCGCCCGCGGGGTCAGCCCCTGCGAGGCCCCCGCGCTCTCCGAGCCGACGAGCACCAGCGCGGCGCCGTCGACGATGCCCGAGCTGTTGCCGCCGGTGTGGACGTGGTTGATCTTCTCGACGTAGTGGTACTTCTGCAGCGCCACGTCGTCGAAGCCGCCCATCGCGCCGACACCGTCGAACGCGGTCTTCAGCTTGCCGAGGCTCTCCACGGTCGAACCGGGGCGCATGTGCTCGTCGTGGTCGAGGATGACCAGACCGTTCTGGTCGCGCACCGGCACGACGGACTTGGCGAAGTAACCGCCCGACCACGCGGCGGCGGCCCTTTCCTGCGAGCGCGCCGCGTAGGCGTCGACGTCCTCACGCGAGAAGCCCTCGATGGTGGCGATCAGGTCGGCGCCGATGCCCTGCGGCACGAAGCCGATGCGGTAGTTGGTCTCGGGGTCGGTCGCCCATGCGCCGCCGTCGGATCCCATCGGGACGCGGCTCATCGACTCGACGCCGCCGGCGATCACCAGGTCGTCCCAGCCGGAGCGGATCTTCTGCGCGGCGGTGTTCACGGCCTCGAGGCCGGACGCGCAGAAGCGGTTGAGCTGGAACCCGCCGGTGGTCTCGGGCAGCTTGGCCACCAGTGCGGCGGTGCGGGCGATGTCGCCGCCCTGGTCGCCGACGGGCGAGACGACACCGAGGATGACGTCGCTGATCAGGTTCTCGTCGAGGTCGGGGTTGCGGCTGCGCAGCTCGTCGATCAGGCCGACGACGAGGTTGACGGGTTTGACCTCGTTGAGCGATCCGTTGCGCTGTTTGCCGCGCGGCGTGCGGATCGCCTCGTAGATGAAGGCTTCTTCGGACATGTCTGAACTCTCCAAGTCCTCGTTCTGGATAGGGGTCGCAAAAACCCAGCAGGCGCGTGCCCGCGTAGAGGTTAGTCCTCGCGGTGCAAAGCCTAGCAGCCTCCCCCAACCGCTTGGTTGGGAGTGTTAGCGGCGCGACACCTCAGGCCGACTTGAGCTCGAGTTCCTCCAGCGTCGGGTAGTCGATGTAGCCCACCGGTCCTGGCGAATAGAACGTCGCGACGTCCGGTTCGTTGAGCTCGGCACCCACGACCAGGCGATCGATGAGGTCCGGGTTGGCCAGGAAGGCCCGGCCCACCGAGGCAGCGCTGATCACGCCCCACTCGGCCAGCTCCTCCAGCTGGCAGAAACTCGTCTCGATGTCCCGGCCGGTGTTCAGCACCAGCGGCCCGAACCAGAAGGTGCGAATCGCACCGAACGCGGGGACGTCGGGATTGATCAGCATGTGCAGGTAGGCGATGTCCAGCGGCGCGATCCGGGTCAGCAGCGCCTGGTAGACACTCACCTCGTCCACCTCCCGCATGTCGCCAACGGTGTTTCCCGGCGAGATGCGCAGGCCCACCCGGCCCGCCCCGATCTCGGCGACGACGGCCTCGACGACCTCCGCCGTCAAGCGCGCCCGGTTCTCCGGCGAGCCGCCGTACGCATCCGTCCGCCGATTGATGACGTCGGAGGCGAACTGGTGCAACAGATATCCGTTCGCGGCGTGGATCTCGACGCCGTCCATACCCGCGTCGATCGCCCGGCGCGCGGCCGCCCGGAACTGCTCGACGATGGGAGCGAGCTCGTCGGTGCGCAGCGCGCGCGGCACCGGAAGCGGCTTCTCGCCGGTCGGCGTGTGCGCCGACACGTCGGCCGCGATCGCCGACGGTGCGACGGATTCGACACCGCTGATTTCGGGGTGGGCCATCCGTCCGACGTGCCACAGCTGCATGAACATCCGGCCGCCTGCCGCGTGCACCGCCTCGGCGATTTCGGCCCACTTCTGCTGATGCCGGTCGGTGTAGTTGCCCGGGGTGCGGAGGTATGCGCCGTTGGCGGCCGCCGACACGGCCGTGGCCTCGGTGACGATGAGGCCCGCTGAGGCGCGCTGTGCGTAATACTGCGCGGCCAGCTCCGACGGGGTTCCATCCGCCTGCGCACGCGAACGAGTCAACGGCGCCATGAACATTCGGTTGTCGGCGTCGGTGTCACCGATCCGAATGGGCCGAAGCAGCGCGGCGTCACGGGCGAGCGTGTAGGTCATTCCGCCGTCAGCGTTGCCGGACCCGGATTCATTCCCCCGCGCCCGTCCGCACGCATTCATCAGCCCACAATTCATTTTCCCGCCCACCCCAACCTAAGCTCGACGGTCATGACGGTCTCCCGGCTCCGGCCCTACGCCATCACCGTGTTCGCCGAGATGTCGGCGTTGGCCGCCAGGATCGGCGCGGTGAATCTCGGGCAGGGCTTCCCGGACGAGGACGGTCCGCCCGCGATGCTGAAGACCGCCGAGAACGCCATCGCCGACGGCGTCAACCAGTACCCGCCCGGCCTCGGCATCGCGCCGCTGCGCGAGGCGATCGCCGCGCAGCGCCTGCGCCACTTCGGTATCGAGTACGACGCCGACACCGAGGTGCTCGTCACGGTCGGCGCGACGGAGGCCATCGCCGCCGCCGTCATCGGGCTGGTGGAGCCGGGCTCCGAGGTGCTGATGATCGAGCCGTTCTACGACTCCTACTCCCCCGTCGTCGCGATGGCCGGCTGCCATCGGGTGACGGTGCCGCTGGTGAGCGACGGACACGGCTTCGCCGTCGACGTCGACGCGATGCGCGCAGCGATCACGCCACGCACCCGGGCGCTGATCGTCAACTCGCCGCACAACCCCACCGGCATGGTCGCCACCGACGCAGAACTCGCCGCGATCGCCGAGCTCGCGGTGGCCCACGACCTGCTGGTGATCACCGACGAGGTGTACGAGCAGCTGGTGTTCGACGGTCACCGTCATCTGCCGCTCGCCGGCTACCCAGGGATGGCCGAGCGCACGATCACCATCTCGAGTGCCGCGAAGATGTTCAACTGCACCGGGTGGAAGATCGGGTGGGCCTGCGGGCCGCGTGAGCTCATCGCCGGGGTGCGGGCCGCCAAGCAGTACCTGACCTATGTCGGCGGAGCACCGTTCCAGCCCGCGGTCGCCCACGCCCTGGACACCGAGGACGCCTGGGTGGCCGCGCTGCGAGAGTCCTTCCAGGCCAGGCGAAACCGTCTGGCGGACGCTCTCACCGACATCGGCTTCGGGGTCCACGACAGCTTCGGCACCTACTTCCTCTGTGCCGACCCGCGCCCACTCGGGTACGCCGACAGCACCACCTTCTGCGCCGAGCTACCGGAGCGGGTCGGGGTGGCGGCCATTCCGATGTCGGCATTCTGCGATCCCGACGCCCCGCACATCGGCGACTGGAATCACCTGGTGCGCTTCGCCTTCTGCAAGCGCGACGACACGATGGACGAGGCGATCCGGCGGCTCCGGAGCCTGAAGGACTAGGCGTCGCAACGGTTAGGCGTCGTGATCGTCGTTGCAGTCGACGCCCACGTAGACGGTCGAGCCCTTCGACACACCGGGCTGCCCGTCGGCGTTGCTGCCCGACAGTCCGCTGACGCCCGTCACCGTGCACTCCGACAGCGGCGCGTTCTGGTCGCCGTTGATCTGGACGTCGTAGCCCTGGGCGCGCAGGCTGGTTGACCGCGTCGGCGGCCGATCCCCCACCCATCGGCGCCGCCGCGGCGGTGCCGGCCAGCGCGAGGGTCGCGGCGGTGAGCAGTCCGACGGTGCCGAGGCCGACGATCAATGTCCTCATGGAACTCCTAGCGTGAGGCGATGCCGGATCGAGTGATCCGGCACCTTTCAAGATCACCCTGCAACCTGGGGTTTTTACCTCGGGTTTCCCTTCAGTTTCCAGTTCCGTACGGCGAAGGGATCGGCACCACCAGCCAGTTGTCAGACGCGCCTCAGATCGACGCGGCGACTTCCCAGAGTTGTTCGGCATCAACGGATTCCGTCTCGATGCGAGTTGAGGACGACATCCGTCGCACCCGCGTCGAGGTAACGCTTGAGGTGCCGGCGCACCGCGTC
Organism: uncultured Actinomycetota bacterium; assembly: GCA_963735245.1. Classification (GTDB taxonomy): domain Bacteria; phylum Actinomycetota; class Actinomycetes; order Mycobacteriales; family Mycobacteriaceae; genus Mycobacterium. Next base: position 4,437 of record CAVTKI010000007.1, read on the forward strand.
GGCCGACCCGATCGCGGCCAGGTCGGCCACGTGGTCGAGCCCCTCGCGCGCGATGACCTTCTGATACGACGGGATGGCCCCATAGAAGCCCAGCGCTCGGGTGGCGACGGCGCGACCCGCGTCGACGTCGGAGGTGATCAGCACGGGGACCGCCGCGATGATGCGCGGCCTTGGTCGTCCCGCGTCTGCGGCGGCGCCGGCGATGGCAGGCTCGATGAACTCTGCGATGGTCCGTGGCCCGGCAAGGAACGGCATGGTGCCGTCGGCCAGTTCACCGCTGACGCGCAGCGCCTTTGGTCCCATCGCCGCCACGTACACGGGAACCGGGGTGCCGCCCGCCACCCCGACCGGCCAGTCCGGATGGGTGGAGAAATGATCGCCATGGAAGTCGACGCTGCCGGTGTCGAAGATCGACCGCAGCACGGTGAGGTGTTCGCGCAACCGGCCCAGCGGATCGGGCCAGGACGTGCCGAACGCCTTCCGTTCGGGATCGTGACTCCCCAATCCGAGGCCGAGGCTGAAGTTTCCGTGCGACGCGGCCTGTGCCGTCTGCGCCTGGCTCGCGACGAGCAACGGGTGGCGGGGGTTGACCGGCACCACCGACGTGCCGACGCCGAGACCGGGTACGGCGGCGCCGATCAGGCCGGCGAGGCCGATCGCGTCGAAGTCGACCCGCTGGCCGAGCCAGATCTGATCGACGCCGGCGGCGTGCATCAGCCTCGCCGTGGCGATGGCGTCGTCGACGAGGTTGGCGGCTGCTGGGTTGGGCCTGAGCACGACTCCGGTGGGCATACCCCTGCCAACCCAGGCGTGCGGCGGTGGCATTCCCTTCGGCGAGTGGCGGATCAGCCGTGGTTGCGGGTCACCCGGCAGCGCAGCCTGTCGATCGCGGCGTCGAGCACGATCTTCTTGGCGCGCTTGATCAGGAACTCCGGGATGGGCGGCCAGGTCGACGATGATGTCGAACCGCACCCGGTCTTGTCACCCAGCCGGGTGAGGTTGTACTCGCCGTGCTGCCCTCGCTGCTGGAACGTCGCCGTGGCGTCCCAGACCACCCAGTCGTGGCCCCAGTGGTACTCCAGGACTCCTGTCGGTGATGCCCATGATCTTGACGGTCGCCTTGACGTGGTGCGGACGACCGTCGGGGTGACGGTCGAGCACTTCGGTGTGCCGGTGCACGGTGGACCACGACGGCACCTCCTCGATGTCGGCGATGGCATCGAGGATCGCTTCCGGCGAGGCGTCGAATACGACTTCCCGCGCCGCGCGCACTGCCATGAGAGCAAATACTAATGAACACTTTGGCCTTGCGCAGCCTTTCGGCCAGCTAACTTGCTACCAGCCGATCCGGTCGACGGCGGTGGTGCCCTTCGGCGGCGTTCCGACCGGTCCAGGCGCGGTCCGGGAGAAGCGGGGCGCCGGCGCGGCCTGTTGCACGCCATCGACCGTGATCACCGTCGACCGTGCCGCGAGGTGCTCGTTGGCGGCCGCTTCGGTCCAGGTGAGCACGGGTGTGGCGCAGGCATCGGTGCCTGCGAAGACCACCGCCCACTCGTCGCGGGTCCGGGTGGCGAACCGTTCGGTGAAGATCGCCTTCATCTCGTCGTAGCGGCCCAGATCGAACTGGTTCGGCACGTCGTCCTCGGCCAGACCGAGACCGGAGATCAGTTGCGCGAAGAACTGGGGTTCGATGGCGCCGACCGCCATGTACCGGCCGTCGGAGCACTCGTAGGTGCGGTAGTAGGGCGCGCCGCCGTCGAGCAGGAACGACTCGCGCTGGTCCTTCAGGGAACCCGTCGCCTTCATGGTCCACATCATCTGAGCCAGGATGCTGACCCCGTCGACCATGGCGGCGTCGATCACCTGCCCCTCGCCGGAGCGTTCCCGCTCGTAGAGTGCGGCCACGATGCCGAGCAGGACGAGCATCGAGCCGCCACCGAAGTCGGCGACGAGGTTCAGCGGCGCCACCGGCGGCCGGTCGCGGTAGCCGATCGCACTGAGCGCCCCGGTCTGCGACAGGTAGTTGATGTCGTGCCCCGCGGTCGTCGCCAGCGGGCCTGCCTGGCCCCAACCGGTGATGCGGGCGAAGATCAGCCGGGGGTTGACGGCCGCGCAGTCGTCGGGCCCGATGCCGAGCCGTTCACAGGTGCCCGGCCGGAAGCAGTCCAGCAGCACGTCGGCCTTGGCCGCCAACTCCAGCAGCACGTCGGGTTCGGCCTTGACGTCGAGGTCGACGACTCGTTTGCCCCGGTGCATCAGGTCGACGTCCTCAGCAGGCATCTGCAGCGGTCTCTTGTCCCCGTCGCTTCGCTCGCCCGGATCCGGCCTGCGCACCCGCACCACGTCGGCACCCAGATCCGCGAGGATCATCCCGGCGTGCGGTCCCGGCCCGATGCCGCCGAGTTCGATGACCTTCACCCCGGCCAGCGGACCCGTATTCGCCACGGCCGCAGGATCATTCATGACCACCACTCATCACGACCGCTGTGTCCTCAGCCCTTCTTGAGCTTCAGCACCTGCTTGCGCAGACCATCGGTGGCGGTCTCCATCCCGCCCTTCAGGGTGCGCTTCAGCAGAAAGCCGGGCATCGGGATCGACAGGTCGATCAACATGTCGAACGTGACCTTGGTCTTTTCGGGGTCCGTGTCCCCCAAAGGCGTCAGCGTGTACCCCGCGTCCTGGGTCTTCAGTTGGCCCGACTTCACCAGCGTCCACGTCACGCCGTTGTCGGTCCAGGTGTACTCGATCACCATGACGTCGGTCAGGCCTGCGGCCTTCACCGTCATCTCGACCTGCTTGGGCCGCCCGTCCGGGTAGCTCTCGAGGATCACGGCCTTCTGGTACTGCGGTGACCAGTCGGGAGTCGCCTCGACGTCGGCGATGACGTCGAGGATCTCCTCGGGCGTTGCTTCGATGACCACTTCGCGCCTGTCGGTGACTGCCATGCCGCGACAGTAGCCACGCGGTGGACTCCCGTGCGCGCTTTCGTCGCGTTGAGGGGTTCCGGCGGTGTCATGCGCCATTCACCCGGGAGTGGAACCATCAGATCCGTGACCACCGACACTCCGCAGACCATCGCCTACCCTGCGCCGGGCGCCCGCCCGCATCGCCGGGACGTCGACGCACTCGCGCCCCACGTCATCGTCCTGTTCGGCGCGACCGGCGACCTCGCCAAGCGCAAGTTGCTGCCAGGCATGGCCTACCTCGTCCAGTCCGCCCTTGCGCCGGAGATCCGGGTGGTCGGCACCTCGTTGGAGGAACTCACCGACGACGAGTTCCGCGACCTGACCAAGGCAGCCGTCGACGCCTTCGGCACCCACAAGCTCACCGACGAGCAGTGGAAGAGTTTCGCCAACCGGATCACCTACGTTCCGCAGGGCGCCGGACCCGAGGCGCTGGCTGCCGCCGTGGAGGCAGCCGAGGCTCAGCTGGGACCGGAATCCCAACGGCTGCATTATCTTTCGGTTCCGCCCAAGGCAGCCCGCGCGGTCATCACCATGCTGAGGGACGCGAAGCTGGTGGAGCACTCCCGGGTGGTGATGGAGAAGCCGTTCGGCACCGATCTGGCCAGCGCCATCGAACTCAACGACTTCGTGCACGAGACCTTCCGCGAACGGCAGATCTTCCGGATCGACCACTTCCTCGGCAAGGAGGCCGCGCAGAACATCCTGGCGTTCCGCTTCGCCAACGGCCTGTTCGAGCCGATCTGGAACCGCAACTTCATCGATCACATCCAGATCGACATCCCGGAGACGCTCGGCCTCGACCAGCGGGCCAACTTCTACGAGAGCACCGGCGCCTTCAAGGACATGGTGGTCACGCACTTGCTCCAGGTGATGGCGTTCGTGGTGATGGAACCCCCGACGGCGCTGGAGCCCCGCGCGATCAGCGAGGAGAAGAACAAGGTCTTCCGCTCGATGCTGCCGATCCACTGCGACCACGTGGTCCGCGGTCAGTACTCGGGCTACCGCAACGAAACCGGGGTGGCAAGGGATTCCGATACCGAGACCTTCATCGCGCTGAAGGTCGGCATCGACAACTGGCGCTGGGCGGGAGTGCCCATCTACCTGCGCACCGGCAAGCGGATGGCCGAGGGGATGCGGATCATCTCGATCGCCTTCAAGGAGGCGCCGCGCACCATGTTCCCGGCCGGCTCCGGCGTCGGATCACAAGGTCCCGACCACCTCACCTTCGACCTGGCCGACAGCTCGAAGGTGTCGCTGTCCTTCTACGGCAAGCGCCCGGGTCCCGGCATGAAGCTCGACAAGCTGTCCATGCAGTTCTCCACCCAGGAGACGGACTCCCAGGGCGACGTGCTGGAGGCCTACGAGCGGCTGATCCTGGACGCCATGCGTGGTGACCACACGCTGTTCACCACGGCGGAGGGCATCGAGTCGCTGTGGGAGCGCTCGGCCCCACTGCTGGAGGATCCGCCGCCGGTGAAGATCTATCCGCCAGGCACCTGGGGCCCCAACGCCATCCACCAACTCATCGCGCCGAACGCGTGGCGGTTGCCGTTCGAACGGGCGTGGCGCGAGAAGAAGTAGCGTCGACCCGGAGCAACTTCAGCTCGACGAGGCGCCGTGGCATGGTGTCGATCGCCCCCGCCAGCACGTCACGGACCTCTGCCTCGTCGACCAGTTCTTCATCGTCCCGATCGATCCGAATCACGTTCTGGCGGTACAGGTCCACCAGTGCGTCAACGAGCGCGTCGCGGTCGCGGTTGCCGTCCAAGAGAGGGAGGAGGTGGCGGTCGAGCGGCGCCAGCGGCAGCGACTCGTGCCACTGGTTGAAGATGAATGCCTCGTCGTCGTCGCGAGTCAGCTCGGCCATCCGTCTGGCCGCCTCGTTGAGCCTGACCGGCGCGCACACCGGCTGCGGAAACACCGGATCGAGTCGGTACCGCGCGAGCCCCCGCATGACCAGTACTTCGACGAGGTCGTCGATGCGGGTGTCCAAGTCGGCAATCTGGGTGGTCTCCGAGCGGACCAGCCGCGATCGGGTGGCGGCGCGAAGTTCCTGCCACGACAGCGTCCACGGCCAGCGGCCATTGAGCGCGTCGAGAGCCGCCTTGACGCCGGGGTCGGATACCACGATCTGCGCCGCGCCTGCGGCGCCATACAGTTGCCGCGAGTCATCGAATCGAGTCGGTCCGGCGACGGGCGGCAAGTACGCCGCGACGTGCAGACGACGGTTGCGACCGCGATCCATGGTGCGCGAAATCTGCTGCGCGCGTTCGGAATGCACCAGCAGTGTCTGCCGGTAGCTCCGATTGACCACGAAGTCCAGATGTTGTTCGACGAGGACGTGATCGTCGCCGCGGTCCTTGAGCAGATGATCGGCGGCGACCGGACCGTAGTTGCGGACGAACATGTTCTCGGGCTGCGCCTCCGCGAGGTACTCCAGGCCGTGTGCGCGGGCTCGGTCCACGAAGTCGCGGAAGTAGCACGGCGCGTTGAACGCCTCCAACTCCTCGTGCAGCAGGTAGTAGTCGCCGGTCTGGGCGGCCATGGCCTGATGGTCGGCGAGGGCACGGGCCAGCACGCTCTCGGGCTCGGCGACCGTTTGGAGGAACTCGACCTCGCGACGTGCGTGACCCACCTTCTCGGGCGGGCTGGCCGTGTCGTCGACGCTCAGCAGCATGGCGTCGCGCACGATCTCCTTGGCCTTCCACCCCGGATACGCGTTGTAGCTGACGTAGGCGACGCCCGTGGCGGCCAGCAGCGTGCGGCAGGCGGTGAGGATCGCGGCCTGCACGCACTCGGGCACCCAGCTGTACACGCCGTGGCAGATGATGAAGTCGAACTGCCCGAGCGACGTCAGGTCCACGTGCGCGATGTCGCCGTTGATCAGTTCGACGTTGTCGAGCCCGAGTGCCCGCACCCGCTGGCGCCCCTGGCGGATGTGGACCGGGGAGAGGTCGATGCCAACGGTGCTCGCGTGTGGGTGCATCGCGGCGAATGGGATCAGGTTGCCTGCGGCCGCGCAGCCGATCTCGAGCACTCGCGCACTCGAGACGTGGGGGGTTTCGAGGCCGAAAAGCCATGCGATCGCTGCCAATTGACCGGGCGCCGAGCGCGGATGGCCGTATGACTCGTACGGCGCTTCGTCATAGGAGGCGCGCAGTCTGTCGAGCCCGGCTTCGGCATCGTGATCGCCGCTCACGGCTTCGCACCTCCATCCACGCCTCGGGTTCTCGCGTTCGTGCCCGACAGCGGCCATGGTTCGCAGTGGTCCTTGGCGCCAACACGGGCGAGCACTGTGCATTCGCCGTGATGATCGGTCATCGCCCGTCTGACCACCCACGTCGGTAGGCTCGACCACCATGAGCGAAGGAGTGGACCCCGGCGTGCCGCCCAGCGGGACGGGATGCGTGGAGTGTGACGCCGTCAACGGTTGGTGGCTGCACCTGCGACGCTGCGCGGCCTGCGGGCACGTCGGATGTTGTGACGACTCGCTGGCCCGGCACGCCGCCGCCCACTGGCGCGAGACGGGGCATCCGATCATCCGATCGTTCGAGCCCGGGGAGGACTGGTTCTGGAACTACCAGACCAACGAGTACTACGACGGCCCCGATCTGGCGCCGCCCGAGAACCATCCGGTCGACCAGACCGTTCCCGGTCCGCGCGAACGCGTGCCTGGCGACTGGACGGCACAGCTGCAGCGTCGAGGCGATTGAGCCGCATTGATGAAGGCCGGGGGCGACAGCACGGTCACGGTGCTGGTCGCGTTCGGCGCGAATCTGGTGATCGCCGTGGCCAAGACGGTGGCCGCCCAGCTGTCCGGTTCCGCATCGATGAGCGCGGAAGCCGCGCATTCCTGGGCTGATACCGGCAACGAGATCTTCTTGCTCGTCGCCAACCGCCGTGGCGGCCGGGCTGCCGATGACCGGCATCCGCTCGGCCACGGGCGCGAGGTGTACGTGTGGTCGCTGCTCGCCGCCGTCGGCCTGTTCGTCGTCGGTGCGGCGGTGTCGATCTGGCGGGGCGTGACCGAGCTGCTGCACGGCGCCGAGGGCGGCGAGGACTATCGGTTGGCCTACCTGGTGCTGGCCATCGCCTTCGTGCTGGAGGGCACGTCGCTGCTGCAGGCCGTCCGCCAACTCCGCCGCGATGCACGCACGTTCTCCAGCGATGTGCTCGAGTACGCCCTTCAGACGTCGGATCCGACGGTGCGCGCCGTGTTCGCCGAGGACAGTGCGGCACTGGTCGGCATCGGCATCGCGTTCCTCGGCATCCTGCTGCACCAGCTCACCGGCGAGGTGCTGTGGGACGCCGCGGGCTCCATCCTGGTCGGGCTCTTGCTCGGCGTGGTGGCGATCCTGCTGATCGATCGCAATCGGGTGTTCCTCACCGGCGAACCGGGTCCCCCCCGGATCCACGATGCACTGGTGGCTCGCCTGTCCGAGTTCCCCGAGGTGGCGTCGGTGCGCTTTCTGCGCCCCGAATTCATCGGACCGAAGCGGCTTTTCGTCATTGCCAGCGTCGATCTGGTGGGTGATCCAAGCGGAGTCGTCGGTGGCCAAGACGCTACGGCACGCTCGAGCAGCGGTTCGAGCAGGAGCCCTATGTCGCCGAGGTGGTCCTGACGGTTTCCGAACCCGACGAAACGGGTACCACTGCCGGAATGAGCGGCGATTCTCCCAAGACCACCGAGTCGGACTCGGGCCCCGAGGGCGCCAAGGACGTCCAGAGCGATCCGGCCAAGGGCTCCGACGGCAAGTCCGACTGGTCCGACGAGGGCGGTGCCACCGAGACCGGCCCCGCCGACGAAGGCGATCACACGCAGTAGCGGCGCCCATCACTGGCCCGCCAGGGCCCGCTTCGCCGCGTTGTAGCCCGGGATGAACGTGATGCCGGGGCCACCGTGGCATCCGGCGCTGCCGAGGTACAGCCCGTCGATCGGCAGGGGCTGGTCGAGGTAGCCCGTCGGCCCCGGCCGGTTGGGTCCCATCTGGTCGGGGTGGATCAGGCCGTGGCAGTAGTCCCCGCCGGGGGCGCCGAACATGGTTCCCATGTGGCGCGGCGTGAAGGTGGTGTGGCGGATGATGAGCTTCTCGAAATCCGGTGCGAGCCTGGTGATCTTCTCGATCACCCGGCGGCCCATCTCGACCTTCATCTCGCCGTAGTTCGTGTCACTGCCTTCGACGGGGAACCACAGCGAGAACGCCGAGATCGCCTGCTTGCCCTCGGGCGCCAATTCCGGATCGTGCACGGACGGGAACTGCATGGCGATGGCGGGATCGGTGGGCACGATCCCGCGTCTACAGTCCTCCCACTGCTTCTGCAGCTCTTCTGGCGTGCTGAAAAGACCGATGGCCGACTGCATCTCGGGATCGTTGAGCATGTCGTAGGGCGACGCGAAGGTCGGCATGCCGTCAAGCGCGAAGTGCATCTGCAGATAGCTGCCGCGGTGATCGACGCGGGAGAAGCGTTCGCGGACGTCGGCGGGCAGCGCGTTCGGTTCGACCAGCTTGTTGATCGTCAGGTCGGGGGCGACGGCCGAGACGACGATCGAGGCGCCGATGGTGGAACCGTCCTCCAGCCGCACGCCGGTCACCCGACCGTCGGCGACGAGGATCTCCTCCACCTTGCTGCGCAGGCGTAGTTCGCCGCCTCCCGCCACCAGCTGGTCGACCAGATGCGCTGTCAGCGCACCGATTCCGCCGCGCAACTTCTTCATCAGCTTGGCGTTCTCGTCGGGCACGGCCAGACCGAAGGCCAGCGCGGCGGCGCTGCCAGGGGTGGCGGGCCCGCGGTAGGTGGTGTTGACCGCAAGGAAGGACAGCATGCCGCGCAGCGCGCCGTGCTTCTCGGCGTCCGGGAGGTACCGGTCGAGCACATCGGTGACCGAACCGAACAGCATGTCGGTGATGGCCGAGCGCTCGAATTCACTTTGCGCGCAGGCATACATCTCGTCGATGGTCTTCGGCGGCAGGTCCGCCTCGAACCGTCCGAGGGCACGCGTCGGCCCCATGCTCCAGGCCATCAGACCCGCCATGCCGTTGACGGCCTCGGCGCCGTGTACGTCGTTGAGGTGGGTCAGCATCTTCATCGGGTCGGTGTAGTAGATCACCGGGTCGTCGCCGATTCCGCGCAGCGAGACCGACATGACGTCGGAATCGACGGTGGGAAGGTCGTCGAGGCCGAGTTCCTCGCTGACCTTGGCGGAGGTGGGGAACTGTAGCGAGCCTGCGATCTCGAAGTGGTAGCCGTCGAAGAGTTCGACGGTCGACGCCATTCCGCCGGCGTAGAGCTTCGAGTCCAGCGCACAGGGTGCGCAGGCCGGCCTTCTGCAGCAGGGCCGCCGCGGCCAGCCCGTTGTGGCCCGCGCCGATCACGATCGCGTCGTAGTCCGCCATCAGCCGAGGCTGACACGCAGCCCTAGTTTTGTCAATAATGACGAAACTAGGTTCGGGGCCCGTCGACGATGCCGGACGCCAGTGACTCCAACGCCGTCCGGCAGAGCCGGGCCAACTCCGGCAGCGATCGGTCATCGGAGAGCATCCACACCTCCATCGCACCGAAGACCGCCGCGGCGATGCACCGCGCGGTCACGGTGATCCGCAACCGCTCATCGGTGCCGGGCGGGGGTGGTTCGTCGCCGCTCAGGTACTCCTCGACGGCCTCGGCGAAGTCGGCCTCGACCTGCCTGATGTGCCGCACGATCCGACCGGGATCGAGTTCCCGCGCGCGCAGTTCGGCGATCTTCGGCACGGCATCGACGTCGTAGGGCGCGGTGAGAATCGCGGAGTGCACGGAGTCGATCAGCGACTCGTCACCCGAGCGGTCGGCCAGCGCCGCGCGGAACCAGTGCAGTCCCGCGTCATAGTCCACGAACAGCAGATCGTGCTTGGAGGTGAAGTGCCGATAGAACGTGCGCAGCGACACCCCGGCGTCGGCGGCGATCTGTTCGGCCGACGTGTCCTCGACGCCCTGCGCGAGGAAGCGGACCAGCGCCGCTTGGCGCAGCGCCTCTCGCGTTCGCTCGCTGCGCGCCGTCTGCGCAGGTCGGACCATCTGGGTAAGGTACCCCGACGTCAGTGCCGCGGATCGACGAGGGCGATGGCGGCCGCGACCGCCTCCTCTGTGATGTCGCTCATCCTGCCGCCGTCCTCGACGGTGATCGCGATCAGCTCCCGGAGGCCGCCGAGCAGCATGACGATCCGCTGCCGTGATACCGGCGCCGCGGCGCGGAACCCTTCGGAGTCGGTCAGTGCCTGCACCATCGTGATGAAGTTGTCCATGGCATCGCGCTGCAGCAGATGTGCCTTCATCGCGAGCGCCGGAACATCGCGAATCCAGCTCAGCATCAACGCCGGACGGGATTCCACGGACGGCGATCCAGGCCTCGATCGCCTGCCGCACCTGGGCGTCCCACGGTGCGGCCGGATCCACCGCCGCGGTGATGTGCCTGACCTGTTCCGCGTTGGCCTCGGTCAACAACGCGACGAAGCATTCGTCCTTGCTGGTGAAGTGCTCGTAAAAGGTTCTGCGCGACGTCCTGGCGCGCCGCACGACGTCGGCGATCGTCGTCTTCGCATAGCCGTCCTCGGCGATCGACTCCTCGAGCGCGTCGAACAGACGTTGGCGAAAGCTTGCGTTCACTGGGTTGAGATCGTACCGAGTGACTCGGCTGACCAGCGGTCGGCGCGGCGGTGACCAGGTGGACAAGTGTCGAGCACCCGATCTATCTGTCGGCGAACCGGCCGGCCAAGCCCTGGATCAGTCGGTCGACGTACCGCAGTTCGGCCTCGACGGCGCGCTTCTGAGTGCGCAACCGTCCGAGGGCCGACAGCTGGCCCGCCTCGACCCGCTTCATGACTTCCGCCTCGCGCTTGACGATTTCCGCAACCAGCTGTTGGCGTTCATCCTCGAGGAACCCGCGGAAGTAGGCAGCTTGCATCGCGTCGGCGGTCGCGAAGGCAACCGCATCCGTAGCGCTGAATAGACTCATCACGATAAAACTAAACGTACTGGGGGCTAACCGAAATCCCCTAGCAATTGCCAGAATTCAGATCTGGCGTCGATTTCTGTCCACCGGTCGCCGAACCGGTGCGCCGCCCCACCCCGAGGCGAACACCGTCGGCGGAGCTTCAGATCGAAAGATCGACGTAGACCATGGTGCGCGTCGCGGCGGACCGGCGGGTGGCTCCGAATTGCCGGTTTCGGTCATATTCCGTTGTGCGAGTGCGATATTGATCACACCGACGGTTCAGTCAGGAAGGAAGGTTCGACACGATCCGGTCGGTGATCGTGGATGCCTGCGTGACAGCGACGGACTGCTGCGGCATGCACGCCTGAACGTCGACGATCAGGTTGGCGGCGACCGCGAGAACGTGTTGGCAGGACCGGGTCGCCGCGCCGGCACCGCGGGTGAACGGCATCGAGAGCTTGGTGTCGGTCTTGGTGAGATCGCCACTCAGCCAAGCGGGCAGGGGCTGATCGTTGAGTCGGATGTTCACATGGTGGTTGGCACACTGCGACCACCGGTCCCCCGACTCCATGAAGAAGTCGCGCGCCGCGTCCGCCGTGCGGTACGAGACGACGGATTGCACGACCAGGGTGTCCCACTGGTCGGCGTCCGGCGCCCGAAGTAGCTGCTGGCGCAACGACTTCCAATGGCTCGGGTCGTAGATCGGACCCTCGTTGACCTGCCATACGCCTAGGCAGTTGAGGTTGGGAAGCAGATTCCGGTGATCGGCCATCTGGGTCACCACCTGATGCGGCTTCATGGCACTCGACCCCATGACGGCGTTGACGTCGGCGACAGTCAGCAGCAGGCTGTCGAGCCCGGAGTCCGGAACCGGCTTCGGCGCGTGCGACGCACCCGTGGAAGCGCCTGCCCCACAGCCGGCCAGCGCGAGACTGAGTGCGAGCACGCCGATGGCACGCCTCGTCACGGGACTCCTTTGTCGATGGTCGCGGCGGCCGTTGCGAAGTGCACTCGCGCGCAAGGGATCTAGGCGTGCGTGCCGGCGGCCGCGCACGCCTCCTGGACAGTGGTGGCGTCGTTGTTCATCTCGTTCGCCGTGGTGTTCAGGCTGTCACCGGGAATGCGCAAACCCATCTTGACGAGGAGCTTGGTGGCGTCCACAGACCAACTGCGCATCGGATCGCCGACCTCCGGCTGCAGGCCTGGCGTGTTCGCCGCGTCCATCGCCGCGGCGGCACCCTCACGCAGCGCGGTCCGGCCGGTCGCATTGCTGCTGTTGACTGCCGGGTCCGAATAGTCCGAGCCCTCGAACGCGTCGGCGAACTCCCCGTAGTACTCCGAAGTGCCGTCCAGGGTGTCGGCGAACTGGGAGCAGGCCGCGACGGCGGCGGGGTTCACGTCATCCGACGTCGGCGCGGCAGCCACCTGCACCGGAGACCCCGGGTCGGTCACACCCTGGTCATCGCCGTCAGCGGATGCCACTGGGATGCAAGACAATCCAATGCCGAAGACGATGATCGACGCTGCCATGGTTCGCTCGAACATGTGTGGTGACCTCAACGAATCCTCCAACTCAGTCGGTTTCCCAAGCGCATCCCTGCCGCACGGCGGCCTGCCGGCCATCGGAAGGAGTGTCGCGCTACATCTCACCGGCAGGTCCCAGGAGGCACTCGGCCCTAGTCACCGTCGGTGCATTACATGTCCGACCCGTGAACGGATCACCAACGTTCGATTTCCATCCGCGGTCGATTGAACGTCGCGGGACGAAATCACGTGGCCCTTGGGAAGCCCTTGGGGTAAAGGACTTGTAACACGATGCACGGTTCCTGTGACGTTGCTGCTGATCCGTCGCCCGGGGACGCCCACTCGATGGGAATGCGGCGCGAACCGTTGGGCATCCGTTCACCATTCGGCAACCCCGCCATTAGATGCTCCGACGCGACAGATCCGTTGGATCCATTGGATTCCGACCACGAGAGGCGCCATCACAACCATGTTGAACCGATTTGCCATGCTGGCAGCAGTCTGCATCGCGATCCCGGTCGGGACCGCGCCCCTCGCGTTGGCCGACCCGCCGGCGGACCCCGCCGCGCAGCCGGCGGCGGACCCCACCAACCCGCTGCCGCCTGAAGGGGCGGTGCCGTCGGCTCCTCCTGGGGTGCTGGACACCCCGGACGGCTGGCACCTGTCGGTCGTCGGAAGCAACGAGACCCAGCTGCCGGTGGCGCCGCTGACCACCGCGATCTCATCGCGCGAGTACCTGATCGCAGGCACCTTCACCGGGACCGTCACCGGCGGCGGCAAGACCAAGCTGACCGGCGGCACGATGGAGGCCGGCGAACAGATCGGCTGCGGAATCATCTCGGACGAGACCGAGATCAACCCGGGTGTCAGCTTCACCCCGGGCATCGGAATTCCGTTCACCGGCAACGCGACAGGCGCCTTCGGCGTCAGCCTCCAGGGCAAGGTGTACCTGAAGCCCGGAACGGTCACCACCGTCGCCATCGACAAGAAGTCGTTCAAGGGCAGCTCGACCCGCATCTCGATCACCGGCGTCCGGATCAAGACCGACCAGTGCGCCGGCCAGTCGTTCATTCGCTCGTACGCCACCCTGACGAGCTCGACCGACAACACCGACGACGTCATCACCTACCTGGGTGTCACCAAGTCCGTCTGACCGCACGACAAGTTCACCTACGTGGCTGAGCCGAGCAATCGGCTCGGCCACGTATTCATTTGTGCCCCCACTACATTGGTTACAACGAGCTCGGAGCGGGCCGCCCGGCGCCGAGGCGGACTGTCGCGTCCACAGTTCATTCCCAGCACATTTCGAGTTTCGACGCCCGCAATCGCCACCAGCGACTGCGCCCGTCAGACGTCGAATCAGGCACGGTTCGGTTGCGATTGCAGACGCCCACTCGATGGACGTGCGGCCCGAACCGTTGGGCATCCGTTCACCGTTCGGAAACCCGGCCATTAGATGCTTCGACGCGACAGAACCGTTGGATCCCCTGGATTCCGACCACGAGAGGCGCCATCACAACCATGTTGAATCGTTTTGCCACGCTGGCTGCAGTTTGCATGCTGATCCCGGTGGGGACTGCGCCCCTCGCGTTGGCGGACCCGCCGCCAGATCCCGCGGTGCCCGCGGTGACCCGGCGGATGCCCGCCGGTGACGATGGCCCGCCCCCGGACACCGGAGTGGTCGCCTCGGCCGACCCGGGCGTCGTGACGACCCCGGACGGTTGGGTGCTCACGGTCGTGGCCTCCAACGAGAGCCAACTGCCGATCGCGCCCCTGACGACCGCCGTCTCGTCGCGTGAGTACCTGGTGGCCGGCACGTTCACCGGAACCGTCACTGGCAAAGGCAAGACCACCCTCAGCGGCGGCTCGCTCGAAGCCGGTTACCAGATCGGCTGCGGCATCGAGCTCGGACAGGTCCGACTCATCGGCCAGGTCGGTGTCAGCACCTCGGGCTCGTCGCTGACGGGCGGCCTGATACCGACGGGTGTCACCTTCCCGATCTCCGGCACCCTCGAGATCCACCCCAAGCCGGGCACCGTGTCGACCGTCACGGTCGACAAGAAGACGTTCAAGGCGGCCCCGGTGCGTGTCACGCTCAAGGACACCCACATCAAGGTCGACGGTTGCGTCGGACAGTCGTTCCTGCGCTCGTACGCCACGATGACGAGCTCCACCACCGATACCGATGACGTCGTCGCGTACTACGGCGTGACCAAGAGCGTCTGACACATGGCGGTTGCCAAGAACGTCGTCGCACATGTAGCTGCATCGGCACTGGGCATGCTCGCCGTCGGAGCGGCGGTCGCCTTCCCGGCGACCGCCGTTGCGGACCCGCCCCCGCCGGACCCGATTCCCCTTCCCGCGGACCCGGCGTCGCCGCCGGATCCGGCACCACCGCCGCCGGGTCCGACGGTGCCCGGATTGGGGCAACTGTCAGCCCGCCGGGCTGGGGGTGCTGGCCCAAACAGGGCTGCCCCAGAACGCAGGCGCGCTCGGGGCGCCACCCGGTGACCGGTCTGGATCCCACCACGCTGCTCGGCCAGAACGCCGCGCCCTCGGCGCCAGGCGCCAATCCGGGGACGCCCCCGAATCTGCGGGCGTTCAACAACGCGTATGGCGCAGGAGCCATCAACGACAAGCCTGCGGCACCAGGACAGGGCACGCAGTTCGGGGTGGCGCCCGGCGATCAGAACGCCGACGTCACCGGTCGGCAGTGGCTGGGCCGCTACATCGACCTGTACCGCGCAGGTGACCTGAAGGGCGGGCTGCTGGCCCAGATGCCGAAGGAACAGCTCGGCGAACCACTGCCGGGGACGGCGCCGCCTCCTGGCACGAACGTGCCGCCCGGCCTGGTCCAGTTCCTGCCGGACCCGGCGACGGACGCTCCGCCTCCGCCACCGGGCGCCGTTCCACCGGTGCCTCCGCCCCCGGGCTGATCACGCACCCGATCAACTGAACTCTCGCGCCCACCGGCACCTGCCGGTGGGCGCGAGAGTCTTTCTGGCGAAGGATGATCCGCCCACGAACTGCGACGCGGAACACACTGATCGTGCGGCGAAGCTCACGCGAGATCCGTTCACCTGCCTGATGAGTGGTGCACTAGCCTCGACTGGATGGATCTCGACTTTCGCGTATCCGTCGAGCCTCAGCAGGGCGCGTCCTACGCCGACCAGCTCGCCGTGGCCAAGGCCGCCGAGGAGCTCGGCTTCTCGGCGTTCTTCAGATCCGACCACTACCAGGCGATGATCGGTGACGGATTGCCCGGGCCAACCGATTCCTGGGTGACGCTGGCAGGCCTGGCCCGCGAGACGTCGACGATCCGGCTCGGCACCATGGTGACGTCCGCGACGTTCCGGCATCCAGGGCCGTTGGCCGTCGCGGTTGCGCAGGTCGACGCCATGAGTGGCGGACGTGTCGAGCTGGGGATCGGTGCAGGCTGGTTCGAGTCCGAGCACCTGGCCTACGCGATCCCGTTTCCCGCGTTGGGTGAACGCTTCGAGCGGCTGGCCGAACAACTCGACATCATCACAGGGACGTGGTCGACGCCCGTCGGCGAGAAGTTCGACTACGCAGGAACGCATTACACGATCCAGGATTCGCCTGCGCTGCCAAAACCAGTTCAGCAGGCGCATGCCGATCATCATCGGCGGACATGGCACCAAACGCACGCCCGCGCTGGCGGCGAAGTTCGCCACCGAGTTCAACATCGCGCATTCGGCGCTGGACATGGTGAAGGCACAGTTCGATCGGGTCCGGGCCGCGGTCGACGCCGCCGGACGCGAGCCCGACTCGATGACCTACTCGGTGTCGTATCCGGTCTGCACGGGCCGCGATGACCGTGCGGTGAGCCGCCGTGCCAGCGGGTTGGGCCCCGAGCTCGACGCTCTCCATCCCCTGGTGGGCACGCCCGGCCAATTGGCCGATGCGATCGGACCATTCGTCGAGGCGGGCGTGCAACGGGTGTACGTCCAGTTGATCGAATTGTCCGACTTGGACAACCTGTCCGTGTTTGCTGAAGAGGTCGTCCCGCAGTTTCGGTGACGGAGGCCACTTTTCAGGCGCGATAGAGGTCACGTAGCGCCGGTTCCTGTCAAGTGTCATCGTAGGTACGCAGAGTGATGCGGCCTTCGCCATCTACGACAGGACCTCGCATACTCCACGGTCCGGCCCAGGCCTGCGATGTCGCAGGCCGGGCGAGTGGCATCTAAATCGTTTGACTACCAGGGCTATTCAACAGCAGACGGGACGTCATGAAAATTCTCATCGCTTCCACCCCAGCCTCCGGGCACCTCAATCCACTCTTGTCCGTCGGACGAGCAGCGCAGAGCCAGGGACACGAGGTGGTCGCGTTGTGCGCGCACGCACTGCGCGACCTGATCGAGGCCAGCGGCGCCACCTTCCGAGCCTTCCCGCCGGTCGCGGACTTCGACCTGCGCAACGTCGACACCGAATTTCCGGGCTTCGCGGATGTCAACCCAGGGCCGGACCGGAACCTGTTCATCGTGAAGAAGGCGTTCGTCGACACCATTCCCGCTCAGCACGAAGCCATGCGGCAAGTCCTGCAAGACTTTCCAGCCGACGTCATCCTGGCGGACGACTTTCTGTTCGGCGCCCTGCCGATGCTGCTCGGTCCCCGATCGGAGCGACCTGCCATCGTCATGCTCGGCACGATGCCGCTGCATCTGAGCCGCGATGACGGAGCCCCGCCGTTCGCCGGGCTGCCGCCCGCGACCAATGCTGCACAGCGCGAACAGTACAAGGCGGTGTACAAGGCACACCACGCCGCGTTCCTGGGACCCATAGACGTCGATCTGCAGGCCCGACTTCTCGCGATGGGCATCGACCCGCCCGCGATGACCATGTTCGATTCGACCGTGCTGCTTCCCGATGCCTTCCTGCAGCTGACTGCGCCGAGTTTCGAGTACCCCCGCGAAAATCTGCCATCGTCAGTGCGGTGCGTGGGCGCTCTTCCGATCGTGCCCAACCAGGCGCCGCTGCCACCGTGGGCAGATGACATCGACGGGTCCCGCAAGGTGGTGCTGGTCACCCAGGGCACCCTGTCGAATCACGACTTCACCGAACTGGTCGCGCCGACTCTTGCCGCTCTCGCCGAGGAGCCCGATGTGCTGGTCGTCGCCACCGCAGGCGGCCGCTCGACCGCGACCATCCCCGGCCCCATCCCCGACAACGCACGTCTGGCCGACTATCTGCCGATGGAGTGGCTGCTCCCCCACGTGGACGTGCTCGTCACCAACGGCGGGTACGGCACCGTGAATCAGGCTCTCAGCCATGGCGTCCCGATCGTCGCCGCCGGGAGCACCGAGGACAAGCCCGATACCGGCGCCCGAGTGGCGTGGTCCGGGGCCGGCATCGACCTCCAAACCGCCAGGCCGACACCGGAAGTGCTCAGGGCGGCGGTGCGATGCCTCCTGGACGACCCTCGGTACCGTCGGCGCGCCGACGCACTCGCCACGGAGTTCGCCGCCGTCGACACGACGGCTGAGATCCTCTCGGTCCTCACCGAACTCGCAGGTGTGACGGCACACTGACGTCACGGTGCGCGTCAGCGACTCGGCGCGTCACCGAGTCGCCGGACGATCTCCTCGGCGCCGATCGTCGCGAGCGCCACACTCGTCAGGGTCGGGTTGGCGGCCGTTTCAGTAGGAATCAACCCGTTCCCTGCGAGAAACAGATTCGCGACGTCCCAGACCTCGGAGTTCGGATCGCAGACGTTCGTCCCGTCATTCCTGGGGCCGAGCCGATACGTGCCCTGGTAATGGAGCGAACTTCCAGCCGGAAGACTCATCACCTCGTCCGACAACGGATTTCCGATCTCCGAGATCTTCGTCACGACTGACTGCGCGGTGGCAATCCTGCTCTGATCCAGAGCCGTCAGCCGATAGTGGAAGGACATCCTGGGCAGACCTGCCCAATCCAGTTCTGTGTCGCTGAATTCGACTCGGTCCTCCCATTGCACGTCCTTGGCCACGAAGGCCGCGGCGGCGATGACCGGTCTGCCCGTCGTGCGTGCGCTCAAGGACGGCGGAAGCGTGTCGCCGTTGATGTGGAGAATCTGGATGGAACACGGAAAGTCCGCCCCCGTGAAGGGAATCCACGTTATGCCGTCCCCGGCACTTGCAAACGGGCCATTCGACAACGCGTACCCACCTTCGGTCGACCTGGTGGGCTCGAGGTCGGTTCCGGTCAGTTCGACCATCGTCGCCAACATGGCGTGCTCGTTGAGATGGCGGCCCAGCGCTGGCGGCCTGATCCCGGAGGCGAACAGGAGTTGGGGTGTGCGTAGGGCATCCGCGGCCACCACGACCCACCGGGCGCGGATGGTCGCGGCCCGTCCGGTGTCGACGTCCTCCAACTCGACGCCCGCCACTCGCCCCTGTTCTACGAGCACTCGCCGCGCCCTGGTGTTCTGGAGCAGCGTCGCGTTGGTTCGTGGCCGCTCGAAGACATCCTGCAGGATCACCGCGGGGCCGTGCAGGACTGGCGTGTCGCCGCTGCGAGATCCCGCAACCGGCATCGACTGCACGGCCAGATCCGTTGGGCGGCCTGGGTTGAACACCGATCCCAGGGTGTCCCGGACATAGCCGTTCACCGGAGTGTCGAATCGGGCTGCCGACACGTCGAGCAGTCGCTCGGCTTGCAGGAACGCCCGGTCGAGATCGTCTGTCGGGATGCAATCGATTCGTTCCGTGCCACTGGGCCTGGGACAACAACACGCCCAATGTGATCCCATGCCACCGACATTGCTCGAGGCCGAGGCCGCCGGGAAATCACGGGTATCGGCATTTCCGTCGGACATCAGAAACAGGCCGTCTCCTCGCAAGCCCGGTCGTTCCTGGTCTGCGGGTGCCGTCTCACCGGGCCGGCCATCGGACTCGAACGGGCCTTGAGACATGGCCTTCGCCCGATCGCGTTCGGCCGCATCGGCAATCGTCGAACTGTGCCGACCCGGCGGCGTCGTGATGGCGGGCCCGGCGTCGACCAGCAACACGGTTGCGTGCGGCGCTATGATCGCTGATCATCCGTGCGTACGTCGACCCTGCCGGACCCGACCCGACGATGACCACGTCGACGTCTCGCCGGTCGTAGCCGGACAACGATTGGCAGTTCTCACCGGTCATCCGAAGGCCCTTCTTGCGCTACTGAATCGTCTCAATCAGACTAACTCCACCATTGCACGACGTCGTGCGGGTGAAAATACGTGACGCACAACATATTTCGCTGGCCAGCGGGTGATCCAGGCCTCAGACGATGAGTGTGAGCGCCACCACGACGATGAATACCAGCACCAACGCGCCCACCAGATGCACCTCGCGGCGCGGTGTGATCCGTTGCGGGAGCGGGCGCCGGCAAAGAACACGTTGGCGTCGGCCCCCGACGAGGTAGGCGGCGAGCGCGATGGCGGCGGCAAGCCCGGCGACGCTCATCCTGACCGGTCCGCCCGACTCCGGAAAGTCCTTCACCAGGAGGAGGACGCCGTTGGCCAGTATCGCCAGCGAGGTTCGAGTCCACGCCAGAGCCGTACGTTCGGCCTGAAGGCCCCGGTCGAACGGGGCGCCACGTACGACGTCGATCACCCCGTCATCGCCGTATAGATCACCAGTCCCAGCACCAGGACGCCGAGCCCGAACAGCCCGACGCCGAGATAGACCGGCATCGGGTCATGCGGCAGAGGCATGTCGCGGCGCATCGCGCGATCGACGCGCTGCCATCGGCGCAGCCCCGCCCCGGCGGTGAACGCGGCAAGCACGGCGAGAACGCCCCCGAGGAGGTGTCGCGCTCCTGGCACCCCAAGCTCGGGGAGCAGCTGCACCACGGCGACCGCGGCGGCGAGCAGGCCGAGCGCCGTTCGCTGCCACGCCAGGAAGGTCCGTTCGTTGGCGAGGGTGAACCGGTAGTCGGGCTCGGACTCACCGCCGCCGTCGGCACCAGCCGACTCGGCCGACTTCTCGCGGTCATCGGTCATGCAACACCCCAGCCGTACGGCACGTGCCGATTCCAGCACACCGATCAAGATCGGTCCAAC
>CAVTKI010000008.1:0-393896 GCA_963735245.1 uncultured Actinomycetota bacterium
CTCGAACCCTCCAGGGACGATGATCGCCAGCAGCCGGCTTTCCTGCTCGGCGACGTTTCGCCAGCTGTGCGGAGTGTTCCGCGGGACGGTTGCGCGAGTTCCTGGGCGCGCCTCGAGAATCGAGTCGCCAATCGCAATTCGGTAGTGCCCCGAGAGCACCAGGAAGTGTTCCTCCTCGTTGCGATGACGGTGTGTCGGCACAGCGCAGCCGGGCTCGGCTACCGATTCGATCACCGAGTAGGCGCCACCGGTATCGCGGCTGTCGACCCGGATCGCCTGGTGCTCACCGTCGGCACCCTCGAACCAGACATCGCCACCCGATGGCGAGGTGAGTTCTTCGCCGCTCCGCGACATTTCCATGCTTCCTCCGATGTGAATCGACAGATCCCGCACCTGACTCAGCGTGAATTCCCTTGGTTGCCAATGCAAGCCAGCACAGCGACAGCCACCTTGGAGTGTTCTGTGATGTTCGTCGTCGGGTTCGTTCCGCATCACGTCTGCCCATTCTCGAGGAAGGGCACGCGTCAGCCTCGTCCGATGACGGCCGCCGATCACGGCTGACGCCCAACCACGGGCTCCCATGCGCCAGTGCAGAGACGGGCGCCGACGTGGCCGGCTCGTGTCAATCGAGAGTGATTGAAACAAGGCACATCCGGTGATGGACGCCTAAGTGCGCTCTCCGTGGCCCAGGCCACGAGCTCCCCATCAAATCAGGAAAGTGATCATTGGTGACAAAACATTTCGCAACGCTAGTCGGTGTGGCGACTGCGGCGGCAGCTATCGCGGCGTCTCCTCTTGATGCCCCAGGGGCAACCCAGTCGAGTTCGGCCCAGTTGAATGAGTCATGCCAATCCGCGGGGCACGCCGCCTCCGACGGCCGGCTGACCGCGGGCGCTCGAGCCCGATGCGTTCTAGGAGGGGATAGCGCAGCCCCGGGAGCTGCCCGACCGGCAGCAGGTCGAACAGTCCGAACACCGCCCACAATGCAGCAATGATGGCGGCGGGTGCGACGCGGGCCCAGGTGGTAGCGACCGCCACGCGCGTCAGACCTCGGTCAGCGGCGCCGCGCGCCCGATAACGCTGCACGGCACCGGGTTCGCTCACCCGTGGACGCTGTGAGGATCCCTGTGAGTTGTCTGGGCATGTGGTCAGCGACCTTTCACGGGGGCACCGGTAAGCCTAACCTTACCCGGATTGGTTCAGCGGCTGTCCGCTCAGTTGACGGGAGATACGTGCAGGGCATTTTCGTTGGCACGTTCCTCATCGGGCTGCGCGAGGGCCTCGAAGCCACGCTCATCGTCAGCATCGTCGGTGCGTTCCTCAAGCGGAACGACAAGCCCGTGCGCCCGATGTTCATCGGCGTCGGATTGGCCGTCGTCATCAGCATCGTGGTCGGCGTCGGGCTGGAGATCGTGTCCGCGTCACTGCCACAGCGGCAGCAGGAGATGCTCGAAACGGTCATCGGCGCGATCGCCGTGGTCTTCGTGACCACGATGATCATCTGGATGAACCGCAACGCCTTTCGCATGAAGGGCGAATTGGAGCGGGAAGCCGCACAGGCGATCAACAGCGGCGGCACACTCGCACTGGCCGTGATGGCCTTCCTCGCCGTACTCAAGGAGGGCTTCGAAACCGCGGTCTTCCTGCTCGCGGCCGCCCAGGCCACCCACGGCAGTCGGTGGTTCGCCGTGCTCGGCGGCGTGGCAGGCATCGGCGCAGCGATCGTCATCGGCGCAGGCCTGTACTTCGGCAGTCTCAGACTCAATTTGGGCCGGTTCTTCCGCATCACCGGGGTCTTCCTGGTATTCATCGCAGCGGGGCTGGTGATGAGCAGTCTCCGCACTGCGCACGAGGCGGGCTGGATCACGATCGGCCAGCAGCGGGCGCTCGACCTCTCCCCCTGGATATCGACGAAATCCGTTTTCGGCGCGCTGATTACGGGCATGTTCGGAATCCCGCCCGATCCCCGCCTGGTCGAGGTACTCGGATGGCTCCTCTATGCGGTGCCGGTGCTGCTGGTATTTCTGTGGCCCACCCGGCTCGCCCCGAAGCCGGTGGCGAAACGCCGAATCCTGGTGTGCGCCGCTGCGGTACTCGCGGCGACCGCGGTGGTCATGGCCGTGTTCATTCCGTCAGGCGTCGATGGTTCGCCGGGGCCGGCCAGAGCTGCCACGACCGCGGACGGCCGGGTGATGACCGTCACGGTCGGCACCGATGGGGCGTCGCGTGTCCTTCGCATCCCCACCCCCGGCGGCAGTGATCGGCAGATCCGACTCGACGACGCGGGCCAGCAGACGATCGACGGCGTCGACGTCACCGTGTGGCAGGCGAAGGTCCCCGCCGACCCCGGCGTCACGACCAACCCGATCAGCCTCGGCGAGCTGGCACGGCTCACCGGCGGGCGTCTGCCGGTGGGATTGGGCAACGCGCGCACCCCGGGACCATTCGATGCGACGTGGAGCGCCAGCTCCGTCTACACCGTGCTGGCCCGCGACGAAGGAGTCGTGGCGGCAGAGGGAGCCAGCACCCGGGTGGCGACGCTGCGTGGCGGCGGCCTGGCCGGGTCGAAGGTCGTCAGCGTCGGAGGGCTCGGCAGCGACTGGGCCACGGCGCCCGCCGACGACGCGGCGACCGCGGCGCGGATCACCCAGTCCGCCAACGACGCACGGGAACGCACTCTGTGGACGGTGTGGCTCCCGATCGTTCTCGGGGCAGCTGCGGTGGCCCTGTCTTTCGCCGCGGTACGCGTCGGCCGCGGAATCTCCACGAGCGATTCGAAAAAGGAAGGGAAACAACAACATCATGGTGAAGCACCCCGGCGGGGCGAGATCGTTGTCTCGTAGTCTCTGGCTGGCCGCACCGGCCGTCGGCGCGGCGGTGGCCCTGGCCGTCACCGCGTGCGGGACGAGCTCGGACACCGCCAAGAGCACCCCGAGCAGCGCAAGCAGCAGCGCCGCCAACGGTGTCAACGCGGTAAAGGTGACGCTGGCGAACGACGCAGGAAAGGACGCCTGCTCGTTGGACACCAGCAAGGTGCCCGCCGGGCCGGTGACCTTCACCGTCACCAACAGCAGCGCACCCGGCATCACCGAGATGGAGTTGCTGAAGGACCAGCGCATCGTCGGGGAGAAGGAGAACCTGGCGCCCGGCCTCGACCCCGTGTCCTTCACGGTCACTCTCGACGGAGGCGCATACAAGGTCTACTGCCCCGGTGCGGGCAGTGAGTACCTCGACCTGACCGTCACCGGCCAGGCGCCCGCCGCGCCATCCGGAACCGTGCCGACGATCCTGAGCCAGGGCACCAAGGACTACTCCGCATACGTGGTCGACCAGGTCAACCAGCTGAACACGACCGTCAAGGCGCTCGACGCAGCCGTCCAGTCGGGCAACGTCGACGCCGCGAAGACCGCATACGCCAAGGCACGCCCGTTCTACGAGCGGGCCGAGTCGAGCGTCGAAGGCTTCGTGATCCCCGGCTTCGCGGTCGACGACAACGCGGGCAACCTCGACTACCTCATCGACATGCGCGAGTCCACCCCGGTGGATGCCAAGGTCGGCTGGAAGGGCTTCCACGCCATCGAACGCGACCTGTGGCAGGGCAACGCGATCACCCCGGCCACGAAGGCACTCAGCACCGAACTGGTCGGCAACGTCGGCAAGCTCGTCGGGGTCGTCGGGACCCCTGCAGTACAAGCCGGAGGATCTGGCCAACGGCGCCGCCGACCTCATCGAAGAGGTGCAGAACACGAAGATCACCGGTGAAGAGGAAGCGTTCAGCCACATCGACCTGGTCGACTTCGCAGGCAATGTCGAAGGCGCGCAACAGGCTTACGCCTCGCTGCGGCCGGGTCTGCAGAAGATCGACGCCAATCTCGTCACGCAGCTCGACCAGCAGTTCCAGTCGGTGCTGACCGCGCTCGACGGCTACCGGGATGCGGCAGCGCTCGGCGGGTACAAGGTGTGGACCCCGCAACTGCGTGGGACCGACGCCGCCAAGCTGACCGCGGTGATCCAGCCCCTGCACGACAGCCTGTCCACCGTTGCGCAGAAGGTGGTCTCGGCCACCTGATGACGGCGGACGGCACCTCGCCGGTCGAACCGGGCACCCCTGGGGAGGCAGCGCCGCACGCTGCCCCGCCGGGGGTGTCCCGGCGCGGCGTGCTCTCCTCCGCGTTGTGGGCGGGCCTCGGCGGCACCGTGCTTGGCGCCGCGGCCGGTGGCGGCGCAGGCTTTGCGATGGCGTCGTCGCACGCCGTCGAAGACACCATCGACTTGGACGGCAGCTACCCGTTCTACGGGCAGGGCCATCAGGGTGGCCAGGGTGGCGTAGCCACACCGCCCCAACGCCACAGCGTCTTCATGACGTTCTCCCTGTCCGACACGGCATCCAAGAGATCGCTGCAGACGCTGCTGGCCCGCTGGTCGGCCGCGGCTGCGGTGCTGCAACAGGGCAAACCGGTGGGGTCGGTGCAGCCGGCGAACGAGGTGCAACCCCCGACCGACACCGGCGAAGCGGACGGGCTCAGCCCGGCCAACCTCACCGTGACGATCGGGCTGGGCCCCGGGGTGTTCGACGAACGCTTCGGCCTTGGTCCGCGCAAGCCTGCGTCGTTCTCCGCACTGCCCACGCTCAACGGCGACACACTCGACCCCAAGTTCACCGGCGGCGACCTCTCCGTCCAAGCCTGCGCGGACGACCCCCAGGTCTGCTATCACGCGGTGCGCAATCTGGCCCGGCTCGGCCGCAGCATCGTCTCACCGCACTGGGCGGTGCTCGGCTTCGGCCGCGCGTCGGCGGGCCCCGGACAGGAGACGCCACGAAACCTGATGGGGTTCAAGGACGGAACCCGCAACGTGGCGACCGACCAGGAATACGCGAAGTTCGTGTGGGTGCAAGAACAGCGACCAACCCTGGATGGACGGCGGCACCTATCAGGTGGTGAGAAAGATCCGGATGCTGCTTGAGACGTGGGACACCGACCGGGTCGGCAACCAGCAGACCATCTTCGGGCGGCACAAGCAGGAAGGCTCACCCCTGACGGGCGCCTCCGAGTTCGACACTCCCGATTTCGGCTCGAAGGATCACACGGGCGCACCGGTGATCGCCCCGGTGGCCCACATCGCCCTTGCCGCCCGAGAGAACAACGGCGGCCTCATGATCCGCCGCCGCAGCTACAACTACACCGACGGCCTCGACACCGACGGACAGCTCAACGCCGGACTGCTGTTCATCTCCTACCAAAACGACCCACAGCACTTCATCCAGCTTCAGAACCGGCTCGGTGCACACGATCTGCTCAACGAGTACATCCGCCACATCGGCTCGGCGATCTTCGCGATCCCTCCCGCACCCGAGGAGGGTCACTACATCGCGCAGGCGCTGTTCACCTGACCGTTCGTCCAGAATGCCACTCGCTGAAGATGATTCAGCGTTGCCGCTCCCCCGCCGCAGCCTTCTCGGCATCGCGGGCATAGTCCGGATCCGTGGCGAGTCGGCTGTGTCGCCTGCTGTGCACGAAGTAGAACACCAGGCCCAGTGCCATCCAGACGAAGAACCTGATCCAGGTCGCGGAGGGGAGATTGAGCATCAGGTAGAACGAGGTGAGCACCGCAAGCACGGGCACCACCGGAACACCCGGGCACCGGAAGGCGCGCTTCAGGTCCGGACGGGTGCGGCGCAGCACGATGATGCCGATGGCGACGAGTATGAAGGCGAACAGCGTCCCGATGTTCACCAGTTCGGCCAGTTCGGTGAGCGGCACGAACGTCGAGATCACAGCCACGACAACGCCGGTCAACATGGTCGTGCGGAGCGGGGTGCCGAACCGCGGGCTGACCTTCGCGAACGTCGGAGGCAGCAGTCGGTCGCGGCTCATCGCGAAGAAGACCCGGCTCTGACCGAGCATCAGCACCATCATGACGGTCGTCAAACCGATCAGGGCGCCTACCGAGATCACGGTGGCGAAGCCTGGATGACCGACCGAGCGGAACGCCTCCGCGAGAGGTGCGTCGACCTTGATGTCGGTGTACTTGACCATCCCCGTCACCACCAGCGACACCGCGACGTAGAGCACGGTGCAGATCCCCAGCGAGGCGAAGATGCCGATCGGCATGTCGCGCTGAGGGTTCTTGGTTTCCTCGGCTGCGGTCGCGACGATGTCGAAGCCGATGTAGGCGAAGAAGACCAGCGCAGCTCCGGTGAAGATTCCGCTGATACCGAAGGCACCCGGCGAGAGCCCCAGATCCTGCAACAGCGACGGGGTGGCCTCCGCACCCGAGGCGGCAGGCGAGCCCGACGGCGGGATGAACGGCGAGTAGTTGCTCATCTTGATGAAGAACAGGCCGGCCACGATCACCAGAAGCACGATGGCCACCTTGATGACGACGAAGACGAAGTTCACCTGTGAGGAGATCTTGATTCCCACGCAGAGCACGGCGGTGAGGATCAGCACGATCGCCGCGGCAACCAGGTTGTGCCCGTCCCCGTACGCGAAGTCCGGGATGGTGACGCCGATCTCCTTCATCACGTCGGCGAAGTAGCTCGACCACCCCACCGCCACCGTGCTGGCCCCCAGCGCCAGCTCCAGGATCAGATCCCAACCGATGATCCACGCCACGATCTCGCCGAGGCTGGCATAGGAGAACGTGTACGCCGACCCCGCCACGGGAACGGTACTGGCGAACTCCGCGTAACAGAGCGCAGCCAGCGCACACGCGATGCCGGAGAACACGAATGAGAGTGCAATGGCGGGTCCCGCCTTCTCCCCCGCGGCCTCTCCGGTCAGCACGAAGATGCCGGTGCCGAGGATCACCCCGACGCCGAACACCGTCAGCTGGACGGGACCCAACTCCTTGCGCAACTGATGTTCGGATTCCTCGGTGTCGGCCACCGACTGCTCAACGGTCTTGGTGCGCGTGAGATTCATCGATCCGTCCCGTTTCCGTCGCAGCGCCGTTCGGCCCGACCTGAACCAAAGCTGGCAAGCGGCTCCGAGCAGGATGCCCGCCCGTGTCGTCATGCAAACCGCTTACCTCGACGCGCGCCCACCGACGCCGACCAGCACCGATCGGCGCTGGTGTAGACAGGATTCGGGGGCGGCAGCGCAACGGATTTGAAGGAGCACGAATGGCTGACGCAACGCCAACCGGGACAACCGCGTCGTCGGAGTTGGAGCTACCTGCGCACTGGCTGATCACCGGAGCTTCGAGCGGGCTCGGCCGCCACCTCGTCGAGCGTGCGCTGACCGAAGGCGATCACGTGATCGCCACCGTACGGCGCGAGGGCACGCTGGATGATCTCGTCGATGCGCACGGTGCGCGGCTCGTCGTCGAGCGCCTTGACGTGAGCGATGCCGATGAACTGGGCGGCTTCCTGCACCGAATTCTGGAGGGGCACCAACGTATCGACGTCGTGGTGAACAACGCCGGCTACTGCGCGATGGGCGCCGCCGAGGAGCTCAGTGACGATCAGATCCAGCATCAGCTGGACACGCTGCTTGTCGCTCCGATCCGGATCACGCGGGCCTTCCTCGGGCACATGCGGGCCCGAGGCAACGGACGCATCATCGCGATCTCGAGCATGGGCGGGCAGTGCGCGTATCCCGGCGGCAGCGCCTACCACACCGCCAAATGGGGTCTCGAAGGGTTCACCGAGTCCGTCAGCAAGGAGATGGCCGAGTTCGGGATTCGTTGCACGATCGTCGAACCGGGCGCCACCCGAACGGGTTTCGGCTCCAATATGGTCTTCGCCACAGCACTTCCGGACTATGCCGACAGCGCGGCCGGACACATGCGCCAATTCGCCACCACCGCCGACGACCGCGTCTACGTCGGTGATCCCGCCAAGCTCGCGCAGGCCATCTTCGCCACTACCCGAGCGGCCGAACCACCGTTGCGCTTGACCCTCGGCCAGGACGCGTACGACACCATCCACGACGTCCTGACCGAGCGCCTGCAGCTACTGGAACAGCAGGAGGACCTCGCCCGGGCGGTCCTGTTCGACTGACTGCCGCCGCGCGACCCCACGCATCGCGATCAGCGGCCCAGTAGATCCTTGGCGATGTGGGTGACCTGGATTTCGTTGCTTCCCGCGTAGATCATCAGCGACTTCGCGTCGCGGGCGAGCTGTTCGACGCGGTACTCGGTCATGTAGCCGTTGCCGCCGAACAGTTGCACGGCGTCCATCGCGACCTCGGTCGCGGCCTCCGACGAGTACAGCTTCATCGCCGACGCTTCGGCCAGGGTGGGCAACTTGCCCGCCTTCAGTTTCTCCAGCGTCTGGAACACCATGTTCTGCACGTTGATTCGGGCGATCTCCATCTTGGCCAGCTTGAGCTGGATCAGTTGGAAGCGGCCGATGTTCTGTCCCCACAGCGTGCGGTTCTTGGCGTAGTCCAGCGACAGCCGGTGGCATTCGTTGATGATGCCGAGCGACAGAATCGCCACCGCCGACCCGCTCGCCGGCGAAGCTGGCCCTGGCACTGTCACGCCCGTCACCGCCGCTGTGGCTTTCGGTTTCACCGAGGAGGCGGTCCTTGCCGAGCCGGACGTCGTCGAAGAACAGTTCACCGGTCGGCGAGGCATGCATGCCCATCTTCTTGAACGGCCTGCCCTGCGTGAATCCCGGCATCCCGGCGTCGAGGACGAAGGTCAGGACGGTGCGGTCTCGCTTGTCGCCACCGTCACCGTCGTCGAGTTTGGCGTAGACGATGATGGTGTCCGCGTAGGGGCCGTTGGTGATGAAGGTCTTCTGCCCGTTGAGGATGTAGTCCTCACCGTCGCGGCGAACGTAGGTCTTCATCCCGCCGAACGCGTCCGAGCCGGAGTCGGGTTCGGTGATCGCCCACGCCGCGACCTTCTCCAGCGTCATCAGCTCCGGTAGCCAGCGCTCCTTCTGCGCCAGGGTGCCGCGCTGCATGATCGTCGCCGCACCCAGACCGATGCTCACACCGACGGCGGCCACGGTGCCCAGGCTGACGCCTGCCAGTTCGGCGACGACGATCGCCGCCATCGAGGCCTGTTCGGCCATGCCGCCGAGCCCGCGCTCCGCCGTGACCTCCGTTGCGTCGTCGGACCCGGACTCCTTCATCCGCTGCCGGTCGAGCATCGTCTTCACTGCCTCGGCCGGCCATCACGTCGATACCGAACTGGCTGAACAGCTTGCGGATGATCGGGTAGGGCGGCATGTCACCGCTCTCCAGCGCGTCGAGGTGCGGCCGGATCTCCTTGTCGATGAACTCGCGCATGGCGTCGCGAATCAGCAGATCGTTCTCGGACCAATCGATCATGGTTGTCGTTCCCTCCGGTTCAGGCGGGCAGCCGGGCCGCGATGTCGTCGATCGACCACGGGCCGTCGGTCTCGATGGTCCGGACGTCGTGCCAGCCGGCAAGTGTCGAGATCGCCCCGCCCTGCACGGCGAACACCTGGCCGGTGAGCGGGCACTTCTCGCGTCGCCAGGTAGGCGACCAGCGGTGAGATGTTCGCCGGGCTGAACAGTCGAACTCGCCCTCTTCGGGCTCGCGCCGATAAGATCGCGCCCATGCCCGGAGTGGCCAGCGGTGAGCCGGGTGCGCGCGATCGGGGCGATCGCGTTGACCCGCACGCCGTAGCGTTCGAGTTCCTCGGCGGCGACCAGGGTCAGCGCGGCGATCGCCGGCCTTCGCCGCACCGTAGTTCGTCTGGCCGGCGTTGGGCAGCGTGACTCCCGACGCCGGACGCGGTGTTGATGACCGCGGCGTTGGGCTGCGTCGCCCGCTCTTGGACTGCGCCTTCCAGTACGCGGCGGCGTGGTGCAGCACCGCGAAGTGTCCCTTGAGGTGCACGCCGATCACCGCGTCCCACTGCGCCTCGTCCATGCCGGCGATGAAGGCGTCGCGCAGGATGCCGGCGTTGTTGACGACCACGTCGAGACTGCCGAACTCGTCGATCGCCTGCTGCGACGAGCGCCTTGCGCACCGGCCCAGGTCGCGACGTCGTCGGTGTTGGCGACGGCGCGTGCCGCCGGCGGCCATGATCTCGTCGACCACCTCGCTGCGCCGGACCCGCGTCGGCGCCTTCGCCGGCGTTGCTGCCGCCCAGGTCGTTGACCACGACCGCTGGCGCCCTCCGCGGCGAACAGCAGTGCGTGCTCGCGCCCGATGCCGCGTCCGGCGCCGGTGATGACGGCGACCCGCCCGTCCAGTGCTCCCATGTCTGCTCCCTGTGAATTGATGCCTGGTGAGCGAGGTTCCGTGTTCGCGCTCGGCTAGTCGGAGATTTCGGCGAGCCCGTCGGTGATGACGAGGTCGTCGCCGCGCGCCGTCTCGAATGCGTACGTGGTGATGCCGTTGGCCGCCCCGGCACGCCAGATCCGCGTCTCCAGGTCGTCGCCGGGCAGCACCATCTTCGAGAAGCGCACCGCGAGGCGCTTGCAGCCGGTGAACGTCGGAGCCGCCGACCTCGGTGAGCACCGCCCACGACGCGAACGCCATGGTGCACAGTCCGTGCGCGATGATGCCCGGGCAGCCCGCGTCCTTCGCGATCTCGTCGTCGAGGTGGATCGGCATCGGGTCGCCCGCTGCCGGCGCGTACCGGAAGGTCTGGTCCTCGTCGACGTGTTGGACGACGGTGGCCAGCGGCGGGTGATCGCGCAGGGCTCGTCGAACTTGTGGCCGGGGCTCAGCTCGCCGACGGCTGGATCCGGCGTTGAAACCGCGGACGAAGGTCGTGACGTACTGCTCGTTGACGAGTTCGCCTGTCCTCGGTGCGACACTCGAGCAGGATCGCCGCGCGGGTTCCGTTCGTCCAGACCCTCGTAGCCGATCATCTTGCCGCGCGACGACCAGCTTGTCGCCGGGCTTGATCGGCCGGTGGAAGCGGAAGTCCTGCTCACCGTGCACGACCCGCGGGAATGAGCTCGACCGGCATCACCTCGACCGCGGGCATACAACATCGACTCGAACACGGGGACGATGGCGAACACCGGCGGTGCGACGTCGCCGACGCGGTGCGCGACGATCGGGTCGTTGGTGGCCGCGGCGTACTCGGCGATCCGCTCGCGGGTCACCTCGAACGGCTCATCGTCACTCCAGACGTTCAACGCGGAATCGTCGAAGGTGACTGCATCTACTGACATGTGATGGACCCCTCCGCGTCTCAGGCCGCGGCCAGGGCGTCGAGTTGTTCGACGGACTTGTCGAGTTGCTTGCCGAAGCCCTTCTCGACCGCCTTGCCCAGCGCGCCCTTGATCAGTGCGCCCTCGAAGTCGCCGACCACCGTGAACTGCGTACCCGAGCCCTCCGGCGCGACGAGGAAGCTGAACTCGACCTTGACTCCGGCCATGCCGGTGCCTGCCATGGTGACCTTCTTGCCGTTCTCGACGGCCACGATGTTCCATTCGAGTCTTGTTTGCCATGCCGAGCATGTCGATCTTCTCGACGAGCCGGGCGCCCTCGCTGAGTGCGGCGGGCGGCTCTTCCAACCACCCCGTGTGGACGGTGAACCACTTGTCCCAGGTCCGCGGATCGGCAATGAACGTCCACACCGCCTCGGGCGTTGCCGTCAGGTTCTTGGTCGCCTCGACGTGTCCCATGAATGTCTCCCTGTTGAATGATCGTTGGTGCCGGCGTGCGGCTAGCGTTCGGCGCGTTGGTAGGCGGTGACGACGGCGGCGCCACCGAGCCCGATGTTGTGCTGCAAGGGCGGCCGTGACGTTGTCGACCTGACGCTTGTCGGCGGTTCCGCGCAGCTGCCAGGTGAGCTCGGCGCACTGCGCCAGGCCGGTCGCGCCCAGCGGGTGGCCCTTGGAGATCAGCCCGCCCGACGGGTTGACCACCCAGCGTCCGCCGTAGGTGGTGTCGTCGTTGTCGATCAGCTTGGCCGCCTCGCCCTCGCCGCACAGCCCAAGCGCCTCGTAGAGCAGCAGCTCGTTGGCCGAGAAGCAGTCGTGCAGTTCGATGACCTGGAAGTCGTCGGGCCCGAGCCCGGATTGGTCGTAGACCCGTTGCGCCGCCTGGACGTTCATGTGGTAGCCGATCAGCGACTTGCAGGTGCCGTCGAAGGTCGAGGCGAAGTCGGTGGTCATGGCCTGACCGACGATCTCGACGGCCTGGCCCGCCAGCCCGTGCTTGTCGACGAAGGCCTCGCTGGCGAGGATCGCCGCGCCCGATCCGTCCGAGGTCGGTGAGCACTGCAGCTTGGTCAGCGGGTCGTAGATCATCCGCGAATCGAGGATGTCCTCGAGCGTGTACTCCTCCTGGAACTGCGCGTACGGATTGTTGACCGAGTGCTTGTGGTTCTTGTAGCCGATCTTCGCGAAATGTTCAGCGGTACTGCCGTATTGCGGTCATGTGCTCGCGGCCGGCCGCGCCGAACATCCACGGCGCCGGCGGGAACAGCACCTCGGAGATCTCGGCCATCGCCAGGATGTGCTTCTCCATCGGCTGCGCGCGGTCGTCGTAGGTCGAGCCGAGCGAACCCGGCTTCATCTTCTCGAAGCCCAGCGCGATGGTGCAGTCGGTCAGACCGCCCCGGATCGCACTGCGCCGCGAGGTACAGCGCGGTCGAACCGGTCGAGCAGTTGTTGTTGACGTTGACGATCGGGATGCCGGTCATCCCCAGCTCGTAGAGCGCCCGCTGGCCCGAGGTGGACTCGCCGTAGACGTAGCCGACGTAGCCCTCCTCGACCTCGTCGATAGTCGATGCCCGCGTCCTGCAGCGCCCTTGTCCCCGACTCGCGGGCCATGTCCGGGTAGTCCCATCCCTCGCGACGTCCCGGCTTCTCGAACTTCGTCATCCCCACGCCGATGACGTAGACCCTGTTGGGCACCCCAACTCCTTTCGGATTCCTTACGGATGAAACAAACATACCTGTCTGTACGTATTTGGCAAATCCGCAGAAGCAGCTCGACCGATGCCCGGGGTCCGGTTAGGTGCGGTTCGCGGCCCAGTCTTCGAGTGCTGGATCGGCGATGCGCCGCAGGTTCGTCGCGGCCCGGTTCCAGCGCCGACGCGCCCTGGCCGGGTCGGAATCGACGTAGCTGGAGATCAATATGCCCCGTAGCGCGTCCATGGCGGTGTAGATGAAGTCGAGCATCGATTTGTTGAGCTCTTCCGGCACGACCTGCGCCGCCGCGGTAATCAAGGTGCCGACCACGACCGACTCGAACTTCGCGACCTCGCGACCCAGCTCCGGGTCCGTTCGGCCTGCCACCCAAAGCTCGACGGTAGCAACGAATATCGGTCCGTCGTGCAGCTCCCAGAGGAGATCGAGGATGGCACCGAGAGGGTCGTCGCCGGCCCGCAGGTCACCGATCTCGCGGACCGCCGCCGCCGCCCGCTTCGCCGCAAGGTGCTTGAGCGCCGCGAGGACGAGTTCGTCCTTCGAGCCGAAGTGGTGAACCTGAGCGCCGCGGGTCACGCCTGCCAATTCGACGACGCGCATCGCCGTGGTGCCCCCGTAGCCGTACTTCACCAGGCAGTCGATCGTGGCGTCGAGAAGACGGGTGCGCGTCTCGTTGCTGCGCTGCTCCTGGGTGCGCCGTTGCGGAGCCGCATCGCGAGCGCGTGTCACCATGAGCGGAGTCTACCCGGCAAATTACTGATAGATACATACATCGATGTACTTATCTTGGTCGATGGGAGGAGTCGGGTGGCACCTCGGGACGAATGGCCACTTCGAACGGGTAGAACTGATACCGGACCCCGCCGTCGCCCGTCCGCGACCGGCCCGGCATCGAACAGGCGGAGATGGACACCCTCGTACTCATCGGCTTTCTCGGCGGACTGATCACCGGCATCTCGCCCTGCATCCTCCCGGTGCTACCGGTGATCTTCTTCGCGGGCACGCCTGCCACCCACACCGCACGCACCGACGCGGCCGCGGCGACCGCTTCGGGGCAGGACGCGAACTCGTCAGTCGCGGTCGCACCGAGGCGCACCCGGTCCGAGACGTTGCGTCCGTACCGGGTGATCGCGGGCCTGGTGGTGAGTTTCAGCGTGTTCACGTTGGCGGGCACGGCGCTGCTCTCGCTGCTGCACCTGCCGCAGGACGCGATTCGGTGGGCCGGACTGGTGGCATTGACGCTCATCGGTCTCGGGCTGATCTTCCCCCGCGTCCAGCACTACCTGGAACTCCCGTTCGCCCGCATTCCGCAGTGGAACGCCACCGAGGGCAAGGGCGGCTTCGGCCTTGGCCTGGCAGTCGGGGTGCTGTACGTGCCGTGCGCAGGACCGGTGCTCGCCGCCATCATCGTGGCCGGCGCCACCGGGAACATCGGCCCCCGCACCATCGCGCTCACCCTGGCGTTCGCCATCGGGGCCACCCTGCCATTGCTGGTGTTCGCCTTGGCGGGCCAGCAGGTCGCCCACCGAATCGGCGTGTTCCGCCGGCGGCAACGCCTGGTCCGCCTGGTCGGCGGCGTCGTCATGATCGTGTTCGCCGTCGCGCTGGTGTTCAACCTGCCAGCGGGCATACAGCGAGCGATCCCCGACTACACGGCCACGCTCCAGGGCAAGGTCGTCGACGGCGGTCAGGCGCTGGAAGACCTGGCCAGCGGAACGAGCAGCCCGGCCAACGCGGAGCTGGCCAACTGCGACTCGGGTGGCGCAGAGCTGGAAAACTGCGGCGCCGCACCGGATATCAGCGGGGCAACGGGCTGGCTCAACACTCCCGGCGGTGCCCCCATCGACATCAAGGCACTGCACGGCAAGGTCGTGCTCGTCGACTTCTGGGCGTACTCCTGCATCAACTGTCAGCGGGCCATCCCGCACGTCGTCGACTGGTACAAGGCTTACAAGGACACGGGTTTCGAGGTGATCGGCGTCCACACCCCGGAGTACGCGTTCGAGCACGTCCCCGGGAACGTCACCAGCGGCGCGGCCGGGCTGGGCATCACGTACCCGATCGCGTTGGACAACAACTACTCGATCTGGGACAACTTCCACAACCAGGCATGGCCAGCGGAATACCTGATCGACGCGAACGGAACGATCCGGCACATCGCGATCGGCGAAGGCGAATACGACGTCACCGAGGGACTCATCCGGCAACTCCTCACCGCCGCTCACCCCGGCGTTGCGCTGCCGTCACCCACGACATCGGTGGACACCACGCCGACGGGTGACCTGACACCCGAGACCTACCTGGGGGTCGACAAGGCGCACCTCTACCAGGGCACGCAGGCCTACGCCACGGGCGCGTTCGACTATCCCACCGCACTGCCCGACGACAGTTTCGCGTTGCGCGGGCGATGGACACTCGACGATCAGGGCGCCACCGCGCAGGCCGACGACGCAGGCATCGAACTGAACTACCACGCCAAGGACGTCTATCTGGTGGTCGGCGGCACCGGCACGGTGACCACGACCCGCGGCGGGCAGACCACGACCACCGCCGTCAGCGGACCACCGACGCTGCACGAGATCGTCACCAACGACCCCCAGCAGCAAGGCCACCTCGACATCCATCTCAGCCAAGGGCTGCAAGCCTTCTCGTTCACCTACGGCTGACGGGTCATCAGGCGCCCTCGCGCGGCACCCCGAGCCCTGTCGGCCAGGCATGCCAGGTCGCGGTGCGTCAGTGTCGTGTACGAGCACCGGTAGCACGGTGACCGCGAGCTGCGGCGGCCGTCCGTGCTCGGCAAATTCGCTTAGGGTAACCTAACCTCGGTGAGCTTCTCGTATGCGTCCGTCATCGAGACGATTGCGCTGAGTCCGCGGTTGCGCCGGATATCGCTTCGGGTCGACGATCCCGAGACGCTGGCCATTCAACCGGCGGGTGACTCCGCCGTCGGCGTCTACTTTCCGGTCGTGACATGGGACGGGGAACCCACCGCGCCGCCGACCGTGACCGGCGACGACGGGACGCGCTACGTCGACCCGGCGTCGGGAAGCGAAGGCCGCAACTACTCCGTGCGGCGGCACTGGCCACATCCGGATGGCGATCGAATCGACCTCGACGTCATCCTGCATGCCCGCGGACCCGGGACGACGTGGGCGTCGGCCACCGCACCCGGCGACCGGGTCGGACTCGACCACGCCCGGTCGTGGTACCGGCCCGAGCCGACGACCGAATGGCAGCTGCTGGTCGCGGACCTGTCCGGGCTGCCCGCCATCGCCCGCATCATCGAGGAGCTCCCCGGCGGTGTCCCCGTCATCGCCATCGTCGAGGTGGCCGACCCCGACGACCTCGACTATCTGCCGTCGCATCCGGACGTCACCGTCGTCTCCAGCATCGGCACCGGAAACGGCCATGCGCCAAGCAGACTCGCGCAGCTCACCCGCGACCAGACGCTGCCCGACGGCCGGGGCTACTGCTGGTTCGCCGGGGAGGCGGCCGAATCCCGCACCGTGCGCAAGCACTTCCGCGGCAACGGGTGGACGGTCGATCAGTTGGACATCACCGGCTACTGGCGGTTCGACTCCGAGACCTGGGACGCCAAGTTCGCCCTCGTCGCAGACGACGTCGTCGCGGTCTGGGAACGGGCACTGGCCGACGGCAAGGGCGAGAAGGTCGCCGACGAGGAGTTCGACGAAGCGCTCGAGCGGGCCGGCCTCTAGACACCGTGACCGCCTACGCTCCCTCCACGACGGCGGTGCCGAGTGCGCCGCGCCACCCGACCCGGCGCAGCCGCGCCACCGGGCTGCTGCTGGCCGCGGGGGTGCTCGCCGCGACGTGCGTCGCGAGTCTGGCGATCGGCACCGAGACGGTCAGCCTGCCCGACCGTCTGGCTCGCCGTCACCGACTACCGCGACATCGGCGACCAGTGGATCGTGCACGACCTGCGGATCCCCCGCACCGTGCTGGCTCTGCTCGTCGGGCTCGCCCTCGGCCTGTCGGGAACCCTGATCCAGGCGGTGGGACGCAACCCGCTGGCGGACTCCGAGGTCCTCGGAATCAATTCCGGTGCAGCCCTGTTCGTGGTGAGCGCGATCGCCTTCCTCGGCACGACGGGGATCTGGACCTACATCTGGTTCGCCTTCGCGGGCGCACTGTTCGCGATGCTGCTGGTCTACCTCGTCGGAATGACCGGGCGCGCCACCGTCACCCCGGTCCGCGTGCTCCTCGCAGGTGTGGCGGTCGGCGCGGTGATGGACGGCATCGGCTACGCCGTCCGGCTGCGCAACCCGCGGGCCTTCGACAACATGCGGTTCTGGGATGCAGGCGCGCTCGACGGCCGCTCCCTCGAGGTCGCCGGTGCGATCGCCCCGTTCATCGCCGTCGGGGCGGTGCTGTGCCTGGTGGTCGGACGCTCGCTCAACGTCACCGCACTCGGTGACGACCTGGCAAAGAGCATGGGCGGCAACGTCGCCCGCACACAGGCGCTGAGCCTGGTCGCCGTCACCCTGCTGGCGGGCGCGGCAACGGCCGGAGCGGGCCCGATCGGCTTCGTCGGCCTGATGGTGCCGCACGCGGTGCGCCGGTTCACCGGACCGGACTGGCGCTGGGTGCTCGGCTACGCCACCGTCGTCGCGCCCGCCCTGCTGTTGGCCGCCGACATCGTCGGACGGGTCATCATCCCGCCTGCCGAACTACCAGCAGGCATCGTCACCGCGTTCCTCGGTGCGCCGGTTCTGATCTGGCTGATCCGCAAGCGCGGAGCGGACCGCACGTGACGATCATCGACGACGACCGCGCCCGGGTGGAATTCGGCCGCCGCCAGTGCATCGTCCGGATCGGCGCCGTCTCGGCGCGAGCGTCGTGGCGCGCGATCATCGTCGTCGCGACGCTGCTCGTCGGCGCCGCCGGCATCGCGGTGCTGGCCATCGGATTGGGCAAGTACACCGTCGCACCCGGCGACGTGATCGGCGTCCTGTTGGGCACGAACACCTCGTTCGACCGGGTGGTCGTCCTGGAATGGCGGATGCCCCGCATGCTGATGGCGCTGCTGATCGGCGCCGCACTCGGGGTCTCGGGCGCGATCTTCCAGGCGTTGACCCGCAATGCGCTCGGCAGCCCCGACATCATCGGCGTCACCTCGGGCGCCTACACCGGGGCGCTGGTCGTCATCGCCGGAACCGGCGGGGGTTACTACGCCGTGGCGGCGGGCGCTCTGGTGGGCGGCCTGCTCACCGCGGTCGTCGTCTACGCCCTGTCCTACCGGAACGGACTGGCAGGCTTTCGGCTCATCGTCGTCGGCATCGCGGTCAGCGCCGTGCTGAACTCGGTGAACCAGTGGATCGTCATCAAGATCGACTTCCACACCGCCGTCACCGCCTCGGTGTGGAACCAGGGCACGCTCAGCGGACAGAGCTGGACTCAGGTGCTGCCGATGACGGTCTGCCTGGCCGTCACGGCCGTGGTGCTGGTCGTTCTGGGGCCGCAGCTTCCGGTGCTTCAGATGGGCGACGACGCCGCGGGTGCGCTCGGCGTGCGGCCCGAACGCGCCCGCCTGGCCTATCTCGTCGTCGGCGTCGGCCTGGTGGCGCTGGGTTGCGCTGCGGCAGGTCCGATCTCGTTCGTCGCGCTGGCCGCGCCACAGATCGCGCGGCGGCTCACCGCCAGCCCTGGCGTCGGTCTGGTGCCGTCGGCGGCGATGGGCGCGGTACTGCTGTTGATCAGCGACGTCATCGCCCAACAGCTGTTCAGCGCAACCGAGCTCCCGGTGGGTGCGGTGACCGTGTCGCTGGGTGGCACCTACCTGGTCTACCTGCTGATCGCGCAGGCGCGGCAACGATGACCGAAATCCGCACAGGAAAGGGTGATTCCGCGTTGACGACCCAGCTCGATTCCCGGCTCCGCGCCGACCGGCTCTCGATCGGCTACGACGACCGGGCGATCATCGCCGACCTGTCGGTCGACGTGCTCGACGGGCGCGTCACCGCCATCGTCGGCCCGAATGCGTGCGGAAAGTCCACGCTGCTGCGGGGATTCGCCCGTCTCCTGAAGCCGTCGGGCGGCCAGGTCATCCTGGACGGGCGCGACATCGGCGGCCTGCACACCAAGGACGTGGCCCGGCGGCTGGGCCTGCTCCCCCAGACGTCGATCGCACCGGAGGGCATCACCGTCGCGGACCTGGTGTCGCGCGGCCGATTCCCTCATCAGAAGGTGCTGCGCCAGTGGTCTCGAGCCGACGACGACGCCGTGGCCGAGGCGATGCGGTGCACCGGGGTGACCGAGCTGGCCGGACGGCTGGTCGACGAGTTGTCCGGCGGCCAGCGCCAACGGGTCTGGGTCGCCATGGTGCTCGCCCAGCAGACGCCGCTGGTGCTGCTCGACGAGCCGACCACCTTTCTCGACATCGCCCACCAGGTCGACCTGCTCGACCTGTTCGCGATGCTGAACCGCGAGCAGGGCCGCACCGTGGTGGCGGTACTGCACGACCTCAACCATGCCTGCCGCTACGCCGACCAGATCATCGCCATGAAGGACGGGTGCATTGTCGCGCAGGGCAATCCGAACGACGTGATCACCGAAGAACTCGTCGAGGACGTCTACGGCCTGAAGTGCCAGATCATCGACGATCCCCAGACCGGCACACCGCTGGTGATACCGCGGGCGTCCCCGCACACCCGCGCACGGACCTGAACTGAACCCTCCGCCGCGCCCTACCGGCGCCGCAGTGCTGCGGCACACGGTGTTGGGCGCAGCGCTGCTGCCGAGCTGATCACGCTCGACGGCCGGCACGCCCGGCTCGGGCAGGCGTGGCGCACACCGCCCTGGAAAACGCCCTTGCCCGCCGGACATTCGATTGTCGGTCGTGCCGCGTCAGGCGTCGGCCAGGTCGGCCACCGGCCTGCCGTTGAGCGCGTTGGCCAACTGTGGGGTCAGCACGTCGAGCGCATACAGCAGCGCGTCGGGCCCGCTGTAGGTCAGCGCACCGTTGAGGGTGGACTCGAAGTTGGTGTACAGCGTGCGACCATCCCGAACCACGCCGAGGCGTGCGAATGCCGGCGACTGCAGCATCTGCTCCTCGGTGGCACCGTCGACGAACAACACGTCACGGTCGAGCAACTCCAGCTTCTCCTCGCTGACGTCGCCATCTACGTCCTGGGCCTTGAACCCAAGCGACGTGAACAACCCGCGTCGTGGGTCGTTCTCCGGCAGCAGGTAATGCCCCCCGCTCTCGGGACCTTGATCGACCACGAGGGTCTTGCCGTCGAACTCCGGATTCGCCTTGCGCGCCTCGTCGATCCGGCCCTGGACCTTGGCGACCAGCTCCTTGGCTTCGGCTTCCTTCCCCAATGCCGTACCCGTGGTCAGCAATTGGACGTTCCACGGCGTCTCCTCATCGGCGTAGTCCTTCGACTGGATCACCGTGGGCGCGATCTGAGACAGGCGGTCATAGGTCTGTTCGTCGATCGTCTCGTAGATCGCGAAGATGAGGTCGGGCTTCTGTGCCGCGATCGCCTCGAAGTCGATGGAATCCTCACCGCCCCATGTCGTGACGCCCTTGCCGTCGGTGGCGGCCTTGACCCACGGGTAGTCGTTGTAGTTCTCCTGAAAGACCCGGGTGCTCACCGGAACCACCCCGAACGGGAGCACGAAGTCCTGGTCGGTCCAGCCCACGGTGACCACGCGGCTCGGATTGGCCGGAACCTTCGTCTCGCCGAACTTGTGGGCGATCGTCACGGTCTCGGCCGGCGCCGCCTGCGGCGCGCCGTCCTGCGCAGAACCGCATGCCGAGAGCGGGCCGACCGCCAAGACGACGGCGGCGAGCGCCGCGACGGCCCGTCGCCACCTCCGATAGTGCAGCTTCACGCGCAGGTTCCCTTCGCTCGGCATCAGTACCCGCAGTAGGTTAGCTTAGGCTTGGATAAGTTTGGGCATTACCCTTGAGTGGCCCTGGAATCGGCTGCGACCACGGACTCGACCAGAAAGTGCTGCGTAACAACCAGACCGCTTCGTCGTCGTGAGCGCCGGACAGAGTGCTGCCGAGGTCGCCGCGTACCTGCACGACCTGTCACCGACCGGGCGAAGTGCACGGCGTCTGTCAGCCAACTGGCGTCGCAGGGTATCATCCACGCGCCGACTCTCGCGACCTGCCGGCGTAGCCTCTGGCGAATCGCCGACGGCGCCGGTCGATGCCGCGCGGCGAGTGGCGAATCTCGAGGCGAGTCGGCAGATCGATTGCGACGCAGTCGATCGACGCCAACCGATTGAGTTCGGTCGGCAACGCTTCACGCTAGCGCCCGTTGGCCGACCCGAGTGAACCTGCGATCCGGCCACAGCCGTTGCAGCTCATCGACATCGCACTCGGATTGGTGCTGAACGAGTACGACGATGTCGAAGTAGTCCAGCAGGATCCACCGCCCCGGGTGCGCTCCGTCACGCCAGTTCGGTCGGTAGCCTGCCAGCCCCATCCGTTCCTCGATGCCGAAGGCGATGGCGTGAACCTCTTCGTCGTCTCGCCCCGATGCGATCACGAAGCAGTCGGTGATCGAATGCGCGGACCCGTCCACGATGACCACCTCGCGGGCACGGTGTGCCGCAGCGGCGTGCGCAGCGACGGCGGCCATCTGCTGGGATCGCTTGCCTACAGCGGGTCGCTCGACGGGAGCGCCAGGCCTCGCGGGCCGGGCGGCGTCGCGCATCCGGTTCGTTCGAACCCGTTGCACGGACGGCGAGTTGGGGCTGACGTCGTCGCTGCTCGAGGCGACCTCGGGCCGGGCACACGGTTGATGTGTCCGAAGGTGGAAGGATCGCGCGCGGGTGATCAGCTTCCGATCGGCATCGTCGAGGCGGTTGATGTGGTCGCGGGACGCGGCGATGATGCGGGCGAACCGTTCGTTGAGCTGGGTCACCTTCATCCCGAATTCGGGAAAGGTGTCCTCATCGCTCATGGAACCGTGAGGACCCCACGCCAGCACGTACTGGAGAATTCTGCGTTCAAACCAGTCCATCTGAGCCGCCCTCCCCGCGCATCGTCGATGCCAACCCGGCACGCGACAGGGGAATCGCGTGCCGGGCTGGTTGCATCGTGCTGCTCTAGCTTCAGCTGTTCCAGCGTCGGCCACGCGGCTTGCCCGCGATCTCGACGCCACCCTCTTTGAGCTCGAACTCCTTGACGAAGTCCATGTCGAGCTCGGTGCCGAGGCCGGGTCCCGTCGGGACGTACAGGTCGCCGTTCTCGATCTTGACCGGGTTCGTCAACATCTGATCCCGCAACTCGTTCGGCGATGTCGGATCCCACTCGACGTAACAGCGCACGTGTGCCGGGATACCGGCCGCCAGGTGCACGTTCGCGACCTGACCAAGCCCGTTGAGCGTGTGCAACGCCACCTGAACGTCGTTCGCGCTGGCCAGGGTGGCGATCTTGAGCGACTCCGAGATTCCGCCGGACTTCACGGCGTCCGGCGTGATGAAATCGACCCCACCCGTGGAGATCAGGTTGCGATAGTCGAAGCGGCTGTAGACGTTTCCGCCAGAGGCGAGCGGCGTGAGGCCCATGTTGCGCAGCCGGCCCACGTCGTCGTGGTGGTTGGGGATGCTGAAGTCGAATGGATCCTCCAGCCAGAAGGCGTCGAACTCCTGCAGCTTCTTCGACACCTGTACGGCCTCGGTCCAGCTGTAGCGGGCGTTGACGTCGATCATCAGATCGATGTCAGGCCCGACGGCGTCCCGTACGGCCTCCATTGCCTCGAGGTCGGCCCGGATGCCCGCGCCGCCACGCACCTTGATCGCCTTGTATCCGTCAGCGACGTAGCCCTTGGCTTCTGTCTGCAGATCGGGTAGCGGCTTGTGGCCCATGCTCATGCAGCCGAC
The DNA here is from genome assembly GCA_963735245.1 of uncultured Actinomycetota bacterium. GTDB lineage: Bacteria > Actinomycetota > Actinomycetes > Mycobacteriales > Mycobacteriaceae > Mycobacterium. Next base: position 22,683 of record CAVTKI010000008.1, read on the forward strand.
ATAGGCCGCCATCTTCTCCACGCCACCGCCACCGATGAGGGTGGCGATCGACTGTCCGGTGACCTTGCCCAAGATGTCCCACAGCGCGATGTCGACGCCGGCGAGCGCCTGCACACCGGCCGAGCCGATGTACACCGTGCTGTAGAACAGCTTCTCCCAGATCTGCTGAATGGCAAGGGGATCCTCGCCCAACACGACCGGAGCCACTTTGTAGTCGATGATGCCCTTGACGGCCTGCGCGGCGTGCGCGTGATACGCCGAACCGAGGCCCGTCAGGCCTTCGTCGGTGTGGACGAGTACCAGCAGTTCGTCACGGCGGTAGGCGGTCCCGATTCCCATCTCCCATGGGTTCGCCAATGGTACCGACACGATGTGTGTGTCGATCTTCGTGATCTTCAAAGCATTCTCCTTGTATACGCTGTGCTGAATCTCCGCTGGACTACCCTCCCGCGGGTCCGGTGTTCAGTTCTTTCCAATCTGCCCCCTGCTCGCCAGTGGGGCGTCGTCTCCTTTCTCGTGGCTACCAGGCGGCTCCGAATGCGCGCCGTTGCTGCGCGTTCCGAGCCTGGGGGGTGTGGCGGTCTCTTCCTCGGTGGCGGGCGACTCCGGCGACGACGCCTGCGCCGCATCGGATTCCGGGGGGACCGTCAAGTCGGTGATCGGCCGCTTGCCGGCCTTTCGTCGCAGCCGTGAGATCAGTGTCGGCAGCACCACCATCGCAATCACGACAGCCAGCAGGGCCATCGCGATCGGGTGATGGAAGTAGACGGTCAGGCTGCCGCGGCCGATCTCGGAACTCTGGACGATGGAGCGTTCGAACGGGCCGCCCAGGATGATGCCGAGGATCATCGGCGCCAGCGGGTAGTCGTATTTCACGGCGAACCAGCCGACGATGCCGAAGATGAATGCCAGCCAGACCCCGGTCATGTGATTGTCCACCGAGAACGCCCCGATGAAGCAGAGCACGATGATCGCCGGGTACATGTAGGCGTACTTGACCCTCAGGATCGACGCGAACAACGGGGCGAGCGGCACGTTGATCAACACCAGCATCAGGTTGCCGATGTAGAAGGAAGCCAGCAGGCCCCACACCAGCCGGGGCTCGGTCGTCATCAGCAGCGGACCCGGCTGGATCCCGTGCAGCAGCATGCCACCGAGGACGATGGCCGTCGCCGCAGAACCGGGAATCCCCAGCGAGAGCGTCGGAACGAAAGCGCCGTTGACGGCGGCGTTGTCCGCGGCTTGCGGACCGCAGACCCCTTCGATCACACCGGTTCCCAGGATCCTGCCCTTGCGCGCACCGATACGACGTTCCATGTCGTATGCCAGGAAGGATGACACCGTCGCCCCGGCACCCGGCATCATGCCGAGAAACAGGCCGAGGAACCCGCCGCGCAGGATCGGCAACCGAGAGTGTCGCCAGTCATCCATCGTGATGATCATGTCCCGCAGCCGAGTTCGGATCGGATTCGGTTGTCCGACACCGATCGAGTGCAGCACTTCACCGAGCGCGAACAGGCCGATCACCGCGTAGAGGAAGTCGACGCCGCCATACATGTCGGTGATGCCGAACGTGAAACGCGGTGTGCCGGTTCCGGTATCGAGCCCCACCGCCGCGATGAGCAGTCCCGCCGCGGCCATTGCGAAGCCCTTGAACCGATTCTTGCCGACGAAACCCACGACGCCGACGAGTCCGAACAGGATGATCACCGAGATCTCCGGTGGCCCGAAATGGAGGCTGATGGTTCCGAGCACGGACACGAACACCATGACGAACGGAATGGTCAGCGTCCCGGCGAGGAAGCTGGCGAGCGCGCTCATGGCCAGCACCGGCCCGGCGCGGCCCATTCGAGCCATCTTGTGACCGTCCATCACCGTCACCACCGCCGACGATTCACCGGGTGTTGCGATGAGTACGGCTGTGATGATGCCGCCGTGCATGCTGCCGTAATAGATGCCGGCCAGCATGATGAGCGCCGGCAATGGCTGCAGCCCAAGGGTAATGGGCAACAGCAGCGCGATGGCCGTTGCCGGGCCGAGTCCGGGCAGGATCCCGACCAGCGTTCCCATGATGACGCCGATGAAGCAATAGAACAGGTTGATCGGCGTGAAAGCGTCGCCGAAGCCAGTGACGATATGCGTCAGCAGGTCCATGTGGAATCGTCAATCTCTCTAGTTTGGGTGCGAAACCTCGAAGTGCTCGGGCATGGTCAGATGTGCCAGTAGAGGCTGATGACGCCGAAATCCAGTGGTACCTGCAGGAAATAGGTGAAGATGAGCCACGCCGCGAGGCCGACGAACACCGCGATGAGGACCGACTTGACCCAGGTCTCCTTCTCGATCCACCGCAGGATCACCAGGACCAGCACCGTCAGCGCGGGAATCAGTCCGATCCACCCCGCCAACCACAGGGAAACGCCGATCCCGATGGCGACCAGCAGGGCCGACCTCTCGCTGCCCGCGCGGTCGACGGGCGCCACGTCGTCTACGCCCTCCAACAGGCTCTGTTGTGCGAGCTCGTCCATCAGCGATGCCGACTTTTCGGCAGGAGCGCGGAACGAACCCACCAGGACCATCACCGTGCAGAGGATCAAGATCAGGCCGAAGACGATCGGCGTGAATCCGGGGCCGATGATTCCGTCATCCCTGATGAAGCCGTAGCCGAGACCCTGCACGACCGCGATCACACCGACCACGAACAGACCGGCGGCGAAGATCCGGTCGCCCGACAAACCCGGGGGCAGGCCACGCCAGGGACGCTTGTCGCGCCCCTGGGTGGCCGCCCCGGTGTCGGTGGCCGACTCAGCCACCGAACGTCTCCTTGAAGGTGGCGGACTGTGCCTTCAGGAAGTCGGAGAACTCCGAACCGGTCTTGAATGCCGGCTGCAGCGAGTTGGTCTTGATGTAATCCGCGTAGCTCGGCGTCTTGGTCCAGTCCTCGGAAACCTTTGTCCAGTAGGCCAATTCCTGGTCGGTGATCTTTCCAGGCGCCAGCAGGCCACGGAACTGAACGAACACCACGTTTACGCCCTGCTCCTTGGCGGTCGGGATGTCCTCGAGCCCGGTCCCCTTCTCGTACCGCTTGTCGGAGAAGACCGCCAGCGGCCGCAGGGTCTTGGCGTCGATCTGGCCCTTCGCCTCCGAGGGGTTGAGGATCGAGAAGTCGACATTGCCTGCCAGCATCGCGGCCACGCCTGCCGAGCCGGACTCGAGGATGACGTGTTGGAACTCCACACCCTGGTCCTTCTCGAGCAACCTGGAACAGGCGTTATCGGTTCCGGTTGCAGACGTGACGGAGATGCGCAGCTTCTGCGTCTTCGCCGCGTTGATCAGATCGGGAAGCGTCTGATACGGCGAGCTCGCCGGCACCACCAAGACCTGCTGGTCTTCGCCCAACTCGGCGACCGGGGTGAAGCTCTCCCATGAATAGGCCGGTGGTGGCTTGATGCTGTAGGGCTGCAAGAGCAGTGAGCTGTTGGCCACGAACATGTAGTACGGGTCGTCCTTGTGCGAGAGCACGTAGCTGACGCCAACGACTTCGTCTCCGCCGGTGTGGTTTTCAACCCCGATCTTCGCCTTGGGGTCCGCCTGGCTGATGCCCTGCGCCGCTGCGCGACCGAAGAGGTCGCCACCGCCACCGACGCCGGTGGCGACGACGAACGTCACCGGTCGTTCCGGCTGCCACGCGGCATCGCTGTTCGCCGAGCTTCCGCTGCCGGTCGAGGTGGGGGCGCACGCCGCGAGTGCGAGCACGGTGACTGAGGCGACCGCCATGAGTATTCGAGTCGGGCGGGCGAGCGGTAGACCCAAGGCCGTGCCGCGAAGCTTCATTGCTTACACCTCTCCACGTCTGATGATTGCTTCGACCGGTCGTGGCCGAATCGGAACTCGATATGCCGCATTGCGGAATAGTCATTCCGATAAGCGATCTAACGCCTCCGCGTGGGATGTGTCAAGGGTCACAAGCTGGTCGTTTCGCTGGATGCGCTCACAGTGAGCAAGGCGATTGCACGGGCCAGACCAGCGGCTTACCCGCGCAGCTGGTGCCGCCGCGACACCAGCGCCCGTGCTCATCGAGTCGAAGGCCTTGGACAACCGCGCGCGAGATGCCCGGAGATGTTCGCGCATCGCGCCGGAAGCGGCTGTCGGCCGCCGTTCGACGATGGCCGACAACACGTCGTCGTGCTCATCGAGGGCATCCAGCGGAACCCGTGTGTCGTAGAGCAGTCGGAAGACGTGGATGTGTGAGTGCAGGTGCAGCAGCGAGGTGCGCAACGGCGGACTGTCGGCCGCCTCCGCGATCAGATCATGCAACCAGGCATCCTCGCTGGCAAACTCTCCGTACGTGGTACGGCCGATATTCTCACCGAGAGAACGCATGCGTTCGGCCAGCATGGCCATCTGTTCTGCCTGATCATCTGCATGTCGAGTGGCGGCGAGTTCCGTCAGGTACGGCTCTACCAGCAACCTCATCTCGAAGAGTTTGTCGAACTCGTCTCTGGTCAACAGAGGAGCGGCGCGGAAGCCGGACATGTGCACGCGGGTCACCAGGCCGTCGGACTCCAACCGGACGAGAGCCTCCCGGATGGGGGTCTGCGAGACTCCGAGTTCACGACTCGTCCCGTCGATGCTGATCCTGGCCTCTGGTGCGATCGTTCGATTGACCAGGCGGTTGAGCAGTTCGTGATAGACGCCGTCGGCTGTCCGTAGATCGGGGGGTGGCACCAAGACGCTGGCGATGGGCACGGGATGGGCACTGGGATGGGCACTGACAGGTGCACACCTGTTTCGCGCGGGTCGGGCGGCTGGGCCATCGTGAGTCCCCTTGACAGGCAGCAGAATCGGACATCAAACTGAGCGATCATATCGTATCGGATCTGGGAGGCACCATCACTCACATTGGAGTGACGGAGGCGCGCGCGCTGGCGATCAGCGTCTTGGAGTCCGCGGGTGTGCCCCACGGCTTCGCCGAACAGCAGGCCGACGTACTGATCTACGGAGAGCTCGGCGGCCATCCTTCACACGGACTGCTCCGTCTACCCACGCTCGTCACACGGATCCACGCCGGCCTCATCGACCCCGCCGCCACGGGGCGGCATCGATGGCCGAAGTCTGCGTCTCTGGTCGTGGACGGCTGCAACGGCCTCGGCCCCGTCGTGGCGAACCGGGCGCTGGACGCGGCGTCCGACTGCGCCAAGCAGACCGGAATCGCCGTGGCCGCGCTTCGGCGGACCAGCCATCTCGGCATGCTCGCTCCCTATGTCGAGCGGATCGCGCAGCGTGGTCAGTGCGTGATCGCCACCTGCACGAGTGAAGCCCTCGTCCATCCGTGGGCAGGCCGAACGGCGATGATCGGAACCAACCCGCTGGCCATCGGAGTCCCGGCCACTCCGCGCCCACTCGTCATAGACATGTCGACGGGGGTCGTCTCGGCGGGCAAGATCGTCGACCATGCCCGCCGCGAGGCGCCGATTCCCGAGGGCTGGGCCCTCGACGCGGATGGCGAGCCGACGACCGATGCGGCCGCGGCCAGGACTGGATCGATAGCGCCGTTCGGCGGGCCGAAGGGCTACGCGCTGGGTCTCGCACTCGAAGTGCTCGTCGCATCGGTGACCGGCACGGCGCTCGGGACGGCCGTGCGGGGCACGCTCGACGTCGACAATCCGAGCACCAAGGGCGACCTGTTTCTGGTGATCGACTCTCCCCCGGTGTCCGGCGAAGGAGAGCCGGCGGTGCCTGCGATCGTCGACCTGGTCAGCGACTACCTGCAGGCCGTCCGCGAGTCGCCTGCGCAGAATCCTGGTCAGCCCGTTCTCGTGCCAGGCGACCGATCGATGATTCGGCGGGAACGGGCCGCCCGCGACGGATTCGACATCGCCGAGCGCACGTTGGACGAACTTCACAAACTGTCGAACCGCCCGCTCGACCGCGGGCCGAGGAGGTAACCCGATGACGACGGCAGCCGAGGCCGCTACGAACGACCCCGGGTTCTCCGGCATTCTGCGTGGCCCCCGCGTGCTCGTTGTCGGAGCCCACGAACGGCTCGGAATACCCGCCGCTGTAAGCGATCTCGGGTCTTCGGTGCTGGTGTGCACGGATGAGCGCATGACGGCCGAACCGGTGTTCACGGAACTGTGCGATGGCCTGCGCTCCCGCGGTCTGCGGGTCACGCTGTTCGCCCGGGTCCAGGCGGAACTTCCAGAGGAGAGCATCCGGGCCTGTGTCGACGAGGTCCGGGCAGCGGTACCGGACGTGGTCCTCGGCATCGGCGGGGGCAGTTGTATCGACCACGCCAAGGTGACCTCGCTACTGCTGGCCCACGGTGGGCGCCCGGCGGATTACTACGGCGAGAACCGCGTGCCTGGCGACATCCTGCCCGTCGTGGCCGTGCCGACGACCGCGGGCACCGGGTCGGAAGCCACGCCCGTCGCCGTGCTGACCGACTCGTCCAGACCCATGAAGGTTGGTATCTCCAGCCCGTATCTGATCCCCCACACCGCGATAGTGGATCCGACGCTGACCACGGGCTGTCCCGCCGGGTTGACCGCTGCGACCGGCGCCGACGCGCTGACGCACTGCGTGGAGAGCTATACCGCGATTCGCCGCGGTGTTGAGCCGGGGGTGTCCCTGGATCGAGTGTTCGTCGGAGCAGGCGCACTCACCGACCAGTACGCGCTGTCGGGGATCGGACTGATCGGGCGCAGCCTGCTGCGGGCGGTTCAGGACGGCTCCTACGAACCGGCCAGGGAGGACATGTCGGTCGCCGCACTCTACGGTGGGCTCGCGCTGGGCACCGCGGGCACCGCAGCAGCCCACGCCATCCAGTATCCGGTCGGCGCGATGACCCACACCGCCCACGGAGTGGGTGTCGGCCTGTTGCTGCCGTACGTGATGGAGTTCAACCTCCCCGTCCGCGTCATCGAAATGACGCGGGTTGCAACCGAACTCGGCGCGCTCGGCTCCCGGGGCGGTGATGCCGTGATGGCCACCAAGCACACCGCTGCGATCGGAATCGACGCCGTGGCGGGCCTGCTGGCAGCCGCGGGCATTCCCGCGACGCTACAAGAACTCGGTCTGGAGCGAAGCGATCTCGCGGAGGTCGTGACGTTGTCTCTGATGGCGACGCGGCTGGTCGAGAACAACCCGCGAGAACTCACCACCGAGGCGTGTTCGCGCATCGTCGAGGCGGCCTTCCACGGAGATCGTGAATACCTGCGCGAGAACCGCTAAACCCCTCCAACCCTTGGGAAGTACCCATATGTCGACACCCCAGCCCTGGTTGCCTCCCCGCGAACTCTTCATCGGTGGGCGGTGGCAGCCGAGCGCCGGCGGTCGAGTGATGGCGGTCATCGACCCGTCGACCACCGCCGTGCTGGCTGACGTCGCCGACGCCGACGTGGTCGACGCCGTGCACGCGGTCGATGCCGCTGACAAGGCGATGCGCGACTGGCGGGACACCCCGCCGCGCGGCCGGTCCGAGATCCTGCTCGGCTGCTTCGAGTTGATTACGGAGTGGTCAGAACGACTGGCCTGCCTGATCAGCGATGAGAACGGCAAGGCATTGTCGGATGCCCGCGGCGAGGTCGCCTATGCAGCCGAGTTCTTCCGCTGGTACGCCGAAGAGGCCGTGCGCAACAACGGCGAACTCAACGACTCACCGGCGTCGGGGCATCGGATCTTGGTTCGCTATGAACCGATCGGGGTCGCCGTGCTGGTCACGCCGTGGAACTTCCCCGCCGCCATGGCAACCCGGAAGATCGCCCCCGCACTCGCCGCGGGATGCGGGGTGGTGCTCAAGCCCGCGCCAACCACTCCGCTGACCGCGTTGGCGATTGCGGAGCTGATGGCCGAGGCGGGCGTGCCCGACGGCTTGGTGAACGTGATTCCGACGTCGCGCAGCGCGGAGGTGGTCGACGCCCTGCTCCACGACCGGCGCGTGCGCAAGCTCTCGTTCACGGGGTCGACGCCGGTCGGTCGGATCCTGCTCCGCGAGGCCAGTGACCAAGTGATCAGCTGCTCAATGGAATTGGGCGGAAACGCGCCAGTGCTGGTCTTCGACGATGCCGACCTCGACGAGGCGGTGGAAGCGGCCATGCTCGCCAAGATGCGCAACGGTGGACAGGCATGCACTGCCGCCAACCGGATCTACGTGCAGCAGGGTATCCACGACGCGTTCGTGCAACGGCTGGCCGAACGGATGAGCGCCCTGGTGGTCGGGCCGCCACGCGAGCCCGAGACCGATTGCGGCCCAGTGGCAGATGAACCGAGCCTGAACAAGATCCAGGACATGGTGGCCGACGCGCTCGACCGCGGGGCCAGCCTGGTGACAGGCGGCACCCGACCGACAGGAGCAGGCTACTTCTACACCCCGACGGTCCTGGACCAGGTGAGCGCACAGGCGCGCATCGCACGAGAGGAGGTGTTCGGTCCCATCGCGGCGATCTTCCCGTTCACCGACGAGGCGGAGGCCATCGAGGCGGCCAACGACACCGACGTCGGTCTGGCCGCGTACGTCATGACCGGTGATCTGGCCAGGGGCCTTCGGATCTCCGAGCAGCTCGAAGTCGGCATGGTCGGCATCAACCGCGGACTGGTCTCCGAACCCGCTGCGCCGTTCGGTGGTGTCAAGGCCAGTGGCCTCGGCCGTGAGGGCGGTCACCACGGCATGCGCGAGTTCTGCGAGGCAAAGTACGTGGCGGTGAGCTGGTGAGCAGCGCCGACGCCGAAAACCTGGCGATTGCTGAACAATTGGTGCAGGCGTGGCACAGTACCACTGCAGCAGAACCCCCGAGCTCGAAGGTTCGCGGACTGGACGGCGCGAGAGGCACTGGAGATCGCCAGAAGCGCCGTCGAGCTCCTGGGTCCCGACCGGGTCGTTGGTTACAAGATCGGGCTGACTTCCACGGCGGCTCAACGGGCGATGGGTTGCGAGCAGCCGATCTTCGGCAGGATCTACGCCGACGACGTCTTCCCCTGTGGCGCAACCCTGTCGAGGTCCGCGTTCCTGGATCCCAAGATCGAGCCGGAATGCGGGCTAGTGATCGGCCGTCGGCTCGGCGGAGCCGAGGTCACGACCGAGCAGGCACGAAGCGCGGTCGACGGCGTCGTGCCCGCATTCGAGATCGCCGACTCTCGTTACGGTGTGGCGGCAGGCACCGTCGGTGATCTGATCGCTGACAACGGCGCTGGCGCAGGCGCGGTAGTCACCTTGTCCGACGCGGTTCCGGCCGCCGAGATCGACCTCGGTGCCGTCCGGCTCACGGTAGAGGTGGACGGGCGGACCGTCTGCGTCGACAGTCCCATGGCAGGCGGCGAGAGCGATGACCGGCCATATGAGCTCTTGGCGTGGCTTGCTCGTGAGCTCGCCGCGCAGCAGCTGTCCCTCGCGCCGGGCCAGTTCGTCCTCACCGGCTCCTGGATCACACCGATCGACGTCACCGGGCCCGTACGGGTGCACGCCTCATACGCCGGATTCGGCACCGTGGTAGTCGAAATGAGCTGATGAGACCGTTCATTGCCGTTCTGGCAGCGATGCTGCTGCTGATCTCCTGCTGCTCGTGCAGCAGGATCGTCAACGCGGCAGGCACGGCGGATCGAGCCGAAACCGGCGCATCGGTGAACGCGACCGCTTCGCAGCCCGACGAGCCGAGAACACTCGACGCCGCGACCGCCGCTGCCCAGCAGAATCTCGACCGCTTTTCGTCGGGCGACTTCGCCGCTGTCTGGCTACTCATGGCGCGAACCCTGCGCGACGGGATCACGCAAACCGACTTCGTCACGTTCTACCGGACGTGCAAGAAGATCGGTCAGCCGATCATCGCCACCCCTGTCCGCCTGGAGGGTGACTACGAGGCGATCGTTCGCATGGAGGTCGCCGGAGTCGCAAGGTCTCGGATCATGGTCTACGAAGATGGGCACTGGCTGATGGAGCCCACCACCGAGTTCGCCGCGCACCTCGGCGAACCACTGGAGCAGATCATCGCCGAGGAGAAGGCCGCCGGCCTCTGTAGTTGATCGCCCTGGTCGCCTGTTTGATCGCTGCAGCCAATGACCAACGAGGTCAACCTCATTGGAGCAGGGGCACCGGCCCGGGCCGGGACAGCAGCCGTGGCCTGCAGAGCAGCGCCATGATGACCGTCAGCACCACTGCGACGATGAAGGCTGCCCGCACCGAGATCAGATCGGCGGTGCCGCCGAGCACGGCGCCCGACACGGGTCGCGCGCCCGCGAAGCCGACCGACCACAGTGCCATGATCCGTCCCCGGAGTTCATCGGGTGCGCGGCTCTGCACCATTGTGCTCAGCCCCGTCAGACCCCACGAGAAGCCACAGCCTGCCAAGGCGAAGCCGCTCAGCGCCAGTGCGGCCCAGCGACCCACACCGACCATTGCCAGCCCGGCGGCCAGCAACCACAAAGCGGTCGATGCCGTTGCCGCGGAGGAGATCCGGGACCGCATCAAGCCGAGAACGACGAGGCCGACCGCCGCACCCGAGCCGAAAGCCGTTGAGAGCAGACCCACCAACCCAGTGCCACCGCCAAGTTCCGCGGCCACCGAGGGAGCGAGGGTGATCGACGGGTCGGAACCGAATCCCACGACACCAATCGCCAGTAGGAGCAAGAGCAGCGGACGGTCCTGCCAGACGTAGCGCAGCCCGGTGAGAACCCGGTAATCGACGCCAGGGCGCGATTCTTGCAATGGCGGGAAGTGGACGACCAGAAGCAAGACGATGAATATCACGTGTCCGCAGCCGCTGATGGCGAAGGCCAGCGGGGCACCGAGTTGGGAATACAGAAATGCGCCGGTGGCCGGCCCGGCTATCCGCGCGACGGTCAGCGGGATGGTGTTGAGGGTCATGGCGGTGGCCAGTTCGCCCGGCCTCAGCAGCTTCGGCACGACGGATTGCATTGCCGGTCCGCCGATCACGAAGCCCAGCCCGACGAGAACAGTTCCCGCGAGCAGGGGTACGGCCGCCTCTGCGCCCGACAAACCGTGCGACGCGGCCGTCCATATGGCCGCCGAGCCGGAGCCGATCGCGCACGTCACCCTGCCGACGAGCATCTGCCGTATCGGGTTCCCCCTGTCCGCCCACTTGCCGCTGAGCGGGCTGAGGATTATCTGCGGCCCGAACTGGGCTACGCCGACCAGTCCCACCATCAGCGCAGAGGCCGTCAGCTGATAGATCACGATCGCCGCGACGATGCCGTGCATCCACGTGCCGGATGACGTCATCAACTTGCCCCAGAACAGCGCCCCGAATGCGGGATCGATGAGAAGCCGGAACGCCGTGCGGGGAGTTCGGGTGGCAGCGTCCTGGTCACTCACGACGGCGCCACGCATCGACGTCGTCGACCGTTGGCCATCGCCACTCGACCGTGATGCGTTGGCAGGGCTAGCGGTAGCCGCAGTATCTGTTGGCGCACAACGCATTCGGCCGTGTTGATCAGGCATGCGCGCGAATTCGGGCGCTGCTGACACACTTCCGAGTGCCTCCGTACTTCCGCATCGTGGAATTCTAGTTCTATTGAGTGAAATACCCAGATATAGTCGGGTGACCAGCCGGCTGTCAACGTGCGCCGCCTTCGCCACAGCCCCGCGAGCGGCGCCGTCGACACTGGATCCGCACGTCCCTGAAGGAAGAGCACATGAGCGTCGCGATGCCCGCCAGGAAGCTGGGTACGGATGGACCGGTGGTGTCAGCCCTCGGCCTTGGGTGCATGAGTCTGCGCTTTCCCGCCGACGTGGACGATCCCGCCGATGCCCACCGAGTCCTACAGGCAGCCTTCGATGCCGGGGTGACGCTCTTCGACACCGCCGACAGCTACGGGCCCTACAACAGCGAACGAGTGGTCGGGCCATTCGTGCGGGCGCATCGCGAGAATGTGGTGCTGGCAACGAAGTTCGGCAACAACCTCGGACGCGCCGCTGGCGAGCCGGAGTTCAACGGCCGCCCCGAATACGTGCACCGAGCGGCCGACGCCTCGCTGAAGAGGCTGGGTGTCGACGTCATCGACCTGTACTACCTACACCGCGTGGACCCCGAGGTTCCGATCGAGGACACCGTCGGGGCCATGGCAGAGCTGGTCAAGGCAGGCAAGGTCCGTCACCTTGGCTTGTCCGAGGCCGGCCCACGGACGATCCGCCGCGCCCACGCGGTGCATCCGATCGTCGCGATCCAGACCGAGTGGTCGTTGTTCAGCCGCGACATCGAGGAGGAGGTGCTGCCGGTGGCCCGCGAACTGGGCATCGGCATCGTGCCGTATTCGCCGCTTGGGCGCGGATTGCTCACCGGCGCCTTCGAGCGGCCCGAACAGGTGCCGGAACGTTTGAAGGAACACCCCCGCTACGTTGCCGGGGCCTTCGATGCAAACAAGCAGTTGGTCAACGCCGTGGCGCGGGTGGCATCACGGCTCGGCGTGGACCCAGGTCAGGTTGCGCTCGCGTGGGTGCTGACGCGCGGAGGAGATGTGGTGCCGATTCCGGGCACACGCAATGTGCACCACGTGCTCGGCAATGTCGGCGCACTCGATGTGAGACTGTCCGCCGACGAGCTTGCGGAACTGGACCCCCTCGCCGGTCACGTCGTCGGACACCGGTCGCCCCGTCCACACGCGGTGGGCGTCGAGGCACCGGAGAGACCGATTTGAGGGTTCCGGGACCAATCGCTCTCGCGACGCGTCCGGCTGTCGGACACCACCCGAGGCGCAATACCCGACTTGTTTGCCGCCCGGTTCCATGATGTGCAAAAGTCGAGTCGCTCTGCGGAGTCTGGCAACGGCACGGTTATGGTCGCGAGGACGGGACGGAGGGGGCCATGGGGGGTGAACCGCCGCGGACAGGTGGAGTCCAATCGGTTGAACGCGCGTTCGAGGTGCTGGAGATCATAGCCAGTGCGGGCGGCACGATTACGCTGAGCGACTTGGCCGAACGTGCCGAGCTTCCGCAGCCGACCATCCATCGCCTTGCCCGCACGCTGCTGGTCATGGGATATGTCCGCCAGCTGCCCGATCGCCGCTATGCGTTGGGGCCCAAGCTGATACGTCTTGGCGAGAGCGCCGCGCAGCAACTCGGAGCATGGTCGCGGCCGCATTTGACCCAGCTCGTCGAGCGCACCGGCGAGACGGCCAACATCGCGGTGCTCGACAGTGACATGGCCGTCTACGTCGCTCAGGTGCCGTCGCCGCACACCATGCGCATGTTCACCGAAGTCGGTCGCCGGGTCTATCCACACTGCACCGGGGTCGGCAAGGCGCTTCTCATGCAACTGCCCAACGACGCCGTGCGGTCGCTGCTGGACCGAACAGGAATGCCGGCGTCGACGGAGAATTCGCACACCACGCCCGACGCGCTGATCCGCGACCTCGAGTTGAGCCGGGCCAGGGGGTACACCGTGGACGAAGGCGAACAAGAAGTGGGGGTCCGGTGTTTCGCGGTGCCGGTGGCAGATGCGCCGACCCTGACCGCGCTCTCCGTATCCGGACCTGCCGCGCGGATCACCCTGAAGTCTGCGACGCAGATCGCACCGTTGCTCAAACAGGTGGCGCGTGATCTGGCGTCGGAGTTCGACAAGGAGCCCGGGCGATAGCGCTGGTTCCACGCTGCCGGGGTCACCGTCGGCCGGGGCCGGACAGGTCGCTCGACACCTGGCAACAAGCCGCGATGATGCACTCCGCAACTACCTCGACGTTCCCAGCGACGATCGGCCGGTTTGCGGCAATGACCGTCTGGCCGGCACCGTGTGGCCTGACGTGGACGACGGACTTGCCTGCGACGTCGAGAATCGGCTTGGCCGTGTCGAAGTCACCGGGCCGCTTCACGACGAGGCGCCGCGCCCCGCCAAGACACAGGCGAAAGTCGTTGTGTCCGAGGAGTCTTGTACGACAGGGCCGTTGACTGAACGATTTGGCGGTGCCGACAAGCGAGAGATCGGCTCGGCTTCCGCCGTGCCTGGCGGGAATTCGGTGGGTGATGCAGCTGCGGGACAGGCGGAAACGAAGTTGCTGACACCTGCCGAGCGGTCCCTCGCGGAGAGGGCGACCAAGGGTAGACTTCCACATCACGGAACGCGGGTGGCACGTTCCCACGACGCAAGAACTGGAGAGAAGAAAGTGGCAGACGACCGGCCTCGGGATCGCGTGCAGTCGGTCGTCCGTGCCTTCACACTGCTGGAGATGATCTCCGAGGCGGACGGCGTCATGGGGCTCGCGGAACTCTCGAAGCTGTCCGGCATGGCGCCGCCGACCATCCACCGTCTGATGCGCACGATCGTCGAACTCGGGTACGCGCGTCAGGTGTCGTCTCGCCAATACGTGCTCGGCCCGAAGCTGGCCGCGCTCGGCGCCAGTGCCACGTCGGTACTGGGCCTCTGGGCGGGCCCCGCGTTGCGCCAGCTGGTGGACGATGTCGGCGAAAGCGCCAATTTCGCGGTTCTGGAGGGACACGAGGTGGTGTACGTAGCGCAGGCGCCCGGCCGGCACTCGATGAGGATGTTCACCGAAACCGGGCGACGCGCTGCGGCGCACTCCACCGCGGTCGGAAAGGCGATACTGGCGGAACTCTCCGACGACGCCATCGATGCGATGTTCGGTCCCAGCAGCATGGCATCGCAGACCCAGAACACCATCACCTCACTGCCCACGTTGAAGCGCGAACTCCGAGCGGTCAGGCGCCGGGGCTACGCGACCGACGAAGAGGAGCAGGAAATCGGTGTGCGGTGCGTGGCAGTGGCAATTCCCGACTCGACCATCCTTGGGGCAGTCTCCATCTCCGGCCCGGTGGGCAGGATGGCCGAGGACGTAATCGACGCAGCCATTCCGAAGCTGCGGCAGGCGGCGGCGCAGCTCACGGCCGATTTCGGCAGACGGCCCGCCAGCTGACCTAACCAGCACGACGGCCGACCACGCATCTGACGTGTTTCGGCGCCGTTCTCTGGGCCCTTCTCGGGCATGTACCCCTCTCGCAACGAGGTCCATTCCGCACTGCTGCGCGCTCAAAACTCGGCCCAATAACGGAATTGACATTCCACAATGCAGAATCTAATCTGAGGAAGCCCGGCCAACGGCAACTGGCAAGTCCCTACGAGAAGGGCTCCGAAACCACCGTGAGTGGACGACACTTTCTCCAGATTCCCGGTCCGACGAATGTCCCGGATGAGGTGCTGCGCGCGATACACCGCGCCACCATCGATCACCGCGGACCCGATTTCGCGGAGCTGACCAAGCGGATACTTCCTGCCCTCGGGCCGGTCTTCGGCACCACGGGTCCGGTGGTGATCTATCCGGCCTCGGGCACCGGCGCCTGGGAAGCAGCACTGGTCAATACGTTGAGTCCTGGCGACGAGGTGGTCTGCTTCGAGACCGGGCACTTCTCGACGCTGTGGCGTGAGATGGCCGGCCGATTGGGCCTCAACGTGCGATTTCTCCCTGGTGACTGGCGACACGGAGCGTCCCCGGACGCTCTGGCCGACGTGCTGGCGCAGGATTCGGCCCGCAGTATTCGGGCCGTGATGGTGGTCCACAACGAGACGTCGACCGGAGTCACGAGTCGGATCCCCGAGATCAGAGCCGCGATGGACGCGGCGGGGCACGACGCCCTTCTGCTGGTGGACACGATCTCGTCGCTGGGAAGCATCGAGTACCAGCACGACGCGTGGGGGGTGGACGTCACCGTCGCGGGTTCGCAAAAGGGTCTGATGCTGCCGCCTGGGCTGTCCTTCAACGCAGTCAGCGAAAAGGCGCTGGAGGCGTCAGCGACGGCAACGCTGCCCAAATCGTATTGGGATTGGCAGCCGATTCTGCGCGCGAACGCCACCGGTTTCTATCCGTACACGCCGGCCACCAACCTCCTGTACGGCCTCGAGGCCGCTCTGGGAATGCTCCACGCCGAGGGCCTACCCGCCGTGTTTCGCCGTCACGATCGGCACGCCGAGGCCACCCGCGCGGCGGTGGAGGGGTGGGGCCTGGAAGTGCTCGCCGCCGATCCCCGCGAGTACTCCAGCAGCCTGACCGCCGTCATGGTCCCGGACGGCGTCGACGCCGACAAGGTGCGACAGATCATCCTGGAGCGCTACGACATGTCGCTGGGCGCAGGCCTGGGCCAACTCGCAGGCAAGGTATTTCGGATCGGCCACCTCGGTGACTTCAACGACCTGACACTGGCCGGCACCCTGGCAGGTGTCCAGATGGGACTGCGGCTAGCAGGAGTTCCCGCATCGAACGGCGGGATGGAGCAGGCGTTAGCCCGGCTTCAGAAGTTCGACGACTGATCGTCCGGTTCCGACAACCATTGCCCGGGTACGGGATTGACAAGGAGACAACGATGAAGATCACAGACGTACGCGTTCAGTCCCTGACGTTCCCACACCCGCCGGGCCACCAGTGGAACAAGGGAGCCGTCAGCGCGACCAGCTGGGACCAGATCATCGTCCACGTTGACACCGACGAGGGCATCAGCGGGATCGGCGAGTCCTACCACCTGAAGAACCCGTCCGTCGTCGCCGAGATGGTCCAGGCCCGCCTGCGGCCGCTGGTCATCGGCCAGGACCCGTTCGACGTCGCGGGCCTCTGGGAGCGGATGTTCTCCCGAGTGACCCAGACGGGCGCCGCCGGCGTCGCCGGCATTTCCGGTATCGACACCGCCTGTTACGACATCATGGGCAAGAAACTGGGCGTGCCCATCTACCGGCTGCTCGGCCGGGGCGGAGAGGACCAGCCGAAGGTCGAGGCGTATGTCGGTGGGCACGTGCTCGGGTGGCAGCCGCTGGACAAGCTGGACCTGTTGGTCGAGGAAGCACAGCGCTATGTCGATCTGGGTTTCCGGGCCATGAAGATCCGTGGCGGCCGTGGACTGCCCGATCGCGGTGACATCGAGAGCGTCAAGGCGCTGCGTGCCGCGTTCGGCGATGATCTGACCATCATGGTCGACGCGAACACCGAGTACGGCGACTACAAGACCGCACTCCGGATGTGCCACGAGCTCGACAAGCTCAACGTGAGTTGGATCGAGGACTGCTTCGCGTTCTCGGTCGCGTTCACCTCAGCGGACATGGCCAGGCTCGCGGCAGCCTCGCCGATCCCGGTCGCCAGCGGCGGAAATGTGTACTCCCGCTTCGGGGTGAAGTCATTGATTGCCGGCGGTGGGGTCGACGTCATCACCGCCAACACCGCGAAGACCGGTGGCATCTCCGAGGTCCGACACATCCAATCGCTGTGCAGCGCTTGGAACATCGGATACACCGCGCACTGCGACGGCGGCCTGAACACACTGTCGAATCTGCACGTTTTCGCTGCGGCGCCGCCGCACATCACCCAGAAGCTGTACTTCGAATGGGATCCGATCTGGCCGCTGGGAGACCTGCTGACCAGCCCGCCCGAGGTGAAGGACGGCTGGGTCAGTGTGCCCGACGGACCCGGGTTGGGCAGCGAGATCCGGGAGGACGCCGACGAGAGGTTCCCCTACAAGGGCGACTCCTGGTACAAGACCTCGATGATCGCCGAACGAACGGGCGACGTCGCGTAGCGCTCCTGACCCGAATCCGGGTCAGGACGCCTCGAAGAACTTGATCACGGCAAGAACGCGGCGGTGAGCGTCGTCGGATTCCGCAAGGTCCAACTTGGTGAGAATGCTGCCGACGTGTGTCGCCACGGTGTTCTCGGTGACCCAAAGGCGTTGGGCGATGGCGGCATTCGACCGACCCTCGGCCATCAGCGTCAGTACCTCGAACTCTCGTGCACTGAGCACGGAGAGTGGCTCGCCGCGCCGCTCGGCCGAAACCAGTTCGGCCACC
Organism: uncultured Actinomycetota bacterium; assembly: GCA_963735245.1. Lineage (GTDB taxonomy): Bacteria > Actinomycetota > Actinomycetes > Mycobacteriales > Mycobacteriaceae > Mycobacterium. Next base: position 40,466 of record CAVTKI010000008.1, read on the forward strand.
AGCGTCGGGTCCACGACTGAGGCCCCCTTCGCGATGCGGCGCAGGGTGTCGATGAATTCGGTCACGTCGGTGATCCGGCTCTTCAAGAGGTAACCAATGCTGCGTCCGCCGCGAAGCAACTCCGTGGCATGTTCGACGTCGACGTGGGCGGAGAGCACCAGAATCGCGGTTTCGGGGAATTCCGCGCGGATCACCCGCGCCGCGTCGAGCCCCTCGTGGCCGTTGGTCGGTGGCATCCGGATGTCGGTCACCACCAAATCGGGCCTCGTCTCCCGCACCACTGCCAACAGCTGAGGACCGTCGCAGGCTTGGCCGACCACCTCGAAACCGAACTGGTCGAGCAGACTGATCAGACCTTCGCGGAACAGGACGTCGTCCTCGGCCACGATCACACGCACCGGCGCCTGGCGGATCATCGAGCGTGTAGTGGGATCGTCGCCATCAGTGATGTCCCGACACCGACCGGGCTGGAGACCAACAGGCGTCCGCCGAGCGCCTCGACACGGTCTCGAAGACCGACGAGTCCGGATCCCCTGCCCCAGTCGGCACCACCCGACCCGTCGTCGCAAATCGACAGCCGCAAGTCATCGTCGTCGGCTTCGACCTCCACGCTCACCTCGGACGCGCCGGCATGTTTGGCGGCGTTCGTCAGCGATTCCACGACGACGTAGTAAGCCGCGACCTCGACAGAGTCGGGTAACCGCCCGTTGACCCCCAGGTGGAGCTCAACCGGAACGGTCGAGCGGCGCGCCAGCGTCTTGAGCGCCGGCGTCAGGCCGCCCCGCGAGAGAACCGCAGGATGGATACCTCGGGACAGGTCCTGCAGATCCTTGGAGGCCTCGACCAGATCGTCCACGATTTCCGACACTTGCCGTCGCAGGGATTCGAGGTCGTCGGGCACGGCGGCTTCTGCGGCCCGAAGTTTGAGCCCGAGCGCAACCAGTCGTTGTTGGGCGCCATCGTGCAGATCGCGTTCGAACCGGCGTCTGGCCTCATCGCCGGCGGAGACGATCCTTGCGCGAGACGCAGTGAGCTGTGCACGAGTCTCGGCATTGGCGATGGCGGTTGCCGTCAGATCCGCGAACTCCCCCAGCCGCGCCTCGGTGTCGGCAGACAACGGGTCGCCTCGCGACGAACCCACGATGGCTGCACCCCACACGCGGTCGTCCACGACGATCGGTGCCCCAACACCCGAATCGAGGCCCGCCGTGCGAATCATCGCCGCGCCAGGACCGGAAGCACGGTCGTGGCTGTCCATCCGTGCCGAGCGGCCGGTGCGGAAGACCATTGCCGCGATGTTCTCGCCCTCGTTCGCAAACCGCGTGCCAACTGGCAACTGCGGCCCACAGTCGTCATGCGTCGCCAACAGAACAGCGCCGCCGTCGACCTCGAACCGGACCAAGGTCGCGTGCTGCACACCCAGACACCGCGCCAGTTCGTCCGCCACCGCGGAGAACACCTCTGAAGGGGTACCTCCGCGGGCCACTTGTGTCGCCACCCGTCGCAACGAGGACTGCAATTCCGCAAGGGCCCGAAGTTGATCGCGGCTGCGTTCTGCCTCGCCGCGACGCTGATCCGCCTCGACCGCATGTGTCCGCACCAGATAGGCAAGCGTATTCGCCATCAGGGCCACCATCACGAAGACGCCGATGACTGCCCAGTCGTCGGCGCCGAAACTGAAGGGGCCCGGCCAGTCTCGAAAGTAGTCGAAGGCCAGCGCGCTGGCCACCGATAGCGCAGCTGAGAGTCCAAATCCCCACACCGTGGACACCACCAGGACTCCGAGCAGGTACACCACCCCGAACGCGCTCCCAGGAGCGACATCCTTGAACGCGATGACGACACCCGTTTCCACGACGATGAACGGCACGACGACCACCAGTCCCAGCCATAACGGCGGACTCTCCGGGCGAAGCAACAACGAGACGAGTCGGGCACGCATCGGCGCACGACTCATTTCCGCATCGATGCGGCTTCCGTTGGCTGCGACGGCCGACGTCGACGGACGTCGGCGAGGTGCCGAAACAGCTTCTAGGCGTCACCACGTCGGTTCCGGTGGATCGCTGCGGATACGGAATTGACCGCACATGTGAGCGTATTCCGCGAAGATGTGCAGCTCCTGGCAATCGACTGACGAGACGTGCATCACGCAGACAGCACACCGGCGTGCGACCAACTTCCAGTGAGAGCGTCCCGCTCCATCGCGGAATACGCAGCACCGCTACATAACTCGACTCTGCCGTTCGTGGTCATGGCATCGACATCGCCAGCCAACGTCACTCGTCTTCACGACATCTGCCCCAATCCGCCGTCATGCGCCTTGCCAGACTTCCGGCCGAACCGTCCGCCGTTGCCACCGCCGACACCCGCTGCGGGGCGGCCGCACGGTTGTTGCCCTTGGAATCGGGAGATTCCGGAGGCCAGATCGGGAATTCCGGAGGACCAGCCGACCGGCCAGATGGGCCGCGGTGCTGCTCTTGGCTTGCTCAATCATGTCCTTCCGGCAGACTGACGTCGTTACCGCTGGCGCCAATTCGGTAGTGGCGCTAGCTGGAGCGTGCCGGTGAAAGCCCGTTCACCCCCTGCCAGCCGGAGTTTGTGCCTACTGGCCCACTGCAAATGCCCTGGTGGCCGAGGCCGGGCCAACGCCTCCGCATGCAGTGTGGGCGTCGCCTGGACGCGCTTACGGCTAGCCGGAATGCGCCGTCGTGCCTCTCGGTGCCAGGCTGATCACATGGTTGTGAAAGGTGCAGAATGCGGTGCCTAATCGTCGATGACAGCGCGGGTTTCGTGAACGCCGCGCGAGGCCTTCTCGAACACGGTGGCATCACCGTCGTCGGCGCGGCTTCGACCAGCGCTGAGGCTCTTCGATGCTTCGAACAGCTACGACCCGACGTGACGCTGGTCGACGTTCACCTCGGTAGCGAGAACGGCTTCGAACTCGCCGAGCTGCTCTACCGATCCGGGTTGCCTACGCCATCGCCGGTAATACTGATCTCCACCCACGCCGAGCAAGACTTCGTCGACATGATCGAAGCCAGCCCGGTCATCGGGTTTCTGGCGAAGATCGTACTGACGCCCAACGCGGTCCGCGATCTCGTCGACGGGGCGGCGCCCCGCGAGAAATGTGACCAACATTAAGGCCTCTGCCCGGTCACGTCTCTAAACATTCTGTGCAACAATCGAACTCAAGACACCCAGACTCGCGGCAGCGACGTTTGCGGCAGCTCGGCGTGCGCCGAGAATCAGAGGAATTGCAGCTAGCACCTATCTCCGGAGTGGTGCTAGCGGGAGGCATGGATGGCTGCCAGCGCTGACGACACCGACGCCAAACGCGGCGATTCTATGAGTCATGGCAACAGCACCGAACCAGGCGGTCACCGGCGCTGACAATGTGACCGCGACCACAGTCGGTTCGGGTCTACCTGCGGTACAAGGGCGTTCGCGACCGTCGAGACTTCTGATGGCGCCCGTCGCCGGATTCGAGCTTGCCTTTCGCGAAAGCGGCTGTCGCGCACGACAAGTTGCGCAACGAAGCCAGCTGGAAGTCAGCATGCGGAATCAGCCCGATGAAGGGAAGCGATATGAGCAGACTCCTCGAGCGACTACTGATGTGGGTCGCCGACATCCTCGACCGCAGCCTCCTGACGGTTCCCGACCTCGACGACGAGAGCCCATCGCCGCGTCCGTGACCTCCACCGGCGCGGCCCGGGCGACCATGGTGCGGCCTTTGCTGCTAGCTGCAAAAGCTGAGGGGCGCCAGCGTCAAAGACATCCGGCGGCCATAACGCCAGTCTAGGAGTCATGGTCACGCACCCCTACCAGGAACCCCACCGCGATGCGGGTTACGTCCCCGGCGAAGTCGGCCGGGTGTCACCAGCACATCGAAACCACCACACGCCCTCTCGCCGTGGCGCGTTGGCGGCGGCAGGGCTGGCGGTGGCGGTGTTGTCTGCCTCGATCGGTGGAGTGGCCGCCGTGGCCGTGCAGCCATACCTCTCCACACTCGGCACCGTGGCGACCACCGTTGCCGCGGTGCCCAATCCGGTGGTCGGCCTCTCCGCGGCCTCGGTCGAGCAGGTCGCCGCAAGGGTCGTGCCAAGCGTGGTGCAACTGCAAACCGATACGGGCGAGGCGAGCGAACAGGGTTCGGGCATCATCTTGACCGCCGACGGACTGATCATGACCAACAACCACGTGGTGTCGGTCGAAGACGACGACGCACCTGCCGACCAGGGACCGCCGCACACCCTGGTGACGTTCGCCGATGGCCACACCGCGCCCTTCACCGTGGTCGCCACCGATCCGACGAGCGATATCGCAGTCGTGCAGGCGCAGGGAACCACTGGGCTGACACCCATCGCGATGGGGTCGTCAAGCGACCTTCGCGTTGGGCAGCAGGTCGTCGCGGTGGGATCCCCGCTGGGACTGGACAGCACGGTCACCGCGGGCATCGTCAGCGCGCTCGACCGCCCGGTGTCCACCGTCGAGGCCGGCTCGGGGAATCAACCGACGACGATCGACGCCATTCAGACCGACGCACCGATCAACCCCGGAAACTCGGGCGGAGCGCTGGTCGATGCGAGTGGACAGCTCGTCGGGATGAACTCGGCGATCGCGTCGATCCGCAATCCGACTGCCAACCAAAGCGGTTCGATCGGCCTCGGTTTCGCGATTCCCGTCGATCAGGCCAAGCGGGTCGTCGACGAACTGATCACCACCGGCAAGGCGTCACACGGTTCCCTTGGCGTGCAGGTGGGTACCGATCCGAGCGTCAACGGCGCACAAATCGTCGGAGTCACCAGCGGTGGTCCGGCCGCGGCGGCAGGCCTGTCCGTGGGCTCGGTGGTGACGAGGGTCGACCATCAAGTGATCGGCGATGCCGACGCATTGGCCGCTGCGGTGCAAACCAAGGCGCCCGGCGACACCATCACGCTGAACTATCTCGACTCCTTGGGCGTTGCCCGGACCGACCACGTCGTGCTCGGCACGGATCAGGCCCAGCAGTCGTGACGAAGCCGTGTGGTGATGCTGGCCGGTATGGAGCGGGTAGGGCTGGCAGGGGGTGCAGATGGGCACCAGCCTTGACGACACGGGCCGCCGCCGTGGCGATGGTAAGAGCATGCAAATAGCCACAGCACCAGCAGCCGGTTTCCTCGCCGCCAACGGGATGGCGGTTCCCCGGTCGAGTGCGACGCCCCCGTCGGTGGGCCACGCGCCGCGTCGTGGACGCAACGACTCCGCGAGGGCCCGGCTGTCATTCGGGCTGCCCGAACTGCCCACCATTGCCGCCGTCGGACCGTTCGACGACATGGGGCACGCCCAACGCCTTGCCGCGATGTTCACTGCCGTGCAACAGAGCTGCCGGGCGCAGATCTTGCTGCTGGGCGCGGGTACGCGCCGCAGTGTCGTCGAGCAGCGCGCCGCCCAGCACCAGCTCAAGACACGCCTGTTGGTCGAGGACTGTTCCGGCCGGCGGCGATCGCAGCTGCTGGCCGCCGCCGACCTGGTGATCTTGAGCCCGGCATCCGGGCCGGCCACGGTCATCGAGGTGATGGCGGCCGGCCGCGCGCTGGTCGCGGCCGCCAACCCGGTGACCGCTCAACTGTTGATGCCATGCAGCGCGGGACTGCTCTATCGCCCCGGCGACGGCTCGGCGATGACGGCCGCGGTGGTGCGACTCCTGACGCACGCCGACTTGCGAACGGAAATGGGGGGCCGCGCAAGCCAGGTCGCGCAGCTCAACAGCGCCCAGCCGACGGGGCCGTCCGGCGCGGCTGGGTGAGATCAGCCGTCTCCCAGAGGGAAGAAGTTCACCTGGGGAGGAGTCGTCGAGCCGAGCATTGCCGGGCGACTGACACAGAGTTTGCGATCCGCCCACGTTGGTGCAGGACTCCTGCGGCTGGGCTGGTTCACCCTGGGCCGCGCCGGTGCGGACGTACCGACCGTCAGCCGCTGACGTCGGCAACTCCGACACCGCAGGAGGCGCACGGGATCACCCATCGGGGAGACTGGTCTGAGACGACCAAGGTCGCCAAGCACCCGCGACGTCAGACCGAACAGGAGGCGAGGCCGTGACACGCCGGTTTGTCGCCCACGTCGGGCTGGCCGCGGTGTGCGGTGCGCTGGCCCTGACCGGCTGCTCGACCACGCTCGTGTCTGGGCTGGCCGCTGCCGAGCCGACGACCGGTGCGTCCCCCACCGCAGATGGGTCGCCCCCCGGCGACCCGATTCCCATCGGCCCAGGGGCGGCGCCGGTGCCCACAGGCGACCCTGGCGCCGATGCCTCCACGTTTCCGCTGGGCGCAGGCGCCACCGACTCCTGGAGTGGCTACCTGCCCGACGGCACGACCCTCAGCCCGTTCGACACCTCGAGTCAGATACTCCTTCGGCTTGACCCGTTGCTGCTCAACGCAATCCGCGATGCCGCCCGCAGCGCCCAGGCCCAGGGCATCGACATCACCATCACATCCGGTTGGCGGTCGAAGGGTTTCCAGCAACGTCTGTTCGACGATGCGGTCCGTCGGTACGGCAGCGTCGAGATCGCCCAGCAGTTCGTCGCGTCGCCGGAGGCGTCCAGGCACGTGGTCGGCGAAGCGGTTGACATCGCAGGCAATGGAGCCTCGGACTGGCTCATCCGCAACGGCGCGCAGTTCGGGCTGTGCCAGATCTACGCCAACGAGAACTGGCACTTCGAACTCGCCACCGACGGCAACGGCCGCTGCCCTCCCCTGCGGCCCAACGCGGCGGGCTGAGCTCCGCGATCCGAGCTCGGGGCGCATTCGCCGTATCTCCGTGAACCCCACGTTTGTGTCGGTGCCCGGCGGGATACTGGCCGCACGATGCGAACGGAGGACCATCGATGACCTACGACACCCGGCCCGACGTCCCCTACGGCGCGCAGCCGAGCCCCACCCCCGTGCCACGCCGTCCCCCGCGAAACCCGTACGGCGGCACGGCCCGGCCGCGCGAGCGGCGCCGCCCCGGCTAGCAGCCGCTCAACCGGCGAACTGCGGGTAGAGGCCAGGGACGCCTCCCGAAAGACCGGCCTGAACCCTGCGGCTGACGTCATCGGCCAGAACCTCGTAGGCGCCCGCCGCGATGGCGTCGACGGCGAGTACGGCGACCTCGGCAGGATCCACCTTGGGGGCGTCCTCACCTGCCGCCATGTCGGTGTCCATCAGGCCGACGTGCAGACCGGTCACCACGATGCCCCGGTCGGCCAGCTCCGCGCGCAGCGCATTCGTCATGGACCAGGCCGCCGCCTTGGATGCGCAGTACGCGCCGGTGCTCCGGCAGGCTCAGCCAGGACAACACGGACAAGACGTTGAGCATCGCGCCGCCGCCGTTGCGTTCGATGACCGGCGTGAAGGCCCGCACCACCGACAGGGTGCCGAAGTAGTTGGTGTCCATCTCACGGTGTATGTCGTCGAGACCTCCCGTGAGGAGGTTGGTGTCGGTCGTGATGCCTGCGTTGTTCACCAACAGGGTGACGTCGCCCGCGGCCTCCGCAGCGGCGGCCACCGACGCCGCATCGGTGACGTCGACCGCCAGGGGAATGACCCCGTCGACGGTGATCGACTCCGGGTTGCGGGCACCCGCATAGACCCGGGCGCCGCGGCGCAGGAGTTCGATGCTGAGGTGCCTGCCGAGTCCACGGTTGGCTCCGGTGACCAGGGCGGTGCAAGAGGAGATGTCCATCCGGTCATCCTGGGGCTTTCGGTCGTAGCTCGTCGGCCGGATGGTGATGTCGGCGAGATTCGTGGGGAAGCTGGCCGGTTCTGTGCCTCGACTGCACATTCAGCCAGTCACGATGGTGGAATGCCGATGGACGGCCGAACGAACTCAGGAGGTACAACCGTGGCGCCCTTGGGTTTTCTCGTCACTCTCGAGGCACTTCCAGGCAAGGAGAGCGCCGTCGTGGACTTCCTGCGGAAGGCCAAGGACCTCGTCGACGACGAACCCGGCACCTTGTCGTGGTTCGCATTCCGGACGGGTCCGCAGTCCTTCGGCATCTTCGACGTGTTCGGCAACTCCGCCGACCGCGAGACCCATCTGCACGGCGAGGTACGCAAGGCACTCGAAGCCGAGGGACCCAGCCTGTTGCGCACTCCTCCGGTGATCACCCCCGTCGACGTCATCGCGGCGAAGGTGCCCGGCGCGGAGTAGGCACTCAACCGGTGCGACCGTCGGGCTGGCACAGTCGAGGCATGGGAACCGCTGCCGGCGAGGACTATTGGAACCACAACACCGCGTACCACCCGTGGGTGCTCGGCATCGCGGCCAAGCACCGCGGCCACGTACTCGACGTGGGATGCGGCGACGGACTTCTCGCGCAGCGCCTCGCCCCGGTGTCGCGCTCGGTGACGGGCATCGAGCCCGACTCCGCGGCGGCCGACCGCGCTCGGCGACGGCTCACCGACCACGGCAACGTCGAGGTTTCGCGCACCTCCTTCGAGAAGTTCGATCCGGGCCCGCGACGTTTCGACCTCGTCACCTTCGTGGCCAGCCTGCATCACATGGACCTGCGAACCTCCCTCGCGCGGGCTCGAGATCTGTTGACGCCCTCGGGTGAGATCGCGGTCGTCGGGCTGTCGGCCAACGAGTCGGCGTTGGACTGGGCGTGGGCGGTGTGCTGCCTACCTGCGGTCGTGGTGGGCTCCCGACTGCACCGCGAGACACCCGACGTCGGAGTGGCCATCGCCGAGCCGCGCGAGTCGCTGCGCGAGATCCGCAGCACGGCAGCCGAAGTCCTTCCTGGCGCGGTGATTCGGCGCAAGCTCTATTACCGCTATCTACTTCGGTGGTCCAGCTAGCGCGGTCAACCCGGCCGTAGCCTCCTCAAGCCAGGTCACTAGCCTCGAACCGTGTCCGATCTCGTACTGATGCAGGTCGAAGACCGCGTCGCCCTCATCACCGTCAACGATCCCGACCGCCGCAATGCGGTGACGGCCGAGATCTCTGCTGCTCTTCGCGCGGCCGTCGACGCCGCCGAGGCGAACGTCGACGTGCACGCGGTGATCGTCACCGGAGCCGGGAAGGCGTTCTGCGCGGGCGCCGACCTCACCGCACTGGGTGCCGCGGCCGCGGACGGCCTCCGGGTGATCTACGACGGCTTCCTGGCCGTCGCGGAGTGCACGCTGCCGACCATCGCGGCGGTCAACGGTCCCGCCGTCGGCGCCGGGCTCAACCTGGCGCTGGCGGCCGACGTGAGGATCGCGGGTCCCGCGGCATTGTTCGACCCCAGATTCCAGAAGCTCGGCATCCATCCCGGCGGCGGGGCGACCTGGATGTTGCAGCGGGCGGTCGGCCCGCAGGTGGCACGGGCGTCGCTGCTGTTCGGGATGCGGTTCGACGCCGAAACCGCGGTGCGACACGGCCTGGCACTGCAGGTCGCCGACGACCCGGTGGCCGCCGCGCGTGAACTGGCCGCGGGCCCCGCGTCGGCGCCGCGCGACGTGGTGCTCGCGACGAAGGCGTCCATGCGGGCGACCGCCAGCCCCGGCGCCGTCGACACCGACCTGCACAGGATCGCGGTCGACGTCGAGATCGGCCCGCAGGCGACGTCCATCGAGTCACCGGAGTTCGCCGCACGATTGGCCACCGCACGATCGGCCACCGCCAAGAAGCGGTGACGTTACTTCGTCATCGTCGCCAGGTTGTGCCAGAGATTCCGCAGGCTGTCCGTGCCGCCGAACAGCGTGGTGAAGTGAGTCGAGTCGATCAGGACGATGTCCCCGGCGCGGGGCCCCGACGGTGGCATCCAGATCAGCGCGTTGAACTCGGAGTTGCCTGCCTCCGTGAACGGATGCGGCCGGTTCGGGTCGACACGCTGGCGCCCGAGCACCCGTAGGTCGTCGCCTTCCGGCGCCGTCAGCTCGTAGTGCGGCAGGTGCGGGTGGAAGTTGAAGGTGGTGACGTCGTCGAGCAGACGGGCATTGTCGAGATCCCGGAAGCCGGTGAGCGGCGCGATCTCCTTGCTGCCCTCGACGACGGCGGGCCGCAGGCCCCACCTGTTGTGCACCGGGACATCCAGCGCCTTCATCAACGAGCGCGTGTACTGACTGAAGCGCTGTTGCCTTGGCACCAAGCGGTCACCGTGATGCTCGTATTCGACCTGGCGCTGCGCGAAGTCGTCGGTGAAGCCGACGTCGTGGTGCGGCGCCAACAGCAGGCACTTGCCTTCCTGCTTGAGCCACTCCTTGATCGCGGCGATCTCCTCGGGCGCGGCCTCCTGTTCGGACAGCAGATGGTCGAGTCCGAACACCATGAGGGTGTCGGTGTCGGCCAGGATGCGTTCGTCGATCAGGAGTTTGTAGCCGGCCTGGTCGATGCGCTGGTAGACCGCGACCGGATGACCGGTGGCCTCCTCTGCCAACGCCTGAAAATCCAGGGTGGACCGGTGGAACAGCTCCAACGTTCCCGCGATCCCCTGAAGGAAGTTCGCGGCGTCGTACTCCGGCGTCTCGTAGGCCGGCCATGCGACGTTGCGCACCTCGGTTATCGTCGAGAAGCGGTTGTAGACCTCCGCCGGATCACGTTGCGACTCCCAGGGATAACTCCACGTCCAGTAGATGCTGACGCGCCGGCCGCCGTTGTCGGGCCTGGCGACATGGCTCTGGTTGTAGGTGCGGGCCCGCGGTAGTGCAGTCATGTCAAGTCCTTCAATCGGCGAGCGAGGCGAGGTAGCGCAGCCCGTTCAGGCCCGGCAGGAAGAAGTAGGCGCCCCCCTTGAGGGTGGTGAACGCCGGTATTCCCTTGTGCACCTTGCGGATCGGACGTTTGGGTACGGTGAAGTCGAGGGTTCCGTCCTGGGTGCCGCAGATCGGGTCGTGCTCGTTGCCCAGCTCGTGGAACGTCTTGTCGTTGATCCACACGTTCTGCGCGAACTCGAACTGTCGCACCAGGTCGGCGCAGATGATGAACGCAGCGATGCCGCGGTCCACACCGTCGTCGGGTGCGTCGTCGGGCAGCGCGGGTCCATACGTCGCGCCGCGGCGGATCATCCGGCGGCGATTCATGTAGTGCGCGGTGTCGCGCGGATTCAGCCGCCGCGCGTGCGACCCCAGCGGGCAGGCGTATCCGAGCGGATCCATCTCCTTGTAGTTGAAGTCGTTGTTGCGCAAGGGATCAGCGCCCAGTTCGGGGTCGTCCCGATCGGGGGCCAAGACCAGTGGCGCACCGCTGCGCCACCGTCCCATGAACTTCGCGGCGAGCAATTCCTCGTCCTGCGGCGTTTCGGAGTTCTCGCGCAGATAGTCGCGGAACGCCCCGACGTGCTCCTCCAGCCGCCGATACGCCATATAGCTGCCGTTGCGCGACAACACCTCTGGGCCGAGGAAGATCGGCGACCGGACCATTTTCGTCGGGATAGCCGAGGATGAACTCCCCCGGCTCCAGCGCCGCGCCGGAACCCGGCGTCGGCTCCTCGCCCGAACCCTTCATCACGGGCTGGGACAGCCGATCGCGAAAGCCGAAGTGGTCGTGGGCGTAGTTGAACGGCGGCGTCGCGTTCAGATCGAGGAACGACAGACTCCGCACCCCGTCGGTCCGTGCCAGCAGATCGTCGTGCGCCGCGAGGGAACGGGCATTCTGCTCGTCGGTGCGCGAGAACAGGATCGCGATGGCGTGCAAATCGTCACCGGCCAGGCCGCCAACCCAGTTCTCCGGGGCGTTGGCACCGGTGTCGCCGAGGATGCCGGCCCGTGACGGCATGCCCTCGCGAAACTCATCGGGAAACGTCGCCAACGATTCCTCGGACACGCCGAGGGCGCGCAGGCCATTCCACGTGAACGCCAACGTGATCCAGCGATCCGATTCGTCCATCGTGGCCTGCGCGGCGGTGGCCGAGGGCACCAGGTCCACCAACTCCGACAGCCACGCACGTCCGCCTGCCGCCGTGTCGAACGTCAGAAACTCGTAGCGTCCCGTTATTGCCGGGGTGCGGGTCAGCAGAATGTGCTGAATATCGTCGAACTCGAGCATCTACTGCATCTGGTCGAGCATCGTCGAGAAGGCGGCCTTCAACTTCAGTGCCTTCTTGATCTCATCTGCCGTCACGTACGGGTACTCCCCGTACTCGAGAAAGCTCGGACACTGGTGGTCCCGGACGAACTTTATGAACGCCTCCGGATTCTCCTTCCAATCCTCTGGGAAGCCTTCGAGTTGGGTGAAGATCGTCGTGATGCCGGTCGCGCTGAACAGCTGGACCGCGTCCTCGGTGTACTTGTCGAAGTCGGTGTCGAAGATGCCCATGTACTGGAAGTGCAGGCCAGATCCGATGTCGAAGAGATTCCACCGCAAGTAGTGCAGGCGCAGCGGCGCCAAAGCCTCCGGACTCGCCGCGATGGTCTCTTCGATGGTCTTTCCGTACGCACGCACCGTCTCCTCGCGCCCCTCCTTCACCTTGGCGATGATGGAGAATCCGTGGCAGGCCGGCGTCCTCGGGTAGACCGGCCCATAGCGGCCGCGCTCGAGCTCGAAATACCCCGTCTCGGGAATTGCCATCGCCGCCGGCTTGGCCCAATCCTGATCGTTCGTCCCCATGTCGGCTCCCTCGTGCGGATGTCGGGTGATGCCGACAGTAAACACCCGATTGCGGGCTGACAGAGCGACTTTCGCAATGCCCGGCGGACCATGGAGGATGACCGTGCGCTTGGGCTAGCCTTACCAATACTTCACTGAATTTACCTATCGCCCGAACGAATCCCTTCCAATCGCAAGTACCTTGCGATCTTGAAGAATCGCGAATCTCACACGCATTCATTTGGGTGCATTTACGCTTCGCCCATACCGGTTTCCGCTGCGCTGCCGGGGAGCGTCTACGCGGCGGGCCGCCATATCGAGGAGGGAGCTGCCGTGAAAGTGGGACAGCGCTACCTGATTTTAGGAATTGCCATGACGTTGACGCCGGTCGCCGTCGCCGTCGCTTCACCTGCGTCGGCGGATTGTTCCGGCGCAGGCGCAGCCACCGTATGTGCCCAGGGCACGGTCCGCGGCGGCGGACCCACTGCGCCGATCGCCGGGCCGGCCTATCCGGGTTACTGCGCCGACCCCTGGTATTGCGACGACGACTGGGGCGTCGACATCGACCTCAACCCACCCGGCCGCGATCTTCCCGGGACGCCGCGGCGGCGGTGGCATCGGACCGCGGCGTTGAGCCACAACCCCTTTACCCACTTACTCACGAAGGAGCTCACCATGTTGACATCAGTCCGAGGCGTCATCGCCGCCACCGCGTTGGCCGGCTCGCTGCTCGCCGGAACGGCGGCAACCGCCGCCGCCGACCCACCCAACTGCACGGCCGCCGACCTCGCAGGCGTCATGTCCGGCGTGTCAGCGGGGACGTCGTCCTACCTCTTCACCCATCCCGACGTGAACAACTTCTTCACCGGCCTCAAGGGCAAGCCGAGGGATCAGATGAGTTCGGAGGTCCAGGCGTACTTCGACGCCAACCCGCAGGTGCGCGACGAGCTGAAGGCGGTCAGGCAGGCAGCAGCCGACTTCCGCGATCGTTGCAACGCGCCGCTGCCCGACATGCCCATGGGCTAGAGGTCGAGCAGCGCCAGTTCGGGCGCCTCGATCAGGCCGCGGAGCTCACCGAGGAACGCCGCGGCCTGCGCGCCGTCGACGATGCGATGGTCGAACGCGCACGTCAGCGTCATCGTCGGCCGCGCGACCACCTCGCCGTCGACGACGACGGCCCGTGGCTTCAGCGAGCCCATGCCGAGGATCGCCGCCTCCGGGTAGTTGATCACCGGCACGCCTTCGTCCAACCCCAGCGCACCGAAGTTCGACACCGTGAAGGTGGAGCCTGCCAACTCCGCAGGCTTGAGCGTGCCGGCCCGCGCGTCTCGAACCAGCCGTGCCACCACGGTGGCCAGTTCGCGGGTGGTCATGGCGTGCGCATCGCTGACGACGGGCACCAGCAGACCGCGGGGCGCCGCCACACCGAACCCGAGGTGCACGGCGGAATGCACGTGAATCTGCGGGCCGTCGGTGGTGTCCAGCCACGTCGAGTTCAGCTTCGAATGGTGTCGTAGCGCGATCGTCAACAGCCGCAGGGTCAACACGAACGGAGTGATCGGCGCATCCTCGCCCGCTGCATCGCGCATCCTGTCGCGCAAGTGACAACAGGCTCGAACAGTCCACCTGAACGCTCGCATGAGCGTCGGGTATCTCCTTGCGCGACAGCATCATCCGACGGGCCATCTCGGCCTGCACACCGCGTACGGGGACCATGTCGGCCGTTGGGGCCGACCTGCCCGCGGCGCCCAGCACGTCCTCACGTGTGATCACGCCCTCCGACCCGGTACCGACCAACCGAGCCAGGTCGACGTTCAAGTCCGCGGCCAGTTTTCGAACCGGTGGCCTGGCCCTGGGCCGGGTCTCTGCCGTCTCTCGCCTGCTGGTGTCCATCGTTTCGTCGGTGCCGTAACCCACCAACACCGGCTTGCGCACCGTGCCGTTGCCGTTCTGCGATGCCTGCGCAGGCGGGTTCAGGTTCGGGTTCGGCAGCGGCGGGAGCATCCGTCGCGATGCGGATCAGCGTCGAGCCGACGGGCAGTGTCTCGCCCTCGGACCCACCGAGTTCCACGACGCGACCCGCATACGGGCTGGGGATCTCCACCTCGGCCTTGTTGGTCTCCACGGTGCACAGCGTCTGGTTGAGCTCGACCTGATCGCCGACCGATACCAGCCAGCCGGTGATCGTCGCCTCCTCCAGTCCCTCGCCGAGGTCCGGCACCAGGAACTCCCGCACGGCATCACCGCTCATGGCTGGGTCATCGCCTTCTCCACGCAGTCCACCAGCCGGTCGACGCCCGGCAGCCAGAGTTTCTCCAGCCTGGCAGGCGGATAGGGCGTGTCGAAGCCGGTGGCGCGCTGGACGGGGGCCTCGAGGTCGTAGAACAGCTCCTCGGAGATGCGGGCGGCCAGTTCTGCCCCGAAGCCCAGCGTGCGCGGACCCTCGTGCATCACCACGGCCCTACCGGTCTTGCGCACCGACGCCGCCACGGTGTCGAAGTCGAGCGGGTTGAGCGATCGGAGGTCGATGACCTCGAGGCCATAGGTGTCGGCGACCGAGTCGGCGGCGCTCAACGCCGTCGCGACCAACGGGCCGTAGGTGATCACCGTGACGTCGTCGCCCGGCCTACGGATCGCCGCCCGGCCGATGGGCTCGCCGGGAACCGAGGTGTCGACCAGCTCGCGTCCCCAGTACCGGCGCTTGGGCTCGAGGAAGATCACCGGATCCCGATCGGCGATGGCGTAGCGCAGCAACCAGTACGCATCCGACGGCGTCGACGGCACCACCACCTTCAGCCCGGCCGTGTGCAGCCAGTAGCTCTCGGTGGACTCCGAATGATGTTCGACCGCACCGATTCCGCCGAACGACGGGATGCGGATGGTGACCGGCATGTCGACGTCGCCGCGCGTGCGCATCCGGTACTTGGCCAGATGGCTGACGATCTGATCGAACGCGGGGGCGGCGAAGCCGTCGAACTGGATCTCCGGCACCGGCACGAACCCGCGGATCGCCATCCCGATCGCGATGCCGACGATCGCAGACTCCGCCAGGGGCGTGTCGAAACATCGTCCGTCGCCGAATGTCTCGGCCAGTCCCTCGGTCACCCGGAACACGCCGCCGAGCCGGGCGACGTCCTCGCCGAACACCAGCACCCGGTCGTCGGCGGCCATGGCGTCGTGCAGCGCCCGGTTGATCGCCTGCGCCATGGTCGTATCGGCGACGGCTGGGACGCTGGTGAAGAACGGCTCCGGAACGTCATCACCGTGCATCGGTGGTCGTTCGATGATCTGAGTCATTTCGCTCCTCGCGTCCGCAGTGTCATCTCAGACCTCCTTCGCCAATTCGGCTGCCAGTTGGTCGCGTTGACGCGCGAGTTCGGGGGTGATGTCGTGGTAGACCGTGTCGAACACCTCGGCGACGTCGATGTCGGGCGTGTTGATCACCGCGTCGCGCAACTCGGCCCGCAGGCGCTGCGAACGCGTCGCGACCCGCTCCTCGAGCCGTTCGGTCAACACCCCGGTGCCGGTCAGGTAGGTGCGGAAGCGGTCGATCGGATCCCGTGCGCGCCAATATTGCAACTCGTCATCGGTGCGGTACCGGGTGGGGTCGTCGGACGTGGTGTGCGGGCCCATCCGGTAGGTGACCGCCTCGATCAGGGTCGGCCCACCGCCGCTTCGGGCGCGCTGCGCGGCCTGCTCCACCACCGCGTAGCAGGCCAGCACGTCGTTGCCGTCGACCCGGATTCCGGGCATCCCGTACCCGATCGCCCGGTGCGCGATGGACGGGCCCGCCTGCTGATGCGCCGCGGGGGTCGAGATCGCCCACTGGTTGTTCTGCACGAAGAACACGCACGGCGCCGCGAACACCGTCGCCAGGTTGAACGCCTCGTGGGCATCGCCCTCCGACGTCGCCCCGTCCCCGAGGAACGCCACGGTGACGGAGTCCTCGCCCAACCGCTGGGCAGCCATCGCGGCGCCGACGGCGTGCAGGCCGTGGGTGCCGATCTGAATGGAGATGGGTGCACAGCACTTCTTGGTGAATCCCAGCCCGCCGTGCCAGCGGCCGCGCCACACCGCACCCAATTGCGCCGGGCTGATGCCGCGGACCAGGAACACACCCAACTCGCGGTACTGCGGGAACAGCCAGTCGGTCTTGCGCAGGCACGCCGCAGCGCCGATCTGGGCGGCCTCCTGACCCCGGCAGGAGGCGAACAGCGCCAACTCACCCTGACGCTGCAGGTTCACGAACTCCGTGTCGAGTTGCCTGGTGACGACCATGGACTCGTAGAGCCAGGCCAGCGTCTCCGGCGGGAGGTCTCGGCGGTAGCGGGTTTCGGTGGTCGGCGCCCCGTCAGGGGCCACCAGTTGGATCGGCTCCAACTCGACGCTGAGCTGCGTCAAGGGTGCCTGAATGAACCCGGCCATACCGCCTCCTAGGGTCACTGGCGGCGGGTCGCGCCGTCAGACGACTGAGGTGCTCAGTACGGAGGCGATCAGAGCAGACCTCTGGTGGGAGGCCTGTCCGTCAGCTGCCGGGGTGTGGCGCCAACGTGACGATGCGCTCTGCCCGCCGCAGCACTGGGGCATCCACCATTATGCCCTCGAATTGGAAGACGCCGCGTTCACTTCGGGCCGCGTCCAGGACGTGTCGCGCCCATTGCACCTGGTCGTCGGTCGGGGCGTAGGCGGCCCGGATGACCGCGACCTGGGTGGGATGAATGGCGACCTTGGCGTCGAATCCCACGGCGACCGCGTCGTCGGTCTCGGCGCGCAGGCCGTCGAGATCCCTGATGTCGAGGTACACCGAGTCCAGGGCCATCCGCCCGTGCGCCTTGGCCGCCAACAATGTCTGCGACCGCACGTGCTTGGCGACGTCGCGGTAGCTGCCGTCGGCGTTGCGGTTCGCGGTGCCGCCGAGCACCGCGAACAGGTCCTCGGCGCCCCACATGACGGCGAACGCATTGTCGACCCGCGCGAGCTCGCTGATCATCAGCGCGGCCAACGGCGTCTCGATCAGCACCACGACGTCCAGCGGTGCGAGCGCGGAGACCTGCTCGGCGGACTCCGTCTTGGCCAGCATCACGGTGCCGTACTCGGTGCGGGCCAACGCCTCGCGGTCGAGTTCGTGGTCTGCCGTGGTGGCCGGGTTGAGCCGCACCACCGTCCGAGTTGGGTCCAACGGGGTGTCGATCAGTGCGGCGCGGGCGGCTTCCCGGTCCTTGGCCGCCACCCCGTCCTCGAGGTCGAGGATCACCACATCGGCTGCGGCGGCGGCCTTTTCGAAGCGCTCCGGTCGATCGGCCGGGCAGAACAGCCAGCCGGGGCCTGCCGGGGCCAGTGCCATCAGGCGACTCCGTCCGCGTCGTCGGCAGGGCGCTTGCGCACCATGGTCTTTCGCGATGCGGTCGCGACGACGTCACCGTGCTGGTTGCGACCGACGTGGGAGAACGTGACGATGCCCTCCCCCGGACGGCTCTTGGACTCGCGCTTGTCGGTGACCTCGGTCTCGGCGTAGAGCGTGTCGCCGTGGAAGAGCGGCTTGGGGAACGCCACCTCGCCGAAGCCGAGGTTGCCGACGATGGTGCCCTGCGTCAGTTGCGCGACCGAAAGGCCGACCAGCGTGGACAGCGTGAACATCGAGTTGACCAGGCGCTGGTGGAACGGCGGCAGGGCATCCGAGAACGCCGCATCCAGGTGCAGCGCCTGGGTGTTCATCGTCAGCGTCGTGAAGAAGACGTTGTCGGCCTCGGTGATGGTGCGGCCGGGGCGGTGCAGGTAGCGCACGCCGGGCTCGAACTCCTCGAACCACAGACCGCGCTGGATCTACGACCTTCTTGTCGACCGTTCCTTCTCCTGTCACAGGCCGGCCTCCCGCGCGATCAGCATCAGCTGCACTTCCGTTGTCCCCTCGCCGATCTCGAGGATCTTGCTGTCCCGGTAGTGCCGCGCGACCGGGTACTCGTTCATGAAGCCGTAGCCGCCGAACACCTGGGTGGCGTCGCGGGCGTTGTCCATCGCGGCTTCGCTGGCCACCAGCTTGGCGATCGCGGCGGCCTTCTTGAACGGCTTGCCCGCCAGCATCAACGCGGCGGCGTCGTAGTACGCGGTGCGGGCGGTGTGCGCACGTACCTCCATGCGCGCGATCTTGAATGCGATCGCCTGGTAGGTGCCGATCGCCGCGCCGAACGCCTCGCGCTCCTTGGCGTACTTCACGCATTCGTCGACGCACCCCTGGGCGGCACCGACCGACAGCGCGGCGATCGCGATGCGGCCCTCGTCGAGGATCCGCAGGAAGTTCGCATAGCCGCGGCCCTGCTCGCCGAGCAGGTTCTCCTGCGGCACCCGGACGTCGTCGAAACTCAACGGATGCGTGTCCGACGCGTTCCAGCCCACCTTGTCGTAGGCCGGCTCGGCGGTGAAGCCCTCGGTGGGCACCGGTACCAGGATCGACGAGATCTGCTTGCGCCCATGCCATCCCGAGTCGCTCGCCTGCCCGGAACCGCTCCCCGGTCACCGCGGTGACCGTGACGAGCTTGGTGATGTCGGTGCCGGAGTTGGTGATGAACTGCTTGGAGCCGTTGATGATCCAGTGCCCGTCGTCGAGCTTGGCGGTCGTCTTGGTGGCGCCTGCGTCGGTTCCACCGCCCGCCTCGGTCAGGCCGAACGCACCGAGCGCCTTGCCGCTGGCGAGCAGTGGCAGCCACTCCTGCTTCTGCGCGTCGTTCCCGAACCGGTAGACGGGCATGGCGCCCAGCGACACTCCCGCCTCGAGTGTGATGGCGACGCTCTGGTCGATCTTGCCGAGCTCCTCCAGTGCGAGGCACAACGCGAAGTAGTCGCCACCCATGCCGCCGTACTCCTCGGGGAACGGCAGCCCGAACAGTCCCATGTCGGCCATTCCGGCGACCACCTCGTACGGGAACGAGTGTTCGGCGTCGTGCTTGGCGGCGACGGGTGCGACGACGCTGCGGGCGAAGTCGCGGACCGTCTTGGCCAACTGTTCGTAGTGGTCGGGCAGGGTGCCGGTGGACAGGAAGTCTGTCATGACGAAATCTCCTCTGTGGCAACGATGATCCGGGCCAGTACCTGGCCCACCTTGACCTGGTCGCCGACGGCGACGAGTAGTTCGACGGTGCCGTCGACCGGCGCCGAGAGTTGGTGTTCCATCTTCATCGCCTCGATGCCGACCACGACCGTGCCTGCCGACACCGTCGACCCAGTCTCCGCGCCGACGACCACCACCGAACCCGGCATGGGGCTGACGAGTTCGGCGTCGCCGCTGTGCTCTTCGTCCGGACGGACCGGTGCCTCCCGAACCTCTTCGGCCATCACGACACCGCTGTCCCCCACCAGCCATACCTGCGCGTCCGATTCGGCCACCATGTAGTTGGTACGCACACCGTCGATGACGACGGTCAGCAGGTCGCCTTCCAGCGATGCGGTGAGCGTCCGCGGAGCACCGCCCTCGACGGCTGCCGTCGCCCGCTGCGGATGACCCGTGAGGTACACGTGGTCGGTGCGCTCTCCAGCCCGCAACCGGATGGGGGTCGGCGCGTGTTCGCCGATGCGCCATCCCGATGGCATCTCCCATGCGCTCGCGCTCTCCGGCCACCGCGGCCAGGAGTTCAACCAGCGGTAGGCAGCCGCGGCGATCAGGTCGTCGTCGCCGGCCGGGGCCGGCACGAAATCCGGGGTGCGACGGTCCAGCAGCCCGGTGTCGAGGCGACCGGCTTGCACGTCGGGGTCGGCGAGCAGGAAACGCAGAAACTCGACGTTCGTCTGCACACCGAGCACGGCGAATTGCGCCAGCGCGGCGTCGAGTCTCCGCAGTGCACCGTCCCGATCCTCCGCGTGCGCGATGACCTTGGCCATCATCGGGTCGTAGTCGGTGCCGACGACGATGCCTTCGGCCAATCCCGAGTCGACCCGCAGTCCCGGCCCATGTGCGCCCGATATCTTCAGCACGGTCCCGCCGGTCGGCAGGAAACCGCGGGCCGGGTCCTCGGCGTAGACGCGCGCCTCGATGGCGTGCCCGTCGAGGCGGACGTCGCCCTGAGTCAGCGG
Organism: uncultured Actinomycetota bacterium; assembly: GCA_963735245.1. Taxonomy (GTDB): domain Bacteria; phylum Actinomycetota; class Actinomycetes; order Mycobacteriales; family Mycobacteriaceae; genus Mycobacterium. The sequence continues at coordinate 61,055 of CAVTKI010000008.1, forward strand.
CAGCATCTCCCCCGCCGCGACCCGCACCTGCAGCTCGACGAGATCGACGCCGGTGACCATCTCGGTGACCGGGTGCTCGACCTGCAGCCGCGTGTTCATCTCCATGAAGAAGAACTCGTCGGGCCGGTCGGCGGAGACGATGAACTCGACCGTGCCCGCGCCGGTGTAGTCGACGCTGCGGGCGGTGTCGCATGCGGCGGCGCCGATTCTGGCCCGGGTCGCGGGATCCAGCAGCGGCGACGGCGCCTCCTCGATCACCTTCTGGTGGCGTCGCTGCAGGCTGCATTCGCGCTCGCCCAGATGCACGACGTTGCCGTGGGTGTCGGCGAGCACCTGGACCTCGATGTGCCTGGGATTCAACACGAACCGCTCGAGGAACAGCGTGTCGTCGCCGAACGACGACGCCGCCTCGCGGCGCGCACTGGCAAGTGCGGCAGGAAGTTCGGAGGCGTCATGCACCACCCGCATGCCCTTGCCGCCACCACCCGCAGACGGCTTGACCAGGACCGGGAACCCCACCTCGGGTGCACCGGCGATCAGGTCACCGTCGGTGAGCCCCGGACGCGAGATGCCCGGCACCACCGGCACTCCGAAGGCCGACACGGCGGCCTTGGCCGCGATCTTGTCGCCCATCGTCTCGATCGCGGCAACCGGTGGGCCGATGAACGTCACACCGGCAGCCTTCAGGGCGGCCGCGAATTGCGCGTTCTCCGAGAGGAATCCGTAGCCGGGGTGAACGGCCTGCGCACCGGTGCGGCGCACGGCGTCGAGGATGGCATCGATCGACAGGTAGCTCTCCCGGGCGGGCGGCGGTCCGATCCGGACCGCAACGTCGGCCATGACGACGTGCCGGGCGTTCGCGTCGGCATCGCTGAACACCGCGACCGACCGAATTCCCATGGCACGCAACGTGCGGATCACCCGCACCGCGATTTCGCCGCGGTTGGCGACCAGAACTGTATCGAAGAGCTGTGAAGTCATCGGGTCACATCCTGAAGACGCCGTAGGACACCGGCTCCAGCGGAGCCTGCGCGACCACCGAGAGCGCAAGTCCCACCACGGTTCTGGTGTCGGCGGGGTCGATCACGCCGTCGTCCCACAGCCGCGCGGTGGAGTAGTACGGGTTGCCCTGGTGCTCGTACTGCTCGCGGATCGGCGCCTTGAACGCCTCTTCCTCCTCCGCGGTCATGTCGCCGCGGACGGTGGCCAGCACCGAGGCGGCCTGCTCGCCACCCATCACCGAGATCCTGGCGTTCGGCCACATCCACAGGAAGCGGGGCGAATAGGCCCGCCCGCACATCGAGTAGTTGCCCGCGCCGTAGGAGCCCCCGATCACCACGGTGAGCTTCGGTACGCGTGCGCACGCGACGGCGGTGACCATCTTGGCGCCGTGCTTGGCGATCCCGCCCGCCTCGTAGTCGCGGCCGACCATGAACCCCGCGATGTTCTGGAGGAACAGCAGCGGCGTCTGACGCTTGTCGCACAGCTCGATGAAATGAGCGCCCTTCAAGGCGGATTCGCCGAACAGCACGCCGTTGTTGGCGATGATGCCCACCGGATGACCGTGGATGCGCGCGAAGCCGGTGACCAGTGTCGTGCCGTATTCCGCCTTGAACTCGGCGAAGTCGCCACCGTCGACGATGCGGGTGATCACCTCGTGCACGTCGTAGGGCACCCGCGAGTCGGTGGGCACCACGTCGTACAACTCGGTCTGATCGGCGATCGGTTCGACGGTCGGGGTGACGTCCCACGGCGTGGCGGTACGCGGGCCGAGCGTCGCCACGATCCGTCGCGCGATGCGCAACGCATCGCGGTCATCGTGCGCCAGGTGGTCGGTGACACCGGAGACCTTGGAATGCAGGTCGCCGCCGCCGAGATCCTCGGCCGTCACCACCTCGCCGGTGGCGGCCTTCACCAACGGTGGGCCGCCGAGGAAGATCGTGCCCTGGTTGCGCACGATGATGGCCTCGTCGCTCATGGCGGGGACGTATGCACCACCCGCGGTGCAGGATCCGAGCACGGCGGCGATCTGCGGAATGCCGTCGGCGCTGAGCTTGGCCTGGTTGAAGAAGATGCGGCCGAAGTGCTCGCGATCGGGGAACACCTCGTCCTGCCGCGGCAGGAACGCGCCGCCGGAGTCGACCAGATAGATGCATGGCAGCCGGTTCTGGCCCGCAATCTCTTGCGCGCGAAGGTGTTTCTTGACGGTGATCGGATAGTACGTGCCGCCCTTGACCGTCGCGTCGTTCGCCACGATCATGCATTCGCGACCCGACACCCTGCCGATGCCTGCGATCAGCCCGGCGCCAGGGCACTCGTCGTCGTACATGCCGTCTGCGGCAAGGGGTGTCAGCTCAAGGAACGGGCTGCCGGGATCGAGCAGACCGTCGACCCGATCGCGCGGGAGCAACTTCCCCCGGCTGACGTGACGCTCCCTGGCGCGGGCGGATCCCCCAAGGGCTGCGGTGGCCAACTTGGAGCGCAACTGCTCGACCAACTCTAGATGCTGCTCGCGATGCGATACTCGCGTAGACACAGGTGGACCCGTTCAGTTGAGTTAATGATGACTAACTGATGGTATGTTAGTGACCGTTAACCGAAATGTCCACGAGCAAGCGGGAGCGGGAATGCCGACCCAGACGCCATCCCAGACGCGCAGGAGCAAGGCGAAGTCGGACCGGCGTTCACAACTCGTCGCCGCCGCCGAGCGACTGGTGGCCGAACGCGGGTTCCTCGCCGTGCGGCTCGAGGACATCGGCGCCGCGGCCGGAGTCAGCGGCCCCGCGATCTACCGCCACTTCCCCAACAAGGAAGCGCTTCTGGTCGAACTGCTGGTCGGCATCAGCACGCGACTGCTCGCGGGCGCCAGGAGCGTGCTGGAGATTGCGGCAACGCCAACCGAAGCGCTCGACAGGCTGATCGACTTCCACCTCGACTTCGCGTTGGGCGAATCCGACCTGATCCGGATTCAGGACCGCGACCTGGACCACCTGCCCGCACCGGCGAAACGTCAGGTCCGCAAGGATCAGCGGCAGTACGTCGAAATCTGGGTCGGGGTGTTGCGCAACATCGATCTGGCGCTCAAGGACGAGGACGCCCGGCTGATGGCACACGCCACCTTCGGTCTGCTGAACTCCACGCCACACAGCCTCAAACAGGTCACTGCCGCAGAAACAGCACGGTCATCGCGCGCCACTCTGCGCGCGATGACCGTGGCTGCACTCCGCTCAGCCGAGCGGGATTAGTACCAGACCTTTCTTCCGCCGACGGCGTGTCCGGCAGCACCGAGCAGCCAGAACACGGCACCGACGACGAGCGCAACCACGCCGATGTAGGTGAGGACGGGGACGCTGAAGATCAGCCCAGGATGACGAGAATGACTCCAATGGCGATCATGATGACCTTCCTTCGTGATTCGTTTTCAGAACCGGACCGTTACTGGCTCGGTTGGGGGATGTTGCAGTTCGTGACCTTCGGGTTGACCCCGGCGTAGTTGAGCGGACCGGCAACGACGGTCAGAGCGATGGTTCCCGCCGTCGCACAGTTGTTCTCGGACGTCTTGAAGTACTCGCGTTGATACGCGGCAACCACACCGATCACCAACCAGATCAGTACGATCACTCCGATGATTCCGCCACCTCGCATGTCGGCCTCCTTGATGTAGGGGCGCCCGTGCGGCGCGTGATCTTGACTTACCCAGGCGATAATTTCGCTAAACGCGACGCAGGGAACTCACTGGTCACCGGCCGGAAGCGCCGAAGCCACGCGTATCGCATACCCGCGGTCCCGGTAACCACACGGGTACCCTGCAGCCATGAGGTGGGAATGACTGATTCGCCACGCCGCGACGTACCGGATCCGACGCAGCCGCTCCCCTACGGCTATCCCGGCTACACGGATCCCGCGTACTCGAATCAGCCGCCGCAGGGCACGTACTACCAACCACCGCCGTCCGCGAATCCCACCCAACAGCTACCTCCGTACGGCTACGACCCACGCGCAGACCCACGCGCAGGAAATCAGTTCGGCCCGCCGTATCCACCGGGCGGCATGCCGCCAGAGCCACCCGACCCGAACGGCCGCGGACCCCGGCTTTGGCTGTGGGCGATCGCGGCGGTGGTCGGAGTCGTCGTTCTCGGCCTGGTGATCGCGCTCGTCATCGTCAACAGCTCGCAGCAGCAGACGGTCGTCGCGCCACCGCCCGCGCCGATGGAACCGAACTTCACCACCCCCACCACCACCAGCCGGGCGCCGACCACCACGCGCCCCTCCACCCCTGCGCCGTCGGCCACCAACACGCCGCCCGACGAATCGACGACACCGGGCGAGACGGAGACGGTCGTCTACGACGTCACCGGGACGGGCCGGGCCATCAACATCACCTACGTCGATGCAGGCGGTGTGCTGCAGACCGAGTTCAACGTGATCCTGCCGTGGAGCAAGGAGGTCCAGCTGACCAAGCCCGCCGACCGCTCGGCGAGCGTCAGCATCATCAACGTCGGTCGGGAGATCTCGTGCTCGATCACACTGGCAGGCAGGGAGATTCAGGAGCGCACGGGATCAGGTCTGACGATCTGCAGCGCACTGGGCTGAGCATCAGCGCGCAAACCGCGGCACCCGCACCGCGATGATCCCGGCCAGGCCCGCCGCGAGTACCAGGCACAAGCCGCCAAGGCCTGCCCGGTTGGTGCCGAAGACGTCGATGAAGGTGAAGAACATCCACGGCGCCAGGAACGAGACCGCACGTCCGGTGGTGGTGTAGAGGCCGAAGGCCACGCCCTCCTTGCCCTCTGTCGACATCCGCAGCATCGCCGTTCGCGCCGACGACTGGGTCGGCCCGACGAACAGGCACAGCAGTAGCCCGCAGATCCAGAACGCCAGGGACCCAGACAAAGTCAGCAACGCGAGGCACACGACCACCATCGAGGCCAGCGAGCCGACGATGACGGGCTTGGACCCGACGCGATCGTCGATCAGCCCACCGAGCACCGCACCGATCGCGGCGACCACGCAGGCGCAGATGCCGAACAGCAGCACGTTGGCCTGTGACACCCCGTACACCGTCACCCCGAGCACGGCTCCGAACGCGAACACCCCGGACAGTCCGTCACGGAAGACCGCGCTGGCCAACAGGTAGTAGACGAGTTGGCGGTCGCGATGCCATTCGCCCTTCACCTCGGTCCACAACGCGCCGTAGGCCCCGAGGAACCCGACGACGGGACGGCCTTCATCCACGGCAGGGGTACGCGCGGTGAGCAGGAGTGGCAGTGCGAACAATGCGAACCACGCCGCGGTGAGCAGTACCGCCGCCCGCACGGGGTGCCCGTCGGCCGCCGTGATGCCCAACAGGCCGCGGGAGTCGCCGTCGCCTTGGATGAACCCGAGATAGACGATCACCAGCAGTAGGACGCTGCCGAAATAGCCTGCTGCCGAACCCAACCCGGAGATCCGGCCGGAGGTATCGGGCGTCGACAACTGCCGCAGCATGGCGTTGTAGGGCACCGTCGAAAGGTCGCTGCAGGCCGCCGTGCACGCCAGCAGGATCAGGCCAGGCCACAGGTAGTGGTAGTCGGCCCGGATCAGGCTCATCGCCGTGGTCAGCGCGATGACCGTGCCGGTGAGCACCGTCAGTGCCCTGCGGCGGCGGTGCGGTGCGTCGACCCAGATCCCGGTCGCCGGCGCCAACAGCGCGACGGACAGTCCCGCCATCGTCAGTACCCGGCCGAGCCAACTCGCCGGCGTGGTGTCACCGGGCAGGCCCGCACCGACCTGCTGGGTGAGGTAGACGGAGAAGACGAACGTCACGACGATGGCGTTCACGCCCGTTGCGCCGCAGTCCCACAACGCCCAGGCCACCACCCCGGACCGCCGCGCGGTTTGGTTACCCGCGCCGGGGGTGCTCATGACTGCACTCTATTGGTCCCTACGATTGGCCCCATGCCAGTACCTGCTCCCAGCCCCGATGCGCGCGCGGTGGTCACCGGCGCCTCGCAGAACATCGGCGAAGCCCTCGCGGCCGAGCTCGCCGCGCGTGGGCACAACCTCATTCTCACGGCCCGCCGTGGGGAGGTGCTGACCGCGCTGGCCACCACGCTGGCCGAGCGCTACGGCGTCACCGTCGAGGTGCGGCCGGTCGACCTGTCCGATCCCGAGGCCCGCGGCGGGCTCGCCGCCGAACTGGCCGAGCGCAACGTCTCGATCCTGTGCGCCAACGCGGGCACGGGGACGTTCGGCCCCGTCGCCAGCCTCGACCCCGCCGTGGAGAAGGCGCAGGTTCAGCTCAACGTCCTCGGCGTGCACGACCTCGTTCTCGCCGTGCTGCCCGGAATGGTCAAGCGCCGGGCGGGCGGAATCCTGATCTCCGGTTCGGTGGCGGGAAACTCGCCGATCCCCAACAACGCCACCTATGCGGCGTCCAAGGCGTTCGTGAACACCTTCAGCGAGTCGCTGCGTGGCGAGGTCAAGAAGGACGGCGTCCACGTGACCGTGCTGGCGCCAGGGCCCGTCCGCACCGAGCTGCCCGATCCGGACGACCAGTCGCTCGTCGAGCGGCTGATACCGGACTTCCTGTGGATCTCGACGGAGCACACCGCGAAGATCTCGCTGGACGGGCTGGACCGCAACAAGATGCGCGTGGTGCCTGGCGTGACGTCCAAGGCGATGTCGGCGGCCACCGGCTACGCGCCGCGCTCGATCGTCTCGCCCATCGTGGGCGCCGTCTACAAGAAGCTCGGCGGCGACTGACGCGTTCAGATTGCGTCGACGGTCGTGCTCCGGCGTATTTCACAGCCGTAGACGCAATCTCGACGTGCTGATGCCGCGTCGGTCAGCGGCGGCGGCGACCCGTGCCGAACATGCTGCGGGTGATCTCTCGGCCCGCGACCGTGGCGGCCGATCGCAGAAAGCTCTTGAACGCCGAACTCTGCAGCACCTCGGTGACCATTCCCGGGCCTTCGACGGCGTCCGGCGTCTTCACCCGACCCGAGACGGTGGCCCCGCCGGTGCTGACGGGCGGCGGCAGCGCGTCGGTGGCCGGGGGCAGGCCCTCCGGAGGCGCCACCTTGGCGCTGAGTCGCTCGTAGGCGGACTCGCGGTCGATGGTCTGGCCGTACTCGGCCTGCAGCGGTGACGCCTTGGCCGCCGCGGATATCGCATCGGGGCCGATGGTGTCCATGAGCGACCGCGGAGCGCGCATCCGGGTCCACGCCACCGGCGTCGGGGCGCCCTTCTCGGACAGCACCGTGACGATCGCCTCGCCGATGCCCAGCGACGTCAGCGCCTTCTCCAGGTCGTAGACGTCGGTCTTCGGGTAGGTGCGCACCGTCTTGTTCAACGCCTTCTGATCGTCGGGCGTGAACGCGCGCAGCGCGTGCTGGATGCGGGCGCCCAGCTGCGACAGCACGTTGTTGGGCACGTCGGTGGGCAACTGCGTGCAGAAGAACACGCCCACACCCTTGGAGCGGATCAGCTTGACGGTCTGCTCGACCTGCTCGAGGAACGCCTTGGACGCATCGGTGAAGAGCAGGTGCGCCTCGTCGAAGAAGAAGACCAGCTTGGGTTTGTCGACGTCACCGATCTCGGGCAGCGTCGTGAACAGATCGGCCAGCACCCACATCAGGAACGTCGAGAACATCACCGGCCTGGCCGCCTGCGCGCCCAGCTCGAGCAGCGTGATGACGCCGCGGCCCTGCGCGTCGAACCGCATCAGGTCCTTGGGCTCGAGCTCCGGCTCGCCGAAGAAGGTGTCGGCGCCCTCGGCCTCGAGATTGATCAGCGCGCGCAGGATGACGCCAGCCGTGGTCGGCGACACCGCGCCGAGGGCCTTGAGCTCGGGCTTGCCCTCGTCGCTGGTGAGGAACTGGATGACCGCGCGCAGATCCTTGATGTCGAGGAGCAGTTGCTGCTGCTGATCCGCCCAGTGGAAGATCAGCCCCAACGTCGATTCCTGAGTCGCGTTCAGGCCCAACACCTTCGACAGCAGGATGGGCCCGAAGCTGGTGATGGTGGCGCGCACCGGAACCCCGATGCCCTCGGTGCCGAGGGACAGGAATTCCACCGGGTACGCGGTGGGTGTCCAGTCGTCGCCGGTGTCGGTGGCGCGCTGGGTGGTCTTGTCGTTCGACACACCCGGCCGCGATAGTCCGGACAGGTCGCCCTTGACGTCGGCCATGAGCACCGGCACGCCCGCCGCCGACAACTGCTCCGCGATCACCTGCAGCGACTTCGTCTTGCCCGTGCCCGTGGCGCCTGCGATCAGGCCGTGACGGTTCACCGTGGCGAGCGGGATCCGGACCCGGGCGGTCGGATCGGCGACGCCGTCCACGACGACGGTGCCGAGCTCGAGCGCTTGCCCTTCGACGGCATAGCCAGCGGCGATCTGCTGCGCGGGGGTGGCTGTCGATTCGGTGGTCATGCGGCAGAGACTACTTGCCCGAACCCCGTCTCGGTGGGTGTCGGCAGCCTGGGGGCACCTCCCGCTCGCGGGGGATTGTCGGCCCTGGGAATACTGTCTAACCCTGTGCGTGACGAACTGGTGTGGATCGACTGCGAGATGACCGGGCTGGACCTTGGGTCCGATCGGCTCATCGAGATCGCGGCCTTGGTCACCGACGCGGATCTGAACATCCTTGGCGACGGCGTCGACGTGGTGATCCACGCCGACGACGCGGCGTTGGACGGCATGGTCCAAGTCGTCGCGCAGATGCACTCCAAGTCGGGCCTGACCGAGGAGGTGCGGGCGTCGACCGTGGACCTCGCCGCGGCCGAGCAGCTGGTGCTCGATTACATCCGTACGCACGTCAAACAGGCCAACACGGCGCCGCTGGCGGGCAATTCGATCGGCACCGACCGCGGCTTCATCGCGCGCGACATGCCGGCCCTGGACTCCTACCTGCACTACCGAATGATCGACGTCAGCTCGATCAAGGAGCTGTGTCGGCGCTGGTATCCGCGGATCTACTTCGGCCAGCCGGCGAAGGGCCTCGCCCACCGGGCGCTCGCCGACATCCACGAGTCGATCCGGGAGCTGAAGTACTACCGGCGCACGGCGTTCGTGACCCCGCCCGGACCCTCGACCAGCGACATCGCGGCGGTGGCTGCCGAGCTCGGGCCGCCGAGCGGGGAGCTGGAAACAATGGATTCGGACGCGGAGCGTCCGAGCGGCTAAGATCGTTGAGCCGCTGTGCCCGATCGGGTGGGCGGCGATGGTGGCTGTAGTTCAGTTGGTAGAGCACCAGGTTGTGATCCTGGCTGTCGCGGGTTCGAGTCCCGTCAGCCACCCGACGGGTCGGAGGGCGTTTACGCCCTCCGACCCTTTTCGTTGATCTTGCCCTCTGCGACCGCGCCGATAGATTGGGAAGTCGTGCCTCGACTTACGCGTCCGCATATGGCATCTGGGAGCCTCGCTCGTTTGGCTCAACCCGTGCTCAACGCCGGGGACTTCGTCCTTCGACCATGGCAGTCAGCGGATGCGCCCGCCCTCGTCGCGGGCTATGGCGACCCAGGCATTCGCCGGTGGCATGCACGGTCGATGACCATGAGCGAGGCCCTCGCTTGGATCGAGGCATGGCCGAACCGTTGGCAAGAGGAGACCAGCTGCGGCTGGGCCGCAGCCGATGACCACAGCGTGCTGGGGCAGATCACCTTCCGCACGATTGACTTGCACGAGGGCACCGCCGAGCTTTCCTACTGGGTCTTACCCGAGGCGCGCGGCCGCGGCGTCGCACGGCAGGCGGTGGTAACCCTGACGACCTGGTCGTTCGATGTGCTCGGACTGCACCGCCTTGAGATCAACCACTCCACTGCGAACCCGGCGTCGTGCCGTGTTGCCGAACGCGCGGGGTACATCGGCGAAGGCGTCAAACGCAGCTCGGCATTGCATCTAGACGGCTGGCACGACATGCACCAGCATGCGCGCATCGCGACCGATCCCGCCTGACGCAGAAGCGGCCCGCACCGGACTCAACGCGTCCGACATTGGCTGCGGAGCGCGCCGTGCCTAACGGCGCGCCATGTCTGCGCCGCGTGAGTGGGAACGCAGGTGTTCGCGGACGAGGTCGAGCAGGTCGTCGGGCCGCTCGTAGATCATCCCGTGGCTTGAGCCGGCACCCTCGACGAGGACGAACCGCGCACCGGGAATGCGTTCGGCCACTGCGCGACTCAGCCGCGGCGGGGTGAGAAGATCCTGCTCGCCGACGATCACCGTCGTCGGCGCTGTGATCCCAGGAAGGCGGTCAAGGGAGTCGTGGGCCCCGTCGGCGTCCCACTGACGCACGGTCATTGCGATCTGTTCTGGCGTATGAGGCATGAAGGGAAAACCTGCCGCGATGGCGGCGAGCAGTTCCGGGTTCTCGAGACCCTCGGGCGATTGCCCCACACCGAGGACGGCCACGCCGTTCGCCGTGTCGCCGTAGACCCACGGCGTGCGCATTCCGGCCAACAAGCAGCGCAGAAATCCGTCGGCCCGACCCCACGTCGCGTAAAGCACAAGCGAGGCAACCAGATCGGGACGGGCCAGTGCCAGCTCCTGACTCACGGCACTACCCAGCGACCAGCCAAGGATGTGCGCCGCTCCCACCTCGAGATGGTCCAGCAGGGCTGCTGCGTCCGCCGCCAGGGAACGCATCGATACGTCCTGCCCACTGGGCGACGAGGCGCCCATACCCCGGTGGTCATAGACGATGACCTGGTAGTCGGCGGCGAGAGCATCGACTACCGGCTGCGGCCAATGCTGCATCGCGAGGCAAGTACCGGTCACCAGGAGCAACGGCTCCCCGTCGCCGTGCGTCTCGTAGGCCAGTGTGTCGCCATCGGGCAACGTGAACGTGGGCATGAAGCTCCTCCGGCGGATGGGGAAGGTACGTCGAAGAACTGGAACGTCCGTCACACCGCGAGAATTCAATTCAAGGCGGTGTATGACGCAGGTCACCGCGCGTCGGGGTGCGGTCGCCTCGAGTTGCGGCCGAGCACATACATCGTTACTCTAAGTAACTATAGGTGGACACCTTCCGCATGCCCTCGGCACCGCTGCGACGAAGGTGCATTCAAGCCAGCCTTCCCGCGATCACTCAGATCATGAAAAATTGTGTGACACAACACTTTTCGTGATTTTTCACAGATCCTTGGCAACTCTCCTCCAGTAATGCACCTACAACCGCGAGGAGCAACCGTGAAGAACATCGCAGTCCAGATAGGCGCGGCCGCCGGCGCGTGTGCCGTCATTGCCGGCACGGCGATCGGCGTGCTGGCCACCCACGACGGCCCGGATTCCGGCCTCACCGCCAAGACGGAGCCCACCGAGATCACGCAGACCACGCAGGTGGCACCGTCCGAGCCCCAGGTCCCCAGCGCTTCGCCGAGCGTCACCGGGCCTGCGCCGCTGCCACCCGAGGAACAGGGCGTTCCCGGCTGATCGGGCGACCCCGGTCACAGCAGGTCGTCACCGCTGACGAGAGCGGGCCCGGCGCGAAGTGCGCACGGGCCCGTTCTTGCGGTCGGACCTAGAGGCTGGCGTTCCCGGCCTTCCACTGCTCCCATGGCACGTTCCAGTCACCGAGGCCGTCGGTGCCCGGCAGGATCGAACCGACCGTGTTGGCGACCTCGACGATGTCGCCACGCTTGGTGTTCTCGTAGAACCACTTCGCGTTGCTCGTGCTGACGTTGAGGCAACCGTGACTCACATTGCTGTAGCCCTGACTGCCCACCGACCACGGGGCGGCGTGCACGTAGATGCCGCTGTAGGACATCTGGGTGGCGAAGTCCACCTCGGTGCGGTAGCCGTTGGGCGAGTTCGACGGGACACCGTAGGTCGAGGAATCCATGACCATGTGGGAGAACCGGTCGCCGATGATGTAGGCGCCGTTGCTGGTCGGCGTGCTGCTCTTGCCCATCGAGATCGGCATCGTCTTGATGACCTCACCGTTGCGGCGGACGGTCAGCGTCTTCGTGTCGTCGTCTGCCGTCGCGATGACCTGGTCACCGATCGTGAAGTGGGTGGTGACGTTCTCCTGACCGAACAGCCCGTCGCCGAGATCGACGCCGTAGGTGTTCACGGCCACGTCGATGGTGGTGCCCGGAGTCCAGTAAGCCGCTGGGCGCCAACGCACTTCGCGATTACTGAGCCAGTAGAACGCGCCCTCGACGGGAGGGTTGGTGGTGACGGTGATCGCCTTCTCGGCCGCCAGGCGGTCCGGGATGTTCTCGTCGAACCGGACCGCGACGGGCTGCCCGACGCCGACGACCTCGCCGTCGTTGGGCAGCAGGTAGGGCATCGTCAGGTTCTCGGGCGAGTGGGTCTCGAAGGTCATCGACCGGTTGGTGACACCGCCGAGGCCAAGTGACTGCGCATTGAGCGTGTAGCGCTCGTTGTAGTCCAGCGGATCGGTGGTCACCCATTTCAGTCCATCGGGACTCAGCCGGCCCGCGACGGGCGTGCCGTCGTCGTCGGTCATGGTGACCGCGCCGAGCACGCCGTCCTCGGCGCTGACCGTGACGGGTGAGTCGACCGTGACGCCGACCGCGCCGTCGGTGACCGATGCGGTGAGCTTGGGCACCAGCAGGTCACCGAACGGAGTGCCCTTGTCGGTGATGGTCTCGGGTTGCGGCGGGGCGCTGGGCGCGCTGTTGCAGGCGCTGATGCCGAATACGACGACGGGGACCAGTAGCACCGCCGCCAACAACGTCGACTTCCGCCGCGGACGGGTCACTGAGTTGACCTGCCACATGCTTTGCTCCACCTCGCACTCGGACTCAACAGGGACGATTGACTACTCGCCGGTAAGTCTAAGGGCAACCTGGGAGTCTGGCGCGACCATGCTGTGTGCCTCCCCCGCGTCCAAAGTGGGATTTCATCTGCGCGGCGAGGCCTGTTATCGTCTCTCACGCGCGCCGTTAGCTCAGTTGGTAGAGCAGCTGACTCTTAATCAGCGGGTCCGGGGTTCGAAACCCTGACGGCGCACCACTCGTCACCGCAGGTCAGGCATGTTTTGCCTGACCTTTGGTGTTTGCGCTGAAAATCACTGCGCCGCCTGACCGGCACCCTCCGCTCTGCGTACCCCTGGCCCTAGTGCGCGGGCGCTGACGTATGACTACGGACTTCCAAGGGTTCGATGGCAGCCCATCGGCGCGAGGCTGGCATCACAGTCAAATCGCAACCCTGGGAAGGCTCAGTCATGAAGGTCGTAGTCATCGGCGGCACCGGACTCATCGGCTCGAAGGTCGTGGCCAACCTCACCGAATTGGGCCACCAGGCCGTCGCCGCGTCACCCAGCTCAGGTGTCGACACGCTCACCGGAGATGGCCTGGCCGATGTGCTCGCAGGCGCCCAGGTCGTCGTCGACCTCTCCAACTCGCCGTCCTTCGACGACGGACCGGTGCTGAACTTCTTCACCACCTCAACCCGGAATCTCCTCGCAGCCGAGCAGGCGGCCGGGGTGGCACAACACGTCGCGCTGTCGGTGGTGGGCGCGGACGTCAACCCCAACAGTGGCTACCTCCGGGCCAAGACCGCCCAGGAGAAGCTGATCAAGGAATCGGGCGCCCCGTACACCATCGTGCGGGCGACGCAGTTCTACGAGTTCGTCGCCCAGATCGCCGGATCCGCGACGGATGGAAACGTCGTGCGGTTGCCGCACGCCCTGATGCAGCCGATCGCCGCGCAGGACGTCGCCGCCGCGGTCACGGATGCGGCGATCGGGCGTCCCGTCAACGGGATCACCGAGATCGCCGGACCCGAGAAGATCGCGATGGACGACTTCATCCGCACGGGCCTGGCCGCGCAGGGCGACCCACGGCAGGTCGTCGCCGACCCACGCGCCCCGTACTTCGGCGAAGTGATCGACGACAGCAGCATCGTCCCCGGCCCCGACGCCACGATCTTCGCCACCCGGTTCGCCGACTGGCTCGCGTCCAGCGTGTCCAGCGCGGCCCGGTAGCGGGCGTGCGGGAGAACCGAATGGAACTGACGAATCACACCGCTCTCATCACCGGCGGGACTGCCGGCATCGGCCTGGAGTCCGCCCGTCTCATGGCCGAGGAAGGCGCCTCGGTCATCATCGCGGGCCGCAACCGCCACCGCGGCGAGGAGGCTGTCGCCCTGTTGGGGACCAGCGCACGCTTCGTGGAGGCCGACATGGCCGACGCTGAGTCGGTGAAAGCGCTTGTCCGGCAGTGCGGAGACGTCGACATCATCGTCAACAACGCAGCCAGCTTTCCCGCCGCGATGACCGTCGAACAGGACCCGCTGACCTTCGCGAGGGTGTTCGACACCAACGTCAGCGGCGCGTACTTCCTCGTCGCGGGGCTGGCGCCGGGGATGCTGGCCCGTGGTCGCGGCAGCATCGTCAACATCACCACGCTTGCGGCGTTCAAGGGGATACCCGGCGCATCCGGATACAGCGCTTCCAAGGCGGCGCTCGAATCGCTGACCCGTACCTGGGCCGCTGAATTCGGGTCCCGCGGAGTACGGGTCAACAGCGTTGCCCCCGGCCCCACCCGTACCGAGGGGGTGGCGGTGGAATGGGGCGAGACCAACGAGGAGCTCGGCCGGGCACTACCGCTCGGGCGCACGGCGCACGCGTCGGAGATCGCCGAAGCCGTGCTGTTCCTCGCATCACCGCGTTCCAGCTTCGTCACCGGCTCGACGCTTCACGTTGATGGCGGCGGGGCCGCGGTCTGAAACGGTGATGCCGAAGAATGCATGCCGTTGAAACGTCGGCAGATCGAATTGCTGGCCACTGCTCGAGACGTTCATGGCGAATTGATGAGAGTGACGCGACGGCGTATCCAGAATGGCCGCCCAGCGGCGTCACGGTGAATTCATTCGCACCACCCGACTGAAAGCACCGTCACGGCCATGTCCGGGTGAAACTGGGAAACTGCTGTACAGACGGTCACAAACAGCACGAGACGCGGGCCCAGTTCGGACGTGGCAGCCATCTCGGAACCCCGATAGATCAGAAAATTAACTTGTGCGATGATTCTCTCCGAAGTTCGGAGAGAACGCGCGGCGCATTGCTGATCGGCGTTGCCAGAGGGCCGAAATTGTTGCGCTGCGTGTGCTTTCTCAGCACGAATGCCGGTGTCGGCTGACGTTGATGACAATATCTATCTAATTCGCCAGAAGTGCCCGTGGCTATGTAGTGAAATCGGCACGAACGTCAGTATCTACTCACCCGTTGGTTATCGAAACCCCCGGTAGCGGAAGGTGTGGGCCTCCTCATCCGTCAGGTTTCAAGCAGTGCAAATCGGGGCACAGCTGATACGATCTGATTAGCTGGACCGCGGCGGTACCCCGCACGATCGGCCGGCCAGGAGAGGAAAGGAGGTCTTAGCTGATGACAACGACGATCACGTCGCTCGCGGCGACCTCGTCCACCCTGGCCAACGACGGCGAGTCAGCCTCGCAACGTGCCGTGTCGGTCCACAGCTGCAGCAGGCTGGGCCGTAGGGCAAACCCACCCAGTCGCTCGTTCGCCGACTGGTTCTGGCTCCGCCGCCGTCGTTGACAACGTGGTCAGCGCCCCCTGATTCGGCGCACCACGACCACCAGCACGACCGCACCGACACCGGCCAGGGACACCGCCACCGCAGGCTTCTTGACGAACCGCACCACGGCCGCCTTGACGTCATCGGCGATCCTGCTGGGATTCGCCCGCTCGGCGAGCGCATCCACCGTCGACGCCAACTGATCGCGAGCCTGATCGATGTCCTGCTTGATGCTGTCCGGATCCCGGTCCGCCACGTCAACCCTCCAAGTCGCGTCACTGCCTTGCCGAACTACCCTAGTTCAGCGCAACGGCGATCCCACGCGCCGGCCGACAGAAGGGACACCAACGCATGCCATCGACCCCTCGTCTCGAGGTAGGCGACAAAGCGCCCGCGTTCAGCCTGTCCGATGCAGACGGCAACACGGTGAAGCTCAGTGACTTCAAGGGCCGCAAGGTGATCGTCTACTTCTACCCCGCCGCATCCACGCCCGGCTGCACCAAGCAGGCGTGCGACTTCCGGGACAGCCTGGCCGAACTCAACGAAGCCGGCCTCGACGTCATCGGCATCTCACCCGACAAGCCGGCGAAGCTCGCAAAGTTCCGCGACGCCGAGGGGCTGACGTTCCCGCTGCTGTCCGATCCCGACCGCGAGGTGCTCACCGCATGGGGCACGTTCGGCGAGAAGACCATGTACGGCAAGACGGTTCAAGGCGTGATCCGCTCGACGTTCGTGGTCGACGAGAACGGCAAGATCGAGGTCGCGCAGTACAACGTCAAGGCCACCGGCCACGTCGCCAAGTTGCGCCGCGACATCTCTGTGTGACGCCAGGTTTGCCAACAGCGCCCCTGCCAACAACCGTCAACCGGGTCACCCGAGCGGTGCCAGGGCTTCGGTGTCGAGGATGCGCGCTCGTCCCGGGTCGTAGAACGGCTGCATCTGTAGTCGTGCCGCAAGATCGCCGCCCGGCGTCTGAACCGTGAACGACTGCTCACGCAACCAGTCTCCGGTGACCCCACCTTCGTTGGTCACCTGCGCCAGGCCCACCGGTCCGCCGAGCGTGTATCCGTACGCGGCCGCCCGCACGTAGCCGACCCACTTGCCGTCGACCTTGACGGGCTCGTTGCCGAACAGGTCGGCCGAAGGGTCGTCGACCAACAGGCTCACGACCCGGTTTTGTGGCGGCCCCTGCTCCTTGAACTTCAGCAGCGCGTCGCGACCGACGAATCCGCCCGGCTTGTCCCAGGCGACCGTGAATCCCAGCCCTGCCTCGATGGGGTTGTCGGTGTTGTCGATGTCCACACCCAGATCGCGGTAGCCCTTTTCCAGCCGCAGGCTCGACATCGCCGATAGCCCCACCGGTCGCAGCCCCAGATCCGCACCGGCGTCGGTCAAGTCGTCGAAGACACCGGCGGCGTACTCCGCGGGGATGTGAAGCTCCCAGCCGAGCTCACCGAGGTAGGTCACCCGGACAGCAAGCACCGGCGCGTAGCCGACGTGGATCTCTCTCGCCGACAGATACGGAAATGCGTCGTTGGACAGGTCGGCGTCGGTGAGCCGAGAGAGCAGTGCACGCGATTTGGGTCCCTGCACCGACAGCAGCGTTGTCCCAGAGGTGATTTCAGTGACGACGACGACCTCATCGGACCGGGCTTCACGGCGGATCATGGGTTCGACGCGGCGGTGGATGAGATCACTGGCGACGACGAGGAACTTCTCCTCCCCCAGCCGGGTGACGGTCAAGTCGGTGGCGATCCCGCCCGCGGTGTCGAGCCACTGCGTGTAGACCAGCCGCCCGATCTCACGGTCGACGACACTGACCGAGAGCCGGTCGAGAACCCTTGCCGCGTCGGGCCCCTGCACGAGGAACTTGGCCATCAGGCTCATATCCAGAACGCCGACATCCTCGCGCACCGCCCGGTGCTCGCGGCCTACCAGCTCGAAGCTGGCCTGCCTTTCGAAATCGAGCGTGGTGGCAGGGTGGGCCCCGTCGGTGTCGTACCACTCGGCGAACTCCCAGCCCACCGATGCGTTGAAGTGGCCGCCTGCCGCTGCCAACCGGTCGTGCAGCACCGAACGCCGCACGTCACGGGCCGAGCCCGGCTTCCAGGAGGGGTAGACGGCGTCGCCGAACAACACGCCGAGCTGCTCGACGGTACGTTCGGCGCGAAAGCGCCGGGAGGTTTCGTGGCGGGCTGCCCGGTCGATGGCGTAACCCGTGACGTCCACCGGCGGTACGCCGTCAACGATCCAGTGCGCCATGACATTTCCGACGCCGCCGCCCGTCAAGATCCCCAGCGAGTTCATTCCGGCCGCGACGAAGTAGCCGTCGAGTTCCGGGGCAGGGCCGAGCATCGGCCGGATGTCCGGCGTGAAGGACTCCGGCCCGCAGAAGAACAGTTTGACCCCGACCTCGGACAGCGACGGAATCCGCTCGAGCGCGGCGCCGAGGTAGGGCCCGACCCGGTCCCAGTCCGGCGGCATGGAGCCGAACGCGAAGCTGTCCGGCACACCGTCCAACGACCACGGGGCGCCGACCGGCTCGAACAAGCCAACGAGCATGCCGTCGCCCTCGGGGCGGTAGTAGCCGTAACGATCGGGGTCCTCGATGACGGCCAGATTGTGGTCCATGCCAGGGACTGCGTCGGTGATCAGGTAGTAGTGCTCGGCCGCCTGCAGCGGGATGCAGACGCCGTCGAGCGCGCCGAGTTGGCGGGCCCACATACCGGCCGCGTTCACCACGACCTCGGTCTCGATGCGACCCCGGTCAGTGTTGACCCCGGTGACCCGGCCGTGTTTCGTCTCGACACCCTTGACGGTCACGCCCTCCACGACGCGCGCTCCGAGCGCCTTGGCGCCCTTGGCCAACGAGGTCGCGACGCCGACCGGATCGGCGCGGCCTTCGTCAGGCACGTAGAAGCCGGCCAGGACGTCGGAGGTGTCCAGCAGCGGCCACATGTCCTGCAGTTCGCTTGCGCTGATCTCGTGATCGTCGACGCCGAAGCCGTGCACCCAGGCCGACTCGCGGCGCAGCGCCTCCAGACGTTGCGGGTTGGTGGCCAGGCTGACGTGTCCGACGGGATTGAACCCGGTGGAGTGGCCGGTCTCCTTCTCTAGCCGCTCATAGAGGTCCCGTGAGTACCGGCTGAAGAACAGCGCGGTCTCGTCGGTCATACCCGCGGAGGTGATCAGGCCCGCGGCGTGCCAGGTGGTACCCGCCGTGAGTTCGTGTTGCTCGAGCAGCACGATGTCGGTCCACCCCAGGTGCGCTAAGTGGTAGGCGATGCTGCACCCGGTCACGCCGCCGCCCACGATGACCACTCGTGCCCGTTCGGGCAGGTCCTTCGGACTGCTCACAGATCGACTCCCCGACCGTCAAAATTCACCTCGGCGAACTGGTGTCTGAACATTCAGTCAGCGTGACACAATTCCCTCATGGGCGAAACCGAACTGTATGACGTCGTCGTGATCGGAGCCGGCTTCGCCGGACTGGTGGCAGGTCGCGACCTGCTCGAAGCCGGGCACAAAGTGGTGATCCTGGAAGCCAGGGAAAGAGCCGGGGGTCGCACCTACTCCACAAAGTTCCCCGGAACCGACGTCGTGGTCGACCTCGGCGCCGAATGGTTCGACCCGAAGCGCCATCACTACATGGCCGCCGAGGTGAACCGCTACGGTGCGCGCTTCGTCGAAGCGGACAAGGAAGGGGCCAACCGCTGGTTCCTCGACGGCCGCCACGGCGAGGGCGAGGAGCCCGACGGTCTCATCGACATGGATGAGTTGGAGGAGGTCCTCAACCGCCTCAAGGCCGACATCGCACCGGTGATCTTCGCCAAGGGCTTCGACCAGGTCAACACGGCCGAACTGGATATCCCGTTCAGCGACTACCTGGCGAAACTCGACGCCCCGCCTGCCATCGCCGACCTTCTTCGGGCTCAGTCCTACACCCTGACCGGGGCCCTGCCCCACGAGTTCTCGGCCCTGGTGTACCTCCGGGAGATCTCGGGCTTCGACAACGACCCCGCCTACTCGTTCTTCGCATCCCTGGCCCGCGTCGACATCGGCAGCGGCGGCTTGGCCGAACGCGTCGCTGCCGAGATCAGCGACCACATCCGGCTGGGCGAGCCGGTCACCGCGGTGACCGATTCTGGCGATCGGCTGGATGTCGTCACCGCAACGGGAGAGCGCTATTCGGCTCGCCGCGCGGTCCTGGCCGCCCCGCTGAACACCATCGGTGACATCGGTTTCAGCCCTGCACTGCCGCCCGCGCTGGCCCGGCTGGTGAGCGCCGGTCACACCGGTCGGTGCATCAAGGTGTGGTCCAAGTTGGCCGGGATGGAATTCGTGTTCGCGATGGGCTGGCCGGGGATTGTCGAGTGCACGGTCATCAACGAAGTGGGTGAAGGGAACGAAAAGCGTTCCATCACGGCGTCTTTCGGGCTGGCGCCGGATTTGGCTGTCGACCGGGCAGACCTGGTTCAGGCAGGCCTCGACAAGCTCGGACTTGGTGCCACCGTCGAGGAGATCTACGGCCACGACTGGATCGGCGATCCGTTCTCGAAGGGCACCTGGCTGGCGCTGCGACCGGGACAAGCGCCCGACCTCGCTCATGTCGAGACCCGTTGGGGCGCAATCCACCTGGCTGGGGCCGACTTTGCCGCGGTCTGGTCAGGCTGGGTGGACGGGGCCATCGAATCCGGCCGCACGACGGCAGCGGAGGTCGACGCGGCTTTGAGCGCCCAGCGAGAGACTCTCAAATCCTGACCTTCGCCTTGAAACCCTTGTGTGGTCAGCTACAAGGCGTTTCTTGCGGTGTGGCTTGAGGGGCGTAATCCGCAGTATTCCGCTGTCACTGTGAAAGTTAACGGCTCATCAGGTCAGGTCGTGTCAGTTGGCGACGACCCCAATGCGCCCTGCGAGTTCGATGAATCCACGGACGTGGGCAGTGAACGCCCAGTCAACAACGTCAAGGCCACCGGCCACGTCGCCAAGCTGCGCCGCGACATCTCGGTTCTAGATCCCCGAGTCGCTGCGCTCCTGCCCGCCGGTCTAACTACCCTCCGAGCTTCTCCAGGAGTAGCGCCTCCGAGGTCGCCGCCCGCTCCAGCACGCCGAGGTGCAGGCTCTCGTCGATGCTGTGTGCCTGCGTGCCGGGGTCCTCGACGCCGGTCACCAGAATCTTGGCCGCCGGGTAGGCGGCGGCGAACTCGGCGATGAACGGGATCGAGCCGCCCACCCCCATGTCGATCGGCTCGCGGCCCCACGCCTGCTTGAACGCCGACCTGGCGGCGTCGTACACCTCGCCCGCGGCGTCGATCGCGTACGGCTGCCCGACGTCGCCCGGTGTCACCGTCACCCGGGCGCCCCACGGCACGTGCTCCTCGAGGTGGCGGGTCAGTGCGGCGAGGTGCGCCCGTGCGTCACCGCCAGGGGCGACTCGCATGCTGACCTTGGCCCGAGCCCGAGGGATCAGCGTGTTCGACGACGACGCGATCGGCGTGGTGTCGATGCCGATGACGGTGATCGCCGGTTTGGCCCACAGCCGTTGCACCACCGAGCCGGAGCCGATTTCGGCGACGCCGTCGAGCAGCCCCGACTCGCGCCGGACCCGGTCCGCCGGATAGTCGACCTCGGCCGCGGTGCCCTCGTGCAGACCGGCGACGGCGACGTTGCCGTCGTCGTCGTGCAGGCTGGCCAGCAGTCGCACCAGCACGCTCACGGCGTCGGGTACGACGCCACCCCACATCCCCGAGTGCAGGCCGTGATCGAGCGTGGCCACCTCGACGACGCAGTCCGCCAGGCCGCGCAGTGACACCGTGAGCGACGGGATCTCGGTACTCCAGTTGTCGGAGTCGGCGATCACGATGACGTCGGCGGCGAGCAGGTCCCGGTGCGCGGCCAGCAGGGCGCCAAGCGATGGCGAGCCGGACTCCTCCTCCCCCTCGACGAACACCGTCACACCGACGGGCGGATTGCCGCCGTGTGCCCGGAAGGCGGCCAGATGCGTTGCGATGCCCGCCTTGTCGTCGGCGGTGCCCCGGCCGTACAGCCGGCCGTCGCGTTCCGTCGGCTCGAACGGCGGCGACGCCCACTGCGACGGGTCGCCCTCGGGCTGCACGTCGTGGTGCGCATACAGCAACACCGTCGGTGCGCCGGGTGGCGCCGGATGGCGCGCGATGACCGCAGGCGCGCCGCCTTCGCTGACGATGCGGATGTCGCCGAAACCCGCTTCCGACAACAGCTTTGCCACCGTGTCCGCGCTGCGGCGGACCTCGTCGCGGCGGGCCGGGTCGGCCCACACGGACTGGATGCGGACGAGATCCTCGAGATCTGAACGCACGGATGGCAGCACTTCCCGGACACGGGCGACGAGATCACTCACCCGACCGAGGTTAGTCGCACCCGAATCCCGCACCGCACACCCGCGCGAGCAGACGCAAAGCTCGCTCGACACGCCGGCGTGCGGGCACTTTACGTCTGCTCGCGGGAGTGGCGCGACAGCGCTACGGGGCCTCCAGCACCGCCACCGCTGCGGCGGTGTCGCCGTCGTGCGTCAGCGACACGTGGATGGTGATGTCCTTCAGGTGCTCGGCGATGTCGCCGGACAGCCGCACCTTCGGCCTGCCCCACATGTCGGTGACCACTTCGATGTCACGGTGGATGTCCTCGGGCAGCACGGGCCGCTTCGAGAACCGCGAACCCGACCACGCCTTGATCACGGCCTCCTTGGCCGCCCACCGCGCCGCGAGGTGCCGCGCCGCCGACGAACTCTTGTCCGCGGCGTCGCGGCGCTCACCCGGCGTGAACGTCTCCGCGAAGACCGTTCCCGGTTGGTCCACCTGCTCGGCGAAGTCCTGAATGGAGACCAAGTCGATGCCGACTCCGACGATGCTCATGCGACGAACGGTAGCCGAACCCGTCTCCCCGCCTTACACCTGCTCACGTGAGTACCAGCCGTCCTCGCCCAGCCGCGACGACGCGTCGAGCAACATGTCGGCCTCCTGCCGCTTCTCCGGCGAGTCGTGGTTGAAGCGCCTGTCCGCCGGCTTCTCGTAGAGCGCGGGTCCACCCGCGATCGCCGACGCCAGCCTGCGCTGACCCTCCAGCACCCTGGCGTTGGCCCGGCGTTGGTAGTCCTCGCGCTGCGCCGGATCCAGTGCCGCCAGGAACGCCTGCGGATGGACCAGCGCCACCAGACCGGACACGTGACCGAAGCCCAGGCTGGTCACCAGACCCGCCTTCATCGGGAACTTCTCCCCCAGCTGCAGGGTTTCGCGCACCCACACGAAGTGGGATGCGTGCGCGAGCTCGTCGTCGACGCAGTCCAGGCTCCGGTTCGGCGGGATGACGCCGTCGCGCAGCATCTGGCACATGCCCATCATCTGGAACGCCGCCGCGCCACCCTTCGAGTGCCCCGTGAGGCTCTTCTGGCTGACGATGAACAGCGGTGCGCCGGGTGACCGACCCATCGCGACGGCGAGCCGCTCGTGCAGCTCCGTCTCGTTGGGATCGTTGGCGAGCGTCGACGTGTCGTGCTTGGAGATCAGCGCGATGTCGTCGGCGCCAACGCCGAGCTTGGCCAGCGACTTGGACAGCTGCGACTCCTTGCCGCCGCGGCCCGCACCCAGCGCTCCGAGCCCGGGCGCCGGGATCGAGGTGTGCACGCCGTCGCCGAACGACGACACGTAGCCCACCACCGCGAGCACCGGCAGACCCATCTCCAGCGCCAGGTCGCCGCGGGCCAGCAGGACGGTGCCACCGCCCTGGCCCTCGACGAAGCCCAGCCTGCGCCGGTCGTTGGCGCGGGAGAACTTCGAGTCGCTGATGCCCTTGGCGCGCATCACCTCGGTGTCGGCGGTGGCCGCCATGTCACCGAAGCCGATGATGGCCTCCAACGTCAGGTCGTCGTAGCCGCCCGCGACCACGAACTCGGCCTTGCCGAGCCGGATCTTGTCCACGCCCTCCTCGACCGATACCGCCGCGGTGGCGCATGCGCCGACCGGGTGGATCATCGCGCCGTAGCTGCCGACGTAGGACTGCACGACGTGGCCGGCCATGACGTTCGGCAGGACCTCCTGCAGGATGTCGTTCGGCTTGTTCTGGCCGAGCAGGTTGCCGTGGTACATCGTCTGCATCGAGGTCATGCCGCCCATGCCGGTGCCCTGCGTGCTGGCCACCAGGCTGGGGTGCACCCAGCGCATCAGCTCCGCCGGGGTGAAGCCCGGAGGACAGGAACGCGTCGACCGTGGTGACGAGGTTCCACAGCGCCACCCGGTCGACGGAACTCGCCATGTCCTGGCTGACGCCGTACACCTTCGGGTCGAACCCGGTCGGAATCTGGGCGCCGACCGTCCGCGACAGCTTCACCTTGCGCGGCACCCGGATCTCGGTGCCCGCCTTGCGGATGACCTGCCAGTCGGAGCTGTCGGGCAGCGGTGAGATCACCGTGTGCTCGGGATCGAACTGAGCGAACCCACGCGCGTCGGCCTCGGACGACACCACGAAGGTGAAGTCCTTGTCGAGGAACACCGAAACCAGCAGCGGCGCTGCGTGATCGGGGTCGATCGCACCGTCGTCGACGAACTCGCGGATGCCGACCCGTTCGATGACGGCGTCGTGGTAGCGCTCGACCAGCTCACCCTCGTCGACCATGTCGCCGGTCTGGGTGTCATACCAACCCGGCTTCGGGTCGTCCTCCCACTTGACCAGGCCCGTGGTCCAGGCGAGTTCGAGCACGCCCGCGGCGGACAGCTCCCCGGAGATCTCGATCTCGAAGCGGGTGCGCGACGAGCCGTACGGGCCGAGTTCGGCACCGCCGACGATCACCACCAGGTCGGCGGGATCGACGTCGAGGTCGTCCCACGCCGGCGGCGGCGCCGCGGCGTAACCGCGCGGCGGCGACGGCAGCGCCGGGATGGTCGCGAAACCGTCCTCGTCGTCTGCCGGAGCCTCGGCCGCCATCTCCTCGCGGGCCTTGGCGGCCAGCTCGGCCATGTCGATGTCGATCTCGCCGAGCCCACCGGTCAGGTCGGCCTTGATCGGCTCGTGCGCCGCAGCCACCTTCGACTCGACGTCGCACAGGTCGAGCAACATCGACGCCATCTGCTCGGTGGTGTAGGTGGTGACACCCGCCTCTTCGACGGCGCCGACGATGGCGTCGTTGTGCCCCATCAGCCCGGTGCCCTTGGTCCAGCCGATCAGCGCGTGCGCCAGCGAAACCCGCTGCGCCCACGACGTTTCCGCCTTCCAACGGGTGACCAGGGCGTCGAGCGCGGACTTGGCCTCGCCGTACGCGCCGTCGCCACCGAACATGCCGCGGTTCGGTGAACCGGGCAGCACGACGTGCAGTCGCGAGGCGATGTCGCGCTCGGACCCGATGTGCGAGAGGCCGCCGATCAGCCGCTGCACGGCCCACAGCAGCACCTTCATCTCCATCTCGGAGCGAGAGCCCGCCTCGGACAGATCCCCTGCGACGCGCGGCGCCGCGAACGGGAACAGCAGCGTCGGGGTCAGCGCATCCTTGAGGTGAATCGATTGCGGCCCAAGGCTTTCGGACTGCTCGTTGCCAACCCAGGCGACCAGCGCATCGATGTCGGAGTAGGACGCCATGTTGGCCGGCACCACCCACAACTGGCCACCGAACCGGGCGTGGTCGCGGTAGAGCGTCCGGTAGAACGCCAGCCTGTCGTCGTCGAGCTTGGAGGTGGTGGCGATGACCGTCGCACCCCCGTCGAGCAACTGAGCGACGACCGATGCGGCGATCGAGCCCTTGGAGGCGCCCGTCACCACCGCGATCTCGTCGGCGTAGCGACCCCGCTCGGGGTTCTCCGCACCGGCGGCGGCGCGGCCGAACAGCGTGGCGTGCACGTTGCGACCGGAGGCCAGCGCCTTGCCCTGCCACCAGTTCGCCTGCGTGGCAACGACGTGGCCCGCGCCCTCGAAGCGCTCGGCGAGCCGCGGCCAGTCGGCGTCGATCTCGTCCTCGTCCATCAGCCACAGCCGCGCGAGGTCTTCACGCGCGCTGGCCCAGCGGTCGTCGAACAGCACCGCCTTGCGGCCGTCGAACGTCGGGGCCACCAAACGTGGCCAGTCCGAACCCAGTTCGGCCGTGACGAGGTCGATCAGCTCGGCGTCGTTCACCGACTCGGGCGCGCTGACGGCGTTGTCCAGACCCAGCTGGCCCAGGATCATCCGGGCCGTCGAGGCCAGCACGCCGTCGCGGCCGGTGACCTGCTCGGCGAACTCGGTCAGCGCGGCGGAGTCCACCACGCCACCGCTCGCGGCACCCGACGACGGCAGCGACACCGCGATGCCCTTGCGCGCCGCGACCGCGGCGACCGCACCGTCGACGACCCTGTCGACGGACGCGGCGTCGGCCAGCGCACCTTCGTGCAGCCCGCCGAGCGAACCACCGCGCACGCTGGAGCCCTCGCGGGTGCCGAGCGCGACCTCGACGGTGACGTGCTTGACCCAGCCCTCGCCCAGTTCCCATGTCTTGGTGACACGTTCGGCGATGGCGGCAGGCCGCTTGCCCGACGGTCCGAGAATCGTGCGCAGCTGATCGTTGATCGCGTCGGACAGCACGGGGCCGAAGGGCTTGTACGTGCGGGCCAGCTTGGTGACCTGACCCTTCAGCCCGGCCAGGTCGGCCTCGGCCGCACCGTCGATCGCGCCGAGGTTCAGCTCCGAACCGAGGTCGACCAGCAGCTGGTTGCGCCGCGAGGACGCACCGTCGGTGATCGACTCGATGGAGTCGAGCGACTCGATCTGATCGATGCGCATCTTCGCCGAAAGCGCGATCAGCGCCAACGTCGCGTCGGCGGCGTCGAACCCGATGTCGTCGGGACGCGGGACCGCCACTCGGAGCCGCGGGCGTCGGCGCAGGCGCGGCCTCGACCGCAGCGGCCTCGGCGACCGGAGCGGGCGCGGCGTCAGCGTGCTCGCCGCCCTCGGAATCCGGCTCCGGATCGGTGTCGGTGGCGAACAGCACCGCGGCGTCGCGCTCGGTGTTGAGCACCTCGGTGGTGTTGTGCGAGTACTCCGGCAGCTTCAGCGTGTTGGTGGCCAGACCCGCGACGGTCGGCGCGTTCTTCACGCCGATCTCGACGAAGCGCTCGATGCCGAGGCCGCCTGCGGCCTCCTCGATGAAGAGCAGGTCCTGCGTCTCGATCCACCGCACCGGGCTGGCGAACTGCCAGGCCAGCAGCTCGATGACGATCTTGCGGCACAGCTCGCGCGGCCGCTCGTTACGCCAGGTGTCGTAGTCGGCGAGGATCTCGTCGAGCGGCTCGGCGGGCACCAGATCGCGGATCTCCTGGATGAAGTCGCGGTCCAGCGTGAACGGCCGCGGCACCAGGTTCGGGATGTACCGGCCGACGACCAACGCCGGGTCGGTGTCGCGCGGCATGCACCCGCTCCAACGAACGCCGGAAGTCGGCGACGCCGACACGCAGCACCAGCGAGTGGAACGGCACGTCGATGCCTGGCACCAGGATGAACGAGCGCTTGCCGCCGGAGATCTCGCGCCGCTTCTCGACCTCTTCCTCGAGCGCTTCGAGACCGCGCACGGTGCCCGCGATCGCGTACTGCGAACCACGCAGGTTGTAGTTCACGATCTGCAGGAATTCGCCTGTGCGCTCGGCGATCTCGCTCGACGAAGTCATTCACGTCGTCGTCGGCGAGGTCGATCTGCGACGGGCGGATGGCGGCCAGGCGGTAGTTGGACCGGCCGTGCTCGTCGCGCGGCACGATGTCGTGCATCTTGCAGCCGCGGTGGAACACCACCTCCAGCAGACCTTCGAGGGTGTAGACGTCGCTGACGCACGCCAGCGCGGTGTACTCACCGACGGAGTGCCCGCAGGCGATCGCGTCCTCGACGAAGGCGCCCTGCTCGCGCATCTCGGCGACCTGGGCGGCCGCGACCGTGGCCATGGCGACCTGGGTGAACTGCGTCAGGTACAGCACGCCTTCGGGGTGGTGGTAGTGCACGCCGCTGGCGATCAGGCTGGTCGGGTTGTCGCGCACCACGTGCAGCACCGAGAAGCCCAGCGTGTCGCGGGTGAACTTGTCGGCCTTGTCCCAGACCTTGCGGGCGGCCTTGCGAGCGGGCGCGGACGTCCATGCCCATGCCCTTGGACTGAATGCCCTGGCCGGGGAACGCGTAGACGGTCTTGGGCGCGGCCAGCTGCGCGGTCGCCGACATCACCAGGTCGTTGCCGACCTTGGCGGTGACCTCGACGATCTCTGCGCCGCGGTCGATCCCGACCCGGTCGACGCGGAAGTCGATCTCGTCGCCGGGCAGCACCATGCCGAGGAAGCGCGACGTCCAGCCGACCAGCCGGGCGGGCGGGGTGGCCTGTCCGTCGGTGGCGGTGACGACGTGCTGCGCGGCGGCCGACAGCCACATGCCGTGCACGATGGGCGATTTCAGCCCGGCCAGCAGAGCGGCGGCACGGTCGGTGTGGATCGGGTTGTGGTCACCGGACACCACCGCGAACGCGCTCATGTCGGTGGGCGCGGTGACGATGACGTCGCGGCGGCGACGGCGTGGCGTGTCGGTGGCGTTGTCGGTGATCGCCCCGCCTGCGCGCGGCGGATCGGTCAATTCGACGGCGCCGGTGCGGCCGCGGATCGCGAACCGCTCCTCGAGCTGCGCCAGGTCGTTGCCTTCGGCGTCGCGGATGGTCACCGACACCGGGACGACGCGGCCGACCTCGGTGTCGACCGCGGACGAAGCCGTTGCGGTGACGGTCAATTCGGCAGGCGTCTTCGGCATCGGGGCGAGCAGGTGCGCCGCGTGGTCGAGGTGCACCAGGCTCAGCAGACCCTCGACGACCGGGAAGCCGGCGTCGGTGACGGCCGAGCCGATGACGGAGAACACGGCGGGCCAGCAGCTGCCGACGAGCGCATCGGGCACCAGCGTCAGGCCGGGCGCCAGCGGCGCGCCGAACGTCGCGGTGACACCGGTGTGATCGGCGACCTCCTCCGGATCCCAGGAAACGGTGACCGTGGTGCTGTCGTCGATCGACCGGCGGCAGCGCCTCGGCGCCGTCGACTCCTGCCGCGATGGCCAGCACGGCCCGCATGGCGGCGGACGCGTCATCGGTGGTGACGACGGGCATGCCACCGTCGACCGTGGCCGCGGGCAGGGTGAACCGGATCGTGATCCAGATGTCGGAAAGCGGGACGCTGAGCGTGACGTGTCCGTCAGCCGTGGTCTCGAGGCGTGCACCCGTCGAAGGATGTGTGGCCGAACGGTTCTCGTTGACCTGCCACTCGCCGGGCTCGCCGATGCGGTGAACCGGGTTGATCGCGGTGCGACCCGCCCACAGCACGTCGGGCGAGTCGAGCACGACGGCGAGCGGTCCGGTGACGTCGACACGGGCCTGCCTGCGCGACACCACGGCGACGGGCTCGGCGCCCGACGCGATCACCTCGTCGATGGATGCCTGCTCGAACCGGTCGAGCAGTTCACCGACGGGCTCGTCGACGCGCGTGATGCCTACGACCGCCTCGGTGCCGGGAATGATGCACACCTGGTCGGCCGTGTACCGCGCGTCGTGGGCCTGCCACAGCGAGTCACTGCGCCACCAGCGCCGCACGTCCTTGTCGATCACCGGGACGAAGTTGACCGGCTTGCCGAGCGTCTTGCACAGCGTGACGAAGAACGGCACGTCGGCCGGGTGCAGCTTGACGGTCTCCGCGTCCGGGTAGCGCGACAGCAGCGCGGTGATGGCGCCCTGCGGATCCTCAAGCAGCGCTTCACCTTCGGCGTCGACGCCGTACAGCGTCTCGATCGGACCGGAGTCCGACGGGTGCAGCCGAGCCTCGGCCCGCTTGAGCATCTCCTCGAACCGGTCGCGCCAGGTGTCGGCCAGCCACGGGCTGCCGGGTGCGGCGGTGTCGGCGGTGCTGTCGCCGTCGCCGATCGCCAGCTCGACGTAGCGCTGCAGCCACTGCAGGTAGGTCATGTCACCGATGTCGCCGAAGTACGGCTTCGCGGTCTCGGCCATCGCGGCGATGATCTCGTCGCGGCGATCCGCCACGGCGTCGGCGTCACCGGCGACGTCGTCGAGCAGCCGGCCGCAGCGTGACGCGGCGTTGTCGATCTCGTGGATGTCGGCACCGAGCTGGCTGCGCCCGGATGCCATGCCGCCCTGGGCCTTTCCTGCGCCGACCCACGTGGGGGTGCCGGTGGTCTCGACGAGCAGCTGCTTGACCGAGGGAGACGTGGTGGACTCCAGCGTGGCCATCGCCGCGGTGCCGACCAGGATGCCGTCGACCGGCATGATCGGGAAGCCGTACCTCTGCGACCACCTGCCCGACAGGTACTCGGCGGCGCGCTCGGGGGTGCCGATGCCGCCACCGACGCAGAGCGTGATGTTGGACAGCTTGCGCAGGTCGGAGTACGTGGAGACCAGAAGGTCGTCGAGGTCCTCCCACGAGTGGTGACCACCGGCGCGGCCACCCTCGATGTGCATGATGACGTCCCGGTCGGGTACCTCGGCGGCGATCTTGATGACGGACTTGATCTGCTCGACGGTGCCCGGCTTGAACACCACGTGGGTGATGCCGACGTCGTTGAGCTCCTTGATCAGCGCAACGGCTTCCTCGAGGTCGGGAATGCCTGCGCTGATCACCACGCCGTCGATCGGCGCACCGGACTGACGGGCCTTCTGCACCAAGCGCTTTCCGCCCACCTGCAACTTCCACAGGTACGGGTCGAGGAACAGCGAGTTGAACTGCACCGCGCGACCGGGCTCGAGCAGCTCGGTCAGCTCGGCGATGCGGCCGTCGAAGATCGGCTCGGTGACCTGGCCGCCGCCGGCGAGCTCGGCCCAGTGGCCGGCGTTCGCCGCAGCGGCGACGATCTTGGCGTCGACGGTGGTGGGCGTCATGCCCGCGAGCAGGATCGGCGAACGGCCGGTGAGCCGGGTGAACTTGGTCGACAGCTTCACCGAGCCGTCGGGCAGCGACACGACCGACGGTGCGTAGCTCGACCACGGCGGCGCGACGTCGGGCGCCGCGCCGACGGTGAACAGGCTGCGCTGCCCGGAGCGGGTGGCGGCGTCGACGATGCCGACGCCGAGTCCACGGATCACCGGTGCGGTGACGCGGGTGATGGTGTCGCTCGGTCCGAGGTCGATGATCCAGCGTGCCCCGGACTCGTGCAGGCGCTCGACCTCGGCGACCCAGTCGATGGGCTCGGTGTAGATGGCCGTGGTGAAGCGATGCAGGAGCTCGGCGTCGATGGTCAGCCGGCTGGCCCAGCCGTCGACCATGTCGACACCGTCGATGAGGCGCGGCGTGTGGAAGCCGACCTCGACCTGCACACCGTGGAACACGGGGCTGAAGACCGCGCCGCCGCGCGTCTTGTTCTTGCGCTCGGCCTCTTCGCGCTCGGTGATCTTGCTGCAGTACAGCTCGAAGCGGGCCAGCTGCTCGGGCGTGCCGGTGATGACCACCGAGCGACGGCCGTTGCGGATGGACAGGACGGGCGGCAGGACCGTGCGCACGTCCGTGGAGAAGTCTTCGAGCAGCTCGGCGATGCGGTCCGGGTCGGCGTTGGTCACCGACACCATCGGCGACTTGTCGCCCCGCCCGACCATGCCGCGCCTGCGGGAGACCAGCGAGCCGGCGGCTCCGATCAGCTGGGCCATGGCAAGCAGTTCGGCGTCACGGGTGCCGTTCGCCTTGAGCGCCTCGCAGGCGATGATGCCCTGCGAGTGGCCCGCCATCGCCACCGGCGGCGTGCCCTGCAGGTCGAGTCCCTGGCGCTTCACGGCGCGCATCGCGGCCATCTGGGCCAGCAGGATGCCCGGGCCCGAGATCGCGGCGGTGGTGAGCTGCTTGGTCGTGGGCAGCGGCTCGTCGGCGGCCAGCGCGCGAACCCACTGCATCGGCTCGAAGCCGATCGGCCGGACCACGACGAGCTCGCGGGCGACGGGCTCGAGCAGCAGTGCGGCCTCGCCGACGATCTCGCTCAGTTCCGATTCGATGCCTGCCGAGCTGATCAGCTCTTCCAGGTTCTCCAGCCAGCTGCCGCCCTGGCCGCCGAACGCCACGGCATACGGTTCGCCGGCGTTGAGCAGGTCGACCAGCGCGTGTGCGCCGGTCAGCGTCGACGAAGCATCGCCTGCGCCCTTGCGTCCAGTGGTTACCCGGTCGTGTTCGTTGATCGTCACGTGTTGCCATCTCCTCGTTGCGCTGTGGCGCGTGTAGCTCGTCTTCGGGCTGTCGTCTTGGCGGCGCTGCCCCGCTCGCCTCGGGGTCGTGCGATTCGTCGTCGAATCTCGGCTGGCTCCGGTCTCCGTCTCCTCTGTCATTGAGGGACGCGGCCGGACTGCCCTCCCGGGCGGTCCGGCGGACGGGCCAGCCCCATAAGAGTGTCATAAGGACAAGCACCATTTTGTGCCCTCAAATGGTTACTGGCGAGTTCTACGCTCGAGTAACAACGACATTGCGTAACGCAGGCTTCCGGCGGGCCACGAGCCTTCCGGGACAAACGTCCTGCATGCGCGTGGTTACGGTCCAGTAGCTATAACAGTGCAGATCACGGCGGTCCTGTTATCAAATCGTTATCTAAGAATTTCCAGCAGCCAAAAGTCGTCTCGGCGCCGCCGGAAAAGCGACAAGTTGGATGCATCTGTCCACCGCACGCGCCAGCGAGCGCAGATTTGTTTGCTGGCGAGTATTACTGATCAGTAAGTCTTAGTCCCACTGTCCGAACGCGGGCTTCAGGACGTGGTTGAGGTCGACACCAACACCACCGACGCTACGCTTGTCGATCTCGACCTGATGCAGAGCCGCAGCGGGATGGGTGAATCCCGCTGGCGATCCCCAGTTGTGTTGCCAAAAGTACGAACCGAGGCCGTCCTGGATGGCCCAGTCGATGGTCTTGGAATTGGCGTACACGCCGACGCGCTGATGCCCGAGCACCGATTCCCACGCCCTGCAGATATGGCGCAACCTGCTCCTTGTACTGGGCATATGACGGGTCGTCGTCGATCGATGCGTAGATGGGCGCGCCGTAGGACCCACCCGCGGCGACGTGCAACTGCCACCCCCGCTTGGCGTGCTGTACGCCGGCGTTCTGCCCGCCGAGCCAGTCCGCGGTGTCCTGCTTGCCGTACTGGTAGCAGGACACGATCTTCAGGCCGCTCTGGTAGAGGTCGCGGGCCTCGGGCAGCTGGATCGGCTTGCCGAGCATCCATGCTCCACCCGGCCGACGGTCGGAGACGTACCGGATTGCGCCGGCCGCTCCGGACGCGCGGATGTCGGTTGCCCTGATGACGCCCGCCGCGTAGTCGAGCAGGATGCCGAGGGGTGCGGCCGACGCCGTCGGCGTGCCCGCCGCAGCCAGCGCACCGCCCAGTCCGAGCGACGGCAGGCGCGGCGGCGGCGTATTTCAGCACGTCACGCCGAGAAATCGCCATGCACCTCAGAATATGACAGGGACCTCAATATTCTCATCAACGCCACTGGTCACAGTGGTATCAAGATTCCCGGAGGTCCGCTGACGCCGTCCCCGAAGACGAAAACAGCCAACGGAGACCCTTCTTTACGCGAAATCCGTACTTGTGCTGCGGTCAGACCGACGGATCCATACGATCTGCCCATGCCTGCTGGTCCGCCATCCGGGATCGACGCCGGGTCGTCCGTGACCGCCACCCCCGCTCAACCGCAGATCGAGTTGATCGGCCTGCGGAAGGTCTTCCACGAACGCGGCACGAATGGGGTCGTCGCGGTCGAGGGCGCCGATCTGACCGTGGAGGACGGCGAGCTGTTCGCCATCCTCGGCCCCTCCGGGTCCGGCAAGACCACCGTGCTGCGCATGATCGCCGGCTTCGAACAACCCACCGCGGGCACCATCCGGCTCGGCGGCGAGGACGTCACCGTCGTGGCCGGCCCGCAGGCGGGACGTCAACACGGTGTTCCAGGAGTACGCGCTGTTCCCCCACATGACGGTGGCACAGAACGTCGAGTACGGAATGAAGGTGCGCGGGGTGCCGCGGGCCGAACGACGGCAGCGCACCACCGACGCCCTCGACATGGTCCGGCTCACCGACCAGGCCCCGCGCCGCCCGGCCCAGTTGTCGGGCGGCCAGCGCCAGCGCGTCGCACTGGCCCGCGCGCTCGTCGGGCGGCCGCGCGTGTTGCTGCTCGACGAGCCGCTCGGCGCGCTCGACCTCAAGCTGCGCGAGCAGATGCAGGTGGAGCTCAAGGCCATCCAGCGCGAGGTCGGCATCACCTTCGTCATCGTCACCCACGACCAGGACGAGGCACTCACGCTGTGCGACCGGCTGGCCGTGTTCAACGACGGCCGCATCGAACAGATCGGCCGGGCCCGCGACGTCTACGAGTACCCGGCCAACCGGTTCGTCGCCGACTTCGTCGGAACCTCGAACGTGCTCGACGGCGACGTCGCAGAGGCGCTCGTCGGCAGGCCCGGCCTGTTCGCGGTGCGGCCCGAACGGATCGCGGTCGGCGCCGCGGGCGACCCGACCGCCCCCGGCACCCGAAGCGTCGACGCCACCGTGGCCGAGGTCATCTACGCGGGCCCGACCACCCGCGTCGCCGCCGTGGCCGCCTCCGGCGTGACGCTGACCGCGACCGTGCTCACCTCGGCCGCCGTGCTGCCCGCCGATCTCGGCCACGGCACGCCCGATCACCCTGTCCTGGCCCGACAACGCCGTTCACGACCTGTCCAACTGAACCGACGAGGAGTCCCCATGAAAGCCAACGCGATTCGGCTCGGTCTCGCGCTCATTGCCTGTATCACCCTGGTGGCCGCCTGCTCGAGCTCGGACTCCGGCTCCGGTTCCGGCTCCGGCCAGGAGCCACCCAAGATGGAACCCCTTGCCTCCGTTGGCAATGGCGAGGGCGAACTCAACCTCATCGCGTGGGCGGGCTACGCCGAGAACGGCTCCAACGATCCGGCGGTCGACTGGGTGACCCCGTTCGAGAAGGAAACCGGCTGCAAGGTCAACGTCAAGATCGGCAACACGTCCGACGAGATGCTCCAGCTGATCCGCACCGGACAGTACGACGGGGTGTCCGCGTCGGGTGACGGGTCGCTCCGCATGATCTACGGCGGCGACGTCGCGCCCGTGAACACTTCGCTGGTGCCCAACTACGCGACCATCACGCCCTTCCTGAAGGACAAGCCGTGGAACTCCGTCAACGGCCAGATGTACGGCATTCCGCACGGCTGGGGCGCCAACCTCTTGATGTACAACATCGGCGTCGTGCACGACGCCCCGGACTCCTGGGGCGCGGTGTTCGACGACGCGGGCAAGTACAAGGGCAAGGTGACGGCGTACGACTCGCCGATCTACATCGCCGACGCCGCGCTGTACCTGTCGAAGACCAAGCCCGACTTGGGGATCAAGGACCCGTACTCGCTGACGAGCGAACAACTCGACGCCGCCGTCGACCTGCTCAAGTCGCAGCGCGAGAACATCAGCGAGTACTGGTCGGACTACACCAAGGAGGTGCAGGCCTTCGAATCGGGCACGTCGGTGATCGGCACGACGTGGCAGGTGATCGCCAACACCATCGGCACCGACAACAAGGTGCAGGTGAACACCGTGCTCCCGAAGGAGGGCGCCACGGGATGGTCGGACACCTGGATGATCGCCGCGAAGGCCGCCCATCCGAACTGCATGTACAAGTGGATGGACTGGATCACCTCGCCGAAGATCAACGCTCAGGTGGCCGAGTACTTCGGTGAGGCGCCCGGCGCAGACGAAGGCGTGCGAGCTTCACCACCGAGAAGGACTTCTGCGACATCTACCACGCCACCGACCAGAAGTACGCCGACCAGATTCACTACTGGACCACACCGCAGAAGCAGTGCGTCGACGGTAGCGGCGACAACTGCACGGGCTACGACGAGTGGCTCGACAAGTGGCAGCAGATCAAGGGGTGACGGCTGCCGCACCCGACGCCTTGACCACCAAGCGGGGTCCGGCGTCGCCGCGGCAGCTCCGACGACTGGGCCTGGCCTTCCTGCTGGTGCCCCCACTGGCCTGGCTCGTGGTGGCGTACCTGGGTTCGCTTGTCGTACTGCTGATCTCGGCGTTCTGGACCACGAACTCCTTCACCGGTGCGGTGGTGCGCACCGTGACCACCGAGAACATCACCCGGGTGCTGACCGACGAGGTGTTCCGCACGGTGACGCTGCGCACCGTCGGGGTGGCGGTGGTGGTCACGGTGCTCTGCGCGGTGCTGGCGGTGCCCCTGGCGCTGTACATGGCCAAGATCGCCTCGCCCGCGATGCGCCTGGCACTGGTCGTTGCGGTGACCACACCGCTGTGGGCCAGCTACCTGGTGAAGGCGTACGCGTGGCGGATGTTGCTCTCTCCGCGCGGGACCACTGTCGTGGGCCACCGGACACACTCCCGGCTACGGCTTGATCGCCACCGTCATCACGCTGACCTACCTGTGGTTGCCGTACATGATCATCCCGGTGTTCGCAGCGTTCGAGCGGGTCCCCGACTCGCTCATCGACGCGAGCTCCGACCTCGGCGCGTCTGACGTCTCGACGTTGCGAATGGTGGTCGCGCCGTTGGTCTTTCCCGGTATCGCCGCTGGATCCATCTTCACCTTCTCGCTGTCGCTCGGTGACTACATCGCCGTCACCATCGTCGGCGGCAAGACACAGATGCTCGGCAACATCATCTACGGCCAACTCGTCACCGCCAACAACCAACCCCTTGCCGCCGCGCTGTCGATCATCCCGTTGGCCGCCATCGTGCTGTACCTGCTCGCGATGCGGCGCACGGGTGCGCTGGAGAACGTCTGATGCTGTCGCAACGGCGCTCGCGGCGCGATCCGGGGCTGGACCGTGATGGTGTTGGTATTCCTCTACGCGCCACTGCTTCTCGTCGTCGTCAACGCGTTCAACTCGTCGCGGTCGTTCGCCTTTCCGCCGACCGGGTTCACGCTGACCTGGTGGAAGGACGCCGCACACAGCACCGGGATGTGGAAGTCGCTGGCGAACTCCGCGCTGGTCGGTGTCGGCGCCACCGCGATCGCGCTGACGCTCGGCACGATGGCGGCGTTCGCGGTCCAACGGTACGAGTTCTTCGGCCGCAACACCGTCAGCTTCCTGGTGGTGCTGCCGATCACGTTGCCGGGCATCGTCACCGGCATCGCCCTGAACGCGACGTTCACCTCGGCGCTGGGCATCACGCTGGGGCTGGCGACCGTGATCGTCGGGCACGCGACGTTCTGCATCGTGATCGTCTTCAACAACACCCAGGCCCGGCTGCGCAGGCTCGGCACCAACCTCGAGGACGCCTCGGCCGATCTTGGCGCCACGTCGTGGCAGACGTTCCGCTACATCACGTTTCCGATGATGCGCGGCGCCCTCGTCGCAGGGGCCATCCTGGCCTTCGCGCTCAGTTTCGACGAGATCGTGGTGACCACGTTCACCGCGGGCCCGAGCGTGCAGACCCTGCCCATCTGGATCTTCGGAAACCTGTTCCGGCCCAACCAGGCTCCGGTGATCAACGTGGTCGCCGCGGCGCTGACGGTGCTGGCGATCATCCCGGTGTGGCTCGCGCAGCGGTTCGGCGGCGATCCCGCCACCACCAGGGTGTGACCGCTACGGCGTAGCCGGCGCCCACCCGCTGCCCAGCACGGAGCCGGTGTGTGGCGGCGACGAGGTGGCGCTGCACCGCGGCCTGCAGAAGGTCGGCCGCCACGCGGTCGACCAGGTCGCGGTAGTCGGCGACGACGAGGTTCAACTCCCCCATCTCCTCGGGCCGGGGCACGAAGTTCGCGCCGAACCGCGCCAGTATCGACCCCACCAACGCCTGCACCTTCGCGGCGGCCAAATCGTCGACCGCGGCGGCGACGGCGTCGGCCGCGCGCAGCATCGTGCGCACGCACTCCAGCTGGTTCGCCGGACCGGCCCACGATCTCGGCGATCTCGCGGTCGGCGAACCGCAGCTCGCCGTCGACCACGTCGGCCATGCCGAGCTCGCGCAACCGGCGGGCGTCCGCGTCGTCCAGATCGACCGGGACCGGCACGGCCGTCGGGCGACGACGGTCACCGAAGATCGCCGCCTGCAGGCCGAGCAGATCGGCCAGGTCGTGGCCGTTGCGGATGCTGGCGAAGAAGTCGGCGATGTGGGCGGAGCTGAAGCCCCTGCGCAACAGATCGTTGATCGTCGTCAGCTGGCTCAGGTGGACGTCGTCGTACAGCGCCGACCGCCCCACCCGGCGCGGCGGATCGAGCAAGCCTCTCTCCCGATATGCCCGAATGTTGCGGGCGCTGACCCCAGACAGACCTGCCAGCTCATCTATCCGGTATTCAGCCAACCTTGAACTCCCCCAATATGCGGGTCAGAGCGCCGATAATGCTCGATCCGCAATGATGCATACGGACACTGTAACCCGGATCGGAAAGTTTGCGGAAATTGCATGTCGACGTAAGTTTCCTGATGTCGATTCGCCTTCGCGCCCCACGGTGCGCGACGATTGACCGAGTGCGTGCCTGGATGATCTGGGCGACGGGGCTGCTGGCCTACATCGTCGCCGTGCTGGACCGCACCACGCTCGGCGTCTCAGGGCTGAATGCGGCCGAACGATTTCATGCCACCCCGGCCGTGCTGTCGACGTTCGTGGTGCTGCAGGTCATCGTGTACGCCGGCGCCCAGGTGCCCGCCGGAATACTGCTCGACCGCTACGGTTCGCGGGTCCTGATCGTCGCGGGAGCCACGCTGATGGCGGCCGGCCAGCTCGCGCTCGCGCTGACGTCGTCCCTGCCCTTGGCGATCGGGGCGCGCGCCGTGGTCGGACTCGGCGACGCGGTCACGTTCATCTCCGTGCTTCGACTGGTGCCGCACTGGTTTCCACCGCGGCGGGTGCCGCTGTTGACCCAGCTCACCGGCATTTGCGGCCAACTGGGCCAGGTGCTGTCGGCCCTTCCGTTCCTCGCCCTGCTCACCGGGACGACGTGGGCGACCGCCTACATCGCGGTCGCGGCGCTCGGCGTGCTCGCTCTGGTGCTGGTGGCGGCGCTCGTCAAGGACGCGCCGCACGGCCGGGTCGTGGCGACCGAGACCATGACCGTGCGCGCGATGCTCGCCAGCGTGAAGACGGTGTGGCTGCGTCCCGGCACCAGGTTGGGCTTCTTCACCCACATGGGCACGCAGTTCTCCGTCACGGTCTTCGCGCTGATGTGGGGTGTGCCCTACCTGACGGTGGCCCAGGGCCAGTCCGCGGGCACTGCCGGGGCACTGCTGACCATCTCCGTCGTCGCCGCCATCGGCGCGGGCATCGTGATCGGAATCCTCACCGCGCGCCATCCGAACCGGCGGTCTCGCGTGGTGCTGGCGATCATCGCGAGCAATGCCCTGGTGTGGACGGTGGTGCTGGCCCTGCCGGGCCGCGCACCGCTGTGGCTGCTGATGGTCCTCGTCGTGGTCATCTCGATCGGCGGCCCGGGGTCGATGGTCGGATTCGACTTCGCGCGGACGTTCAACCCCAGCTCGACCCTCGGCACCGCCCAGGGCATGGTGAACATGGGCGGTTTCGTCGCCTCGCTGTTGGTCATGCAGGCGATGGGCCTGATCCTCGGCGCGATGGGCGGATATTCGTTCGCGTCGTTCCACGTGGCCTGGACGGTTCAGTACGCCGTGTGGATCCTGGCCGTCATCGGCATCCTGATCACCCGCAAGAAGACGCGCGCCCTGATGAAGGCCGAGCAGGAGCGCTCGCTTCTGGAGACCTTCGACGCCGGCTGAGTCGCGCCTACGAGCGGTTGGCCAGACGAGCCGCGAGCGCCACCGCCGCCTCCCGGTGCCCGCGCATCTCGAACCCGACCACGGTGACCACCGGTGCGAGCGTGACGACCAGCAGGCAGATCGCCATGGACACCCCGAGCATGGCCAGTGCCACGGCAGCCACCAGCACGACCGCGGTCAGCGCCATCAGCAGCAGATGGAACGCCTCCGTCGTGCGAACAAGCAACGCGTACACCACGTAGACCAGGCCGATGAACACGCCGACCGGGATTGCCACCGCGAACACGGTGCCCACCTCGCCGAGCTCGGAATGCCCTTCGACGTAGTACGCCGCGGTGTGCAGTCCCGCGCCGGTCGCGACGATCGCGCCGATCACGGCCATGTGCACGTAGCCGAACACGAAGGACGCTTCGCGGCGCACGTGCAGGAGGTCGGCGGCGGGCACCACGAAGTACACCCACCACATGCCGAAGGTCAGCCCGGTGCCTGCCACGACGAGCAGGACGGCTTCGGTGGTCCAGCCGTGTTCCCCCACCACGGCGCTGAGCGATGCCACGGTGCCGACGACACCCTCACCGAGCGCGATGATCGCCAGCAAGCTGTAGCGCTCGGCGATGTGGTGGGCGTGCCACGGCGTGCCGCCGCGGTGCTTCGGCCAGCCACGGGCCCAGCATCTCCGCGCCGCCAGCAGCGCCCAGATCGTCAGCGAGAACGGCACCGGACGCGTGCAGGAAGATGGTGCCGATCCAGCCGATCTGCACGATGGTTATCGACGGTCGCGTAGGTCAGGCAGGCCGACTCGGTGCTCGGGGTCTTGCCGGGCGGCGCGTAACCACTGCGCCACCAAGGCGATTCGCATCACCACGTACCCAGCGACCAGAACGGCGTTGTCGACGTGATCGCCGTGCTCGATCGAGGCGAAGAACCGTGGCAGGCCGAGCGCGAGGATCAGCACGCCGACCATCTGCACCATGGTCATCAGCCGGTAGACCCAGTCGTCGGTGTCGTACGCCGACGCAAACCAGGTGAAGTTGATCCACGCCCAGCAGATCGCGAAGGTCGCGAACAGGAAGGCCGTGAGTCCCGCGCCGACGTGTCCCGTGACCAGAAGGTGGGCGAACTCCGATGCCGAGAGCCCGAACGCGATCACGAACGTCAGGTCGAAGAGCAGTTCCAGCGGCGTCGCCACGCGGTGCCGCTCGTGCGGGTCGCGGCCCGTCATGCGGCGCAGACGATGTGCGCGCGGCCCTTCGTGCGGTGGGGGTTGATGGCTGATTCATCGGGCGCACCGTCCTTCCTCGACGGCGGTGACCGTACCCGGGAAAATGGGTTGGACCGCTACATTCACGCCATGGCGGGAGCAAAGAAACTGGTGATCGGGGCGAGCGGCTTCCTCGGTTCCCACGTGACACGGCAACTCGTACAACGCGGCGACGACGTCCGCATATTGCTTCGTCAGACCAGTTCGACGCAGGCCATCGACGACTTGGACGTGGAACGCCACTACGGCGACATCTTCGATGACGATGCGCTGCGTGCGGCGATGTCCGGCGTCGACGACGTGTTCTACTGCGCGGTCGACACCCGTGCGTGGCTACGCGACCCGACACCGTTGTTCCGCACCAATGTCGAAGGGCTGCAACATGTCCTCGACGCGGCGGTCGAGTCCGACCTGCGGCGTTTCGTCTTCACCAGCAGCATCGCCACCATCGGGATCCCCGCCGAAGATCGGCCCGCGACGGAGGACGACGCGTTCAACTGGGCTGACAAGAGCGGCGGCTACATCCGATCGCGGGTGGCCGCGGAGGACCTGGTATTGCGGTACGCGAAGGAGCGCGGCCTGCCGGCCGTCGCGCTGTGCGTGTCCAACACCTACGGAACGGGCGACTTCGCGCCCACGCCGCACGGCAGGCAGATCTCGGTGGCGGCCGCAGGCAAGATGCCGTTCTACATCAAGGGTTGGGACAGCGAGGTCGTCGGCGTCGAGGACGCCGCCGCAGCACTGCTCCTCGCCGCCGAGAAGGGCAGAAACGGTGAGCGCTACATCATCTCCGATCGGATGATGACG
Organism: uncultured Actinomycetota bacterium; assembly: GCA_963735245.1. Taxonomy (GTDB): domain Bacteria; phylum Actinomycetota; class Actinomycetes; order Mycobacteriales; family Mycobacteriaceae; genus Mycobacterium. The sequence continues at coordinate 102,359 of CAVTKI010000008.1, forward strand.
GCGCAGGAGCTCTACGAGACGGCCGCCGACGCGGCTGGGACGAACCCGCCACGCTTCGGAGTGCCGCTCTGGGTCATGTTCGTCTTCGGGTGCGCGAACGATGCGGCGAACCTGGTGCGCAAGCGCGACTCGGCACTGACGAGGACCAGCGTGCGGCTGATGCACCTCATGCCGCGCACTGGATCACGGCAAGGCCGAACGCGAACTCGGTTGGCGGCCCGCACCGGTCCACGAGTCGATCAGACGGGCGGCCGAGTTCTATCGGGAACACCGGCGAAAGCTGAAGGCCGCCTAGGTCTTTGCCGCGTCGTCGGGTTCGGGGTCGACGGTGCAGCCGGGTTTGGTGCAGTCCCCGCGCACTCGGTGTTCGATGACGAGGACGAACCGGCCAACGCAGGACAATCTGTCGAAATGGCCCTCCAGACGTTAAAGGGGGTAGCTAAGGTGGCGGTCGGATTGATCACCGAACAAAGCTGGTCGTTAAATGGGCCATTCAAAAGGGGACGGCGATGAAAACACAAGCAGCGGTCTGCGCCTCCACAGCATTGGCATGCGGTTTTTGCGTATCAACGTTTCTCGCGCCGCCAGCCAAAGCCGATACGCAATGCCCATATCCCGGGGTCGGCGTCTTGAACGTGAATATCGCTGGTATCTCCGGCGGTTTTTGCGATTTCCCGACTGAAATCAATGGGGCTCATTGGCATTGCCAGGGCGGTGGCGTCGACCTTGGACTGGCGGCTACCGGTGTCGGTGTCGGTTCAACGGGCACTCTCGGCATTGCCGGTGCCGGTCAGGGTGTTGGCGGCGTTTCGTGCAATTGGAAATGCCCCGACAATACCGATGCACCGGCACCAAATCCGCCAGGGGCCTGGAGAGAATACTTGGTGCCGATGAATACTACGAATTTCTGTGCGGACCATATGGAACCGGCTGGCTTTTGGTCTGCGCCAACACTTCCCACGGAAGGCATCCCACCGGCAGGGGAAGTGGCACCGCAACCAGGTGAAACACCAGCACCACAACCAATACCCCCACCATTGCCGACGCAGCCAGAGCCAGAGCCGGCAGTACCGCCAATCGCGCCAGGGGAACCGAATCCATGATCATGAGTACGAACAAGTTGTCGCTTGTCATCAGACAGAATGCGTTATTGGTTGAACACCGGTTATATCGTTCGCGCAATTTCCGGTGATGACCGGGTGCGGGCGTCCCGGACGGCCTCGCCAAGGCCCATCCGTCGACCACGTCGAGCGCCGTGCCACGGACGTCGACGGCGTGCCCGCCCACCATCCGCTCCACCAGCACCGGCCGATGTCCACGGCGGTTCAGCCAATGGGCGAGTGCCGGGCCCGCGATGCCGGCACCCGCGACCAGAACGCTGAGCGGACGGTGCACGCATCGAACCTAGCGATCGCCGCCCATCCGTAGGGCACTTCGTTCCGGGGCGCTAGCGTGAGCGGATGCGCGCAGCACCAGGAGCGGTCGGTGTCGTGCTGGCGGCGGGGATGGGAACGCGCGTCGGCGCCGACGGCAACAAGGCGTATCTGCCGCTGGCCGGACGAAGCATGGTGGCGTGGTCGGTGGAGGCCGTCGCGCGCACGCCGGAGATCGACCGGACCGTGCTGGTGTTCCGCCGCGGGGAGCACGACATGGCCGAGCGGATGCTCAACACCGAACTCGATTGGGCCACGGTCGAACTCGTCGAGGGCGGCGACACCAGACACGGCTCCGAACTCAACGTGCTGCGCTACCTGTCGGCCGACATCGAATCCGGGAGTGTCGACGTGGTGCTGATCCACGATGCCGCGCGGCCGCTGGCAGGCCCGGACTTGATGCGCACCGCGTTGGCGACGGCGCGCCGGTTCGGCGGCGCGGTCCCCGCGGTGCCCGCCGGCGACGTCGTGCGGGCCGCTCCGGACGGTCGCATCACGTCGGCAGGTGACACGGCGCTGATGCGGGTGCAGACCCCGCAGGCGTTCCGCGCGATGCCACTGCTCGCCGCCTACCGCGCCGCCGAGACCGACGGCTTCGACGGCACCGACACCTCGTCGTGCATTCAGCATTACACCGACGTCGAGGTCCACGTATTCGCAGGCATGACAACGAATCTGAAGGTCACGTTCGCCGACGACGTGCGGATCGCGGCGCACCTGCTACGGGACCGGGTCAGGCCGGATGGTGCGCCGCGCTGATCGCGTCCATCAGCTCGGCGTCTGCGGGCAACTCCGCCGCGAACCCGTCGGGGTCACCGTCGACCGTCGCGATCGGCAGGCCGGCCGACAACGCGGCGGCGAATTCGTCGGCGTCGCCGACGATCAACTCGCGCAGCGTGGCACGCGCGTAGCCGCGGGGATACTGCACGGTTCGCAATTCGGTCCGATCGACCGTGCCCATCACGGCACCATCGTCGCTCACGGCCTTGAACGTGTCGGTCACGGGCAGGACCGGTACGACGACGGGGTGCCCGGCACGCAGTCCGGCGATCACTCGATCGGTGGCGCCGCTCGTGGCCAGTGGATGGCCGACATCGTGGATCAGCACGTGCGTGGCCGGATGCTGTTCGCCCCCAAGGCCTTCGGTCGCAGTGGCCAGACACTGACGCCGCGTGCCCGGCGCTTCGGCCGTCAGCACCGGTACCGCCGACAGCCCCACCGAGTCCAGGCAGGAGCGGGCGGCCGCGACGAGCGGTTCGGCGGCAACGACGACCACCCCCGGCGCGGGCACTCCCCCGAGCAGTGCGCGCACGGTGCGGACGAGCGCCACCTCCCCTGCCACGGTGGCGAACGCCGCTGCTTGCACGGCGACGGGCAGCGGCACGATCCCCAGCAGTTCCATCAGCGGAACCTGCGGAGGTAGGACGACCAGTTCCAGGTGGCAAGGAACCGTTCGGTCGCCGCATAGCCGTTGGCGTAGAGCGCCTCCACCTGCCGGTCGGTGATGTCGAAGTCGAGGTACCCGACCTCGGTCGAGTCGACCCGGATGGCACGGGCGCACACCCACGGCAGATTCAGATACGCCTGATCACGGCCGACCAACACGGTCGTGATGACGTCCTCCAGTAGATGCGGCGGGCCGAGCAGGCGGAGCGCGGCCAATGCGGGAATCACCTTGTCGTTGCCGTCGGGCAGGTTCGGCAGCACGGTGACACCGAAGCTCGGCCAGCGCGGCGACTTTCCGTTGGGGCAGTCGAGTGAGTCGATCGGGAAGTTCGACAACAGCCCACCGTCGACCAGCGTCGAGGTGCGGCCGGTGGCACTGGTCAACGATGCCGGACGGAAGAAGAAGGGAATGGCCATCGAGGCGCGGACGGCATCGGCGACGGATTGCTCGTCGGGATCGAGACCGTAGACCCGGCGGTAGTCCCACGGCAGCCGCACCAGCTGACCGGTGGTGACGTCGGTGACGGTGACCACCAGGCGGTAGCGCTGCTCGGCGGGCAGCTCGTCGTCATCGATGGCGAGGTCGCCGAACGTGGTGACGCCAAGACCGCGCAGCTGGCTCCGGACCCAATCGTGCGCGTAGTCCCCCTTGTAGATTCCCGACCCGCGCAGCAGTGCCAGCGACGGGCCGAGCAGAGGTACGCGTTCCACCGGGCCTGAGTCGAGGAACTTTCCGTAGTCCAGTTGCAGCGCAAGCTCTTTCACCTGGGCACCGGTCATCTCACCGGTCTGCGCGGCGGCTGCGACGACCGCGCCGACGATTGAGCCCGCCGACGTGCCCGACACTCGTTGCGGCGCGTAGCCGGCGTCCATCAGGGCGACGACGGCGCCGACCAGACCGACGCCCTTCACACCGCCCCCCGACAGGACGAGGTCGGCGCGTTTCGACGAAGGAACCATGCTGCGATTCTGAACCAGCGGTCCGACGGGAGCCGACTCCGGTGCTACACCGGGTCGAATGCGGAGATAAGCCAGGCGCCGTTCACCCTGGTCAGACCCACCTTCACGCTGCTCGCGGTGAACGAGCCGTCGGGATTCTCCTTGCTGGTGGTGGTCTGGTTCAGGAACAGCAAGCACCACGGCCGAATCCGGGTTGAGATCGGAGACCGCCGAACGGACCACCGTGGCCGACGTCTTCACGGCCTTCTGCTGGGCAGCAGGCGTGACGATGTCGTGGGTGAACTGGGTGTAGTAGTCCAGGAAGTCACCGGTCAGATGCGTCTTGGCGGCCGCGAAGTCCTTGTCCAGGCTGTCCGGCGAATACGACAGCAGCGCGATCGACCCTTCGGACGCGGCCTTGATCGTGGCGGCCGTCGCGGCGGCGTCGGTCTGTTGGTCGGGGCGAAACTGCGTCAGATACGCCCACGACGCCAGTCCGGCCGAACTCAGGAACAAGACTGCGAGCACGATCGGCACCAGCAGGCGTCTGAGCCCCCACGCGCTGGGCGTCGGCGCCTCGTGCGGCGCCTGGGGTCTCGTCGACCTGGGTGCCCTCGGTGGGCTCCACGGTGGCCGTCGCCTCGGGCTCGGCGGCCGAGGATTCGTCGATTTCCTCGGCGGTGGTGTCGACGTCGGTCACGTCGTGCTGGTCGTCGGTGGTCACGGTACGAACTCGACTTTCGCCAGCTTGATCTGTCCGCCGTCGCGCGCCACGTCGACGCTCAGGCGCCAGGACCGGGGCTCCTGCTGCTTGCTGGCCAGTGTTCGATACGCGGGTGGTGACGGCGATCAGAACGGTCGCGGTGTCCTTCGTCATGGACTGCACGGCGGCAGCGTTGACGGTGGCCTCGGTGACGACCTTGGATTGCTTTGCGACGTCGGTGAACTCGGGCGCCTGGCTCTCGAAGTCCTTCCTGAAGTCACCGGTCGTGTTGTCGATGATGCGCTTCACGTCATCCTCGGCGTGGTTGAAGTCCAACGACATCAACGTCACGACGCCTTGGCGGGCCGCGGCAGCGAACTCGGCCGAGCGCTGCTGCTCGGCAACGACCTGGTGGTGGTGCCAGATCATCCATCCGCCGGCCCCGAAGAGGCCGAGCGACAGGAGAATCACCAGACCGGCGGCGACGAACTTCAGCCCGATCCGGGGCAGCTTGAGACGGCGACGACGGGTGGGTTCGGCATCGGCCGGCATCGTCGGCATCGTCGATGTCCACGATCTCGTCGGCAGTGACGTCGTCGGAGGGCACGTCCGTTTCGGTGGCCTCGGCGTCGGCGTCGTCGTCGGCGACGGTGTCATCCACGGCCGGCACGTCGAGTTCGGGCCGCTCTTCGACTTCGGCGGTCTCGACGACTACGGGCGCCACTGTGGACACCTCAGCGGCCCGAGTGGATGCGGTGCCGTTCGACGTACCGGCGGCTGCGGTGGCGGCCTTCGCCTGCCTGCGCAGTCGGAGGGCGCGCGCCCTGGCGCGGGCGGCAGCGGCGATGGCCTCCGCTTCGGCGGCCTCGGCCTCGGCCTCCTCGGCGAGCGAAAGGGCATCGGACGGGATCGGACACGACGATGTCATTCGGCTCGACGTCGGCGTCGCCGTTGAGCACCGACGAGGTTCGCTTGCGGGGCGGCATGCGACCTCCTGTCCTATCCGTGGAGCACTACAAAGAATGAGAATGGCATTTTCAGTTTTTGCAATCGTCCCGACGATACCCCATCAGCAAAGTGGGCAGTATTGTCGTCTTTCCTGCGGAAATGCTGTTTCCGGGCTGTACGAGCGCTCAGCGCAGTCGATCCTTCACGACCTTGCCTGTGGCGTTCGTGGGCAGCTCGTCGACGAACTGTACATACCGCGGCACCTTGAAACCGGCCATTCGCTCACGGCTCCATGCGATGACGTCGTCGGCAGCGACCGCCGCCGACGCGGCCCGAAGCACCAGGAACGCCTTGCCGACCTGTCCGAGCCTGTCGTCGGGCACGCCGATCACCGCAGCCTGGGCGACGGCCGGGTGCTCCAACAGGAAGCCCTCGATCTCCGCGGGATAGGCGTTGAAGCCGCCGACGATGAACATGTCCTTCTTGCGCCCGACGATGCGCAGCCTGCCGCTGTCGGTGAACTCGCCAAGGTCGCCGGTGTGCAACCAGCCGTCGGCGTCGATGGCCTCCGCCGTGGCCGCCGGGTCGTCGAGGTAGCCCTGCATCACGCTGTAGCCGCGAACCAGCACCTCGCCGTCATCGGCGACGCGAACGTCGACGTCCTCGCACGGGAGCCCGGCGGTGGTGGCGACGTCGACGGACGAGTCACCCGGACGGGAGAGCGTCACGTTGCCTGCCTCGGTGAGCCCGTATCCCGTCATCAGCGTCCGGAACGGAAGTTCGTCGGTGATGCGGCGGACGAGTTCGACCGGGATGTCCGCCGCGCCGGTCACGCCCGCGCGCAGCGTCGAGAGCTTGTCCTTGTCGTCGACCGTGAGCAGCGAGTGGAACAGCGTCGGCGGGCCGGGCAGCATCGTGACGCGTTCGGCGGCGATGAGCTCCACGACGCGGTCGATGTCGAAGACGGCGACCGGGAGCATCGTCGCACCGCGCAGGAACGACGCGATGAGGCCGGCCTTCAACCCGAACGTGTGGAAGTACGGGTTGATCATCAGGTAGCGGTCGCCCTCGCGCAGGTCGGCGAGCGTCGCCCATTCCTCGTACATCCGCAGGGTCTGGCGGTGATTCATCATCGCGCCCTTGGGCCTGCCCGTGGTGCCCGAGGTGAAGATGACGTCGGCGATGTCATTCCCGTCGACGTCGCGCTCGAACGGCGCACCGCCGGCCAGGAACCCCGACTTCAGGTCGATCGTCGGCACGTCCAGCCCGACGGTGGCGACGCTGAAATCCTCGCCGAGGAAACCCTTCTGGACCATGACCGCCTTGGCCCCGCTGCGCGCCACGACGTCGGCGGCCTCCTCGGCCTTGAACCGGGTGTTCACCGGAACCAGCACTGCGCCCGCGGTCATGATCCCGAACGCGGCGATGATCCATTCGGCCGAGTTGGGCGCCCACACCGCGACCCGGTCGCCCTTGCCGACGCCGAACTCGGCGAACGCACCCGAAGCCCTCCGGATGCGGTCGGCGAGTTCGACGAAGGTGAGGCGCAGCGGACCGTCGACGACGGCCTCGGCGTCGCCGAACCGGTCCGCCGCACTCAAGACCATCTCCGGGATGGTCTGCCAAGGTCGACCGGTCGTCACACCGTGACGAGGCGACTCAGGTTGCCTCCCATGATCTTCTGCTGATCATCGACGGAGAGATGCTCGAGTGCGTGCACGTAGTGGGTCGGATGGGCCAGGCCCTCCGGGTGCGGGTAATCGGAGCCGTAGAGCACCTGATCCACACCGATGAGATTGATCAGGTCGTCGATGCCCTCTTCGTAGAACGGGCTGACGTAGATGCGGTTCTTGATCTCCTCGATCGGGTTGCTCGGGAACGCCTCGGGTGCCTTCTTCCAGACGTCGGCCATGTTGTCGAGCAGCGGGAACATCCACTTCGATCCGGCCTCGATGACCGCGACCTTCAGCGTCGGGAAGCGGTACAGCGCACCGTGAATCACCCAGGAGGCCACCGCATCCTGAACCGGACGCCACTCGTTGAGCATGGACATCGCGTTGGTCTGGAACGGCAGCATCTCCTGCGCCGCGCCGTCCCACTCGGAGGTGTAGCGGGAGTAGCCGCTGTCCGAGGAGTGCATGGCGACCAGCACGTCGTGTTCGACGCAACGCTGCCAGAACGGGTCGAACTCGGGCAGCGCGAACGAGCGCGGCCCGCGGAAGCCGGGCACCGGAGCCGGGCGGACCAGGATGGCCCTGGCGCCGCGCTTGACCGCCCAGTCCAGCTCCTCGATGGCCTTCTCGACGATGGGCAGGGTGATGACCGGGGTGGTGAAGATGCGGTTCTGGTAGTTGAACCCCCAGACGTCGTCGAGCCACTCGTTCAGCGCGTGCACGATGACGTGGATCGCGACCGGGTCGTCGCGCAGCCGCTCCTCGACGAGGCTGGCCAGGGTCGGGAACATCAGCGTGCGGTCCAGGCCGAGCTCGTTCATCAGCTCCAGGCGCGGACCGGGCTCGTGGAACGCCGGAATGGACCTCATCGGCTCCCCGAACAGCTCACGCCGGCTCTTGCCGTCGGGATTGCCGTACTTGAAGTACTCCTCCCACGCGCCCGGCTTCGCGACCACCGAGAAGGTGGGGTTGGGGATGTAGTTGCTGATCTGGCCGCGCAGCGCGATCTTGGTGCGGCCGTTGACCTGTACGTACTGGACGATGTCCTTGTACTCCTTCGGCAGGTACTTGGTCAGCGCCTCTTCCGGCTCGTAGAGATGGTTGTCCGCGTCGAAGAGCGGAAACGGGATATCGACTTTCGACGAAAGCGACGACATGGAACACTCCTTTTCCTATTGAGAGAATCCTATTCTCAACTACGTTGGGTGGCAATCCTCTGCCGGCCTACTGCTGGACGTTCTGGCGGACTCCGGCCGAGATGTCCTGGCGGACTCCGGCCGAGATGTCCTGGCGGACGCGAAACTTCTGCACCTTGCCGCTCGCCGTCCGCGGAAAGTCCTCTGCCTCGTGCAGCTCCTCCGGCCACTTCTGTCGGGCCACGCCCGCCCGCTCGAAGTGCGCGCGCACCTCCTCGAGCGTCGGCATGGTGCTCCCCTGCCTGATGCGCAGCACGGCCGCCGCGCGCTCGCCGAGACGGGCATCGGGGGCCGACACCACCACGGCCTCGGCGACCGGCGGCATGGCCAACAGCACCTCCTCGACCTCGAGTGCGCTGATGTTCTCGCCGCCGCGGATGATGACGTCGGCCTTGCGGTCCGTGATGGTCAGGTAGCCGTCGTCGTCGAGCACGCCGACGTCGCCGGTGTGATACCAGCCGTCGTCGTCGAAGGCCTTCGCGGTCAGCTCGGGATCGGTGTAGCCGAGGCACAGGTCGGGACCCCGGCTGAGGATCTCGCCGTCCGTCGGTGAGCTTGAGCTCGACTCCCGGCCTGGCGTTGCCGTCGGTGTAGAGCCGCTTGTCCTCCGGCGCGTCGAAACCCGACCCGGTGATCGACGGGTGCTCGGTGCTGCCGTAGGACCGGAAGACGAACACGCCCATGTCGGCAAGGCGCCGGGTCACCGCAGCGGGCACCGTGGAACCGCCGAGCCCGACGGTGGTGATGAGCTTGCGATGCTCGTCGTCGCAGTCGGGATGGTCGAGCAGGCTGGTGACGAAGTACGGCGGTCCGCCGCCGATCGACAGGCCGTCGGACTTCATCAGCGCCAACACCTTGCCCGGATCCCAGACGTCGGCGAGGTCGATCGGGGCGCCCTCCAGGACGGGGATGAGGAAGGCGCCGAGCATGCCGATGAAGTGCCCGACCGGGGTGGCGGTCAGCTGCCTTCCGCGGTCCGGCGGGTAGTTGGCCAGCAGCTGGCGGGTCTCGAAGCCCAGCGTCTGATGGCTGTGGACGACGCCCTTGGGGTCGCGCGTGGTGCCGGACGTGAACGCGATCAGCGCGGGATCCGCCGGGTCGGCTGCGACGGTGCCCGCCATCGGCTCATCGTCGAGGAGGTCGTCGAAATCGAGCTCGACGCCCGCCCGCTCGGCCGGGCCGACCAGCACGACGATCGGCACGTCCCGGCACAGGTCGGGTTGGTACGTCATGCGGCCGAACTGCTCGGTGGTGACGAACACGCGTGGCTTGGCGGCCGCCAGGATGTGGCCGACCTCCTTGCGTCCGTAGAAGTGCACGATCGGCACCACCACCGCGCCGAGGAACGCCGACGCCCAGAAGGTGGCCGCGGCCTCCATCCAGTTCGGCAGCTGCAACGCCACCACGTCGCCCGGTCCGACGCCGCGCTTGCGCAGCCCCGTCGCGAGCCTGCGCGCGGTCAGCTCGACGTCACGGAAGGTGCCCGCCCACGGACGCTGCGCGGAGTGGACGTGGAACCCCGCGCCGGGGCTGGCCTCGAGGCCGCGCGCCAGGAGCCCGCCGAGGGTCTCCTGCGTCCACCAACCCTCCTGCTCGTAGCGTTTGACTAGCTCGACGGGAATGCGGCGGGCAGGAGTGTGGCGACTCGGGGCATGAACAGGGTCTCGGATGGGCTGTTGCATGAACGGGGTACGCACCTCCGCGGCACTTTTGGACGTTGTGGTGATGCTATTCTCCCGAAACGAGAATGCCAATACCGCACTTGGAGAACGGTGGGTGAAACCGGCATGGTCGACCTCGAAATCGACGACGGATTGGCCGTCATCACGATCGACCGCCCGCATGCGCGCAACGCCATCTCCCTCGAGACGATGGATCAGCTCGGCGACGCGCTGAACGGCGCCTACGGCGCCCGCGCGCTGGTGCTCAAGGGGGCAGGCGACAAGGCGTTCGTCTCCGGCGGTGACCTCAAGGAACTCGCCGCGCTGCGGACCGAGGCGGACGCGGCGGCGATGGCATGGCGGATGAGATCGGTCTGCGACCGCATCGCGGCCTTCCCCGGCCCCGTTCTGGCTGCGCTGAACGGCCACGCCCTCGGCGGCGGGGCCGAGGTGGCCGTCGCCGCGGACATCAGGCTGGCCGCCGACGACATCAAGATCGGCTTCAACCAGGTGGCGCTCGGCATCATGCCCGCATGGGGCGGCGCCGAACGGCTCGCCGAGTTGGTCGGCAAGAGCCGGGCCCTTCTGCTTGCCGGCACCGGATCCATCCTGGACGCCGCCGACGCGCATCGCGTCGGCCTGGTGGACGTGGTGGTGTCGAGGGAGTCGTTCGAAGACGAATGGCGCGCCGTGGCAAGGAAACTCGCGACGTTGCCCGCCGGCGAGATCAAGCGGGTGATCGCCGGAGCATCGGCACCGGAGGCCGTCGCGGCGTTCGCCCGGCTCTGGGTGTCCGACGAGCACTGGGCCGCAGCCGACCGGGTGATGAATCGCAAGCGTTCCGGCTAGACACCGACGTTTCGGATCGGATCGCTGCCGTCCCAGTCCTTGGCCGCGTCGCGCACGAACACGCCCATGCCGCTGGTGACGTCGGTCAGCTCCATGATCTCGAAGACGGTTGCCGGACCACCCGCAGGCGCTTCGACGTAGGCGAAGCGCGGTCGTGGCGGCGTCGCCGCCGGACCACACCACGGGCCAACCCGCGGCCTCGGCCGACGCCACCGCCGCATCGAAGTCAGTTGTCCACCAGGCGAATTGGTGGAAACCCTCCCGCCCGGAGTCGAGGAACTCGGTGAAGATCGACGGGGTGTCACCGTGCTGATGGATCAACTCGATCTGCAGGTCGCCGGAGTTCGCCATCGCAACCGAGATCGTCACCTCGCATGGCTCGCCGCGGTAGACGACCTGCTGGGTGTGCTCGCGGACGACGAACCACGGCCCGACACCGAGCGCCAGCCAGTCGGCAAGGGCACTCTCGAGATCACGGACGACGTAACCGATCTGCCGGATCGGACCGGGCAGCGGTGCATTCATGACGCGCTCTCCTTTGCTTGACCGACGAAGAACAGAGCCGCCTTGCGGATCGATTCCTCCACCGGTTCGGGCCTCCAGCCGAGTTCCCGCTCGAGCCTTGGAGTGGTCGAGCGGCGACATCAACTCGGCCATCTTCAGTCCGACCCGCGCGAACTTGAGATCCCGCCGCAGCAGGCGGGCGGCGAAATCGTTGACGCTCGCGGCGGCATACAGCAGCGGCAGTGGCAGTCCGATCCACGGCCGCCGCACCCCCGTCGCGTCCGCCGCGACGTCGTGGACCTCGCGCGTACTCAGGTATTTGTCGGAGATGATGTAGCGCTCCCCGATCCGTCCCCGTTCGCCCGCGAGAACCATTGCCCGCGCGGCATCTTCGATCCCGACGACTTCCGAGGAGAACCCGAGGTACAACGGGAACCTGCCGGCAGCGACCTGGGCAACGAGCGAACCGTGGGGTGTCGGCTGCTCCGGAGCCGTTCGTCCGGGTACAGAGGGGCCGGGTCGCGCAGCGCCGCAACTCGCGCCATGGCCGCGCACGCAGCGCCACGTCGTCGAACACGTCGCCGTAACAGCGTTGCACGTCCAAGTCGTCGATCGCCTTGGTGGAACTCGTCTTGCGCAACATCACGCGAACGCGTTCTCCGTCGGCAACCAGCAACCGGGTCACGTGGGAACCGAGGAATCCGCTCGCTCCGATGACGAGCTTCATGCGTGATCACCTCTCTTGGCCCTCGTCGTGCATCGCACCGAGAATGACATTTCCGGATTCGTAGAACGAATTCTGCACCATCCAGCTGGCAGAAGGCGGCGATCCTCGGATCGTCGGGTGCCATTCGCGCCCGCGCGAAGCGAATCTCGTTCTAATATTCGGCAATGGAGTTTCCGATGCGCCGCGGGTCGCTGTTGAGAACCCTCGCAGTTGCCGCCGTCGCGCTCGGCTGCGTCGTCGCAGGCGCACCCCAGCGCCGTGGCCGACGACCCGGCGCCGGTGCTCCATCACGTCAAGTACACCGTCTTCTCCGAGACACCGTTCCGGAACGCCGACGATCTACTACCGGGACACCGAACCGGCCAACTTTGCCGAGTACAGCCACAACCCGTACGTCTTCAGCCCCAACGTCGACGGCGGACGTGGGACCGAACCAGATGTGGACGCAGGACGTCATGCTGGCGAACCCGGACCAGTGGGCCATGGTGACGGCGGGCAGCCTGGACTCACCGCAGCGACCGAACTTTCACTGCGTCCTCGCCGTCGACGGCAACGTCGTGGTGACGAACCAGGGCCCGAAGGGAGCGCTCTGCTCGGTGCGCAACTGGTGACGGAGAGCGCCTCAGGCCGACGCGGTCGACGCCGGCTGCGCCCGCTCACCCTCGAGGCGAACCAGCCACTCCTCGCAGAAGGCCAGCATCTCGGCATGCCCGGCCGACATGCCGAGCGCCCGCTCCATGACCAGCACCTGCGAGACGCTCGTCGCGAACACCGCCCACACCACCGGCGGCACGTCCGCCACCTCGTAGCCGTATCGCCGAAGCGCGGTGGTGATGGCCTGGACCTGCTGCTCGCGGAATCGTTCGGCGTAGAACGCGATCTCGGCCCGCAGCGCCTTGCGATGGTTGGCCAACCCCATGAACTCCATGGTCAGCTGCGTGGACGCGGGGTCGGTGCCGAAGTCCCACAGCGCCCACAGCGGCTGGGCGGACTCCAGGGCCTGCGCCTGAGCATCGAGCCCCTGTTTGGCCCGACGCCGAAACACCTCGATGAACATCTCGTCCATCGTGCGGAAGTAGTAGTGCACCAGCTGCGGCTTGAGCCCGGCCCGCTCGGCGACCCGTCGCGACGTCACCGCCGCGTAGCCGTCCTCGAGCATCAGCTGTTCGGCGGCGTCGAGCAGCACGCCGCGATTCTTGGCGTCCGGCCCTCCGATCCTCCGGTCCGATGCCATGCCAATCCGTCCTTTGCTGAGTCCGTGCCCGCCGCCACGCAGATCGTAGACGTCGGGCGGGCGCTTCTCCTTGACCACGACCTTACGCGATGCTAAGCATGTGCTCAGCAGATTCAGCCCCCATTGCACCCGGCGCATCGGACCGCCGCAGAGCCCCGTTTCTCGCCTAACGGCATTGGAAGGAACACCAAGAGATGACCGCTGACTTCGACACCGTCGACTACTTCACCGATCAGAGTCTGGTGCCCGACCCGCATCCCTACTTCGACCATCTGCGCAGCAAGTGCCCCGTGGTGCGCGAGCCCAACTACGGCGTGCTGGCGATCACCGGCTACGACGAGGCCAACCTCGTCCTGAAGGACACCGACACGTTCTCGTCGTGCATCGCCGTCGCCGGGCCGTTCCCGCCGCTGCCGTTCACCCCCGAGGGCGACGACATCACGGACCAGATCACGGCACACCGCTCGCTGATGCCGATGTTCGAGCACATGGTCACCATGGATCCGCCCGACCACACCAACGCGCGTTCCCTGCTGAACCGGCTGCTGACCCCGAGCCGGCTCAAGGAGAACGAGGACTTCATGTGGCGACTGGCGGACGAGTGCCTCGACGACTTCATCGCCGACGGCAAGTGCGAGTTCCTCAGTCCGCGTACGCCAAACCGTTCTCGATGCTGGTGATCGCCGACCTGCTCGGCGTCCCCGAGGAGGACCACGACGCAGTTCCGCAGCGTGCTCGGGCGCACATCGACCCGGTGCCATCGTCGGCTCGCTCGACCACGACGAGCTGGTCGGAACCAACCCGCTCGAGTGGCTGGACGACACGTTCATCGCCTACCTCGAGGACCGCCGCAAGGAGCCGCGCGACGACGTGCTCACCGCGCTGGCCACCGCGAAGTACCCCGACGGTTCCACGCCGCCGGTCATCGAGGTGGCCCGCTCGGCGACGTTCCTGTTCGCCGCCGGCCAGGAGACCACCACCAAGCTGCTCTCCGCGTCGATGAAGGTGCTCGGCGACCGCCCCGACATCCAGGAGGCACTGCGCAAGGACCGCAGCCGCATCCCGATCTTCGTCGAGGAGGCGCTCCGGATGGACGCCCCGGTGAAGAGCCAGTTCCGGCTCGCCAAGAAGAACACCGACGTCGGCGACATGGACGTGCCTGCCGGCACCACGGTCATGGTGTGCCCCGGCGCCGTCAACCGCGATCCCGAGCGGTTCGAGAACCCGCACGAGTTCAGCCTGGACCGCAAGAACGTCCGCGAGCACATCGCCTTCGGACGCGGCGTGCACTCCTGCCCCGGCGGCCCGCTCGCCCGCGTCGAGGGTCGGGTGTCGATGGAGCGCATTCTCGACAGGATGTCCGACATCACCATCGACGAGGAGAAGCACGGCCCGGCGGGCGAGCGCAGCTACAACTACGAGCCGACGTTCATCCTGCGCGGGCTGACCGAGATCAACATCGAGTTCACGCCCGTCGCGTGAGCTGAGATCGGTTGACGGCAGCCGCGCTCAGGTGATCTTCGTCATCTTGACCGGCAGGGTCAGTACCAGAGACTTGTTCCGGCCGCAGTTGCCACTCTGGCCGGTGGTCTGATCCTCGCCGACCATTAGGACTACCGGCGTCCCTGCTGGGGCGTGGTTGCCCGATTCGGTCGCAGGGTAGAAGCGGTAGACCTGCAGTCCGGGGGCCGTCGAGCCATCTGGGCACGGAATCCAGTCCGGCACATAGTGTTTGACGAACCACTGGGAGCCACTCATGGTGTAGATGTCCTCGGTCCAGCCCAGGGTGCTGGTCACCTTGCCCGCGCACGTCATGGCCGTCGAGCAGGTGGTGGTGACGGTCCACGTGCTCCTGACGCTCGGTTCGTCCTGATACCGGTCGTTCATCATGGCCCACTCGCCGTTCGAGACGACGCTGTACGTCCCGTTGATGGCGTACTGGTCGTAATTCGCGCTTGCGTGCGGCGCGGTGCCCAATACGGTCGCGGCGAGCAACGCAGCGCCCGTAATCGCCTTCGCTGCGCCCATGCCTTGCTCCTCGATGCATCTACGATCGCCGCTACGCCGCCCCGGGCTCGAACCCGTTGCGGTAACGCCATTCTTCGGCTGCAGGGTAACACCTTCCACGCAGTTCAAGGATGGGTTCGGCGGTAGCGGAATCGGCAGTTGCGAGAGGCTTCGGACGTCCGGCGTCCGGGATCTTCTCCGAAGAGGAGAATTCAACTCTCCTGTGTGCCACAGTAAGACCGTGCGAATAGTTGTTGCCGTAGCTGCCGCGCTGTTGACCGCAGGGCTCACGGCCGCGCCCTCGGCGATGGCCGACCCTTCGGACCCCGCCCCCGCCGATGATCCGACCTCTTGCAACGTTCCTGCGTGCATCCCCGGTATTCAGCCAGGGGCCGTGCTGGGCGCGCCTTGTAACAACCCCACCTACTACTCGTTCGGAGTGACGTCGTGGGGCCGGGTGCTGTTCTGCGGATCGCCACGACGTTACGACCCCCGCTGGTTCCGGACGACCGCAGTTCTCGGCGTCAAGCTCGAGGGCAGCAACTGCTCATCCCACGACGGCATGATGGCACAGGCGCCGGACGGGCTGTTCCTGTCCTGCGACGCACGAAACGGTTTCAGCACGTGGACGCGTGGGGACATCTGAGCGCGACACTCAGGCTGTCCGCCTGCGCTCAAAGCCGTTGCAAGGAAAAGCCGTAAGTCCTGCTGCCGCCAGGTCCGCCATAGCAGTCGGCATCGAACGTAGAATTGACCGTCCCGTTCAGCGTGGCCGCGTCCCAGGTGTAGACGTCGTGCGAAGGCAGGTTGTAGCCGATGCAGCGCACCCCGTCGATCACGTCGACCGTGAGGGTGTACTGGCCGTCCGCGTAGAACGCCGTGCCTTGAAACCGCTGACTCTTCAGTGGGCGGGGAATGGCGATCACGTTCCGGTTGTCGGTCGGCGGGAGGAGATACGGGTCCTCGAGATATGTCCCACATTCGGGGCCTCCGCACGAAAAGGCGACCGCCCAGACAAACGAGTGATCGTTCCATCGGTCGGTCAGCACGTCGTAGTTCCCGATCCGCATGGCGGCAGCATTTGCGTTGGGCGCCAACACCATTGCAGCCACCGCCGCGAGCAGGCTGCCCAACACCGGCGCCACTACCCTTGCCGCTCTGGCCACGACCAGCTCCCGTCCTCGCATGTACATGATCACTGGCAGCCCGTTAGTGGAGCAGCAGGTCCTTCCACGTCTTTTGCAGCGGTGCGTCCGCAACCAAGTTCGTCACCTTGTACAACTTGCCGTCCGAGCCCACGTACTCGCCGGTTCGCGGATTGTATTGGGCGACAGCCACTGCGGGTCGACCACCCGGCTCGGCGGACCCGAACGAACTCGGCGCAACGGGCAGCGCACCTTCACCGGTCGGCGGAACGACCGCATCGCCAGGGGCGGGCGCGGCCGCCGGCGCCGCGTCCGGCGCTGGACCAGGAGGCGGGCCGAGCGGCGGGATCGGTTGGCCGTTCAGTGAATTGCCCTCGGGCGGCGGGGCGGCCGCCGGCGCCGCGTCCGGCGCTGGACCAGGAGGCGGGCCGAGCGGCGGGATCGGTTGGCCGTTCAGTGAATTGCCCTCGGGCGGCGGGGCAGGCATGACCGTCGCCAGTGGCGCCTCCAACGGAGAAACCCCAGCAGGCAGCGGCGTGGCCTCCGGAGGCGTTCCACCTGGAACCGCGCCTGGCGGCAGCGGTGTGCCCTCCACGGGTGCGTACAGGGTGTCGCCTAGGTCGGCCGTGCTGTCGATGGCGCTGCCCTGCGCAATCAAGCTGGGATCGAACGGGGCCGCACCGGTGGCGTGCTGGCGCATCGCCAACGGCACGAACGGCTTGTCACTGTTACAGATCGCGACCGTCGGCGCACGCTTTCCGGGGTGCCTGATGCAGGGGAAGTTGCGGACGCCGCGAACGGAGATCGGCGAATCCTGCGGCAGCTTGCAGTAGAGCCCGTCTGGCGTGTCGATGTCGGAGGTGTCGTCGGGGGATCGCCACTGCGACGGCGGCAGGAACCCGACCGTGCACGGAGGCGGATCGGATACGGTGACGGCGAAGTCGCCTCTGGCCTGGCCGGTCGCCTCGACCTCCGTCGAATATGATTGTTGCTGAGCGAAATACGGCGGCAGCAGGACTAGAAGTTGCTCGAGCGACGCGTTGTAGGTCATCAGGATCTCACTGACGGTGCCGAGATTCGCCAAAAGCACCGGAAGCGTCGGCTTGAGCTGGTTCAGCAGGGCCGAAGTCTCGTCTGCGAAGCCGGGGCCGGACTTCAGGACCGAGCGGAACTGCGGATCGTCCTTCGAAAGCTGCCCGGTGAAGCCCGCCAGACTGCGTGCCCAGGTGCGAATGGAGTCCGCGGTACCGGCTTGGCCCTCCAGGAGCGGACGGCTGTCATCGGCGAGCATACGGGTCTGGTCGGCGGCGGCGTTCAGGTCGGCGCTCAGCTTCGCGCCCGAGTCAAGAAGCGAACCGAAATCGTACCCAGCGCCGTTCAAGCCCTTGTACGACTCGTCAAGGAGTGCACCGAGCCTGTCCTTCGGGAAACGTGCTCACCAACTTGCTGACGCGGTCCAGTACCGGCCCGACCGCTGGCGGAAGCGAAACGTTGTCGCCCTTGATGACCGAATCGTTCTGCAGATACGGCCCCGAGTTGGTCCGCGGCCGCAGATCGACGTACTGCTCGCCGACTGCCGACACGCTACGGACCTCGGCTTCCAGGTCGGCGGGGATCTTCGGCGACGTGTCGATCGACAACGTCGCTTCCGCACCGGTTTTGGTGAGCCTGATGTCGGTGACCTTGCCGACTTGGACGCCGCGGTAGGTCACGTTGCTGAACCGGTAGAGGCCACCGGAGGTGGGCAACTCGAGCTTCACCTGGACGCGGCCGAGCCCCAGCAGGGTAGGCACCTGGATGTAGGCGAACAACATCGCCGCCACCCCGACGATCGACACGATCGCAAAGATCACCAGCTGGACCTTGATCAAGCGTGTCAGCATCAGCCACCTCCGGCTGTCGGTGCGGGTGCAGGAAGAGGCGCGCTGCCATTCGAGTACGGACCGGCGAAGATCGAGCCGCCCCCCGGTGGCAGCGGCGGACTGTCACTCGCGCTTTCGTCGGTCTGCTGCGGGACGACGGGCAGCACGGGTCCCGTCATCGGCGGCATCGGTGCCTGCGGCGGCATCGGTGCCTGCGGGGCAGCCGGTGCCAGCACGGCTCCCGGCCCAGGCAGGCTCCGCGTCGCACCGGGCGGGTCGGCATTCAATCCGTCCGTCGGTGGGTTTCCGGGCAGCCCGGAGAGTGGACCACCTCCCGGCGACGGCGCCAGCGGACGACCCAAGGGGTCGTAGGTGTAGCGCTGGAAGAATGGTTCACCGGGTAGCGGTACCAAGTCACGCCCCTCTTGGCCGAGGCGGGTGCCGAGGAATATCGACCGACGCAGGCGGGGGCCCGAGATGTCGATGGTCGCGAAGAGGTTGATGAAGTCGCCTCTGACGCCCCGGTCGATGAGATCCTGGCCGTACGGAAACACCGTCGCGTAGGCAAGCATCTGGTCCAGGTCTGGCCCGGCGTCGGCGAGCGCCTTGATCGTCGGCTCGAGGTTCTTCAGGTTGCTGACCAGGTCGGCCTGAGTGTCGTTGACGAGTCTGTTGGCGGTGTCGCTGAACTTCCCGAGCTTGGTCAGCGCGGTGGTGAGTTGCGGCCGCTCGCGATCGAGCACGGCGAGTGCGCGCGGAATCCGCTGCAGCGCTTCGTTGATGGAATCGCGCCGACCGGCGAAGGTGGTGGCGATCCGGTTCAGGGCCTCGATGGTCGCGACGAGACTCTGGCGTTGTCGATCCAGGGTTCCGATGAACGAATCGAGTTGGGTGAAGAGCTCTCGCCAATCTTGCTCACGCCCCGAGAGTGCCTGATTGAACGTGTGGACGATGTCGCCGATCTGACCGAGCCCACCCGCGTTGACCACGACCGACAACGAGGACAGCGTCTGTTCGGTCGTGGGATAGGTCGATGATTCGTTGAGGCCGATCGTGGACCCCGGCGGCAGCTTGCCCGTGGGCTGCTGGCCAAGTGGCGGGTCCAGCGCCAGATGCATCGAGCCCAGCAGGCTGGTCTGTCCGACGCTGGCCACCACGTTGGCCGGAATGACGACGTCGGGTTTGACCGAGATGTCGACGTCGGCATGCCAGTCTTGGACTTGCATCTTGCCGACGCTGCCGATGACGACGTCGTTCATGAGCACGGGCGAATTAGACTCCAGGGTCGCGATATTCGCGATCTGCACGTGGTAGACGACTGCGTCGGAACCGCGCCCCACCGCACCAGGCAGCGGCAGCGAGTTGACGCCCTGAAACGCGCATCCCGTCGCGGTCAGCACCACAGCGGTGCCGCAAGCAAGTAGTCGGCGGATTGAAACTCCACTCATCATGACGGCGGTGTCCCATCGGCCGGAGGAGACGGCGTCGCTTCCGCGGGAAGTAGCGGACCCGGCGCCGGAGGCGGCGGAGCGTCCGTGGAGGGGAGCAACAACGAAGGGAGACTTGGCGTTCCCAACGGAGCCGACGCTGGAGGGGCCACCGGCGGACCGATGCGCGTGTCTTCGGGCATCGGCACCGGGGCTCCCGGATACAGCGCGGGAATCGGGAAGGACGGAGCGCGCTGAGGCTGTTGCGCCGCCCCGCCCGGGCCCATGCCGGGAGGTGGCGGTACATCGCCGTCCATGCCCGTGTACGCCGACACCGATGGCGGGATCTCCGGCGGCGACGGTGCACCACCCTCGCCGCCTGGCGCGAGCTTCGGGTCGGCATACACGATGTTGTCCGGGTTGGCCGACCTGGCGAGGTAGGGATTGAGCGGCACCGGAATGTAATTGAGGTTCAGCACCCGCAGCGCGGGGCCGAGAGTCTGGGCGCACAGCTTGGCCGTTTCGGCCGCAGTCGTGTTCTGCAGCGCGCCGATCATGCCGCAGAGGAACTGCATGGGGTTCGCCAGGTTGGGAATCGCGAACCCACCACGGACAGCGCCGATGTCCGGATCGTAGATGTTGTACGCGTTGGCGAACGCGTTCGGCGTCACATGGAGTACCTGCTCGAAGTCCTCCCTCACGTCGTACAGGGTCTGGCTGACTTCCTTGAGCCCCTCGAGCTGCTCGGCCGTCTGATTCCGGGTGCCCGCGATGAACCGCTTCACCTCGGTGGTCGCCAACGAGAGGTCCGTCAGGGCCGCATCGAGGTCGGACTTGCTGCCGTCGAGCACGTTCGTCAACGTCGCCAGTCGATCGTTGAGCTGCACGATCTGAGTGTTGCTGTCGCGCAGCGCCGTGACGAAGACCTGCAGGTTCTTGATGATGCCGACGAAGTTTCCGCTTCCCTCCGCGAGAATCCGTCCCACGCCGGAGAGTTGGGCGAGCGTCTGTCGAAGCTTGTCGCCGTTGCCGTCCAAGGCGTTGGCCGCGCTGTCGATGAACCGGCCCACCGAGGTCGTCGACACGTCACTGCTGGGGCCGAGGTCGGTCGCCAGCCGGTCGAGTTGCTTCTTCACCTCGTCCCATTCGACGGGAACGCCCGTCCGCTCCAACGGGATCACGGCGCCATCGGCCATCTTGGGGCCACCGTCCGACGACCGATATGCCGGAGTCAACTGGACATAGCGGGCGGCGACCAGGTTTTGGGCGACGATCACCGCTTTCGCATCCGCGGGCACGGGTACGCCGTGGTTCACGTTGATGACCATCTTGGTCTGCGTGCCCTCTGGCTGAATCGAATCGATGGTGCCGACCTTGACCCCGGAGACCCTCACGTCATCGCCTGGATAGATGGCCGTAGCCGCAGGGAAGTAGGCGGTGATCGTGGTCGGCGCGAAGAACGCGGCGCGCAGAGCGAGGAAACCGCCACCGACCAGGGCCACCACCAGCGCGACGGCCAAACCTGCGACGAGCCACTTCCTGGCGGTCATCGTGATCCTCCAGGAACCGAGTTGTACGGCAGCGTCAGCTCGGCGCGAGGCCCTGCATCCGATGGCGGTTCGCCGCTGCCGAACGGCCCTCTACGGAGTCCGAATGCGTAGTCGAGGAACGGTTGAAGTATCTGCGCCGGGCTGAAGTTCGGCACGTAAGCGGTGTAGTAGGCGCCGCTCGACACTGCCTCGCTGAGCGTCGTCTGATACTTCGCCGCGCCAGGGATCGCCTTGGCGAGATTGTCGCGGTTGCGCACCAGAACTTCGTTCACCCTGTTGAGCCGCTCGAGCGTGGGCGCCAACTGCTTCTCGTTGTCGGCCACGAGTCCAACCAGCTGCTTGGAGACGGCCGACGTGTTGGCGAGCAGGTCGACGATCGCCTGACGACGCTCGACCAGCACGGACAACAGATCGTTGGCGTTGAGGATCAGCGAGTTCACCTGCTGGCTTCGTTCCGAGAGGATTCCCGTGACGTCCGACGCGGTCTTGAGCAGCTCGGCAAGGGTTCCGTCGCGACTGTTCAAGGCCTTCGACAGGCGGGTCAATCCGTCGAATGCCGGGCCGATCTGTGGCGCGATCTGGTCGAGCGTCTCCGACAACGTGTCGAGCGACTGGTTGAGTTGCGCGGTGTCGGTACCACCGGTGTTCGTGGTGAGCTCACCGACCGCGTCGCTCAACGAATACGGCGACGACGTTCGCGTTGTCGGGATGACCTGGCTGCGGTTCAGCCTTCCGGTGCCTGCCGAGTCGAGCGTCAGCACTCGCTCCCCCAAGAGCGTGCCGGTCTTGATGTGCGCAGTCGTCTCAGACCCGAGCGGGTACTTGCTGCCGATGGTGAAGGCGACGAGGGCGTCGCCGTTGTCCAACGTCACGTCGGTCACGGCCCCGACCTTGATCCCGGCCAAGGTGACGTCGTTGCCGACCGTGATGCCGCCCGCCTCGCTGAACAGCGCCTTGTACTGCTGCGAGGTGGCATATGCCAGTAGGCGTTCCGGCTGCAGCCCGACGGCGATGATCAGAATGGCGAGTACGACACCCATGAAGCCCGCGCGAACGAGATTGGATGCCCTGTATTTCAGCATTACGGCTCAGCGCACCTTCCGTTTTCCTGCTTGATGAAGGGGAACGACGAGGCACGGCCCTGCAGATCGGTTACGCGGATGGTGAGTTCGCAGATGTAGTACTGCACGAAGGCGCCGTAGGCGCCGATCCTGGCGAGCTTGCGATAGTTGCCGGGCGCTCGCTGCAACGCTCCGTCGAGGTAGCCCTTGCCGCTATCGAGGTTGGGGGCCAGGCGATTCAGCTCATCGACCGTGCCCTTCAGCGGAGGGCGCGCCTGGGTGAGCAGGTCCGCGATCGAGGCCGTGCCGTTGTCGAGTGACGCGATGGCGGTACCGATCGGATCGCGGTCCGTGGACAACCCGCTGATCAGCTTCTCGAGTCGATCGATGGCGTCGGAGAACTGGTCGCCGTCCTTGGAGATGGTGCCAAGCACCTGGTTGAGGTTGTCGATCAGTTCTTCGACGGTCTGGTTGTTGTCCGCCAACGTGTTGGAGAACGACGAGGTCTTGCTCAGCAGGGAATCAATGGTGCCCCCCTGGCCCTGGAACACCTGCACCAGCGACGAGGTGAGCGCGTTGACGTCCTGGGGATTCAGCCCCTGAATGACGGGCTTGAGGCCACTGAGGAGCAGATCCAGGTCGAGCGCCGGTTCGGTCCGGTCGACGGGGATCTGGGCTCCCGGCGGCATCAATCGCGTGGAGCCGGGCGCGTCGACCAGGTCCAGGAAGCGGTCACCCGTGAGGTTGAGGTAGCGGATGGCGGCCTTGGTGCCGTCGGTCAGCCTGATGTTTCGGTCGGCGTCGAATTCGACCAGCACCTTGCGGTCGGAGTTCAGCGACACGTCCGTCACGGTGCCCACCCGGATACCGGCCACCCGCACGGTGTCGCCCTTCGCCAACCGCGATGCGTCGGTGAAGACGGCCGAGTAGCCGTTCGTCGAACCGGTCCGGTACTGGCCGAAGGTGAAGAACAGAAACACGGTCAGCAGCGCCATGATCACGGCGAAGATGCCGAACTTGATGAAAGTGCCTGCCCCTCGCGTCATCCCGGCATTCCGATCTGCGCGCTGTTGCGCGGGGGACCAGAGATGGGTCCGAACAACGCCTGTTTGAGCGCGTCCGAGTTGGCCAGGATCCCCTGGTTTCCGTACTTCCACGGGTTGGCGCCGACGTCGGCGACCAAGAACGGCGGGAACTTACCGACCGGCACGACGGGCAGCATCTGGTCCTTGCAGGACGGGCCGCTCTTGGCGGCCACCTTTGGCAGGTCCTCCGGGTAGCGGTAGCGCTCGACACCCAGGGTGAAGCTCGACGACGTCGTGACGCCGGGGCGCGGCTGCGGCGAGCCGTGGATGAACGGGCTCAAGCCCTTGAGTCCGCACGAAACGTTTTCGTTGTACTGGCTGAGCAGGGCCGTGGTCGGCGCCAGCATGTGCAGAAGATCGGTGAGTGCTTGCCTATTCGTGCCGACCACGTCGTTGCCGGTGTCAGCCAGCCCGATGGCGCTGACCAGGAACGTATCGAGATTCTTCTCCTGGTCGACCAGGGTGTTGCTGACCTTGACGGTGTTGTCGAGGATGTCGACCAGGTCGGGTGCCGCGTCGGCGTAGGCGTTCAACGCCACCGGCGCTACTTCGATGTCGCGGCTGATGTTGTCCAGGCTTGGATTGAGCTTGACCAGAAGGTTTTTGAAGTCGGTCACCGTCTGGCCCAGCTTCTCGCCGCGGCCGTTCAGGGCCCCCGAGAACGCGGCGAGCGTTTGGTTGAGCTTGACCGGGTCGATCGCGTGAAGCACCGACGTGAGCTGCTGGAAGACCGTGTTGATCTCGACGGTCACGTGTTGGGCGTCGAGTTGCTGACCCTTGGCCAGTGGCGTGGACGACGGGTCGTCGGGCGCGACCAACTCCACGAACTTCGCGCCGAACACCGTCGAGGACGTGATGTCGACGTTGACGTTGCCCGGGATGTCGGCGATCTGCTTGGGATCCATCGCAAGGTGGAGCACTGCCTTGCCGTCGGGCCTGGTTTCGATCGAGTCGACCTGGCCGACCTGAACCCCGCGCATCTTCACCTTGGCCTCGGGATTCATCACCAGGCCGGCCCGCTCGGACACGACGGTGACCGGAATGGTGGTTCCGAAGCCACCACGGAACATGCCGATGGCGAAGAAGACGATCCCCGCCAGAACGACGATCGTCGCCAAGCCCGCCAGTGGGCGGACAGCTGAGCTAGGCACGTGCTCCCCTATCCCGACAGGTTGAAGTTGCCGTTGGAGCCGTAGACGGCCAGTGACACGAGCAGGGTCACCGAGACCACGACGATGAGTGACGTGCGTACTGCGTTGCCGACCGCGACGCCGACGCCGGATGGCCCGCCGGATGGCGTAGAAGCCGTAGTAGGTGTGGATCAGCAGGATCGTCATCGCCATCAACAAGGCCTGCAAGAACGACCACAACAGGTCGATCGGGTTGAGGAACGTATTGAAGTAGTGGTCGTAGAGCCCGCCGGACTGACCGAAGAGAAACACGGTGGTGAACCGGGAGGCCATGAACGACAGGATCACCGCGATCGAGTACAGCGGGGTGATCGCGATCATCCCGGCCACGATGCGGGTGGACACCAGGTATTCGACGGGCCGGATGGCCATCGACTCGAGCGCGTCGATCTCCTCGTTGATGCGCATCGCGCCCAACTGCGCGGTCACGCCTGCGCCGAAGGTGGCCGCCAACCCGATTCCGGCCACCACCGGCGCGGCGATGCGCACGTTGATGAACGCCGACAGGAACCCGGTGAGCGCTTCGATGCCGATGTTGCCCAAGCGACGAGTAGCCCTGCACGGCCAGCGTGCCGCCGGTGGCCAACGTGAGGAACCCGACGATCACCAGCGTGCCGCCGATCATGGCCAATACCCCGGCCCCCATGGAGATCTCGGCGATCAGCCGCACGATCTCCTTGCGGAAGTGCACGGCCGCGTGCAACGTCCCGCCGATGGCCTTTCCGAAGAACAGCGTCTGATCGCCGATGCGGCCCAGCGTCCCGACGGGTCTCTGCACCGTCCGCGTGAGTCGGGGATAGGTAGCGCGTAGAGCCACGGTCAGCCCCTCTACTTCGCCGTCATCTGGATGCCGATGGCCGTAACGACCACGTTGATCACGAACAGCGCCATGAACGCGAACACCACGGTCTCGTTGACCGCGTTGCCGACCGCCTTGGCGCCGCCACCGCTGATCGTCAGCCCGCGATAGCACGCCACCAGTCCGGCGATCAGCCCGAACAGGGCCGCCTTCACGCAGGAGATGATCACCTCGGGCACCCCGGTCAGCAGGGTGATGCCTGCCGCGAACGCACCGGGGTTCACGTCCTGGACGAACACGGAGAAGAAATAGCCGCCCAGAATGCCGATGATCACCACCAGGCTGTTCAGCAGGAACGCCACCAGGCACGACGCGAGCATCCGCGGCGTCACCAGACGCTGCACCGGGTTGATGCCAAGCACCTCCATCGCGTCGATCTCCTCGCGGATGGTGCGCGAGCCCAGATCGGCGCACATCGCCGTCGCACCGGCCCCTGCCACGATCAGCACCGTGACCAGCGGACCGACCTGCGTCACCGCGCCGAACGCCGCACCCGCCCCTGACAGATCCGCCGCGCCCAACTCACGCAGCAGGATGTTCAGCGTGAACGACACCAAGCACGGTGAACGGGATCGCCACCAGCAACGTCGGCGCCAGCGACACGCGCGCAACGAACCACGATTGCTCCAGGAACTCCCGCCACTGAAACGGGCGCCTGAAGATGAACTTGAACGCGTCCAGCCCCATCGAGAACAACCCGCCGACGGCAGCCATCGGCCCCGGACAGCCCCCTGGGCAGCGAGATACCCGGCGACCAGCGCTCCGGCCCCTTAACAGCCATTGGCCTCTGGTCCTTCCAGGATCGTCACTGCAGACACCGCGGTCGGACCGCCGATGTTGTGCGCCAGTGCGATTCGCGCACCGTCGACCTGATTCACGGCCTCCCACGGAGTTGTTGGAACAACTCGACGCACTGTGCCACACCCGTGGCACCCGGCGGGTGACCTTTGGCCTTCAAACCTCCACTCGGATTCACGGGCAGCGAGCCGCCGACGGCGGTCACCTCCGCTTCAACGAGCTTGTATGCCCCGAACCGCTCGGCGAAGCCAAGATCTTCATAGCTGATCAGCTCGATGCCCGTGAAGAAATCGTGAACTTCAGCGACGTCCACGTCGGCCGGGATCAGCCCCGCCATCCCGAACGCCTGCTTGGCCGCGCGGATCGTCGCAGGGAACGTGGTCAGGTCGGGCTTGTGTTGGTGCATCACCGAATCGAGCCCAAGCCCCACGCCCCGGATCCACACCGGCCGGTCGGTGAAACGGTCCACCACGTCGTCGGCGGCGATCACCAGCGCTGCGGCGCCGTCGCTTTGGGGTGCGCAGTCGTACAGCCCGAACGGTGTCACGATGGTCGGCGCGGCCAGCGCCTGCTCCACCGTGATCTCGAAGCGCAAGCGTGCCTTGGGATTGTTGACGCCGTTGTGATGGTTCTTCACCGCGACCATCGCCATGTGCTCCCGGGTGGCCGGCGACTCGTGCAGGTACCTGCTGACGTGCAGGGCGAACCCCGCGGGCGACACCAGGCCGAGCGGGTAGTCCCAGGCCATGTCGCGGGCCATCGCCTCCCACTCCCACAGCATGTCCGCAGACGTGGTGTCCCGCAGCTTGTCGGCACCCATGACGAGCGCGACGTCGAAAGCGCCTGAGGCGACGCCGAATAGCGCGTTCCGGACCGCGTCGTTCCCGGTGGCGCAGGAGTTCTCCACGCGGGTGACGGGAAGATCGGGCAGGCCCAGCGTGTCTGCGAGGTTCCCGGACGGAAAGCCGTCCGCGGTGCCCATGGCGCCGAACCAGGCGGCCTGCAGCTCGTGTTTGTCGATGCCCTTGTCGATGCTCGCCGCGCACTCGGCGAACGCCATGGGCAGCAGGTCCTTGAGACCGAGGGCGAAGTGCTCGCCGAACGCGGTCATCCCGGCGCCGACGATGGCGACGTTCCTCACGCCGCACCCCGCACCGATACGGATTCGGGCTCGAACATGTAGCTGTAGTCGGGCACGCCGCAGCGCAGGGCCACCCGGCGCAGCACCAGCCGCCCGCGGTCGCCGATCGCGACGGAACCGGGCTCGGCGCCGGTCACCTTGACCAGGGCACGCACCTCGACGTCATCGAGTTCGACGAGCACCAGCGAATAGGGTGTGCGCAGTCCGGGCACCGGCATGTGCACCGTCGTCTCGGTGTAGACCGTGCCCACCCGCGGCAGCGGGACCATGTCGTAGCGCGTGGCGAGGCCACCGTCGTCGGCGACCCGGTACCGCGGCGGGAAGTCGAGCTCGTCGCTGCCTGCGAACTTGCCTGCCTCCCAACGGGTCTTGGCTTCGAATGCCCGTTCGTAGGCGGCCAGCGAGATCGGCATCTGAGCGCCGTCGGCCGCTGTGCCCGCGGGCATGTCGCGGGCCGCCGGCTCGCGCCGGTGGACGGCGGCGACGCCCGCGCTGACGGTGATACCCGACAAGCTGGCCTGTTCGACCGCGACGAGCGGTCCGGTGGTTCCGGCCTCGGCCATCCCGGCAAGCGCGAAGAGGCTGGAGCTGGCGCCGGTCGTCGGCAACGGCGGCGGGTTGCCGAGGCACAGATCGGCGGCGCGGTCGTCGTCGACACCGGCAACCGCGGCGGGGGTGTCCAGCCAGGCGGCCGCGAGTGATGCGACGAGGCCGCGTTCGTGCAGCAGCCGGGGGTCTCCGTAGTCGCGCACCGTGCCGGTGGTGTTGCGGGTCCGCACCGGCAGGCTGCGTGCGACGCGGGCGGCGGTGCGCACCCGCAGGCCGTCCTCGGCGGTCAGCAGGGCCGCGGCCCCCGCGGGTTCGAGGTCGGCGCCGATGACGAGCGTGCGCGGCCGTGCCGAGCTGACGGCGTCGAGCGTCGCGGGGGCGCCGCCGAGCCGCTCGTCGACCTCGAGCTCGGGGTCCAGCCCCAGGCCCGCAAGCAGCACCGCCGCGTTGCTGCTCTCCAGGAGCGGGAAGTTCCGGCTGACCAGAACGATCCGTTCGACGCCGCCACCGGATTGCAGCGCTGCCCGGCCCGCCTCGACGGCCATCGTGATGACGTCCTCGTCGTCACCGGCCACCCGACGTGCGGGGGTACCCCAGCACGGCAGGTAGGTGCCGATGGAAGCGACGTTGGGCATCAGGATCTCCAGGCCATCTACGTGACGGCGCCGGCCGTCTTGAGCTCGATGATGCGATCCCAGTCCAGACCGAGTTCGACCAGCACCTCGTCGGTCTGCTCGGCGAACGCCGGCGCAGGCCCGGTGTGCGGGGCGGTGACGTCGAACTGCACCGGGTTGGCGACGAGGTCCAGTTCGCCTGCGTGCACGATGTATTCGTTGGCACGGACCTGAGCGTCGTCGGCCGCCTGCAACGTGTCCTGCACGGGAGCCCACGGTCCCGCCAGCGTGGCGAAGCGTTCACTCCACTCCGGGAGGGTACGGGTCGCGATGGCCTCCCGGAGGATTTCGACGGCCTCGGCGGTGTGCTCGGCGATCGACTCGACCGTCGCGAACCGCGGGTCGTCGATCAGGTCCTCGCGCTCGACGTGCCTGCACACGTCGGCCCAGAACTTGGTCGGCTGCATCATCACCAGCGAGATGTAGCGGTCGTCCTTGGTCTCGTAGACACCGACGAGCGGGTTGATCGGCGAGCCGTGCACGCCCGGCGGCTGTGCGATCAGTCGCTGGTTGAGGTGGGAGGTCAGCGCGATGGTGTGGCCCATCGCCCACAGCCCACTGCCGAGCAGCGACACGTCGACCGTGGACGGCTCGCCCGTGCGCTCGCGCTTGAGCAGCGCCGCCGCGATGCCACCCGCGAGGTTGGTGCCGGAGATGGTGTCGCCGTACGCCGGGCCGGGCGGTCCGATCATGCCCTCGATGCCCGGCGGGGTGATGGTGGCGGCGGTGCCTGCCCGGCACCAGAAGGCGGTCATGTCGTAGCCGCCCTTCTCCGCCTCGATGCCGCGCGGACCGAGCGCACTGCCCCTGGCGTAGACGATCTTCGGGTTGACCGCGCGGATGTCGTCGACGTCGATGCCGAACTTCTTGCGGTGCCCCGGCAGGAAGCTGGTCAGGAACACGTCGGCGCGCTTGGCGAGCTCGAGCAGCACCTCGAGGCCCTCGGGCTTGGAGATGTCGAGGCCGACGCTGCGCTTGCCGCGGTTGGCGTGCTCGATGTTCGGGTTGGGATCGCCCTCGACGCGCAAGCGGGCCGGTCTGCCGCAGCCCGCGCTGCGGGTCGCCGGTGACCGCGTGCTCGATCTTGATCACGTCGGCGCCCCACTCGGCCAGCACGGCGCCCGCCGACGGAACGAACCCGTACATCGCGACCTCGAGGACGCGGATGCCCTCCAGCGGCCCGCTCGCTCACGGGATCGACCACCGTCGCGAAGGTCTTGCGCTCGAGGAACTCCTCGAGTCCGGCCTCGCCCATCTCCCGGCCGATGCCCGACTGCTTGTAGCCGCCGAACGGGCTGTCGGGGCTGAAGTAGTTGCCGCCGTTGATGGAGAAGGTCCCGGTGCGGATCCGCCGGGCGATCGCGAGCGCCCGCTCCTCGCTGCCGAACACCGCACCGGACAGGCCGTAGATGGAATCGTTGGCGATCCGCACGGCGTCGTCGTCGTCGTCGTAGGCGATCACGACCAGGACGGGTCCGAAGACCTCCTCCTGGGCGATCTCCGCGTCGGGCGCGACGTCGGTGAGCAGCGTCGGGGTATAGAAGTATCCCGGGTCCTTCTTCTCGCCTCCCGTGACGAGCGTGGCGCCCGCCTCGACGGCGCGCTTGACCATGCCGTCGACCTTGTCGCGCTGGCGCTCGCTGATCAGCGGACCCATGTAGGTCTTCGGGTCGTTCGGATCGCCGTAGCGGACGTGGGAGAAGTTGGTCTTGATCAGCTCGACGATCTCGTCGTGGTGCTTGCGCGGCACCAGCAGTCGCGACGTCAGCGCACAGCCCTGGCCGGCGTGGGTGACCATGCTGAACGCGGCGAACATGGCGGCGGTGCCGAAGTCGGCGTCGTCGAGCACGATGGCCGCCGACTTGCCGCCCAGTTCGAGGAAGACCCGCTTGAGGGTGTCGCTGGCGGCCGCCATGATGCGTCGCCCGGTCGGTGTCGATCCGGTGAAGGTGACCATGTCGACGTCGGGGCTCGTGGTCAGCACCGCACCGACTTCGGGATCCGACGAACTCAGCACGTTGACGACACCCGCGGGCATGTCGGTGTGCTTGGCGATCAGCTCACCGAGCGCGAGCGTGACGAGCGGGGTGTCGGGGGCGCCCTTGAGCACCACGGTGCAGCCCGCGGCGAGCGCGGGCGCCAGCTTCGCGAGCGCGAGCTGGTTGGGGTAGTTGTAGGCGATGATCGCGGCGACCACGCCCGCGGCTTCCTTCTCCACCCAGCGGTGGTGCTGCATGCCGCGGCTCTCGATGTTGCCGAGGTCCTCGGTCATGCGGGTAGGTCGTCGAGGAGATCGGCGTAGTAGCGCACGATCTCGATGGGCTGATCGAGCTGGGCGCCCTGCGAGGAGCGCGGGGGTGGCACCGACCTCGGCCGTGGTGAGCGCGGCCAGTTCGTCGCGATGGTCGACCAACGCCCGGTGGAACTGCTCGAGGCAGTGGATCCGCAGGTCGACGTCGGTGGCCCAGGACGAGGTGTCGAACGCGCTGCGGGCGGCCGCGACGGCCGCCTCCGCATCGGCGACGGTGCCCTGCGGGGCGTATCCCATGACCTCGCCCGTGGCGGGGTTGAGCGAGGGGAACGTCAGCGCCGTTTCGACGAGCTTTCCACCGATCAGCATTCGCCGGTCGGGGCGCGTCTGCGACCCCTCAGAACCCGTCTCCGCCTGCCCGCTACTTGAGATCGTCGACGTCTCCGACATCCACACTCCTCACTGTGATGGAAATTTCATTCTCATCACCGGCGAATCATACATTCGCCACATGAGAACACAAGAAAGCTAGACGACCTAGTCAGGCGGGTTGACGGGGTCGTTCCGGGGCTCGTCCGACACGCACCGAATCTGCCTCGTATCTTGCAAGATCGTCCGATCCGAGAGTACGGTTCTCATAATCGGAAGCAGTATTCTTAGTGTCCGACACGACCGTCCACGAGGAGGCCCGTAGGTGAAGAACGCCGTCGTCACCGGAGGCGGTTCGGGCATCGGTCAGGCGATCGCCAATCGGCTGCGCTCCGACGGCTATCACGTCGCGACGCTCGACCTGAACCCGTCCGATGACGAGTTCGCCTACACCGCCGACGTCACCGACCGGGCTGCCGATCGACGAGGCACTGAGCGCGATCCGCACCCAGCTCGGGCCGGTCACGATCCTGGTCAACGCGGCGGGCCTGGACAGCTTCAAGACGCTTCCTCGACGTCGACTTCGAAACGCTGGCAGCGCGTCATCGACGTCAACCTCAACGGCGTCTTCCACTGCATCCAGGCCGTGCTGCCCGACATGATCGAGGCCGGCTGGGGTCGCATCGTCAACATCTCGTCGTCGAGCACCCACTCGGGCGCGCCCTACATGGCGCCACTACGTCTCGGCGAAGTCGGCCGTCAACGGGCTGACCAAGACGCCTGGCTCTGGAGTACGGACCCGCCGGCATCACCGTCAACGCCGTGCCACCCGGCTTCATCGACACGCCGATGCTGCGCAAGGCCGCAGAGCAGGGCTTCCTCGGCGACATCGACAAGACCATCGAACAGCCACCCCGGTGCGCCGCATCGGCAAGCCCGAGGACATCGCCGCCGCCTGCGCCTTCCTCATCTCCGACGAGGCCGGCTACATCACCGGGCAGATCCTCGGCGTCAACGGCGGCCGCAACACCTAACTGCCAACCGGGCATACGAAAGGACAACCAGTGGGACGCGTTGAGGGCAAGGTCGCATTCGTCACGGGCGCTGCACGTGGGCAGGGCCGCAGTCACGCGGTCCGGCTCGCCGAGGAGGGCGCCGACATCATCGCCGTCGACCTCTGTCGAGAACATCGACACCATCGGCTACCCGATGGCCACTCCCGAGGACCTCGAGGAGACCGCGAAGTTCGTCGAGAAGACGGGCCGCCGGGCGTTCACCGCACAGGCCGACGTCCGCGAGGCCAGCCAGCTGCGGGCCGCGCTCGACAACGGGCTCAAGGAGTTCGGCAAGGTCGACATCGTCGTCGCCCAGGCCGGCGTCGCGGGCATGAAGGGCCAGCCGCCGCTGCAGGCCTGGATCGACGTGATCAACACGAACCTGATCGGCACCATCAACGCCATCCAGGTCGCGCTGCCGCACCTGACCGAGGGCGCGTCGATCATCGCGACGGGCTCGACGGCGGCGCTGATGGACACCAGCAAGAAGGACAACCCCGGCAACGACCCCGGCGGCATGGCGTACGTGCACTCCAAGCGCGCGCTGTCGGCATTCGTCCACGACCTCGCCACCGAGCTGGCGCCACGCGGCATCCGGGCCAACGTCGTGCATCCGACGAACTGCAACACCAACATGCTGCAGAGCGAGCCGATGTACCGGTCGTTCCGCCCGGACCTGGAGAACCCCGAGCAGAAGGATGCCGAGCCGGTGTTCTACGTGCAGCAGGCGATGAAGGTGCCGTGGGTCGAGCCCGAAGACATCAGCAACGCGGTGCTGTGGCTGGCTTCCGACGAGGCCAGGTTCGTCACCGGCGCGCAACTGCGCATCGACGCCGGCGGTTACCTGAAGTGGTACGACTACCACAACTGAGCCGATTGGGTTCTCGCCCAACGGAAGTCACTGATCAGAAGGGGTGCGCTCGTGAAGGTTTCGGTTGACGGACAGCGCTGCCAGGGCCACACCCTGTGCTCGATGATCGCGCCCGACTCGTTCGAACTCGACGACGTCGACGGTCACGCGTCGCCGGTCTCCGAACTGGTCCCCGCCGACCAGGAGGACCTGGTCGCAGAAGCCGCCCACTCGTGCCCCGAACAGGCCATCGTCATCGAATGACGATGCGCCAGCCTGTCTACGGGCCGCCCGATCGTTCAGGAACACCGATAGGAGACACCGCCGTGAGCATCGACGACGTCGCCACCGACGACGACCGCAAGAAGAACACGCTACCACTTCGACCGGCACACCCCGGAGTACCGCGAGCAGTTCGGCAAGATCACCGAGGAGATGCACGCCAAGTGCCCGATGGCGTGGACCGACGTCTACGACGGGCACTGGGTCGCCGCGGGCAGCAAGGAGGTGTTCGAACTCGCCCGCTGCCCGGTGATATCGAACGATCACGACCTGCACGGGGAACGCAAGGGGTACAAGGGCATCACCATCCCCAAGGCTCAGCGCGCCACGGTCGTGCGCGGCGGCATCCTGGAGATGGACGAGCCCGACCACAGCACCTACCGCGGCGCGCTCAACCCGTATCTCTCCCCCGCCGCGATCAAGCGGTGGCAACCGTTCGTCGACGAGATCACCCGCGCCGCCCTCGACGAGAAGATCGAATCGGGCCGCATCGACTTCGTCGACGACCTCGCCAACGTCGTGCCTGCGGTGCTCACCCTGGCGATGATGGGCATCGAGCTGAAGAAGTGGTTGATCTACAGCGAGCCTGCGCACGCCGGGGTGTCCACCCCGGAGCATTCGCCCGATGCCCCGCGCGTCGCGGAGATGAACCGGCAGATGGGCATCGACCTGATCAACAACATGATCGAGGTCAGGGCGAACCCGCGGCCCGGCCTGGTCAACGCACTCCTGCAACTGCGCATCGACGGCGAGCCCGCGCCCGACCTGGAGATCCTGGGCAACCTCGGGTTGATCATCGGCGGCGGTTTCGACACCACCACCGCGCTGACCGCACACGCGCTGGAGTGGCTGTCGGAGAACCCGGACGAACGCGAGCTACTCAGCCGCGAACGCGACACCCTGCTCAATCCCGCCACCGAGGAGTTCCTGCGCTTCTACACCCCGGCACCCGGTGACGGCCGCACCTTCGCCGAGGACTTCGAGGTCGACGGACACCGCTTCAAGGAGGGTGAGCGGCTCTGGCTCTCCTGGGCGATGGCCAACCGCGACCCGTCGGTGTTCGAGCACCCCAATGAGATCGTTCTCGACCGGAAGGGCAACCGGCACTTCAGCTTCGGCATCGGCGTACACCGCTGCGTTGGTTCCAACGTGGCGCGCACGGTGTTCAAGTCGATGCTGACGGCGGTGCTCGACCGGATGCCGGACTACGCGTGCGACCCCGAGGGCACCGAGCACTACGAGAGCATCGGCGTCATCCAGGGCATGAAGCACCTGCCCGCGACGTTCACGCCGGGCAAGCGGCTGGGTCCCGGCCTCGACGAGACGCTGGAGAAGCTGCAGCGGATCTGCGACGAGCAGCAGCCGGCCCGGCCCATCACCGAACACAAGGACGCCGTCGTCATCGACTAGATCCTGCTCCCCTTGCGATTTGTGCACGTCCACCTGCGCTCACCGCGACTCAGGAACGTGCACGAATCGCGAGCTCAGGGGCGGGGCAGTCCGAGGAC
Organism: uncultured Actinomycetota bacterium; assembly: GCA_963735245.1. Taxonomy (GTDB): domain Bacteria; phylum Actinomycetota; class Actinomycetes; order Mycobacteriales; family Mycobacteriaceae; genus Mycobacterium. The sequence goes on from CAVTKI010000008.1 coordinate 137,335, forward strand.
CTGCTGGGCGATGATGTTGCGCTGAATCTCCGACGTGCCACCGGCGATGGTGCCCGAGAAGCTGCGCGCGAAGCGCTCGAACCAACTGGCGAAGTAGTGGTCGAGGTTCATGTGGGCGTACGGCCCGGTCGTCGAGGGATGGATCAGACCGTCGGCGCCCGCCGCGGTCAGGATGTTGCTCGCCGCGTTCATCTCCGCTTCGGAGCCAAAGAGTTTCAGCACCGACACCGCCGCGACGTCCACCTCGCCGCGGGCCGCGCGGGCCAGCGAGATCGAGCCCATCGCCCGCAGCGCCTGGTAGTCCATCACGATCGTGGCGTACTGATCGCGCTCCAAGCGGCGTGGCGGGCCGGAAGTCGGAGATCATGTTGTCGATGCGGTCGGCGAACCCGAGCCACATCATGGTCCGCTCGTGGCCCAGCGACCCGTTGGCCACCCGCCACCCCTGGTTGAGCGGGCCGACGAGGTTCTCGGCGGGCACCTCGACGTCGGTGAAGAACACCTCGTTGAAGTCCTTGTTGTCCTCACCGCACAGGTCTGCGAACGGACGTCGCACCACACCCTCGAGGTCGGTGGGGATGATCAGCACGCTGATGCCCTTGTGCTTGGGCGCGTCGGGATCGGTGCGCACGAACGTCAGGAGGAAGTCGGCGTCGTGGGCGCCCGACGTCCACACCTTCTGCCCGTTGACGACGAACTTGTCGCCGTCGAGCACCGCCCGGGTGCGCAGCGACGCCAGGTCGGAGCCGGCGCTCGGCTCGCTCATGCCGAGCGAGGCGGTGATCTCGCCGCGCAGAACCGGCACCGCCCACCGCTGCTTCTGCTCGTCGGTGCCGAACGTGAGCAGCGATGCCGCAATGATGTTGACGCCCTGCGGGTTGAAGCTGTGATAGATCCGCCGCTTGCACAGCTCCTCGAGGTGCACGTAGGTCTGCAGCACCGAGGCATTGCGGCCGCCGAACTCCGGCGGCTGCGCGGGCAGCAGCCAGCCGTTGTCGAACAGCAGTCGTTGCCAGTCCCGGGCCCACTGCGGCATGTGCGACACCGAGCGCGGCCGCTCGAGCGTCTGCTCCGGAGTCGGCAGATGCTCGTCGAGGAACGCGACGAACTCGGCGCGGAATTCCTCGACGTCGGAGTCGAAGGTCAGCTGCATCAGAAGCCCCCGTACTCCGCGGCGATCACCGCGCGGTGCTCGGCGGCGCCGCCGAGCATGTGCTCGCCGGCCTTGGCCCGCTTGAGCGCGAACTGTAGGTCGTTCTCCCAGGTGAAACCCATGGCTCCGAACAGTCTGCAGGCCGTGGCGGAAGACCAGCGACTGGCACTCCCCCGCCGAGGCCTTGGCCATCGCGGCGGCCAACCGCCTGCGCGGATCGTCGGCGGCGATCGTCAGCGCCGCGAAATAGGAAAGGGCGCGCGCCCTTTCGATCGCGACGTGCATGTCGGCGGCCTTGTGCTGCACGGCCTGGAAGGAGCCGATGGGAACGCCGAACTGGTAGCGACTCTTCACGTGGTCGAGCGCCAGGTCGAGGATCCGTTGGCACGCACCGACCATGGTGACCGCCATGCCCGTGAGCGCCAGGTGCCGGGCCCGCTCGGCGTCGACGCCGAGCCGGTCACCGTCGGGCACGTGCACGCGCGCGAAGCTCACCTCGGCGACGTGCAGCACGGGGTCGAAGATCTCGGCTGCGCCTGGTGGTCACCGAGTCGGCGTCGAGCAGGAACACCCCGGCCGCGGTGACCACGGCGATGCGCTCGGCCCGGTCCCCGTCGAGGACGAGGCGGCGGTGCCGTCGAGGATCCAGCCGTCGGCGTCGCGGTACGCGCGTCACCCCGTCGTAGACGGCCGTGCCCGCGCAGTTGCGGGTCGAAGCGCTCACCGACCAGCGGTGCGTACTGCGTCAGGGTGGCGAGGAACGGCGTCGGGTCGGTGGCACGGCCCAACTCCTCCAGGACGATCGCCAGCTCGACGGCGTTCTCGGGGTCGGTCAGCTCCGTCCATCCGGCGTCGACGTAGACCTTCCACAGCGGCGACGCGTCGGCGCCGTCCTCGGCGACGCTCCGAACCAGCGACGGCGGGCACTGCTTGCCGACGGCGTCGCGCACCGTCTCCTGCCATAGCCGCTGATCAGCATCCAACTCCAACAGCATCCGGCCGCCTCCTGCGTCGCTTGCGTCGTCAGGTTGAGAATAACATTCTCAAATCTGATGTATTCGTTCTCTGATGACTATTACGCCGTTCCGCCTGGTCGGCGCTACGCAACTGACCAGCACACACTGCGACCAGCGCAGACGTAAGCGATCCGCTGGAGAACAGAATTCTTGCGAATGAAGAACAAGGATCTACACTGAGACCAGTTCGGCCGGACGACACAGAGGACGGAACTCGGTGAGGCAACACAGTGACGGGTCGAGCACACCCGTCATCGACGCCAGCGTGCACATCTTCTGCCAGTCCAACAAGGACTTACGGCAGAACTTCATGCGGGAGCCCTTCCGCAGTCGCGGATTCCCCGACTACGAGATGGACTGGTACGGCGCGCCCGGTGGCGAGTACGTCGAGCGCAGCAAGGGACCGGATCGGCAGTACCCGGGCTCCGACCCCGCCCTGGTGGGCAGGCACCTGTTCGTCGACGGCGACGTCGACGTCGCGATCCTGCACCCGATGACCCGCGGCATCATGCCGGACCGGCACCTCGGCACCGCGATCGCAGCCGGCGCACAACGAGATGATGGTGAGCCGCTGGCTGGAGGACGCGGAGTACGGCGACAGGTTCCGCGGCACCATCCGGGTCAACCCCGACGACGTCGCCGGCGCGCTGCGGGAGATCGACAAGTACAAGGACCACCCGCGCGTCGTGCAGATCGGCATTCCGCTGCAGTCCCGCGAGCTCTACGGCAAGCCGCAGTTCTGGCCGCTGTGGGAAGCCGCCGTCGCGGCCAATCTGCCTGTGGCCGTGCACATCGAGGTTGGCACCGGCGTCGCGTTCGCGCCGACGCCGTCCGGCAATACCCGAACCTACGAGCAGTACCTGTGCTTCATGTCGCTGAACTACCTGTATCACCTGATGAACATGATCGCCGAGGGCGTATTCGAAAGGATGCCCGTCGCTGAAGTTCGTCTGGGCCGACGGGGCCGCCGACCTGCTCACGCCGTTCATCTGGCGGATGGACTGCTTCGGCCGGCCCCACCTGGAGCAGACGCCGTGGGCGCCGAAGATGCCCAGCGACTACCTGCCGGGTCACGTCTACTTCGTGCAGGGCAGCCTCGACGGACCCGGCGACGTCGACTTCGCAGGCGAGTGGGCCGGCTTCACCGGCAAGGACGACATGACGATGTTCGGCTCGAGCTATCCGCACTGGAACTGCGGCGAACTACTGGTGCCCGAGCAGCTACAGCGCCGAGCAGCGCGACAAGCTGTGCTGGCGCAATGCCGCCGAGCTGTACGGCATAGAAAGTCCAGTCATTCCGTCCGCGACTAGCGGCACAGTAGAGGGATAGCGAGGAGGCCACCATGACAGTGACAGCCAATCCACGAGTGCCTGCCGCCGAACGCATCGCCGTGCGGTGCGTCGACTCCGACGTCCACCCGACGCCCCGGAAGGGCGAGCTGGCGGCAGTACATCCCGGAGGCGTGGCGCACGCAAGTCTTCGGCACCCACCCCGTCGGCGAGCAGATCTACTACGACGCCCCCGATTACGCGCACTCCTACGCCATGCGCGTCGACACGTTCCCGTCCGGACGGCGAGTTCGCGGGCAGCGATCCCGATCTGGCGTTCAGGCAACTGATCATGGAGGCCGGCGCGGACATCGCGATCCTGGAACCCGGCGGCGTACTCCCACCGGCTGCCCGAGGCGAACTCACGCGATGTGCATGTGCCTTGAACGACTGGCAGGCCAACCACTGGCTCGACAGCCACAACAACTGGCACGAGCGGTGGCGCGGGTCGATCTGCGTCGACCATCGAGGAGCCGGAGGCCGCGGCCCGCGAGATCGAGGAGTGGGCCGGGCACCCGTACATGGCGCAGATCCTGATCAAGGCCGAGCCGCGCCCGTCGTGGGGCGACCCGAAGTACGACCCGATCTGGGCGGCGGCCACCAAGCACGACATCCCGGTGAGCTGCCACCTGTCGCGCGGCCACTTCGAGGAGCTGCCGATCCCGCCGGTCGGCCTGCCCAGCTACAACCACGACTTCATGGTCACCTACTCGCTGCTCGCCGCGAACCAGGTGATGAGCCTCGATCTTCGACGGCACCTTCGACCGGCACCCCGACGCTGAAGATCGTGTTCGTCGAGCACGCCTTCACGCTGGATCCTGCCGCTGATGTGGCGGATGGACGCCATCTACGCCAAGCGCAAGTCAGTGGATGGACATCAAGCGCAAGCCGTCGGAGTACGTCAAGGAACACATCAAGTTCACCACCCAGCCGCTGGACTATCCCGAGGACAAGACGGAGCTGAGCCGGGCGTTCGAGTGGATGGAGTGCGACAAGATCCTGCTGTACTCATCGGACTACCCGCACTGGACGTTCGACGATCCGCGCTGGCTGGTCAAGCACCTGCCCGAGCACGCCCGCGAGAACGTGATGTTCCGCAACGGCATCGAGACCTACAAGACTCTCCGGAGACCGTGCCGGCGCTCGAGGGTCAGGTCCGGGTGTTCTGAACCGAGTGGACCGAAGCAGACAAGACGCCCCGCCTCGCGCAGGGGCGGGAGCACGTCGTCGCGACCGTCGACGAAATCCCGCCGGGCACACACAAACTGGTGCCGATCGGCCGCCACGGCGTCGGCGTCTACAACGTCAACGGCACGTTCTACGCCATCGCGAACTACTGCCCGCACGAGGGCGGTCCGCTGTGCTCGGGACGGGCTCGCGGCCGCAACGTCGTCGACGACAGCGTGCCCGGTGACGCGGTGATGGTCCGCGACATGGAGTTCATCTTCTGCCCCTGGCACCAATGGGGTTTCGAGCTCGCCACCGGGACCACCGCGGTCAAGCCGGAGTGGAGCATCCGCACCTATCCCGTCCGGGTCGTCGGCGACGACGTCCTGGTGCAGGCCTGACGAACTTCGAGCCCAGAAAAATTGGAGCAAGTTGCCCAACAAGACGATCGAGATCAACGGCGGCAACGTCGTCTACGAAATCCTCGGCAAGACAGGGCGATTTCATCGCCCTCACCCCGGGCGGCCGGTTCAGCAAGGACATTCCCGGGCTGAAGCCGCTGGCGCGGGCGCTGGTCAAGGGTGGCTACCGGGTGCTGCTCTGGGACCGGCCGAACTGCGGCAAGTCCGACGTCCAGTTCTACGGGCAGAGCGAATCGCACATGCGCGCAGAGACGTTGATGCAGCTGATCACCAAGCTCGACATCGGACCGTGCATCATCGCGGGCGGCTCCGGCGGCGCCAGGGACTCGATGATCACCACGATGCTCTACCCCGAGCTGGTCACGAAGCTGGTGGTGTGGAACATCGTCGGCGGGGTGTACGGCTCGTTCGTGCTCGGCGGGCACTACATCACGCCGAGCATCCTGGCGGTCCGCGGGATCGGGCATCAAGGGCCTGCTGCACGTCGCCGAGTGGAAGGAACGCATCGCGGAGAACCCCGACAACGAGGCGCGCTTCCTCGCACTCGACGCCGACGAGTTCCTCAAGGTGATGCTGCGCTGGCTCAACGCCTTCGTGTCCAAGCCCGGCCAGACCATCCCCGGTGTTCCCGACGAGATGTTCGACGACATCAAGGTTCCGACGCTGATCATCCGCGGCGGCGAGAACGACTGGGACCACCCCAAGCGCACGTCGCTCGAAGTGAGCTGCCTGATCAAGGGCTCCAAGCTCATCGACCCGCCGTGGCCGGAGGACGCCTGGGAGCGCGCGGGCGAGAAGTTCGCCGCCAGTGGCGGAAAGAAGTTCTGCCTGTTCGACACGTGGGTGCAGGCCGCTCCCGCCGATCCTGGACTTCCTGAGGCAAGTGATGTCCGCTCACACGGTGAGATGTGGACCTCGCAGTTGAGCGAGGCCTCCAGCGCGGTGTGCACCCGACTCTCCGGCACCCGCTCCAGGTCGGCCTTGCGCAGCGTCACGTGGATCGACGTCCCAGCCCGTCCGTCGTCGGCCATCGGCGTTCGACCTCGCCGCGCAGCCCGAGCCCGGCCAGCACGCCGTGCGCGTCGTCGTCGGTGCCCCGGCTGACGTAGGTCAGCACGCCGGCGGCCGGCGTCGCGCCGAAGGCGCCGAATGCCTTGGTGCACAGCTCGACTGCGGTCCGCTTCAGCTCGTCGGGGTCGTCGCCGGCGATGAGGACCTCGACCTGTCGACGGCCGGGCGGCAGCGCCGCGAGATCGGCTTCGACCACGTCGGCGCCGATCGCGGCGGCCAACGTCGGACAAGGCCGTCATGCCGTCCGTAGCTGCGCGGCCGCGAGCCGTCGCCGCCGGGTCGACGTCGACACGCACCACCGCAGTTCTCATGCCCGCCAGCCTATCCGCGGGCAGGAAGGCGCAGCCATGACCACCGCGGATCACGCCGCAGGCCACCGAACTCACCGTCGCGGCCTGGCCGGGCACCGCGCCGCGGCTGCTGCGGCCGACGCCCGGCGTCGAGGAGCTACGCCGAGTACGTCGCGCGGCGGCGGCTATCAGCCGCTCGACGACCCGGACCGACTGCTCGACGAGGTCGACCGCAGCGGGCTGCTCGGCCGCGGCGGCGCGGCGTTCCCGCTCGCGGTCAAGCTGCGCACGGTGCGCGACGCGGGCCGGACGGGCAGCGCACCGTCGTCCTGGCCAACGGCGAGGAGGGCGAGCCCGCATCGGTCAAGGACAGGTGGCTGCTGCGCAACCGGCCGCATCTGGTGCTCGACGGGGTGCGACTGGCCGCCCGCATCGTCGGCGCCGAGCGGGCCGTGCGTCTACGTCTCCGATCCCGCTTGCGGCGCAAGCCCTCGACGCCGCGCTGGCCGCCGCCGACCTCGACCTGCTCGATCGCGCGTCGTGACCGTCGACCCGGGCTACGTCGCCGGCGAGGAGACCGCCGCCGTCCGCGCCGTCAACGGCGGCCCAGCCAAGCCGACCGACAAGCCACCGCGACCGTTCGAGCAAGGGGTCGGCGGTCACCCGACGCTGGTGAGCAACGTCGAGACGCTGGCCAATCTGCCGTTCGTGCTGCGCCACGGCGCCGACGACGTACCGCGCGGTCGGCACCGTCCGCGTCGCCGGGCACGTTCCTGGCCACGGTCACCGGCGCCGGCCGCCCGCCGGCGCTGTACGAGCTTCCGCACGGCGTCGCCTTCACCGATCTGCTTGCCCTGCACGGAGTTTCCGCCGACGACGTCAGCGGCGTGCTGATGGGCGGCTACTTCGCCGGGCTGCTCAACCGCGAGGTGCTCGACGCCACGCTCGACCACGAGACGCATGCGCGGGCTCGGCAGCGGCCTCGGGTGCGGCGCCGTCGCGATCCTCACCGACGACTGCCCCGTCGCCGTCGCCGCCGCGGTGATGGCGTACTTCGACCGCGAGAACGCCGGCCAGTGCGGGTCGTGCTTCAACGGCACCGCGGCGATGTCGGCCGTCACGCGCGCGCTGCGCGACGGGGTGGCCACCGCCGACGATCTCGCGCGCCTGGAGCGGTGGTCGGTGGTGCTGCGCGGGCGCGGGGCCTGCGCGACGCTGGACGCCGCCACCAACATCGCAGCGAGCCTGCTGCAGCAGTTCCCCCAGGTCGTCGCCCGCCACCTCGACGGCGAGTGCGACGCGTGCCGCACCGACGCGTACAGCGCGTGCGGCCCTACGAGGTGGAGGCGCTCGTGAGCGGACCCATGAAGATCCGACTGGACCGGACGTGTGCGACGGCTTCGGCGTCTGCGCCAAGCACGCGCCCGAGTACTTCTCGCTCGACGACTGGGGCTACGCGTCGCTGATCGGCGACGGCACGGTCCCGAAGCCGACCACGACGCGGTCATGCGGGCGTTGCTGGACTGCCCGGTGCACGCGATCATCGCGATAGGCGAGCACGGACCGTCGGCCCAGCGCGCACCGCCGCCAACTCCGGAGGAGTCGTCCGAACCGCACGTCGAGACCGAGGACAGCGAAGCGATCTCGGAATTCGTCCGTTGACCAGACCACTGCCGCAGCTCACCGTCGACAACGAGTTCTTCTGGACGTCGGGGGCCGACGGGGAACTGCGCCTGCAGGAATGCCAGGGCTGCCAGGCGCTGATCCACCCGCCCGCACCCATCTGCCGGTACTGCCGGAGCCACGACATCGAGGTGCGGGCGGTGTCCGGGCAAGGCCACGCTGTCGGCGTTCACGGTCAACCACCGCTTCGGCTTCCCCGACCTGCCGCCGCCCTATGTCGTGGCGCAGGTCGCGATCGCCGAAGATCCCCGGGTTCGGTTGACCACCAACATCATCGAATGCGATCCCGACGAGCTCGAGCTCGGCCAACCGGTCGAGGTCGTCTTCGAGCAGCTCGCCGACGTCTGGCTACCGCTGTTCAAACCGGCTCGGCCGACGAGCACTCCCCTCGCGCAGCCCGACGACGAGATCGCCGCCCGAGGACTTCGGCAAGCACGTGCGGCCGATGCTCACCACGGCGAAGTTCGAGGATCACTCGGCGATCACCGGCATCGGCGCCTCCCGGCTCGGCCGTCGGCTGATGGTCCCGCCGCTGTCGCTGACGATCGAGGCCTGCGAGGCCGCGGTCGCCGACGCCGGTCTGACGTTCGACGACATCGACGGGCTGTCCACCTATCCCGGGCTCGACATCGCGGGCATGGGCGAGGGCGGCGTGAGCGCACTCGAGGGTGCGCTCGGTCTGAAGCCGACGTGGATCAACGGCGGCATGGACACCTTCGGACCCGGTGGCTCGGTGATCGCGGCGATGATGGCGGTCGCCACCGGCATGGCGCGGCACGTGCTGTGCTTCCGCACGCTGTGGGAAGCGACGTTCGGCCAGCTGATGAAGGAGGGCAGGATGTCCCCGCCGGGTGGGTGCCCGCACCACCAGCTGGCAGATGCCGTTCGGGGCAACGTCGGCCGCACACATCCTGGCGCTGAACGCACAACGGCACTTCGACCGCTACGGCACCACTCGCGAGACGCTCGGTTGGATCGCGATGAACCAGCGCGCCAACGCCGCGCTCAACCCGACCGCGATCTACCGCGATCCGATGACCATGGACGACTACCTCAATGCGCGGCCCGATCACCACGCCGTTCGGGCTGTACGACTGCGACGTCCCGTGCGACGGCGCCGTCGCCGTGATCGTCTCGGCCGTCGACGTCGCCCGCGACCTGCCGAAGCCTCCGGTGTACTTCGAGGCGGTCGGCACCCAGATCATCGAGCGCACCGACTGGGACCAGACCACGATGACCCACGAGCCACAGGTGCTTGGCCAGGCGGCACACCTGTGGACCCGAACGTCGTTGCGCCCCAACGATGTCGACGTCGCCGAACTCTACGACGGGTTCAGCTTCAACTGCCTGTCCTGGCTCGAGGCGCTGGGCTTCTGCGGCATCGGCGAGGCCAAGGACTTCCTCGACGGCGGCAAGAACATCGCCCGCGACGGCGTGATCCCGCTCAACACGCACGGCGGCCAGCTCTCGCACGGCCGCACCCACGGCATGGGCCTGATCCACGAGGCGGTCACCCAGCTGCGCGGCGAGGCGGGCGAGCGCCAGGTCGCCGACGCCCACGTCGCGGTGGTCAGCAGCGGCGGACTGACCCCGAGCGGCGCGATCCTGCTTACGGACCGAGTCGTGAGCCGAGACGTCAGCACCGACGACCCGCGCCCACGCGTCGTCATGGTCGACGCCGTGCCCATGTCCGCGCTGGTCGCCGAGGTGGCGGAACCGCGCGCGGTGATCGTCGCGATCCACGGCGGCGCGACGTCGGCGGCCTACTTCGACTGCCCGGGCCATCCGCGACTGTCGTTGCTGCGCAACGCCGCATCGCAGGGCTTCACCACGATCGCACTCGATCGGCCCGGCTACGGCGCGTCGGCGCTGTACCAGGATGAGATGGCGCTGCCCGAGCGCCGCGTCGAGCTGGCCTACGGCGCCGTCGAGAAGATCGCCGCCGCGGGCGCCCGCGGCGCAGGCGTGTTCCTGGTGGCGCATTCGGCGGGCTGCGAGCTGGCGGTGCGGATGGCCATCGACGAGCGCAGTGGCACCGACGTCCTTGGCCTCGAGGTGGCGGGCACGGGGCTGCGCTACCACCCCGACGCGAAGGCCGTCATCAGCCAGGCGACCACGACGTCGCGCCCCGCCGGCCTGCGGGATCTGTTGTGGCAGCCCACCGACCTCTACCCGCCGGAGGTGCTTGACCGGAGCCCTGTCGGCGCCGGGCGCCGCCTACGAGGCAGAGGTCACGGCGAACTGGCCGCGGCGAGACTTCCCGGCGACCGCGGCCAAGGTTGCAGTACCGGTCGAGTTCAGCGTCGCCGACCACGAGAGCGTCTGGGAGTCCGACCCGGAGTCGCTGGCCGCCATCGCCGCACTGTTCAGCTCGTCACCCCGCGTGGTGATCAACGAAATGCCGGACAGCGGGCACAATCTCAGCGTCGGCCGCAGCGCTGACGTCTACCACCAGCGTGTGTTGTCGTTCATCGAGGACTGTGTCGCCGCCACGAGGGCAGCGACGTCGAAGTGCAGGCGAGTCGAGAGCGCTGCGCAAAGAGGAGAGCAACGTGATGCGCGTCGGATTCATCGGGCTGGGTAGTCAGGGTGCGCCGATGGCGCGCCGGATCGTCGAGGGCGGTTACGAACTCACGCTGTGGGCGCGTCGGCCCGCGTCCGTCGAGCCCTACGCAGACACCGCGGCGAAGATCGCCGCGACACCGGCCGAGCTCGGTGCGGCCAGTGATCTGGTCTGCCTGTGCGTGGTCGGCGACGACGACGTCCGCCAGGTGCTGGACGGCGAGACCGGTGTGCTGGCAGGAATGAAGCCGGGCGGCATCATCGCCATCCACAGCACCGTTCACCCCGACACCTGCCGCGAGGTCGCGGAATCCGCTGCGGCACAGGGCGTTTCGTCATCGACGCGCCGGTGAGCGGTGGCGCGCCCGCAGTCGAGACAGGCACGCTGATGGTGATGATCGGCGGCGAGGAGGCCGACGTCGAGACGTGCAGGCCCGTGTTCGCCACGTACTCCGACGCGATCGTCCACCTCGGTCCGCTTGGCAGCGGCCAGGTCGCCAAGATCCTGAACAACCTGCTGTTCACCGCGAACCTCGGCAGCGCGATGAGCACCCTGGAGTTGGGCGATGCGCTCGGCATCCCCCGCGGCCGGCTCTGCGAGGTGCTCAACCGCGGGTCGGCCACCAGCAAGGCGATCAACAGCATCACCATGCTCGGCGGCAGCCTCGAAGGGCTGGCCCCCATCGCAGGAGGCCTGCTGCAGAAGGACGTTCGGCACGCCGCCAGCCTCGCCGATGACGCATCGGCGCCGGAGGGTGCGGTGTTCACCGCGGCGGACAGGGCGCTGACGTTGATGGACCACCCGCGGTGATGAGCGACGCTGATGCGCGTCGGGTTCGTCGGCGCGGGCCGCATGGGTGCACCGATGGTGCAGTCGCCTCGTCGGGGCGGGCCACGACGTCGACGCCGTCGGCCGGACCGACGAAAAGCGCCGCGCCGTGGCCGAACTCGGCGCCACACCCGTCGACGATCTCTCGACGACGGCGGCATCGGAAGACGCCGTCGTGGTGTGTGTGTTCACCGACGAACAGGTCAAGCAGATCTGCCTCGACGGCGATCTGGTCGCGAAGATGCGACCGGGCGCGACGCTGGTGCTGCACACCACGGGCAGCCCGCGCACCGCCCAGTCCATCGCCGCGCGCTTCGGTCACGTCGACGTCGTCGATGCGCCCGTCAGCGGCGGGCCGCACGACATCGCCGCGGGCAAGGTCACGCTGTTCGTCGGCGGTGCCGACAGCGCGGTGGCGCATGTCCAACCGGTGCTCAGCGCGTACGGCGACCCGATCCTCCACGCGGGCGCGACCGGCGCCGGGCAGCTCGTCAAGCTCGTCAACAACACGTTGTTCGCCGCCCAGATCGGCTTGATCGCCGAGGGGACGCGGCTGGGGTCGCGGTTCGGGATCGACGAGAAGGCACTGCTCAGCGCCTTGACGCACGGCAGCGCGCAGAGTCGGGTGCTGAACATGATCGCGTCGGCCGGGTCCGCGGACGCGTTCATCTCCGCCGTCGGCGAGTTCATCGGCAAGGACGTCGCCGTGGTCCGCAAGACCGTGGCCGAACTGGGCGGCGATCTCGGCGTGATCGACCCGGTGGTCGATGCCGGACTCAAGCGCTGAGCCGACCGATTCAGCACCTCGCTTGGCAAGGATGGCGTTACGGGAGTCGGCGATTCAGCTGATTTTCGAGACGATGTGTCGCATACTGTAGCCGTTACAATATTCCAGCCTTCCGTAACGTTTCCGGCCCTGACCTCAGCGCCGAGGAGGACGCAGTGACCAAGCCCAAAGTGGTTTTCAGCCCGGTGTCGCAGGACTACTTCGAGAATCCCTACGAGGTGTACCAGCGGATGCGCGACGACGCCCCGCTGTACTACGACGAGGACGAGGACTTCTACGCGCTGACCCGCCACGAGGACGTGGCGGCGGCATTCAAGGACCACGAGTCGTTCTCGTCGGCCCGCGGCTGCGACCTCGGCATGGTGCGCTCCGGCGAGGTGCCGCAGAAGTCGATCATCTTCATGGACCCGCCCGACCACCGGCACATGCGCAGCCTGCTCAACAAGGCGTTCACGCCGCGCGCGATCCAGTCGCAGAAGGACACCGTCGTCGAGCTGATCGAGCACTACCTCGGCAAGGCCGACCCGGACGACTTCGACGTCGTGCAGGACTTCTCCGGCCCGTTCCCGGTCGAGGTGATCACCCGGATGGCCGGCGTGCCCGAGGACTTCCGCCAGCAGGTCCGGCACTGGATCGACACGAGCCTGCACCGCAAGCCGGGCCAGATCGAGCTGGACGACGACAACATGCAGGCCAACATCGACTCGGGCATGTACTACTACGGCCTGGTGTCAGGAGCGCAGGCAGAACCCGCAGGACGACATGATCAGCCGGCTGATCGCCGCGGAGATCCCCGACGAGAACGGAACGCTGCGCAAGCTCGACGACATCGAGATCACCGGCTTCACCACGCTTCTCGGCGGTGCGGGCGCCGAGACCGTCACCAAGCTCGTCGGCAGCGCGGTGGTGGAGTTCGCCCGCCATCCCGACCAGTGGCAGAAGCTGCTCGACGACCGCAGCAAGATCCCCGCCGCGGTCGAGGAACTGCTGCGCTACGTCGGTCCGGTGCAGTACAACGTCCGCTACAGCGTGAAGGACGTCGAGGTGCCCAGCGGCACCATCCCCGCGAACAAGCCGGTGTTCCTGATGGGCGCTTCGGCCAACCGGGATCCGCGCGCCTTCACCGACGGCGAGACGTTCGACATCGACCGCGACCGCAGCCAGGCCCAGAACCTGGGGCTCGGCTACGGCATCCACAGCTGCCTCGGCGCCGCGCTGGCGCGCATGGAGAGCGCGATCGCACTCGAGCACCTGCTCGACTTCATGCCACGCTACGAGGTCGACTTCGACGGTCTTCAGCGCGTCAACATGCAGAACGTGGCGGGTTATCACAATGTCCCCGTGAGGGTGCTGCGATGAGCGCTTGCGCGAAGAGAAGAGTGCCGAAGTGACGCAGAAGATCGAGGTCGACTTCGGGCTGTGCGAGAGCAACGGCGTCTGCATGGGCATCATCCCCGAGGTGTTCGATCTCGACGACGAGGATTACCTGCACGTGCTCTCCGACGAAGTGACGCCAGAGAACGAGCAGCAGATCAAGGAGTCGGTGCGGCAGTGCCCACGGCAGGCCATCGCCATCGTCGACGAATGATCCGCTAGTGCGATTCCTGTTCGTACACGGCGGCTTTCACGCTGCGTGGTGTTGGGACCGAACCATCGCCGAGCTGCAGGCGACGGGCCACGACGGCGTGGCGGTCGACCTGCCGGGGCACGGCGCGCTCGTCGATCAGGAGTCAACGCTGGCCAACCGACGGGACGCGATCGTCGCGCTGATGCAGCCCGGCGACGTGCTGGTCGGGCATTCCGGCGGCGGCTTCGACGCCACGCTGGCCGCCGACGCCCGCCCCGATCTGGTCAGCCACATCGTGTACCTGGCCGCCGCGCTGCCCCGCGAGGGCCGCACGTATCCCGAGGCGATGGCGATGCGCGATGCCGGCGACGAACTGGCGGAGGGTTTCGACGGCGACGTCGGAGAGATGTTGAGCTACTTGCACTTCGACGAGGACGGCGCCATGACCTTCGCCGACTTCGACGGGGCGTGGAAGTACTTCTACCACGACTGCGACGAGCAGACCGCGCGCTGGGCGTTCGAGCGGCTCGGCCCCGAGCGGTTCGGCGACACCACCGTCACGCCGGTGTCGGTGGCCAAGTTCTGGGACGGCCGACCTGCCGCGCAGTTACATCCTGTGCTTGCAGGACCGGTCGATGCCGCGCTGGCTGGCCGACACGGTGACCCGCCGCCTCGGCGTCGAGCAGCTCACCATCGACGCGTCGCACTCGCCGTTCCTGTCCCGGCCCCGCGAGCTCGCCGAGCTGCTGGTGCACGCCACGACCACCAAACCCGTTGGCCCGCTGGTCCCCAACTGACGTCCGCCATCACCCGCGCGTCAGGCACCACCCGCGAGCAGACGCAAAAGCCCCTGAATGGTCCCGATTGAGGGGCTTTTGCGTCTGCTCGTCCGACGACACGCTCGCGCAGAGAAGGCTCAGAGGCCGGAGACGATGACCCCGTTGCACTCCGCGGCGCCCTGGCGGATCTTGGCCGCCTCCTGGTAGGCGTCGGAGTAGTACCACTCCTTGGCCGCGTCAACGGATTCGAACTCCAGCAGGACGGTTTGGCTGCCGTGCCAGTCACCTTCGACGACGGTGGGGTTCTGCGCGAAGGCCAGGAGCGTGGCACCGTCCATGGCCTTGGCCGCGAGCTTGCCGTACTCGGCCATGCCGGCCGGGTCCTTGACGTCCTCGGTGATGATCACATAACCCTTGGGCACGGCTGAATCTCCTTGTCGTTGACTTGGTTTGAATCACACTTCATGGATGGCGCGCTCGGGGCAGTTGTCGATGGCCTCGCGGACCGCGCCCTCGAGTTCGGCGGGCACCTCCCCCGGAGCCGCGACGGCCCAGCCGTCGTCGGTGATCTCGAAGACTTCGGGACAGAACGTCAGGCACATGCCGTGGCCGCGGCAGTTGTCCTCGTCGACGGTGACCTTCATCAGGCCCCGCTCGACTCGCGCGCCTCGTTCAGGTCGAACTCGAGGTGCAGTTCGGTGAGCCCGCGCAGGATGAACGTCGGGATGTAGCGGTAGTTGCGATGCCCGGCCGGACCGTGCTTCTCCTCCGAGATCCTGATGTCGGACGTCCGGTCGAGAAGCCGCTCGAGACCGACGCGCGTCTCGGCCCTGGCCAGTGGTGCGCCCGGACAGCTGTGGATGCCCCGGCCGAAGGCCAGATGCTGCCTGGCGTTCTTGCGCGTGGGGTCGAAGGAGTCGGGATCGTCGAAGCGACGCGGGTCGCGGTTGGCCGCACCGTTGAGCACCATGACGGTGGTGCCTGCGCCCAGTTCGTGGTCCCCGACGGTGACCGGCGTACGCGACAGCCGGAAGTCGCCCTTCACCGGGCTTTCGTGGCGCAACGCCTCCTCGATGAAGTTCGGGAGCAGGCTGCGGTCCTCGCGCACCAACTTCTGGATCTCGGGCTGATCGCCGAGCACCTTCAGCGCCGTGCCGAGCAGGCGGACCGTCGTCTCCTGGCCCGCCGAGAAGACGTTCGTCGCGACGCGCGCGACGTCGCCGGGGCTGGGTGTGGTGCCGTCGGGGAAGAGTGCGGTGGCCAACCCGGTCAGGATGTCGTCGCGGGGGTTCTGCCGACGGTCGGCGACGTACTCCTCGAACTGGCCGTAGAGGAACTCGAGCGGCGAGTGCGACAGCGATTCCTTGCTGGTGCTGCCGACGCCACCGCCCGAGTGCTGTGCGATGCCGTCGACGAACGCGGTGCGATCCTCCGGCGGGATGCCGAGCAGATCGGCGATCACCAGCAGCGTGAACGGACTGGCGAAGCCCTTGATGAACTCACCCTTGCCCGGCGCGAGAAAGGTGTCGAGCACCTCGTCGGCGAGCTGCCACATGGCGTCCTCGTTCTCCTTGAGGCGCTTCGGCGTGATGAGCCGCATCATCAGCGAACGATGGTTGGTGTGGACGGGTGGGTCCAAGCGTGGGCAGCTGATCACTGAACGGCAGCTCGTCGCGGTGCTTCTCGATCAGGTCGGTGACGTCGTCACCCTCGAGCGGAACGGGAAACCCGGGGAACGGTCCGGTCACCGACAGGCACGACGAGAACGTCTTCTCGTCGTTGTAGACGGCGACCGCCTCTTCCCAGCCGGTCACCATGGTGACGCCGTAGTGGTCCTCCGGTTCGACGGGGCACTTGTCGCGCAGCGCGTTGAAGTACGGGTAGGGGTCGTCAACCAGCCGCGGGTCCCTGAACCAGTCGATGCCTGCGGGGTCGATCGCCATGTACCACTCCATTCCTGGACGCACGCCGATGAGAACGTGCCTCTCATTGTTGAGTATTACATTTCCATAGCGGCTGTTCGTCGTCAACGAGGGCAGCGGGGCGGCTACCTCGCTCGATGGGCGTCCGAGGACCGCGGTCTGCCGATCTCGGAGAATCGCGTTCTCGCGTCCAAGCATCTGACACTCTAGAAGCAATGCTGAGCGTTCGCCCAACAGCGTGCCGCCGTTCGCTTATCCTCCGCGCAAGGCCTCGACGAATTCTTCGCCGAGGATGGCCGACGAATAGGGGCCCAATGACATCGGACGTCGTGACGCAGGCCCCGTCGAGCGGCGAACCGAATCTGGCCCGCCCCTGGGCGACCCACCGCCGAAGGACCTATCTCGCCCTCACCGCATTCACCGGAGTCGCGTTCACGCTGGTCGTCGTCGGGGTCGGCACGCGGGTGCTGCCGCCGACCTTCACCGTGGACGTCATCGCCAATCTGGCCTTCGGCGTGCCGGTGATCCTGCTGCCGCTGGTCGTACTTCTGGACCGGACGCGGTGAGCATCGCCCGCGGCTGGAGCGGGCGGCGGAGCTGACGATGATCTATCTGCCGTACACCGCAGGCAGCCAGCTCGGCTACGAGACTCATCTTCCTGATCGGCCACCCCTTCAACCTGTGGACACCCACCACCGATCCGGGCTGGAAGTGGCTGTGGTGGCAATGGGGGTTGGCCGACACCCGATACAACAGCGGCAACAACTGGATCTTCGGCCTCGAGCTGGTGGGAGTCGCCACCGGCATCACGCTGTTCGTGCTGTGGACCCGGTTGCTCCGCCCAGCGCTGCCGACCGAGTCGCGCATCCGTTGCCTCTGGCTCGCCTTCGCGGGATGCGCCATCTTGATCAGTAGCACCGGCGTGTACTTCCTGTCGGAGGTGCGGGCCGGATTCAGCGACGTCGGACAAGGCGCATTCGGTTTGTGGTTCAAGTTCGTCGCCGAGAACGTCCCGTTCGCGATTCTGCCGTTCTTCGTGCTCTACGCGATCTACCTGCAGGTCGACTACCTGACCAGGCGGGCTGGCGCGACGGCTAGTTAGACGTTGGTCAGCTATATCGGACTGCACTCTGGTCTGCTAGCCTGCGGATGTGCCCGAGACCGTCGCATCAGCTGGCGCTGACCGTGGTCAACGAAGGGCGACTTTTCAGCGAGCGAAGTCGCACGAAACCAAGCGCATGCTGGTCCAGGCCGCGATGGCGCTGTGGCGCACCAAGGGCTACGCCACCACCACCGTCGCGGACATCTGCACCGCAGCGGGCGTCTCCAAGGCGCTGTTCTACTTCTACTTCCCCCGCAAGGAGGACGTGCTGTTCGAGGTCGGCGTCATGTCGACCCAGTCCGCGCACCGCACCATCCACCAGCTGCTCGGCAGGCCCTACGAGATCGAGCCCGTCATCGCCGCCGCCCTCACCACGTTCGAGCAGTCGATGGCGCGCAACCCGAGGGAGCTCGTCATCGAGACGATCCTCGAGGGATACCGCCACGAGCACCGCATCCTGGCCGAGGGCACTCCCCCGGAGGTCGACGCCGACATGTTCAGCGAGCTGTTCACGCGCGCCAAGGCCGACGGCAAGCTCGGCGCCGGCGTCGACGTCGCCCACCTCGCCTACCTGGCGCAGACCATGGTCAGCGAGGGCGCGCGCCACTGGGCGGCGGGCGCGTTCGGCGACCGCTCGTTCGCCGACGTCGTCACCGCCGACATCGCACCCTCATCGACGGATACGCACACCAACGGAACACCCCCTGATCGCTGGCAAGGAGGCCGCATGTGGGACTTCGAGACCGACCCGCAGTACCAGGAACTGCTGGACTGGGCGGATGCATTCGTGCGCGAGGAGATCGAGCCGCTCGACTTGATCTGGCCGCACCTGCAGTTCACGCCGCTCACCGAGACGCGCCGCAAGGTCGTCGACCCGCTCAAGGAGCAGGTGCGTCAAAAGGGTTTGTGGGCAACGCATCTCGGCCCCGAACTCGGCGGGCAGGGGTACGGCCAGCTGAAGCTCGCGCTGCTCAACGAGATCCTCGGCCGCTCGCAGTGGGCGCCGATCATCTTCGGCTGCCAGGCCCCCGACACCGGCAACGCCGAGATCATCGCCCACTACGGCACGCCCGAGCAGAAGGAGCGCTACCTGCGGCCGCTGCTCGACGGCGAACTGTTCTCCAGCTATTCGATGACCGAACCGCAGGGTGGTGCCGACCCCACCCAGTTCACCACCAGGGCCGTCCGCGACGGTGACGACTGGGTGATCAACGGCTGGAAGTACTTCTCGTCCAACGCGAATACGGCGTCGTTCCTGATCGTCATGGTGGTGACCAACCCCGACGTCAGCGCGTATGCGGGCATGTCGATGTTCCTGCTGCCCACCGACACGCCTGGCGTCGAACATCGTGCGCAACGTCGGACTGCACGGCGAACGCGACAACCAGGGCAGCCACGCGCTCATCCACTACGACAACGTGCGCGTGCCGAATTCGGCGCTGCTCGGCGGGGAGGGGCAGGCCTTCGTCATCGCGCAGACCCGGCTCGGCGGCGGCCGCATCCACCACGCGATGCGCACCATCGGGTTGGCGCAGAAGGCGATCGACATGATGTGCGAGCGCGTGCTGAGCCGTCAGACCGCGGGCAGCCTGCTGGCCGACAAGCAGACCGTGCAGGGCTACATCGCCGACTCGTACGCCCAGCTCAAGCAGTTCCGGCTGTTCGTGCTGTACACCGCGTGGGAGATCGACAAGTACAACGACTACAAGAAGGTCCGCAAGGACATCGCCACGGCCAAGGTCCTCATGCCGACGGTGCTGCACGACATCGCCTGGCGGGCAATGCAAGTGCACGGCGCACTCGGCGTCACCAACGAGATGCCGTTCCTCGGCATGGTCACCGGTGCCGCGGTGATGGGCCTGGCCGACGGTCCCACCGAGGTGCACAAGACGACGGTGGCCAAGCAGGTGCTGCGCGACTACAAGGCCAGCGACGACGTCTGGCCGTCGGAATGGCTACCCCGCAAGCGCGACGCCGCCAGGGCGAGGTTCGCCGAGTTCCTCGAGCTGGAGGTCGGCAACCAGTGAGCGAGCCGGAACTCGACACCGCGCGCCTCGCCGAGTGGATGGACGGCGCCGCGCTGCCGGGCAAGGGGGAACCCCTGACGGCCCGGTTCCTTTCCGGCGGAACGCAGAACGTCATCTACGAACTCGTCCGCGGCGACGCGCGCTGCGTCATCCGCATGCCACCGCCGGGCGCTCCCCCGGACCGCGACAAGGGAATCCTGCGCGAGTGGCGCATCATCGAGGCGCTCGACGGCACCGAGGTGCCGCACACCGAGGCGATCGGCGTCTGCGACGACGCGGGCGTGCTCGGCAGGCCGTTCTATCTGATGGGCTTCGTGGACGGATGGTCGCCGATGGATCAGCACGGCCGCTGGCCCGAGCCCTTCGACACCGACCTCGACGCCAGACCCGGGCTGAGTTATCAACTGGCCGAGGGCATCGCGCTGCTGTCGAAGGTGGACTGGCAGGCCAAGGGGCTGGCCGACCTCGGCCGCCCCGACGGCTTCCACGAGCGGCAGGTCGACCGGTGGACCGGATTCCTCGAACGGATCAAGGCCCGCGACATCCCCGGCCTCGAGGCGGCCACCGACTGGTTGCGCGCCCACAAGCCGCTCGACTTCATCCCCGGCCTGATGCACGGCGACTACCAGTTCGCCAACGTGATGTACCGGCACGGCGCACCCGCGCAATTGGCGGCCATCGTCGACTGGGAGATGGGCACCGTCGGCGACCCGAAGCTGGACCTGGGCTGGATGGTGCAGAGCTGGCCCAGCGACGACGGCGCGTCAGGCGAGATGAGCTACGTCGACATGCGTGGCATGCCGTCGCGCGATCAGGTGGTCGCGCACTACGCCGAGGTGTCCGGCCGTCAGGTCGACGACCTGGACTACTACCTGGTGCTGGCCAAGTGGAAGCTGGCGATCGTGTTGGAGCAGGGCTTCCAGCGCGCGGGCGACGACGAGAAGCTGCTGGCGTTCGGGCCCGTCGTCACCGATCTGATGGCCTCGGCGGCCGAACTCGCCGAGTCCACCGACTACAGGGGCTGAGCGGGCGGTGCGCGCCGCGGTCTGCCCGGCCTACGGGCCGCCCGAGGTGGTCCGCATCGAGGATCGCGCGGAGCCGGCCGTCGATGCCGGCCAGGTGCTGGTGCGTGTCGAGGCGGCGGCGGTCAACTTTCCCGACGTCCTGCTGATCGCCAACGAATACCAGATCAGCGTGCCACCGCCCTTCGTGCCCGGCAGCGAGTTCGCCGGCGTGGTCGACGAGGTCGCGGCGAGGCAACGGGTTTCGCCGTCGGCGACCGGGTCACCGGAACCGGACTGTTCGGCGCGTTCGCCGAGCGGGTCGCCGTGGCCCCGGCCGGGTCTGAGCCGGATCCCCGACGGCGTGGACGCCGGGACCGCGGCCGCGTTCGGGGTCGCCCATCGCACCGCGTACCACACGCTGCGGTCGATGGCGCGCGTCGGCGTCCGGCGACGAGCTGGTCGTGCTCGGTGCCGGCGGTGGCGTCGGGTTGGCCGCGGTGCAACTGGGCGTCGCACTCGGCGCGCGGGTCACCGCGGTGGCGTCGTCGGCGGAAAAGCTCGACGTCGCAGCGGGTTACGGCGCGGCCAACCTGATCAACCACCGGCGAGGGCGAGGTGCGGGCCGCGCTCCGCGACGCGCTGCCTGACGGGGCCGACGCCGTCGTCGACCCGGTCGGTGGCGAACTGTCCGAACCCGCACTGCGCGCGCTGCGCCGCGGCGGCCGGTTCGTCACCGTCGGCTACGCCTCCGGCGTGATTCCCCGGATTCCGCTGAACCTGGTTCTGGTCAAGGGAATTCGGATCGTCGGCTTTCAGTTCCAGGACGTGCCACCCGACGAGTTCGGCCGCAACGAAGACGAATTGCGCGAGCTCCTGGTCAGTGGCCGGGTGTCACCTCACGTCGGCGCGGTGTACCCGCTGGATCGAACGGTCGACGCGTTGCGTCTCGTCGCCGACGGTCGGGCGATCGGCAAGATCCTGATCGACCTCAGCTAGCCGGGGTCAGGTCGGCGGCAACCGATGGGCGGGCCATGACCCCGCAGCGGAATGCCTCGCACTCGCCGACGAAGACGCCGTCCTGGTCGTCGAGCGCGGCCAGCGCCTGGGCCTTGAACGCGCGGGCAGCCGCACTCAGGTGGTGGCGCACGGAGCCGACCGTGTCGTCGAGTTCCTCGGGGCACTGCTCGCCCCACAACGTCACCTCGGTCAGCCCGTGGTCGAGCGCGTTGAGCACGCCCTGGCGCACCCGCTGATCGCTGGCGAACAGATCGGCGGCCACCGCGACGGTCTGCGGGTGCGGGCGGTCCGCCCACATCTCGAGCGCCGACTCCAGGTCGTAGGTCTCGCACACCGAGGATCTCCAGCGCCCTGGTGTCCTCGCCCGCGGAGATGAGCACGGTGACGTCCCAGCCGGCCATCACGCGGTCGACCAGCCAGCCGCCTGCGAACTTCACCACCTCGGGCACGCTCGGGGCGACGACGTCGAGTCGGTACCTCATGTCAGTTCCCCTTCCGACGTCGTTTCCGCGTTCGCCCGCGTCGCCGGGGCGAAGTCCCTGGCGAGCGACTCGCCGTACCCCTTGAACACGTCGACCAGGGGAATCGAAGGATCGAGCAACCATGCGGTCTCCATTCCATTGACGAAGGCGAGGATCTCGACGGCCTTGATGGCCGCGTCGAAGTCTTGGCGGTAGCGACCGGACCGCTGACCGATTTCGATCAGTTCGGCGACGATGTCGACGCGCGTCGCGCTGTCGCTTCTGCAGCCGGTCGTGCAGCGGGGCGTCGGGCGCGATGTTCTCGACCAGCAGCACCGTGAAGGTGCCGACGAGCTCCGGCGCGCGATCGAAGCGCTCGGCCACCCGGCAGATCTGCGGTGACCAGGTCACCGGACCGGTCCGCGTGCATGTCGTCGTCGTCGTCGCGGGCGTCGAGCACCGCGTTGAGCAACTGCTCCTTGGACTCGAAGTGGTGCAGCAGTCCCGCCGGGCTGACGCCGGCCTCCTTGGCGATCTGCGCCAGCGACGTGTTGCGCCAGCCGTTGCGCGCGAGCAGGCGCTCCGCAATCGCGAGGATGCGCTGTTTGCGGTCGTCGCCCTTGGCGAGCAGCGTCGCGTACGGCCTCGCGGGCGACTCTGGTGCGGACACCGAACTCCTTCGTTCGACCAAACCAACCTAGTGAACACACAGTAGGTAGGTTTGGCCGCTGTGACAAGGGTCTCAATGGATCTCCTGCGAAATCGCAAGAGGCCAAGGGTTGACATGCAGCCGTCCGGCTGCCTAATCTGCTCATGCAGCCAAACGGCTGCATGATCTGGAGATGGACGACGTGGACGACGTGTTCAGGGCGCTGGCCGATCCGAGCCGACGCCTGCTGCTCGACAGCCTGAACACGCACAACGGCCAGACCCTGCGCGAGTTGTGCAGTGTCCTTCAGATGGCGAGGCAGTCGGTCAGCAAGCACTTGGCCGTCCTCGAGGAAGCGCAGCTGATCGTGACCCGATGGCAGGGCCGCGAGAAGTTGCACTACCTCAACGCCGAACCCATCAACGCCATCGCCGATCGCTGGATCCATCAGTACGACCGCGGGCGGGCACAGACGCTCGCCGACCTGAAGACCGTCTTGGAAGGTGAATCAATGACCAGCAATCCCGATTTCGTCTACACCACCTACATCCGCACCACGCCCGAACGACTGTGGGAGGCCATCACCACCCCGGAGTTCTCTCGGCGCTACATGGGCCACGCCCTGGTGTCGGACTGGCAGAAGGGTTCGACGTACACCTGGGTGGAGCCGCCGCTGGAGATCTCGCACCCCGACCAGGTCATCCTCGAGTCGGACCCCTACCGCAGGCTGTCGTTCACGTTCCACACGTTCGTGCCCGAACTCGCCGAGGTGCATCCCGGGCTGAGCGAGGTACTGGCCAAGGCCGCGACCGAACCGCGCTCGCGGGTGACCTTCGAAATCGAACCGGACGGCAACCAGGTGAAGCTGACCGTCATCCACGACGAGTTCCCGGCCGAGAGCGTGGTGCGCGAGCTCGTCTCCGGCGGGTGGCCGCACAAGCTCGCCGACCTCAAGTCGGGACTCGAAGCTTCCTGACTCCATGCGGAGGGGCTAGAGGCCCAGCGACTTGGCGATGATCACCTTCATGACCTCGCTGGTGCCTGCGTAGATGCGCGCCACCCTGGCGTCCGTATAGAGCCGGGCGATCGGGTACTCCATCATGTAGCCGTAGCCGCCGAACAGTTGCAGGCACCGGTCGATCACGCGGGCCTGCATCTCGGTGCAGAACAACTTCACCCGCGCCGCGTCGGCGGCCGACAGCTCGCCGTCGACGTGCAGGGTGACCGCCCGGTCCAGCATCGCCTGGGCGGCCTCCACCTCGGTCGAGCACGACGCGAGCTCGAACTTGGTGTTCTGGAACGACGCAACGGGTGTGCCAAACGCCTTGCGGTCCTTCGTGTAATCGATCGCCGCCGCGATCGCGGACCGCGCCTGCGCCACCGAGCCGACGGCGACGGTGAGGCGCTCCTGGGGCAGGTTGTGCCCCAGATAGCCGAACGCCTCGCCCTCCTCCCCCAGCAGGTTGGCCGCAGGCACGCGCACGTCGACGAACGACAGCTCGGCGGTGTCCTGGACCTTGCAGCCCATCTTCTCGAGCTCGCGGCCGCGGGTGAAGCCGGCCATGCCGTCCTCGACGACGAACAGGCTCAAGCCCTTTCGCCGATTCTCGGCATCGGTGGACGTCCTGGCGACCACGATGACGAGATCGGCCTGCATGCCGCCGGTGATGAAGGTCTTGGCCCCGTTGACCATCCAGTCGTCGCCGTCACGCACCGCCGTGGTCCGCATGCCTGCCAGGTCCGACCCGGTCCCCGGCTCGGTCATGGCGACGGCCGTCAGCAGCGTGCCCGCGGCGAGGCCGGGGAACCAGCGCCCACGCTGTTCGGCGTTCGCGTAGTTCAGGAAGTACGGCAGGATCACCTCGAGCTGGGTGCGCACGGTGGACAGCGTGACGAGCGCGCGCGCCGCCTCCTCCTGCATCACGACGTTGTAGCGGTAGTCGGGCATGCCCGCACCGCCGTACTCCTCGGGGATGGCCATGCCCAGCATGCCGAGCTCGCCCATCTGCTCGAACACGTCGCGGGGCATCCGGCCGCCCTTCTCCCACTCGGCGTAGTGCGGCACCACCTCCTTCTCGACGAAGGTGCGCGCGAGCTCGCGGAACGCCTCGTGGTCTTCGGTGAACAGATCCCGGCGCATGGCGCTTCCTTTCGAAGGGGCTCTCGGCTCGTGCTAGTTCGACGAGCTCGACCAGCGTGGCGTTGGCAGTGCCGCCGCCCTCGCACATGGTCTGCAGCCCGTAGCGAATTCCGTTGTCGCGCATGTGGTGAATCATCCTGGTCATCAACACCGCACCCGAGGCGCCGAGTGGATGACCGAGCGCGATCGCCCCGCCGAGCGGGTTGAGCTTGGCCTCGTCGGCACCGGTCTCGGCCAGCCAGGCCAACGGCACCGGCGCGAAGGCCTCGTTGACCTCGAACACGCCGACCTCGTCGATTCCGACGCCCGCCTTGTGCAACACCTTCTCGGTGGCGGGGATCGGCCCGGTCAGCATCAGCACCGGATCGGCGCCGGTGACCGACCCGGCGCGGTAAGCGCACCAGCGGGGTCAGACCCAGCTGGACCGCGTTCTCGGCCGTCATCACCAGCAGTGCGGCGGCGCCGTCGGAGATCTGCGACGAGTTGCCCGCGTGGATGACGCCGTCCTCGGTGAAGGCAGGCTTGAGCCCGGCGAGTTTCTCGGCCGAGGTGCCGCGACGGATGCCCTCGTCGTCGGTCACGACGTCGGCGTCGGTGAAGACGGGGACGATCTGGTCGGTGAAGGCACCCGCGTCCTGCGCGGCGGCCGCGCGCTCGTGGGACTGCGCGGAGTACTCGTCGAGCCGGGTCCTGGACAGGTTCCACTTCTTCGCGATCAGCTCGGCCGAGATGCCCTGGTTGAACGCGAAATCGTCATACCGGGCAAGCACTTTCGGGCCGTAGGGCATGCCGGTGGCGCGGGCCGAGCCGAGCGGCACGCGGCTCATCACCTCGACGCCGCCCGCCACGACGACGTCCTGCTGTCCGGACATCACGGCGTGCACGGCGAAGTCGAGCGCCTGCTGGCTCGATCCGCACGCGCGGTTGACGGTGGTGCCGGGGATGTGTTCGGGCCAGCCCGCGGCGAGCACCGCGTAGCGGCCGATGTTGCTCGACTGGTCGCCGACCTGGGAGACGCAACCCCACACCACGTCGTCGATCACGTTGAGATCGATGCCGGTGCGCTCGGCGAGCTCGCGGAGGACGACGGCGGACAGGTCGGCGGCGTGCTGGTCGGACAGGCCCCCGTTGCGCTTGCCGACCGGGGTGCGCACGGCGCCGACGATGACGGTTTCACGCATCTTGATCTCGATCCTTCGTGATTTCATCCCCCGAGTCGCTTCGCTCCTGCCCCCGGGTCGCCGGCGGCACGGCCCACTGACCGGTGAACTGCGGTTCCCGCTTCGCGGCGAACGCCGCGTACGCCTCACCGGAGTCTGCGGTGGCGAAGTTGCCGAGCTGCGCCCTGGCCTCGTTGGCCAGCGCCTCGGCGCAGCGTGCCGTTGGCGCCGTCGTTGAGCAGGGCCTTGCTCTGGGCCAGCGCGACAGGGGGTCCCGCGGCGAGCCGCCCGGCGAGGTCGTCGACGAACGCGTCGATCTCGTCGGCGGGTCGCACCCAGGTGACCAAGCCCAGCGCGTGTGCCTCGGCCGCGTCGATCATGTCGGCGAGCAACACCAGCCGCTTGGCCTGCTGGAGTCCGACCAGTTTGGGCAGCAGCCACGATCCGCCCAGGTCCACCGAAAGCCCACGCTTGGCGAAGATCTGGCAGAACCGCGACTCCGGGGTCGCGACCACGAAGTCGCAACCCAGTGCCAGGTTCCAGCCGGCGCCGACGGCGACGCCGGTCACCTTCGCGACGGTGGGCACGGAGAGCTCGTGCAGCGCGAGCGCCACGTCGGTGAGCCGCTGCAGCTTGCGCCGGGGATGGATGTCCTCGGGCACCCCGATGTCGGCACCCGAGCAGAACGCGCCGCCCGCACCGGTGATGCACCAGTGCCCGTACCCCGTCGTCGCGGCCGGCGACACGGAGCGCGTCGGCAAGCTCGCGCCACAGCCGGGCGTCGATCGCGTTCTTGCGGTGCGGCCGGTTCAGCGTCAGCGTGCGGATGCCGTCGCGGTCGTCGGACAGCAGCACGGGCACGTCGGTGGCGGTCACGCGTACACCGGCCCGATCGCGCCCTCGTCCCGCAGCCGGGCGATGTCGTCGGCCGTGAGGCCCAGTTCGCCGAGCACCGCGTCGGTGTGCTGGCCAAGCCCTGGCACCGCACCCATCGGCTGTTCGTAGCCGCTGATCACCGGCGGCGGCCGCAGCGCCTGGATGTCCCCCTTGGTCGTGCCGACCGTGCGCCAGCGGTCGCGGGCCGTGAGCTGCGGGTGCACCACCACTTCGCTGGGCAGGTTGTAGCGGGAGTTGCCGATCCCCGCGTCGTCGGCGGTCTTCTGAATGTCGGCGAGATCGTGCTGGGCACACCAGGATCCGATGGCCTCGTCGAGCACCTCGCGGTGCGCGCAGCGGCCGGGGTTGGTGAGGAACCGCGGGTCGTCGGCGAGGTCGGGACGGTCGATGATCTCCCTGGCCACCCGCTGCCACTCGCGGTCGTTGGTGGTGCCGAGCACGACGGTCTGGCCGTCGCGGGTGGGAAACGCCCCGTACGGCGCGACCGCGGGTGAACCGACGCCGAGCGGTTGTTGATCGATGCCCGAGTGCTGGGTGTAGGTCAGCGCGTAGCCCATGACGTCGGTCATCACGTCGAACAGGCTCAGCTCGACCGACGGCGCCGCGGCCCCTTCGGGGCGTCCCCCGCGCGCGAACAGCAGCGCGAGAATCGAGATGGCGGCGTAGAGGCCCGTGGTGAAGTCCGCCATCGCGGGGCCCGGCTTGGCGGGCATGCCGGGATAGCCGGTGATGGCACACGAGCCCGCTTCCGCTTGCACCAGAAGGTCATACGCGCGCTTGTGCGAGATGGGGCCACCGGGTCCGTACCCGTCGATCTCGACCGGGATGACGTTGGGATGGCGTACGGCGAGGTCGGCGGGCGCGAGTCCCATGCGCGCCGTCGAACCGGGCGCGAGGTTCGACACGAACGCGTCGGCGCCGTCGAGCAGCCGGTGCAACACGTCAAGGCCGGCAGGGGACTTCGTGTTGATCGTGACCGACTCCTTGCCACGGTTGCACCAGACGAAGTGCGCGGCGAGCCCGCCGGGACCGTTGACCACGTCGTCGTAGTCCCTGGCGAAGTCGCCGCCCTTGGGGTTCTCCACCTTGATCACCCGCGCGCCGAAGTCGCGCGAGGACGCGGGTGCACATCGGGTGCCGCCACCGCCTGCTCCATGGCGACGACGGTGATCCCGGCGAGCGGCGCTGAGCCCGTGCGTCAGCCCGCGCCATCACATGACCATGCCGCCGTCGACCGGCAGCACCTGGCCGGTGACGTACGACGCGGCATCGGAGGCGAGGAACACGAACGCTCCTGCGATCTCATCGGGATCCGCCCAGCGCTGCAACGGAATCCGCCGCATCATGTTGGCCGCGAACTTCTCGTTGGTGCGGATGGTCTCGGTCATGCTCGTCGCTGCGAGCGGGGCCAACGCGTTCACCAGGATGTTCTTGCGGGCCAACTCGCGGGCCAGCGACTTGGTGAACCCGATGATGCCCGCCTTGGCCATCGAGTAGTTCACCTGGCCGAGCGTGCCCGTGATGCCCGCCGCCGAGGTGACGTTGATGACCCGCCCGGTTCCGTCGGTGGCCAGGTACGGCAGCGCAGCCTGGGTGACGCGGAACGCGCCCATGACGTGGATGTCGATCAGCCGGTTGACGTTGTCCTCGGTGATGTCGGCGAACATCGCAGGAGCGGTGACACCGGCGTTGTTGATCACGATGTTGAGCACGCCGTCGGTCATCGCGGCGGCCTGCGCTGCGGCGGCATCGGCTGACCCGCGATCGGCGACGTCGAGCGCCGCACTCTCGGCCCTCCCGCCCTGGGCCGAGATGCCCTCGGCCACAACCGCTGCGGCATCTTTGTCCAGGTCGGTCACCAGGACGGCCGCGCCGGCCGTCGCGAGGGCTCGGGCGACCGCTGAGCCGATCCCGCCCGCGGCGCCGGTGACGAGCGCCGAGCGGCCGGTGAGGTCGAAGAGCATGGGTTCCACTCAGTAACTCCTCGGCAGTCCGAGCACGTGGGAGCCGAGGAAGTTGAGGATCATCTCCTGGCTGACCGGTGCGATCTTCATCAACCGCGACTCGCGGAAGAACCGCGAGATGTTGTACTCCTCCGAGTAACCCATGCCGCCATGGGTCTGCAGGGCACGGTCGGCGGCATCGAAACCGGCATCGGCACAGAGGTACTTGGCCATGTTGGCCTCACGCCCGCACGGCCTGCCGTTGTCGTACAGCCAGGTGGCCTTGCGCAGGATCAACTCGGCGGCGTCGAGGCGGGCCAACGAGTCGGCAAGCGGGAACTGGATGCCCTGGTTCATGCCGATCGGCCGGTCGAACACGACGCGCTCGTTGGCGTACTTCACCGCGCGGTCCAATGCCACCCGGCCGATGCCGAGGGCTTCGGCCGCGATCAGCATCCGCTCCGGGTTCAGGCCGTGCAGGATGTAGCTGAATCCCTTGCCCTCCTCGCCGATTCGGTCTTCGACGGGCACGCGGAGGTCGTCGATGAACAGCTCGTTGGAGCTGACGGCGTTGCGGCCCATCTTCTTGATCGGGCGGATGTCGACGTGGTCGCGGTCGAGGTCGGTGAGGAACAGCGAAAGGCCGTCGGTCTTCTTGGTGACCTCGTCGTACGGCGTCGTGCGAACCAGCAGCAGGATCTTCTCGGACTCGAGGGCCTTGGAGATCCACACCTTGCGCCCGTTCACCACGTAGTGGTCGCCGTCCCGCTTGGCGAACGTGGTGATCCGCGAGGTGTCAAGGCCCGCACCGGGTTCGGTGACGCCGAAGCAGACGTGCAGGTCGCCGTCGACGATCCGCGGCAGGGTGGCCGCCTTCATCTCGTCGGAGCCGAACACCACCACGGGCTGCATGCCGAAGATCGACAGGTGGATGGCACTTGCCGCGTTCATCCCGCCGCCCGAGCGGGCCACCTCCTCGGCGAGGATCGTCGCCTCGGTGATGCCGAGTCCGTGGCCGCCGTACTCCTCGGGAATCGTCATGCCGAGCCAGCCGCCGGAGGCGATGGCGTCGTAGAACTCCTGAGGGAATTCGTGCGCCAGGTCCTTCTCCATCCAGTACTGGTCGTCGAACCTGGCCGCCAGCTGTGCAACGGATTTGCGGATCAACTCCTGATCCTCGGTGAGCTCGAAGCTCATGCCCTCGGTCATCGCGTACTCCTACCCATGGAAAGACACTTGCACGCAGCCGAGTCCGCCGGTGCGGTCAACTGCTCCGCACCGGCGGACCACGGCAGCGCTTACCCGCTCAGTCCTTGTTACCAGTCAGCTCTTTGGCGTTCGCGGCGAAGTCCGCGAAGGAGGCGCCACCGTGGTCGTGCTTGGACAGGGCCTGGATGGTCACGTCGTGGCCCTCGGCCGCCTTGCGCAGCGCACCGACGGTGGCCTGCTCCGGGTGATGTGGGTGAACGGGTCGAAGTGGTACCACCGCATCGCGTTCTCGATAGGTCATCTTGTTGATCTCGACGTCGGGCACGTCGTGCTTCTTGAGCACCTCGTCGAGCTGCTCGGGGGCACCGGGCCACATCGAGTCGCTGTGCGGATAGTCGGCTTCCCAGCAGATGTTGTCGATGCCGATCTGGTTGCGCAGCTCCACGCCGACCGGATCGGAGATGAAGCACGTCAGGAAGTGCTCGCGGAACACCTCGCTGGGGACCTTGCTCGCCGAAGTCCTGACCCGTCCACGTCGAGTGCATCTCGTAGGTGCGGTCGGCGCGTTCGAGGAAGTACGGGATCCACCCGGTGCCGCCCTCGGACAGCGCGATCTTGAGGTCGGGGTACTTCTTGATCGGCTTGGACCACAACAGATCCGCCGCCGCCTGCACGATGTTCATCGGCTGCAGCGTGATCATCACGTCCATCGGCGCGTCCGGCGCGGTGATGGCCAGCCGGCCCGAGGAACCGATGTGCACGTTGAGCACGGTGTCGGTGTCGACCAGCGCCTCCCACAGCGGCGTCCAGTAGTCGTCGTGGAAGCTCGGGTATCCCATCGCGGCGGGGTTCTCGCTGAAGGTCAGCGAGTGCACGCCCGCGCTTGGCGTTGCGCCGCACCTCCTCCGCGCAGGCCTCGGCGTCCCAGATCACCGGCAGCGTCATCGGGATGAAGCGGGCCGGATAGGCGCCGCACCACTCCTCGACGTGCCAGTCGTTGTAGGCCTGCACGAGTGCCAGCGAGAACTCCTGGTCCTCGGTGGCGAACAGCCGGCCCGCGAAGCCCGGGAAGGACGGGAAGCACATCGAGCCGAGGATGCCGCCGGCGTTCATGTCCTTGACGCGCTCGTCGACGTCGAAACACCCCTTGCGGATCTCGTCGAGACCCTGGGGCTCGAGGCCGTACTCCTCCTTCGGCCGCCCGGCCACCGCATTGAGCGCGACGTTCGGAATCACGGTGTCGCGGAACTGCCAGGTGTCCGAGCCATCGGCGTTGTGCACCAGCCGCGGCGCCTCGTCCCGGTACTTCGCGGGCAGGTGGTTCTTGAACATGTCAGGCGGCTCGACGATGTGGTCGTCCACGCTGATCAAGATCATGTCGTCTTTGTTCACGGTTGTTCCCTTCGGATCAACACTGTGGGCGCTCGTCCGACCATGTTCTCTACTAGAGGAAACTAGCCTCTCATACAGCGAGAATCAACATCCGTATGCCCGGTCAAACACCGCTGAACCTGCAGTTTTAGCTGCACACGGGGGGTGCAGGCAGGACCTCCACCTCGACTCTTCCATTGACGTTTCGGGGCAAGAAGTGGAAATCTATTAGGTCAAATATGAGAATATGATTCTCGCTTGCCGAGAGTCACGGATGGAACACCGAGAGGAGAGCGCCCGTGCGCCTGGCCCCGCTGCCGTCCGACGAGTGGGACGACGCCGTCCTGAGCGCCCTCCGGATGATGCCCGAGGAGCGCCGGAATCCGGCGGCCGCGGGCAACGCCATCTCGACCTTCGTCAACCACCCCGACCTCACCCGGTCCTACCTCACCTTCAGCTTCTACCTGCTGACGCGGTCGACGCTGTCGCCGCGCCTGCGCGAGCTCGCCGTGCTGCGGGTCGCCCATCTCACCGCATGCGCATACGAGTGGGACGAACACGTCACGATCGGCAAGAAGGCCGGGCTGACCGACGACGACATCGCCGCCCTCCAGCGCGGCGAGGCAGCCGACGAGTTCGACGGCACGATCCTCACCGCGGTCGACGAACTCGTCGAGAAGACCCAGATGTCCGACGAGACCTGGGCCGCCCTCGGCGAGCGCTGGGACAAGCGGCAGCTCATGGACTTCGTCTTCACCGTCGGCGGCTATCACATGCTGGCGATGGCCCTGAACACGTTCGGCGTCGAACCGCGCCCAAGAAGGAGAACTGAACGATGGCCCACTTCCCCAAGCCCGCGGCGGGCAGCTGGACCGAGAACTGGCCGGAACTGGGCACCGCGCCGGTCAACTACAACGACTCCATCGACCCGGAGCACTTCAAGCTCGAGCAGCAGGCGATCTTCAAGAAGACCTGGCTCAACGTCGGCCGCATCGAGCGGCTGCCCAAGAAGGGCAGCTACTTCACCCGCGAGATGCCGTCGGTGGGCCCTGGCACGTCGGTGATCATCGTCAAGGACAAGGAAGGACGTCGTCCGGTGCTTCTACAACCTGTGCCGGCACCGCGGAAACAAGCTGGTGTGGAACGACTATCCCGGCGAGGAGGTGTCGGGCGTCTGCCGCCAGTTCACCTGCAAGTACCACGCCTGGCGCTACGCGCTCAACGGCGACCTGACCTTCGTCCAGCAGGAGGGCGAGTTCTTCGACCTCGACAAGGGCGACTACGGCCTGGTGCCGGTGCACTGCGAGGTCTGGGAAGGGTTCATCTTCATCAACTTCGACGACGAGGCGGCGCCGCTCGTCGACTACCTCGGCGACTTCGCGGAAGGGTCTCGAGGGGTACCCGTTCCACGAGATGACCGAGGACTACAGCTACCGCTCGGAGATCAACGCCAACTGGAAGCTGTTCATCGACGCGTTCACCGAGTTCTATCACGCGCCGATCCTGCACATGAAGCAGGCCGAGAAGGAGGAGGCCGAGAAGCTGGCCAAGTTCGGCTTCGAGGCGCTGGCCTACGACATCAAGGGCGACCACTCCATGGTGTCGTCCTGGGGCGGGATGAGCCCGCCGAAGGACCTGAACATGGTCAAGCCCATCGAGCGGATCCTGCACAGCGGCCTGTTCGGGCCGTGGGACCGCCCGGACATCGAGGGCATCCAGCCCGACGAGCTGCCGCCCGCCATCAACCCGTCCCGTCAGAAGACCTGGGGCACCGACTCCTTCGAGTTCTTCCCCAACTTCACGCTGCTGTTCTGGGCACCGGGCTGGTATCTCACCTACCACTACTGGCCCACCGCGGTGGACAAGCACATCTTCGAGGCCAACCTCTACTTCGTGCCGCCGACGAACCTCCGTCAGCGCCTCTCCCAGGAACTGGCCGCGGTGACGTTCAAGGAGTACGCGTTCCAGGACGCCAACACCCTGGAGGCCACCCAGACGCAGATCGGCACGCGGGTCGTCACCGACTTCCCGCTGTGCGATCAGGAGATCCTGCTGCGCCACCTGCACATGACCGCGCACGATTACGTGAACCGGTACCTGAGCAACGGCTCCGCCACCGGCACCGCCAACGGCAAGGCCGCGAGCAAGACGGACGAGAAGGATGCAGCGAATGTCTAAGTTGCCCGAGGAATTCGCCGACCTGGAGCGGTTCAGCGACTGGTGCCTGCCCACCGAGGAGGAGCGCTACACCAAGCGCCTCAACTCGACGATGGCCGAGATGCAGGAGTTGTACGACGCGGGCATGACGCGGCTCGAGGACATCATGGTCTACGTCGACGCGCGCTTCCCGCTCAAGGGGATGCCCGACGACGCCAAGGCACTGGTGCATCTTGGACAGTCGATCGTGATGGTGAGCTTCCCCGTCGAGGTGTGGAAGCAGCCGCGCGTGCTCGACAGCGGCGCGGCCTACATCCAACTCATCAAGGAGCCGGTGGTCTGACGACCGTGCCAATTCTCTTCGCGCAAGCGGCTCATCGACGCTCACCCTCAAAGCAGCGGGTTATGTGGACGTCGACGCAGGCGAGGTCATCCGGCCCGGCGTCATCACCATCGACGGCGACCGAATCGTCAAGGTGGGCGGTGAGATTCCCGAAGGCGCGGAGGTGATCGACCTCGGCGACGCGATCCTGCTCCCCGGCCTGATGGACATGGAGGTCAACCTCCTGATGGGCGGGCGCGGGGAGAGTCCCGGCCTGTCCCAGGTGCAGGACGACCCGCCGACCCGGGTGCTGCGCGCGGTGGGCAATGCCCGCCGCACGCTGCGCGCAGGATTCACGACGGTGCGCAACCTCGGCCTGTTCGTCAAGACCGGCGGGTACCTGCTCGACGTCGCGCTCGGAAAGGCCATCGACGCGGGCTGGATCGAAGGACCCCGGATAGTCCCTGCGGGACATGCCATTACGCCGACCGGTGGCCACCTCGACCCGACGATGTTCGCCGCGTTCATGCCGGGCGTCCTGGAGTTGACCGTCGAGGAGGGCATCGCCAACGGCGTCGACGAGATCCGCAAGGCGGTGCGCTACCAGATCAAGCACGGCGCGCAGCTGATCAAGGTGTGCGTTTCGGGTGGCGTGATGTCGTTGACCGGAGAGGCTGGCGCGCAACACTATTCGGACGAGGAACTGCGCGCCATCGTCGACGAGGCGCACCGACGCGGGCTGCGGGTGGCCGCGCACACGCACGGCGCCGAGGCCGTCAAGCACGCGGTCGCCTGCGGCATCGACTGCATCGAACACGGATTCCTGATGGACGACGAGGCCATCCAGATGCTCGTCGACAACGACCGGTTCCTGGTCACCACGCGGCGACTGGCCGAGGCGATGGACGTCTCGAGGGCACCAACCGAGTTGCAGGCCAAGGCGGCCGAGATGTTCCCCAAGGCCACGCACGTCGCTGGAGGCGGCCTACGAGGCCGGGGTGAAGATCGCCGTCGGCACCGACGCGCCCGCCATCCCGCACGGCAAGAACGCCGACGAACTCGTCACGCTGGTCGACTGGGGCATGCCACGCGGCCGCGGTGTTGCGGGCGGCAACCGTCGTCGCCGCCGACCTGATCAACGTCACCGACCGGGGCAGGCTGGCCGAGGGGCAGGTCGCCGACATCATCGCGGTGCCCGGCGACCCCCTGGCGAATATCGCCGTTACAAAAGACGTACGATTTGTAATGAAAGGGGGCAAGGTCTTCAAAAATGACTGAGTCAACGGACAAGCCGACGAGAACTGACGACCTCGTCGAGATCCAGCAGCTGCTCGCGAAGTACGCGGTCACGATCACCCAGGCCGACGTCGAGGGACTCGTATCGGTGTTCACCCCGGACGGCACCTACAGCGCATTCGGCTCGACCTACACGCTCGCCCGGTTCCCCGATCTGGTCGCCGCCGCACCGCAGGGTCTCTTCATGACCGGCACCGCACTGGTGGACCTCGACGGTGCGATACCGCCAGCGGCACCCAGCCGCTGTGCTTCATCGAGCACTCCAAGCACGACATGCGCATCGGCTACTACCGCGACACCTACGAACGCACCGACGACGGCTGGCGACTCAAGACCCGCGCCATGACGTTCATCCGGCGCAACGGTGATCACGACTCGGGCCGACCGCATGCCATCGGGCGGCCCGAAGCCGGATGACGGTGTCCCCCGACGTCAGCGGCGTCACCGACGTCGCCGAGTTCCGTTCGCAGTTGGTGGCGTGGCTCGACGAGCACGACCTGACGCCACCGCCCGGTGACCACTCGCTCGACGCGCACCAGGCCCAGCACGCCCGCGTGCTGAGCGCGCTCTACGACGCGGGCTGGATGCGTTGGGGCTGGCCCGAATCCGCGGGCGGCCTCGGCGGTCCCGCCATCCTGCGGGCGGTCGTCGGCGAGGAGGTGGTCGGCCGCGGCCTCGATGATCCGGGACCGTATTCGATGCTCGAGGTGCTGACCCCGACGATGATCGACTACGCCCGTCCCGAGCTGGCCGCGGAGATGGTGCCCCGGCTGCTCTCCGGTCGGGAGTCCTGGTGTCAGGGCTTCTCCGAGCCCGGCTCGGGCAGCGACCTGGCTTCGCTGACCACGCGTGCCGAGCAGCGCGGCTCGATGGCGGGGAGTGGGTGATCAACGGCCAGAAGGTGTGGACCAGCTTCGCGCAGTACGCGACGCGCTGCGTCCTGCTGACCCGCACCGGGCCCGGCCATGCCGGCATCACGGCGTTCTTCGTCGACATGGACAGCCCCGGCATCGACGTGCGCCCACTGCGCACGATGCACGGCGTCGACGAGTTCTGCGAGGTGTACTTCGACGACGTCGTCGTGCCCGCCGACCGCATGCTCGGAAACCCCGGTGACGGTTGGCAACTCGCGATGGACCTGCTGCCGTTCGAGCGCTCGACGTGCTTCTGGCAGCGCATCGCCTACCTGTACGCACGCTTCGACGCGCTGCTCGCCGAGGTCGACGAACACGACGGCGCCGACGACGCGGCGCTCGGCGCCGCCTACCTCGGGCTGCACACGTTGCGGTGCCGGTCGCGCCAGACCCAGTACCGACTCGCAGACGGCGCGCGGCTCGGGGCCGACACGTCGATCGACAAGGTGCTCCTGGCCACCGCCGAGCAGCGCCTCTACGACACCGCCCGCGACGTGCTCGGCGGGGCATTGGAACTCGACGAGAACCGTTGGCGCACCGAGTTTCTGTACTCACGCGCGGCGACGATCTACGGCGGCACGGCCGAGATCCAGCGCAACATCATCGCGCGCCGTCTGCTCGATCTCGGCAAGGAGTGACCGTGGAGGCACCGGACGCGGAATCGCTCGGCTTCCTCGAGGACGCCTTGCGCAAGACGATGCTCTCGGCCTCGGGCAAGAGACTCGACGCCGCGCTGGTCGACCTCGGCTGGCACGACATGCTCGACGAGATGCCCGACGTGGCGATCCCCCTGGTGTTCCGGCTGCTCGGTGAGACCGGTGCGCACGCGCCGGTGCTCAACGACGTCGTGCTGCACGCGATGGGCCGCACCCCCGGTGACACCGTCGCGCTGCCGTTCGCGGGGGGCAACTGGGTCGTCTGGGAACGCACGGACGAGGTGAGCGCCGTCGTCGATCCCGAACTGCCCATCCACCGGGTCGACACCGGGGATGCCGTGCCGCTGGTGGCCGCTCGCGCGGCGCTCGGATGGTGGCTCGTCGGCAGCTCGCGCGCCATGCTCGCACTCGCCCGCCGGCACGCGCTCGACCGGTCCCAGTTCGGCCGCCCGATCGCGTCGTTCCAGGCGGTCCGCCACCGGCTCGCCGAGACGCTGGTGGCGATCGACGGCGCGGAGGCCACGTTGAGCGCCTGCGATGACGACCTCGGCGCACTCCTGGCCAAGGCCGCCGCAGGGCAGGCCGGCCTCACTGCGGCCAGGCACTGCCAGCAGGTGCTCGGCGGCATCGGGTTCACCGCCGAACACGAGCTGCATCGGCACGTCAAGCGGGTCCTGGCGCTCGACGGGCTGCTGGGCAGCTCGCGCGAACTCACCCGCGAAGCCGGTCGGGTGGTCCGCGTCGGCCGCAGCGCCCCGCGCGTCGCCACGCTCTAGGTCCGGCTACGGCGGCCCGACGAGATTGCCGCGCTTCACGTTGTCGCGGCACGTCTGCCTGTCCTGGCCCGTCTCGTCGACGCACACCCGCACCTGCTGTTCGATGCCGGGCGTGTACGTCGGGTCACCCGAGGCGGGGAGTTCGGTCGGGTCGGGCACCTGCCCGGAGTACAGCGACCACATGAGGTCGCCGGTGCTCGGCAGGCGGGCGCAGTACGCGACCTGACCGGTGGAGGTCTGACCGGCGGCGCCGAGCGTGGCGCAGTCGGCCCCGACCAGGACCACCGGCACCACCGGGCTGTTCGGCGCAGGCGCACCCGGCGCCTGGGTCGCGGGGCCCGCCTGCGGGGCGGCCGAGGACCCATGCTCGGCGCGCCCGATGACGAAGTACGCGCCTGCCCCGACCCCGAGCACGGCGAGGGCTGCCAGCACGGCCACCGTCAGCCGCTGACGCGGTCGGTGCCGCGGCGCGCGTGTCCGGTGTGGCGACGACACCGGCGCCCGCTCGGTCGCGTCGTGCACCCCGAGTTCCTCGGCGATGGTCCCGATGCCTGCACGCAACGCAGCTGCGAAGTCCGCGCACGTGTCGAATCGGTCGTCGGGTGATTTCGCCAGCGCCTTCGAAAAGACCGGGCCGAGGTCGGACAGCTCCGGCCGGCGTTTGGCGATCTCGGGCGGCGGCGAGGTGAGGTGCTTGCTGATCACGACAGCGGGATTGGCGTCGTGGAACAACGGCATGCCGGTGAGGAGGTGGAAAGCCGTGGCGGCCAAGGCATATTGATCGGCCCGCCCGTCGATCTTGGTCCCCATCAATTGTTCGGGCGCGGCGTAGGCGACGGTCCCGACCGTCATGGTGGTCGCGGTCAGACGGGTGGCGTCGTCGAGGCGCCTGGCGATCCCGAAGTCGGCAAGCAGTGCGCGTGGCCGTCGCGAGTCGAGGTCCGTCAGCAGGATGTTGGCGGGCTTCACGTCGCGATGCAACAGAAGCTTCAGGTGCGCGTAGTCGAGGGCTCCTGCGACCTCGCCGACCAACCGCACCACGTCGTCCGGTGGCATGCCGTGGCGATATCTGTCCTGCAGGAGTTGCCCGGCGTCGGTGCCGTCGACGAAGTCCATCGATATCCACAGTTGACCGTCGAATTCCCCGCGGTCGTGGATCCCGACGATGTTGGGGTGGAACAGCCGGGCCACCATGTCGGCTTCCCGCTCGAACCGCTCACGGTATTCGCCGTCGGCACTGACGTCCCTGCGGAGGATCTTGATGGCTTCGTGGCGGGGCAGTCGGGGATGCTCGGCGAGGTACACCTCGCCCATTCCGCCCGTTCCGAGTTGCCGCACGATGGTGTACCCCGCGAATGTCTCACCTGGCGTCAGCGGCATGCTTCCTCCTCCCACGCGCCACTACGCGTTGACCGGGAGTACCCGATTCTCATACTCGTGCGGGCATCGTCGAAGGGCAGCGGATCGGGACTCTACGCGACGTCAGCGCCTCGGCAGCCCCAGCACGCGCTGCGCGATGATGTTTCGCTGGATTTCCGACGTGCCGCCTGCGATCGTGCCCGCGAAGGACCGCAGGTAGCGGTCGGCCCAGCTGCCTGCGTACTGGTCGAGGTTCAAGGGGACGTACCGGCCGCTGGTGCCCGGGTGCGTCAGTCCGTCCGCTCCACACGCGCTGAGCGCGCGTTCGGTGGCCGCCTGCACGGTCTCGGCGCCGAGGAGCTTGAGCACCGAAAGGGCTGCCACGTCCTCGTCGCCGCGCGCCGCTCTGGCCAACGCCGTCGAGCCGAGTCCCCGCAGCGCGTAGTCGTCCATGACGAGCGTGGCGAATTGATCCTTCTCGACGACGGTGCGCGGCCGCCAGTCGTCGATCAGATCCTGCAGCCGGTCGGCATAACTGAGCCACAACATGTTTCGTTCGTGACCGAGTGACCCGCTGGCCACCCCCCAGCCGCCGTTGAGGTCGCCGACGAGGTTCTCGGCAGGCACCAGGACGTCGGTGAAGAAGACCTCGTTGAAATCCAGGTCATCACGATCGGTCACGGACGCGAAGGGCCTGCGCACGACCCCCGGTGTGTCGGTGGGGATCAGCAGCACGCTGATGCCCTGGTGCTTGGGCGCGTCGGGGTCGGTGCGGACGAACGTCAGCACCACGTCGGCGTCGTGGGCGCCGGAGGTCCACACCTTCTGCCCGTTGACCACGAAGTGGTCGCCGTCCCGTTCGGCCCTGGTGCGCAGCGACGCCAGGTCGGAACCCGCACCCGGTTCGCTCATGCCGAGTGCCGCGGTGATCTCGGCGCGCAGGATCGGTACTGCCCACTTCTGCTGCTGCTCGGCGGTGCCGAAGGTGATCAGCGACGCCGCGATGATCCCGACACCCTGTGAGTTGAAGCTCGACACCATCCGGCGGCGGGCCAACTCGGCCTGGTGCACGTACTGCTGCAGGATGGTCGCGTTTCGTCCGCCGAACTCGGGCGCGTTGCCCGGCACCAACCAGCCGTTGTCGAACAGCAGCCGCTGCCAGCGCCGCGCCCAGTCCGGTACGTGCGACGAGGACCGCGGTCGTTCCAGCGCGTCGGCGTCGGCAGGTGAATGCTCGTCGAGGAACGCCACGAACTCGGCGCGGAAGGCCTCGACGTCGGCATCGAACGTCAGTTGCACGGCAGGTCTCCGTCAGTGCGCTCGACGCCCGGCAGGGCTGCGGGGTCCACCGGCAGATTGCGGATGAGCGGAACGCGCCTTTTTCTCGTAGGACTTCTGTAATGGCGGGAATGAGAATACTATTCTCGTCATGAGAAAGTTACAATCTCAGACACGTCGGTCGCGAGGGGGTCGAGGACCGCAATGCCAAGGCGTTCTCCGGTACAGTTCATTCATGTTCTCCCCAATCGGCCTGCATCCGAGCAGCTGGTGACCAGCGTCAGCGAAGAGCCGGCCTGGAAGCAACGGGCGGTCGAACGGTCGATCAAGACGGCCAAGCTACGCGCCGCTCAGCGGGTGCAACGCTTCCTCGACGCGGCTCAGGCCATCATCATCGAGAAGGGCAGCACGGACTTCACCGTGCAAGAGGTCGTCGACCGCTCGCGACAGTCGCTGCGCAGCTTCTACCTGCAGTTCGACGGCAAGCACGAGCTGTTGCTCGCGTTGTTCGAGGACGCGCTCAGCCGGTCGGCCGACCAGATCCGTGCGGCGACGGCGAGCCAGACCGATCCCATCGAGCGGCTGAAGGTCGCCATCGAGTTGCTTTTCGAGTCGTCCCGCCCCGACCCCGCGGCCAGGCGACCGCTGTTCACGGACTTCGCGCCGCGGCTGCTGGTGTCGCATCCCGTCCGAGGTCAAGATCGCGCACGCGCCGTTGTTGGTGCTGCTCACCGAGCTGATGGAAGAGGCTTCCGAGGCCGGCCTGCTGCGCAAGGAGATCAACCCCAAGCGCTGGGCGGCCATGACCATGCAGACCGTGATGTTCGTCGCACAGTCCAGCGGCTCCGATGACGCCACCGTGAAACCCATTTCGGCCGAGGAAGTGTGGGACTTCTGCGCCCACGGATTCGCCGTCGTCTAGCCGAGAACTGCATTCTCACCGCGGTAGAATTTCGCTTACACTCAGCGGGTGCCCGAGCTCTGGACCGACCTGCTGGCATGCCTGGACTTCGACGCGGCACCCTCGGATACGCGATTCACCGCGCACAACCAACACCTCGAGTACCGCCGCGTGCTCGCGGCTCAGTTCAGCCGGCGCCACGCAGCTGTTCCGGCGACCACGTTCAGTCCCTGACGCGGCGTTCCGCGCAGGTCAGCCGACTGGCAACGGCCGCAGTTCGCTCGCTCACACCGACAATGGCACGCTGCTGCTCCTACGAGGACCGCTGCTGCGCATTCCGAACTGAGAGGTGGCGCAAGCGAATCCGCCGGCCCCGCCGGCGCTCGCCCACGCTCGCTTCTAAGCAGACAGTACAAACGCCCCGGGCCGGCGACCGCCGTTGACACAATGGGACCAGCGATGTACAGAGTGCTGAGCAGGTGCACAGCACTCCGGGATGCGAACGAGGAGTCGAGGTCTCACATGGCAGGGCGCGTAGAAGGCAAGGTCGCATTCGTCACCGGAGCGGCGCGTGGTCAAGGACGTAGTCACGCGGTCCGGCTGGCAGAAGAAGGCGCCGACATCATCGCCATCGACGTCTGCAAGCCCGTCGTCGCCGAGGGAGGCATCCCGCCGTCGACGCCGGAGGATCTCGCCGAGACCGCCGACCTCGTCAAGGGGCACAACCGACGCATCGTGACCGCCGAGGTCGACGTGCGCGACTTCGCCGCCCTCAAGGAGGCGCGTCGACAGCGGCGTCGAACAGCTCGGTCGCCTCGACATCATCGTGGCCAATGCGGGCATCGGCAACGGCGGCGACACGTTGGACCAGACGAGCGAAGACGACTGGAACGACATGATCGACGTCAACCTCGGTGGGGTGTGGAAGACGGTGAAAGCCGGTGTCCCACATTTGATCGCAGGTGGCCGTGGCGGATCGATAATCTTGACCAGCTCCGTCGGCGGAATCAAGGCCTACCCCCACTGCGGGCACTACGTCGCAGCCAAGCACGGAGTCGTCGGCTTGATGAAGACGTTCGCGGTCGAGTTGGGCCACCACATGATTCGCGCAAATTCCGTGCATCCAACGCACGTGAGCACACCGATGATCATGAACGAGGGCACCTGGAAGATGTTCCGGCCCGACTTGGAGAACCCGGGTGCCGACGACATGGCGCCGATCTGCCAGATGTTCCACACGCTGCCCGTTCCGTGGGTGGACCCGATCGACGTCAGCAACGCCGTGCTGTTCCTGGCCTCCGACGAGGCG
Organism: uncultured Actinomycetota bacterium; assembly: GCA_963735245.1. Classification (GTDB taxonomy): domain Bacteria; phylum Actinomycetota; class Actinomycetes; order Mycobacteriales; family Mycobacteriaceae; genus Mycobacterium. The sequence continues at coordinate 179,860 of CAVTKI010000008.1, forward strand.
CAGGTACCTCACGGGTGTGCAGCTACCCGTCGACGCGGGCAGCTGCCTGAAGTAAGCCCGGCCCGGCACGCGGGCTGACACACTGAACCTCATGAGCGACAGACGAGGTCGCAGCGGCCTCCACAGGCGGACTCGACCAGTTCAGTACCACTGTCACCAGGACGGTGGTCGAGCGAGTGGCCCCGCTCCTGCGCCGCTACTTCCGCGCGGAGATTCACGGGCTGGACGCGTTTCCCACCGAGGGCGGCGCGCTGGTCGTGTCCAACCACTCCGGCGGAATGCTCACGCCCGACGTAGTGCTGTTCGGTTCGGCGTTCTACCGTCGTTTCGGCTACGACCGCCCGCTGATCACGCTGGCGCATTACGGGGTGGTGATGGGACCGCTCGGAGACGTGATGCCAAAGGTTGGCGTCATCGAGGCGAGTCGCGAAAATGCGGCGGCCGCACTGGCTTTCGGCGGAATCGTGCTGGTGTTCCCTGGCGGTGACTACGACTCCTATCGACCGACGTCCGAGGACGGCATCATCGACTTCGCCGGGCGGACGGGCTACGTGCGCACCGCCATCGCCGCAGGGGTGCCCATCGTGCCGTCGGTGTCGATCGGTGGACAGGAGAGCCAGTTGTTCCTCACCCGCGGGAACACGCTGGCCAAACTGCTGGGACTCACCAAGGCCCGCATGGAGATTCTGCCGGTGACCTTCGGCTTTCCGTTCGGCTTCAGCGTGATAATGCCGCCCAACCTGCCGCTGCCGACCAAGATCGTCACGCAGGTGCTGGAACCCATCGACATCACGGCCCGGTTCGGACCGGATCCCGACGTCGCGGAGGTCGACGAGTACGTCCGCTCCATGATGCAGTCGGCCCTCAACGAACTGAAGCGCAAGCGTCGCTTCCCCATCCTGGGCTGAACCGTGGACTCACGTTCGCTGGCAACCGGATTCGGAGCGCTCTCCGCGACGTTGAGCACGATGGTGCGTGCGGGCGTGCTCGCTCCGCTACGCCCCGACAGGTACCTCCGGATGGCCGCCGCCGCGCGTGGCGGCGGGTCGGTGACGCTCGGCTTTGCCATCGCAGCGCAACGCTGCCCCGACCGGGCCGGGCTCGTCGACGAACTCGGGACGCTGTCGTGGCGGCAGCTCGACGAGCGGGCGAATGCGCTCGCGGCCGGGTTGGCCGGCTGCGGAACATCCCCAGTCGCAGCTCCCGCCCGCCGGGCAATCTGCGCACCGTCGGCATCCTGTGCCGCAACCACCGCGGTTTCGTCGCGACCCTGATGGCAGCGGACCGGCTCGGCGTCGACGTGCTGCTGCTCAACACGTCGTTCGCGGGTCCGGCGCTCGCCGAGGTGGTGTCACGCGAAGACGTCGACGTCGTCGTGTACGACGAGGAGTTCGCCGACGTCGTCGATCGCGCGCTCGCCGACCGACCCGACACCGTCCGAATCCTCGGCTGGACCGAATCATCCTCGAGTGCCGAACTCGCGACCGAGACACTGATCGCCGCGCACGCCGGTCAGCGTCCCTCTCGGACCGACGGCAAGAGCAAGGTCGTGTTGCTGACGTCGGGCACCACCGGAACCCCCAAGGGTGCCCGGTCGACATCGGGTGGCGGCGCAGGCGAGCTCAAGGGAATCCTGGACCGAATCCCTTGGCGCGCCGAGGAAGTGACGGTCATCGTGGCACCGATGTTCCACGCGTGGGGTTATTCGCAGCTGATCTTCGCGGCGTTCATGGCGACCACCATCGTCACCAGTCGACGCTTCGACCCCGAGGCCACGCTGGAACTCGTCGATCGGCACGGGGCCACCGGCTTGGTGGTGGTACCCGTCATGTTGGACCGGATCATGGATCTCCCAGAGCAGGTGCTCGACCGCTACCCGTGCCGCTCGCTGCGCTTCGTCACCGCATCCGGCTCGCGCATGCGGCCCGACGTGGTGACCGCGTTCATGGACCGGTTCGGCGACGTCGTCTACAACAACTACAACGCCACCGAGGCGGGCATGATCGCCACGGCGACGCCCGAAGATCTCCGCGCGGCACCCGACACCGCCGGAAAACCCGCCGACGGCACCGAGATTCGGATCCTGGACGACGAGTTCCTGCACGTGCCCGTCGGTGAGGTCGGCCAGATCTTCGTCCGCAGTTCGACGCTCTTCGACGGGTACACCTCAGGCGCGACCAAGGACTTCCACGACGGTTTCATGGCCTCGGGCGACGTGGGTTACCTGGATCCGGCCGGCCGGTTGTTCGTGGTGGGCCGCGACGACGAGATGATCGTGTCCGGCGGTGAGAACGTCTATCCCATCGAGGTCGAGAAGGCGTTGACCACACACCCCGACGTCGACGAGGCCAGCGTGGTCGGAGTCACCGACGCCGAGTACGGCCAGCGACTCGCCGCCTTCGTCGTGGTGCGGCCCGGCGCGACGGCCTGCGCCGACGATTTGCGCACCCACGTGCGGGAGAACCTGGCGAACTACAAGGTGCCGCGGGAGATCACCCTGCTCGACGCGCTACCCCGCAACGCCACGGGCAAGATCCTGCGCGCCGAGCTGCGCGCCCGCGCCGAGGGCTGACGTCTCCGCGTGGGGGTCAGCGCGCCCTGCCGACGGCGGGCAGCGCGGCGTCCACCGGCGACGGGTCACCCGAAATGCCTGCGGCGCTTCGGATTTCGCCGAAGGCGCGGACCAGGGCCGCCGTCGCCTCGTGCACGTCGCCGAAGGTGCGGTCGTCGGTGAGCACGGCGATGCCCATCTGGTCGACATAGCTCCACACCGTGATGTTGACCGGCGCCCCGGGCGACAGCACGCCCGTCGAATAGATCTCGGAAACGGGAGCGCCGCCGAAGTGACCTCGCTGTCGCGGGCCCGCGACGTTGGAGACCGCGACGTTCATGATCTTGTTCTGGCTGTCCCGCTTGGACAACCAGCGGAACGCCGCGGGCGCGACCGCCGTCGGCAGATACGTCATGAGCCTGCCGTACAACGCGGGCCCGAGGATCTCGTGGTCCTCCTTGGCGATGCCGGTGGCCAGCGAGACCAGTCGCACCCGCTCCAGCGGATCGGCGACGTGCACGGGCAATGACACCGACAGGCCGCTGATCTCGTTGCCGGTGATCCGGTTCGCGGACTTGTCCGTTGCCGTCGGCACCGAGGCGATGATCGGCTGGTCGGCCTGCTCGTCGTAGCGCAACAACAGCTCGCGCAGTCCCCCCGCCGCGGTGGCCAGCACGATGTCGTTGATGCTGACGCCCAGTCGCTTGGCGGTCTCCTTGACGTCGGCCAGCGACAGCGTCGCACTACCGAACGACCGTGCCGGCGACACCACGTGGTTGAGGAACGTGGGCGGCGCACTGAAGTTCTCGGCGAGGTCGGGATGGTCGCCGCGCTCCCGCGACCGTCGCCGCACCCGCGCGAAACCGGTAGCCGCGTCCTTCATCAGGCCCGGCAGTTCCGCGATCTGGCGGACGTGATCGCGACCCGCCTCGGCAAGCAGTTCGGTGGCCGACGGTCTCGCTCCCTCGTCGTCGGTGTCACGTTCGTCCGGTGCATCGCGCACCTTCGATGTCCATGGCCCGGGCCAGCAGGTTCACCGACGCCACCCCGTCGGCCAGCGCGTGGTGCACCTTGCCGATCAGCGCGAACCGGTCTCCGGCCAGCCCCTCGGCGAAGTGGAATTCCCAGAGCGGCCGATCACGGTCGAGCGGGGTGGACGCGACCCGCGAGATGACGGCGTCGAGTTCGCGGCGGCCACCGGGAGCAGGCACCCGCACCCGGCGCAGGTGGTAGTCGAGGTCGACGTCGCAGCCCTCCAGCCACATCGGATGGTGCAGCCGCCACGGAATCTCGACCAGCCGGTACCTCAGCGGTTCGAGCAGGTGCAGTCGCCGCCGGAAGTGTGTGCGGAACTCTTCGAAGCCGAACGGCCCGTCGCAGCGCGCCGCGTCGATCACCGCGACCTTCAGCGTGTGGGAGTGCAGGTTGGGCGTCTCGCTGTAGAGCAGGTACGCGTCCATGCCGTTGAGTCGCCTCATCCGCCACCCCCCGTCCGAACCCGCCGGCCCCGCACCCCATGAAAGCACCGACGCCATGGCCGGCCACGGGTTTCGTCAACATGTTCCGGCGATCGAGAAATCGACGCCGCGGTGAAGGGCATGACGAGGCCGCTCGACGAGGCGCTCGACTAGCGAGCGCCTCGTCGGGACCGATCAGTCGGCGACGAAGTACAGCCGCTTGTTGCAGAATTCGTCCATGCCCAGCGGGCCGAGCTCACGCCCGAAGCCGCTGCGCTTGACGCCGCCGAACGGCACCTCCTGGCCTTCGTTGGCCGGGGTGTTGACGTTGGACATGCCCGACTCGAGTCGCTGGGCGATCTTCTCCGCGCGCTCGCGATCGGTGCTGAACACCGCACCACCGAGCCCGTAGTCGGAGTCGTTGGCCAGCTCAAGCGCTTCGTCGTCGCTTGCGACGGAGTACACCACCGCGACGGGCCCGAACAGCTCCTCGCGGTAGGCCCGCATCTCGGGCGTGATGCCGGTCAGCACCGCAGGCGAGTAGTAGGCCGCCGGGCCATCGCCGAGCACTCCGCCCGCGTGCAGCTTCGCACCCTTGGCGACGGCGTCCTGCACCTGCTCGTGCAGGATTTCGGCGGCCTTGCGCGACGACAGCGGCGCGAACGTGCCGTCCGCGGCTTCTGCCGGATCACCCGGCTTGAGGTCCTTGGCCCGCTCGACCAGCTGACCGACGAAACCGTCGAAGATGTCGTTGCTGACGATCATCCGCTTGTTGGAGTTGCAGGCCTGCCCGGTGTTCCCGATCCTGGTGTCCCACGCCAGATCGGCCGATGCCTTGACGTCATCGGAGTCGAGCACCACGTACGCGTCGGACCCGCCGAGTTCGAGCACGCACTTCTTGAGGTTCTTGCCCGCGATCGCCGCCACCACCGAACCGGCGCGCTCCGAACCGGTCAGCGAGACGCCGACGATGCGACGGTCGGCGATGATCTGTTCGATCTGTCCGTAGGACGCGAACAGGTTCTGGTACACGCCGCGCGGCACCCCGGCCTCGTCCATGATCTCCTGGACGGCCAGCGCCGACTTCGGCACGGACTCGGCGTGCTTGAGGATTACGGTGTTGCCCAACACCAGGTTTGGCGCTGCGAAACGCGCGATCTGATAGAACGGGTAGTTCCACGGCATGATGCCCAGCAGCGGCCCGATCGGGAGTTTCTGGACGAAGGCCTTGCCGTCGGCAGCCGTCTTGATCTCCTGCTGGGACGCCAGCCCGGGCCCCTCCGTCGCGAAGTAGTCGAAGATGTCGCCGGAGAAGTCGGCCTCGCCGACCGCCTCGGGCAGCGGCTTGCCCATCTCCTCGGTCGCGATGGCGCCGAGCCGGTCGGCGTGCTCCTTGAAGAGCTTGGCCACGCGGTGGACGATCTCCGCCCGCTCGGTGATCGGTCGGGCCTGCCACGCTCGGTACGCCGCAGCTGAGTCGGCGAGCATGGCCTCGACCTCGGCGTCGGTGGCGAAGTCGAACGACTCGCCTACGGCACCGGTTGCCGGGTTGACGACTTGATACGTGGGCTGGGTGGAAACGGTTGCGGTCATGAATCGGCTCCCTTGACGTCTGTCCGTCCAATCTAACCGCGAGGGCAACCCCTGTTCGCAGGACCACCCGACTAGCGGGTCGCCTTGCGTCGGCCCCCGGTGGCGGGCGCGGTACCGATGACGCCGTCGTCCTCCAGTGCGGCGATCTCGTCGGTGGACAGGCCGAGTTCGGCCAGCAGTTCGTGGTTGTGCTCACCCAGCAGTGGCGCGGCGTGGCGATGGAAGCGCTCGGGCCCGTTCGACAACCTCACCGGAAGGGTGCTGTGCGACGCCGCCACGTTGACCGGGTGACCCACGTGTTCGAAGAAGCCCCGGTGCCGCAACTGCGGCAGTTCGGTCTGGCGGTGCGGCTGCATCACCTTCGCCACCGGCACGCCCGCGGTCCAGAGCGCCTCGACGATCGCGTCGCCCGTGCGGGGCAGGCACCACGCGGCCAGCCCATCGTCGATGAGGTCGTGGCGGGCGCGCCGCCCGGCGTCGTCGGCGAGTTCGGGGTCCATCGCCCAACCGGGGCGTCCGATCGCATCCCGCAACGCCTCCCACTGCCGGTTCGTGGCCACCGCGATGGCGACCCAGCAGTCGGCGCGGTCGAACTCGTCGACGTCGGCGGTCCGGTAGAGGTTCTGGGGCGCCGCCACCGGGCCACGGTTGCCTGCGCGCTGCAGCAATGACCCGTAGGCGGAGTGTTCGATGACCTGCTCGGCGGCGATGTTGAGCGCCGCGTCGACCATGGCGGCCTCGACGAGCACCGCCTCTCCCGTCCGACGCCGGTGCTCGAGCGCCAACAGCAGACCGTTGAGCGCGTGCACGCCCGCATTCGGATCGCCCACCGAGTACGGCTCGTACGGATTGCGGTCCGGGTAACCGGTGAGCCAGCTCAGCCCGGATGCGTCCTCGATGATGTAGGCGAAGGCGGGGTTGTCCCGCCACGGCCCGTCGAGCCCGAAACCGGGCATCCGCACCATGATCACGTCGTCGCGCAACGCGCGGACCGAGTCGAAGTCCAGACCCAGCTGATCGATCACCCGCGGGGTGAAGTTCTCGACGATGACGTCGCAGGTCGGGATCAGCCGGCGCAGCAGCTCCCGGCCGCGTTCGGTCTGGAAGTCCAGTGTCAGGCTCTTCTTGTTCGTGTTGAGTGCCGAGAAGATGGGCGACTTCTCCCACCACTGATCCTCGGTCGCCGGAATGCCCGCGATCAGCCGAGTGCCGTCCGGCCGCGGCGTCGACTCGAGGTGGATCAGCTCCGCTCCGAGCATCCCGAGCACGTGGGTGCACGACGGCCCCGCCCAGAACGTCGTCATGTCGAGCACGCGCAGACCGCGCAGCGGCAGCCGGTCGCGGTCCGGGCTGCCGGTCGGCGCGGGTCGAGGCGTCGGCGCCAGCCTGCGTCGTGCGTCGGTGTGTTCGCCGAGCCGCGGCGCGGGCGTCGGCGCCCGCAGGTCTGCGCCACTGAGGCGGTACGGATGGTTCGGCTGCACGAAGCCGTCCCGCGGGTTCGTCGTGAACGCGTCGACGCTCGACGAAGTGGTCCATCGCCGTGACGTTCTCGCCGTTGCCCACCGGTGAGTTGGGGATGCGGAACGCCGAAGCGAGCTCGCGGACGTCGTCGACCCGCTGGTGCGCGCAACCACTCGTAGAGTTCGTCCGCGTGCAGGTTCGCCTGCTCGGTGATGGTGAGTTCGGAGGTCTCGTCGATCCACTCGTCGTGCCCCGACATCGCGCACAGGTCGAACCACTGCTGCGCGGTGCCGCAGCCGAGCGCGACCAGACCGTCCTCGGCCTGCGCGACGCCGGGCACCGTCGGCCTGCGTTCGGTGCGCCACGGCCTGCCGAGCATCTCGAAGAACGTCACGGGATAGTAGGTGAGGCACAGGATCTGCGCCTCCAGCATGGACAGGTCGACGAGTTCACCGTGGCCGTCACGCAGTGCGCGGGCCCGGAACGCCAGGGTCATCGCGGCGGCGTAGGCGCCCGACGACCCACTCCCCCACCTGGCCCCCGACGTGCACCGGCGCGCGGTCCTGCGAGCCGCGCCCGATCCCGATGGCCCCGCCCGACCAGGCCTGCAGGGTGAACTCGGTGGCCGGCCGGTCGTGCCACGGGCCGTCCAGCCCGAACGGCGTGATGGCGGTGACGACGAGATGCGGATGGCGGTGGTGGATCGCCGTCGGCGAGAACGACTCATGTTCGGCGACAAGGGATCCGCGCGACCACACCACGGCGTCGGCGGACGCCAGCAGCCGCTCGACCAACTCGGTGTCGTCGGCGACGTCGGGGTCTGCCACCACGCTCTGCTTCGAGCAGGCCAGGTAACCGAACAGCGCACCGTCCTCCCCCGGCGGGATGACGGCCCCCGACGCGGACCACGCGCGCAGCGGATCCCCTTCCGGCGCCTCGACTTTGACGACCTCGGCGCCACCGTCGGCGAGGATCTTGGTGGCGTACGCGCCCGCGATCCCGCTGGACAGGTCGACGACGGTGTACCCGTTGAGTGGGCCAGCCGGCTCCACCAGCTAGTCCTTCTTCTTTCGGTTCTTCTTGCTGAGCCGGAAGTCCGGTGGAAACTTGCCGTCGTTGTCGTTGACCGCGGCGGCCAGCCCGGTTTCGATGGACTCGTTCATGTCGAGGTCATCGGAGCCGTCGGCGGTGACCCCGCTGCCCATCGACTCGAAGAACGCGCTCAGCAGGCTGCCCATGTACTCGCCCTGGTGCTGCTTGTAGATCTCGAAGAACATCTTCTGCATGAAGACGGTGTCGACGGGGCGGTTGCGGGCACACGCGAGCGCATACTTCGCCGTCTCGGCCTCGAGCTCGATCCCTCGACACCACCTTGTTGAGGAAGTTGCACTTCTCCATGTCCTCTGCGGTGAACGGCCGACCGGTGAAGACCATCTCCTGGAACTTCCGCAGCCCCATCATCTGCACCCAGGTCCACATCCGCGGGCCCCAGCCGTAGTACCTGAACGACGGGTGGCCGAACAGCGCGTCGTCGGACGAGATCACCAGATCGGCGTCGGCGCACTGATAGAAGTGCCAGCCGTAGCAGTAGCCCTTCGCCTCGACGATGCTGATCTTCTTGAGCTCCTGCAGCGGGCGGTTGCCCGCCTGCACGTTGGCGTACCACCCGCTGATCGTGGCGCCGTTGCGGAACGTGCCCTTCGGCGGATACTCGACGTCACCGATGCCCTCGACCTTGAGCTCGCGCAGGCGCTTCTCGGGCTCGTCGACGCCCTCCATGAACTCGGGAAGGTCGGCGCCACTGCCCAGGTTGTCACCGACCCCGCGGATCACGACGACCTTGACGTCGTTGTCCACCGACGCGGCCCGAACCACGTCCGCGTAGCGCAGCCGGGCATCCGACGTCGGGGCGTTCAGGAACTCCGGACGGTTGAACGTGATCGTGGCGATCTTGGTCTTGGGGTCCTTCTCGTAGCGGATGATCTCCTCGGCGGTGGGCCTCTTGCTCTTCGACATCGGCGCTCCTTCAGCTGATCCCGGCGGCGGCATGCTTGTTCCACGCCGGGCTGTCCGTCAGCACCTCGGGTCCGTCATCGGTGATCAACACCGCATCGCGGTGCAACACCGCGCCGACGCCCTCTGCCCAGACGTATGCGGTCACTGCCAGCACCAGGCCGGGATCGAGTCGTTCCTCACGTGACGTCTGCGGGAGGTGGGGCGACACCACCGGCGAGTCGAATCCGAGCCCGAGACCGTGCGCGACGGGCATCGGGGGCAGCGGTTCACCGGCAGCCTCGTACGCCGTCAGCAGATCGGCAGCCGCAGCACCCGGGCGGCACGCCGCAACGAGCCTGTCCCACAACTCATTCGAGCGCCGGTAGAGCTCCTCGGCCCCTGCCACGTCGCCGACGGGCCACGTCCGGCCCACTTCACCCACGTAGCCGTCGGCGAGCGAACCCGCCGCAAAGGCCACCAGGTCGCCCGCCTCGACGCGTCCGTTGCGTCGGTCCCGCCGCCACGGGTGCGTTCGCGAGGTCACCCATGCTCCGTCCTGGGTGGCCGACGTGCTGACCCCGCCGGCAGCCATCGCCTCGAGCATCGCACCGGTGAGCGTCTGCTCGGCGACGCCGGGGGCCAGCTCGGAAACCGCAGCCGCGAGGCCATTCTCGGCGACCCGGAGCGCGCCACGCAGAGCCGCCACCTCGTCGGCGGACTTGATCCGGCGCGCCGTGCGCATCGCCAACTCGCCGTCGACCAGCTCGGCGTTCGGGAACGCCATCGGAAGGAGTTGCCCGAACGTCGGCGACAGGGCGTCGGTTCCGACCCGGCGTGCCGTGGCGGCGCCGTCGATGTTCTTCAGCACCTCGATGAGGGTCATCGGGTTCCACGCCAGGCCGTAGAGGTGATCGTGGTCGATCTCCTCCGGCATGCCCTCGTCCCAACTGCTGTTCAGATGAATCTCACCGGTGGCGCGGACCACGACGCAGATCGGGGCGAAGGGTCGGGTTCCCGCGACCCAGAGCTGCGGCGCGCCCGTCACGTAGCGAATGTTGGCTTGCCGCCCCAGGACCAGGACGTCCAGGTCGTGGGCGGCCATCTGGGCCAGCGCGCGTTCCCGCCGCCCGGTGCGCAGCGCCAGGGGGTCGGCCAGTACCTCGGTGCTCATTCGGCGGTGCTCATTTGGCGCCGATCGGACCGTGTCCGTAGGGCGCGTAGGGGTAGTCGGTGATCGACATGTTTCCGTCCTCGGTGATGACCACGATCTCCTCGCTTCGATATCCGCCGGTGCCGTCCTCCCAGATCACCGGTTCCAGGACCAGCACCATGCCCGGCGGGAAGACGAAGTTGTCGTCGTACTCTTGGCCGAGATCGGTTCCGATCATGGGCATTTCGGCGGCGTTCGTCCCGATGCTGTGACCCAGATAGAAGTGCGGCAGCCACGGCTTGCGGCCACCGGCCGCGGCGATCGCCGCCCTGGCCAGATCGCCCGACGTCGCTCCCGCCTTGGTCACGGCGAGCACGGCGTCCATGATCTCGCGCCACTGCCGGAACTGGTCCTGCTGGCGCGCCGACGGTTCCTCACCGACCAGCCACGTGCGGCCGAAGTCCGAGCAGTAGCCCTCGTAGGTGATGCTGACGTCGGTCCACAGCACGTCCCCCTTGGCGAGTTCGCGCTCGGTCGTCAGCAGGGGTAGCGCCAGATCGCCGGTGGTGGTCCAGACACCCTCGGCCTTCGAGTTGGGCATCACCTGCCAGATGGCCTCGAGCATGTTGGCGGTGGCGCCGAGTTCGAAGGCCCGCCGGACGAACTGCGCCGACAGATCGATCTGCCGCACCCCCGGCACCAGCGCCTTCTGCACCTCGGCGGCGGCCTCTTCGGTGATCCGGCACGCCTTGCGGATGCAGGAGATCTGATCGGGTGTCTTCGCCAACTTGGCGGGCCCGACCACCAGGGCGGCGTCCGACGGCGGTCCCGCAGGAAACAGCCTGCCGGCGGCGCGGCGCATCGCTCCGGTCATCTCGTCGACCGCGATGGTGGCACCGGCGGGGATGAGCTCGGCGAGGACCTTCGCGAAATGCTCGACCCCCTCGTCGAATTCGAGATACAGCGGTCCGTGCACGTGGTCGGCGGGCAACTCCGACTCCGATGCCGCTCCCTCGCGGAACGGGATGTACAGATGCGGGTGCTCGTCGTCGGCCAGCACGATCGCGATCGGCCGCTCCACGTGCGACAGGCCCGCATCCAGCAGCGGCCAACTCGAACCCGTCGCGTACACGACGTTGCCGTTGCCGAGCAGCACCAGGGCGTCGACGCCCTTCTCCTTCATGGTCGACCGCAGGCGCGCACCGATCTCGCGGTACATCCGGCCGCGGTCGGGCAGTTCGGGAATGTCGAGCACGGTGGCGCCCGACGCGAAGTATGTCGTCATCGTCGTCGAATCTCCCTAGACGCCGAGCCGAGGAAGTTCTTGATGTTGGTGCTGGTGATCTTCACGGCGTTCTCCGGGCCGACCGCCTCGACGACGGCCGCAAGGGACTTCTCCGAATAGCCGAACGTGCTCTCGTTGTGCGGGTAGTCCGACGACCACATCACCTTGTCGACGCCGATCTGGTCGATGAGCCGCAGGCCCACCGGATCGACCATGAACGACGCCCACATGTTCCGGTCCCAGTAGTGGCGGATGTCGTGCTCGAGCTGGTGGGACATCATGTGCCGGTAGGAGGCCAACAGATGCTCGCCATCCTGCAGAGCCGTTGGCACCCAGGCGATTCCGCCCTCGAACCAGCCGATCCGGAGTTTCGGGTGCCGGTCGAGGATGCCGCCGAAGATGTACTTGGCGAACTGCTCGCGGAACGAGTCGACGTTGACCATCATTCCGACGACCAGGCCGTTGACCGCACACGGCGTCTTCGGCGGCGTCTCGCCGATGTGGTGGGTGACGGGCAGCCCCGCCTCCTCGATCTCGTCCCACACCGGATCCTGCACGGGGGCCGAGAAGTCGATGATGTTGCCGTCGTCGTCCTTGCCCGGGTTCAGCGGAAGCAGGAAGGTCTTGAGCCCCAACGCCTTCAGCTCGGTCAGGGTGCGACGGGCGCCGGCGGGGTCCCACCAGTTGATCAGGCCGACACCGTGAAAGTGGCCGTTCGACCGCTCCTGAAGCTCGGCCATGTACTCGTTGTAGATGCGGAAGACCCGCTCGCGGAGTTCCTTGTCGGGATAGTGGAACAGCGCCAGCACCGCGTTCGGGAACGCCAGCTCCTTGTCGACGCCGTCCTCGGCGAGCTCGCGGATCCGCGCGTCGATGTCGTTGGTTGCCGCGCCGGCGAGATCGTCGTACTGCATCAGCACGCGGCTGAAGTCGCCTGGCAGCATCGACCGTCCCTTGAGCCCGACCATGTAGGCGCCGTCCTCGTACCAGATCCGCGGCGCCTTCTCCTTCAGGTCCTCGGGGAACCGTTCGTAGAAGATGTCGTCGGCCACGGAGATGTGGTTGTCGGCCGAGAAGATCTCGGTGCCTGCGGGCAGCCCGACGACCGTGCCGTCGGAGTGTCCGTGCCGATCCTTGGGCGCACCCCAGCCTTCGGCGGGATAGAGGGTACTCGTTGGGGTTGACATCCTTGACACTCCAATCAGGCTGTGGGGTGGGGCTGTTCGGTGACTACCAGGTCACCGGAAGTTCGTAGACGCCGTACGCGAGGCGGTCGTGTTTGAAGGGAACCTCGTCGAACGGGATGGCAAGCCGCAGGGTCGGGATGCGCCGGACCAGGGTGTGGAACACGATCTGCAGTTCCGCGCGGGCCAGCTGCTGTCCGACGCACTGGTGCCTGCCGTAGCCGAAGCCGAGCTGTTGACTGGCGTCGCGGCCGAGTTCGAGCTTCTCGGGTTCCGGGTAGGCGGCGGCATCCCAGTTCGCGGGCGCCAGGTCGATGATGATGCCCTCACCGGCGCGAATGGTCTCGCCGCCGATCTCGATGTCCTCGATGGCGACGCGGCGCTGGCCGTTCTGGATGATCGACAGGTAGCGCATCAGTTCTTCGGCCGCATTGGCGATGAACTTCGGATCGTCGGACTCACGAAGCAGCGCAGCCTGTTCGGGATTCTCGAGCAGGGCCAGTACGCCGATGCCGATCATGTTGGCGGTGGTCTCGTGCCCCGCGATCAACAGCCCGGTGCCCAGCTGGGCGGCCTCCTTCACGCTGATCTCGCCTGCGCTGACCCGCTCGGCCAGGTCGGACACCGCGTCCTCGGCCGGGATTCGCCATCTTGGCCTCGACGAGGTTGCTCAGGTACTTGGCCAGGCTCATCGCGCCCTTCTGGCCGTCCTCGGCGCTGGCGTATCGGGCGAGCCCGACGTTGGCGTGGTGCTGGAAGAACTCGTGGTCTTCGTATGGCACGCCGAGCATCTCGCTGATCACCACCGTCGGCACCGGCAGCGCGAGCTTGCTGACGATGTCGGCGGGCTGCGGGCCTGCCAGGATCTCGTCGATGCACTGGTCGGTGATCTTCTGGATCGCCGGGCGCAGGCCCTCGACGCGTTTGAAGGTGAACGGCTTGGACAGCATCCGGCGGAACCGGGTGTGCTCCTCGGCATCCGAGGTGAACACCGACCGTGGCCGCTTGTTCACCGTGGACAGCATGTGCTCGTTCCAGTGCGGGAAGCCCGACCGCCGGTCGTCGACGCTGACGCGTGAGTCGGCGAACAACGCCCGCGCCACCTCGTGGCCGGTGATCAGCCACGGGATGCTGCCGTCCCAGATCTTCACCCGGGAAAGGGGTTTCGCTTCACCCATCTCGAGCATCTGGGGCGGCGGAGCGAACGGGCAGCGCGCCGCCCGGTCCATCGGGTACTCGGGGACGTCAGCCGAAACCTCCTCGGCGGCAAGGGTGTCTGACATGTTCCTCCGTCATTCCTCGATGTCGATGGCCAGGGCTGGGCATGCGGCCGCGGCCTTTCGGGTGTCTTCGGCGAGTTCGGGGCCGGGATGCGCGACGAGCAGCATGACGACGCCGTCGTCGTCGCGCTGATCGAACACGTCGGCGGCGTTCAGCACGCACTGACCGGACGAGACGCACTTGTCCTGGTCGACGGTCACCCTCACGACGGCCGTTCCTCCGGCGTCACGGGCGCCAGCCACATGCCGACGATCGCATCGATGAGGCCCGAACCCGCAGTGCGCCAGGATGTTCGGGAGGCCACGGTGGCCCCCTTTGCCATGGCGCGCTCACGGTCGGCGCAGGTGTGCATCAACAGGTTCCTGGCCATGATGTTGCGCTCGAACCTGATGTCGAGCGGCAGGTCCGGCAGGCACCGGTTGATGCCGTCGACCACCTGGACGAGCGACGGCGAGCTCAGGGCATCCTTGACGACGAAGCCGTGGTAGGCGGGGTCGGTCATGGCCTGCGCGGCGAAACGCGCGTACCAGGTGGGGTTGCCGAGGTCGGCGAGGTGATCGGTCAGCGGGCGGACCAGGCACGACACCCAGCCCCGCATGTCGGCGCCCGGGTCGGTCTCCGCCACCATGCGTTCGCGGTGCGCCTCGATGGGCGCGCGGTGCCGTTCCTCGATGGCCCGGACCAGGTCGGTCTTGGTGCCGAAGTGATAGCCGACGGCGGCGTTGTTGCCTTGTCCCGCAGCCTCACTGACCTGACGGTTCGACACGGCATAGACGCCGTGTTCGGCGTAGAGCCGTTCGGCGGCGGTCAGGATGGCCTCACGGGTGGTGCTCGCCCGCTCGGTCCGCAGGGGTCTGGCTGCGGTCATCGGTTCAGTCAACGTCGAACGCCTCAATTAAGTCAAGCGATTGATTTAATTCTCAGCGACGTGCACGTAGCGCCTCAGCGCGGGTCGCACCGGACGTCAGGGCTTGGGTTTGCGCGGCGGCCTCACCTTGCCCGCGACGGTGCCGCCGTCGATCGGGCAGCACCGTGCCGGTGACGTAGCGCGACCGGTCGCCCGCGTAATAGAGCACCGCCTCGGCGACGTCGTCGGCGGTGCCCTCCCGCTTCAGCGGTCGGTCGTCGCGCATCTGCTGGCGGATCTTCGCCTCGAAGGCCTCAAGACGTGCCCGATCCTCGCCCGTCGCCGACTTCTTCAGGATCTGGGTGGGAATGTTGCCAGGGGCGATGCAGTTGACTCGAACCTCGTACTGCGCCAACTCGATTGCCGCGGATTTGGTGAAGTGGATGACCGCCGCCTTGGACGCCCGGTAGGTCGATACCCCGCCGCCGGCCTGGATGCCGCCGATCGAGGAGATGTTGATGATCGACCCGCCTCCGGCGGTGGCCATGTGGCGGGCGGCATCGCGGGTCCCGGCCATGACGCCGAGGACGTTCACGCGCATGACCCTGTCGAACTCCTCGAGGTCTTCTTCGAAGAGCCCACGTCGCAGAGGACTCGAGATGCCGGCATTGTTGACCATCACGTGCAAGCCACCGAGGGTCGCGACCGCGAAGTCCACGAGTTCGCCGACCTGGGCCTGATCGCCGACGTCCGTGTGGCGAAAGACCGCGGCCGCGCCCGACTCGGCGGCCAGAGCCTCGCCGAGTTCGCCTTGCACGTCGGCGATCACGACCGTGGCGCCCTCGGCGAGGAACCGTTCGACGATGCCCCTGCCGATGCCCGAGGCTCCGCCGGTGACGATCGCGACCTTGCCTGCCAGCTCGTCGGTCATGACGTGGGACTCCCTTCGAGAAAGCCGAGAAGCAGTTCGCCGACGACGTCGGGTCGTTCGATCTGGGGACAGTGCCCGGCGGCATCGACCACGGCCGAGCGTCCGTTCGCGATCCGCCCCGCGATGTCGGCGGCCCATCCCCGTGGCAACAACTTGTCACCCGCGCCTTCGATCACGAGCGTCGGAACGGTGATGCGCTCGTAGGCGCGCGCGGTGGACGGCGCCGGCGGCGGGCTCACTCCCGGCCTGCGGAACCGGGCCGCCGCGATCGCCTCCCACGCACCCGGGGCGATGCTCGACTCGTGGCGGCGCCTGACGTATTCGTCGTCGGCCGGCATAGGCGGGGTCGAAGAAGAGCGCCGTCACGATCCGGCGCATCGCCTCGAAGCTGCCGTCGTAGTCGTACAGCGCGTCGGCATGCTCGTTGCGTTCGATGGCGCCGCCGCCACAGATCAACGCCAGGCTGCGGACGGGTAGCGCGGGCGCATCGGAGGTGACGTCGGTGAGCAGGTTGATCGCGCCCATCGAGTTGCCGACGAAGTGGGCACTGGCGATGCCGAGCACTTCGCAGAACCGGGCCACGTGTCTGATCCGCATGCCACGGCCGTCGACGAAGTCGAGGACCTTCGCGGAATCGCCGTAGCCCAACATGTCGGGAGCCAAGACCCTGTGCCGCCCGGCCAGCGTGCCGATGATGCGTTCCCAACCGATCTCCGCGCCCGCGCCGAACTCACCGCCGTGCAGGAGCACGACGGGATCTCCCGCGCCCGCTTCGAGGTAACCGGTGACGAGCCCGTCCACGACGATCGACCTGCGCTCGAAGTCCACGGATCCGACGATACTGGCATTTGCGTATTGCGAGAACAACATTCTCGCAATGGCCGGTCGTCGGCGGCGAGCCCGGTGAGGTCCCCTTCGCCGAACGTGCACCCACTGCGAAGATCAACCCGATTTCTCGCAGTGCGCTCACGTTCGGCGAGTTGGAACGCAGTCACTCACTTGATCGCGATCGGGTTGACGGGGGCTCCGACGGCGCCGACCACCTTCAGAGGTGGCGCGATCAGCTGGAAGTCGTACACCCCGTCCGCCGCGCAGTCGGCGGCGAGTCCCGTGAGATCCCAGTACTCGCCGAGCATGAGCCCCATGTCACGCAGGCACAGCATGTGCATCGGCAGGAACGTCCCCTCGACGCCCTGCGCGGGATCGGGGTCCTCGACCATGAGGTTGTCCGCGGCCACCGCCGCCACCTCGAGGTCGTGCAGCCAGGACGCGCACGTCCAGTCCAGGCCGGACCCCGGCTCGGCACCGTCGCCCGTGGACAGGAAGCGCGTCCACCATCCGGTGTGCACCACGACGATGTCGCCCCTGCCTATGGCGACGCCCTGCTTGGCGGCGATGTCGTCGAGTTCGGCTGGCGTGATGGGGTTTCCGGGCTCACAGAACACGTCGGCACCACGGTGGGCGACCACGTCGAGCAGCACCCCGCGCGAGGTCATGCCCTTGACGTCGACCTTGTCGATGCCGCAGTGGAACGCGCCGAAGCTCGTCACCGAGTCGGCGGGGAAACCGTTGTACAGCTTGTCCTCGTAGTAGACGTGCGACAGGGCGTCCCACTGGGTGGCGGCCTGCAGCGGCATCACGATCATGTCGTCGTTGAACCGGAACGGGTTGTCGACGAAGAACGAACTGAGTTCCCGAGCCACGGAATTGCGAAGCCAACCGGGGGCGTACTCGCACAGGGTGTTCGCGTCGCCGCCGTCCACGGTCATGACGTGAACGGGGTTCTGGCGGAACTTGAACGCGCCCTGCGGACCCGATGACCCGAAGTCGCCGCCGAGTGAGATCACCTTCCCCTTCTTGACGCACCCGGCGGCCTCGGCGACCTTGTCGGAGGTGATGAGGTTCAGCGTGCCGATCTCGTCGTCGTCACCCCACCGGCCCCAGTTGCGAACCTCGTCGGCGACGCGCCGAAAGTCATTCATGCTGGCCATGGGAAACCCTTCGTTGCGCGGCGAGTTCCCTGGCCTGCGCCAGGTCACCGTAGGTGTTCTCCGCCACGGTGCCGCCGTCGACCCAGATCACCTGTCCGGTGATGTAACTGGCCGCGGCACTGTTGAGGAACACCAGCACGCTCGCCTGTTCCTCCGGCCCGGCGACACGACCGAGCGGGGTCCGGAACGCGTCGAGGAATTCCTGTCCGTAGGCGTCGCGCAGCTGGTCCAGGATCGGCGTGTCCGTAACGCCCGGCGCCGTGCAGTTGATCCGGATCCCCTTGGCGCCGAGGGTCGCGACGTTCGCCATCCCGTAGAGGATGATGGCCTCCTTCGACAGCCGGTACCCGCCGTCGGCCAGCGCATCGGGATTGCGATGGCACCATTCGACGCCGTCGGCCATCGACGTGGTCTCGAGCAGGCCCGCGGTGACCTCGGCGTTGGCCCGGTACTGCGAGGCAGCCAGCGAGGAGACGCTCGCGATCGCCGACCCGGGCGGCATCGCGGCGAGCAACGCCTCGGTCAGATGCCGGGTGCCCAGGAAGTTGATCGTCGCCACGCGCAGCGGATCGCGGATGCCCGACGACACGCCCGCGACGTTGAACAGGCAGTCCACCGGGCCGCTGACCGCCTCGACGGCGGCATCGATCGATGCCGGGTCGGACAGGTCGACCTCGTGAAAGGCGTTGAGCTCGAATGCCGGAGCGCGCACGTCGAGCCCGACGACCTCGGCTCCCGCGCCGGCCAGTTGACCGGCGAGCGCCGCACCGATGCCGGACGCGCAGCCGGTCACCACCACACGGCGGCCCGTGTAGTCGAGCAGATCGGCGAACTGACTCACCGGATTACGCTCCGGCCTTCTCCGCTGCCTCGCGCGCTGCTTGCTCGTCCTTGGCCAACTGTGCCGCTTGCACCCGGCCCTCGTTGATCTCGGCCATCGCCTCGGGGATCTCACTCGAGGTGAACTTGCCACCCTGGCCGGTCGGGAGCCCGCCGAACGAGTAGTTCTCGTCGAAGTCGGGCGCCGTCGACGCCTCGCGCCGTGCCTCGAGCTTCTCCAGCACCGGCGCCAGGCGCTTGGCCTTGGCCGCCACCGCCTTCTCGTCGCGCTCGATGAACTCCGGCAGCACGTACTTGCCCATCAGCTCGATGGACTCCATCGTGCCCTCGTGGCTGCGGGGATTGAGCAGCAGGATGATCTCGTCGACACCGCTCTCCTCATAGCCACGCAGGAACTCCCTGACGGTGTCCGGCGAGCCGATCGCCCCACGGCCGGGCCCGTACGCCAGCGTCGGGTCGGCCTTCACCTCGTCGAGGTAGCGCTCCCACACCCCGGTGCGGCCGGGCGTGTGCATGCCGGTCATGTAGTAGTGCATGATGCCGAACGAGAAGAACCCGCCACCGACGCCGAGTCGCTCGACGGCCTGCTCGTCGGTCTTGGCCACCATCATCGACAGGTCGCCGCCGATCGCCAGGATGTTGGGGTTCATCACCGGCGTGATGGGCGACCCGTTCTCCTCGAGTTCGGAGTAGTAGCCGTCGACGCGGTCCTTCAGCGGGCCGGGTCCGGTGTAGGCGAAACTCAGTGCGCCGATGGCCTTCTGCGCGGCCATCTGCACCGACGACGGTCGGGTGCACGCCACCCACACCGGCGGGTGCGGCTGCTGCAGCGGCTTCGGGATGACGTTGCGGGCGGGCATCTCGATGTGCTGGCCCTTGAATCCGGTGAAGGGCTCCTCGATCATGCAGCGGATCGCGACCTCGAGGGCCTCCTCCCACTGCCCCCGCTTGTCGGCAGGGTCGATGTTGAAGCCGCCGAGTTCACCCACCGACGACGACTCACCGGTGCCGAACTCGACGCGGCCGTTGGAGAGCAGGTCCAGCGTCGAGATGCGCTCGGCCACGCGGGCCGGGTGGTTGACCGCGGGCGGGAGGTGCATGATGCCGAAGCCGAGCCGAATGTCCTTGGTGCGCTGGCTTGCCGCGGCCAGGAACATCTCCGGCGCGGTGGAGTGACAGTACTCCTCGAGGAAGTGGTGCTCGGTCAGCCACACGGTCGAGAAGCCGGCCTTGTCGGCCAGTTCCACCTCGTCGAGGCCGTCGGCGAACATCTGCCGCTCGTCGTCGGCCACCCACGGCCGTGGCAGGGCGAACTCGTAGAACAATGAGATCTTCACATTTACCTCCGATAGGTGTTGAGCGTCGAATCGCCGGTCGGGCTGTCGGTTTGGTCTTTCGCGGCGACTGGTCGGCCCGGTTTCGTCCGCGATGTGCCTGGCGGCGACGTAGCCGAATGCCATCGCCGGGCCGATGGTGGCGCCCGCGCCTGCATAGCTGCGGCCCATCACCGCCGCGGTGGTGTTGCCCGTCGCATAGAGTCCGGCGATCACGGTGTCGTCGTCGCGCAGCACGCGGGCGTGCTCGTCGGTGCGCAGCCCGCCCGAGGTACCGAGGTCGCCGAGGATGATCTGGAATGCGTAGTACGGCGGCGAGCCGAGCGGGTACAGGTTCGGGTTGGGCAGCGTCGGGTCGCCGTAGTAGTTGTCGTAGGCGCTGTCGCCGCGGTTGAAGTCGTCGTCGTGGCCCTTGCGAGCGAGCTCGTTGAACCGTTGCGCGGTGTCGCGCAGCTGATCGGCAGGCACGCCGATCTCGGTGGCCAGTTCTTCGAAGCTGTTGCCCTGCTTCACCACACCCGACTCCAGCCAGGCCGTCGGCACCTTCCGGCCGGTGGGTACCGGGGCGAAGGGCACCTTCGGGATCGGTAGGTGCCCCGCCACCACGTAGCGGTGAAACGATCGGATGTCCGTGACCAGCCAGCACGGGACGTGTGAGACACCCGAGCGCTGACCGTCGATCATCGCGTGGGCGAAGTCCATGTAGGGCGCCGCCTCGTTGATGAACCGCTTACCCGCACCGTTCACCACGAACTGCGAGGGCATCATCCGCTCGTTGAGCATGAACTGCAGCCGGCCGTCGGGCCAGCAGATCGCGGGGAACCACCACGCCTCGTCGAGCAGGTCGCTCGACCCGCCGACCTTCTCGCCCGCCCGGATGCCGTCCCCCATGGCGGCGGGGTTGCCGAAGCTCCAGTCCTCTTCCAGTTCGGGGAGGTGAGATCTGCGCCAGGCCATGTCGTGGTCGAACCCACCGGTGGCCAGGATGACACCGCGCCGAGCCCCGATGCGCTGCGGCACGCCTGCGCGTTCGACGACGGCTCCGACGACCTTGCCGTCGACGTCGGTGATCAACTCCGTCATCGGGCTGTCCAGCCAGAGCGGGATGCCCTTGTCCTTCAGCGCAAGCCGCATCCGCGCCATCAACGACTGCCCGATGGCCGCCATCCGGTCGCCGAACACCCTGGCCCGGAACATCCGCCAGATGAGCTTCACCAGCACGGCCTTGCCCCGCCAGGACTGGCGGACCTGGTAGAAGAGCCGCAGGTCCTTCGGCGCGAACCAGATACCCCGCGGCGCCATCGCCAGCGGGGTGAGCAGGTTGCGCTCCTCGTCGCCGAGCTTGCGCAGATCGATCTCGGGGACGTTGATCGTGCTGCCGCGCTCCGAACCGCCTGGCAGCTCCGGGTAGTAGTCGGAATAGCCGGGCTTCCAGACGAACTCGAACCACGGGCTCGACTTCTCCAGGAACTCCATCATCTCCGGCGCGGTGTCGACGTACTGCCGCAGCCGCGCGTCGCTCACCAGTCCGTCGGTGATCTGTTTCAGGTACTCGAAGGTCTGCTCCGGCGACGGCGTGTAGCCAGCCCGCCGCTGCGACGGTGCGCCGGGCACCCAGATGCCGCCTCCCGAGAGCGCGGTGGAGCCACCGAACTGCGGCGACTTCTCGATCACCAGCGTGTCGAGCCCTTCGGCATCGGCCTTGAGCGCCGCGGTCATGCCGCCGCCTCCGGAGCCGACGACGAGCACGTCGACCTCGCTGTCGAATGCTGGATCGGTCACGACTGCACCGCCGTCCGGACGCTGAACCCGGCGATCAGCTCGGGCGCGGCACGGTAGTACCGCTGCCGGATCTCGTACGAACCCTGGGAGGCCAGCGCCGCGAACGCGGCGATCCAGGTGCGGATCTCGTGGGCCGAGTTGCCCGCCTCGGCCGCGATCCAGGCATTCGACCAGCCGTCGACCTCGGCCACCCGATTGGTGTCGAGAAGTTCGAGCAGGGCATGGTCCCAGTCCGGGTTGAGCGGGCGAAGCGGGCTCTCGCCGTGCGCGAAGTCGTGCGCTGCGGCCATCACCGCGGTCTGCCGCGCGGCGCGCTGCTCGGTCGAGATCGGCTCGCCGTGCACGATGCGGCCACGCGCGGCCGGTGGGACGGTCGCCAGCGTCGGCACGGGCGGATCGTGCGACAGCCCACCGGAACCCACGATCAGCACCCGCTTGCCCAGGGTCGCGACGAACTCGCCGACGGCAGCGCCGAGTGCGCGCGTGCGCCTGATCGGGCCCAGCGGCGTGGCCACCGAGTTGATGAAGATCGGGATCACCGGAACCGATTCGATGTCGCCGAACAGCGTCTGCAATGGCTGGACGGTGCCGTGGTCGACGTCCATGCTCGCCGAGACCGCGACGTCGACGCCCGCCTCCCACAACGCCTCGGCGCACGCGGTCGCGACGTCGGCCGGAACGTTGAGCGGACCGGCATGCGTTGCGTAGTCGCCGACGCCCGTCGCCGCGGTGCCGATGCAGAACGGCGGCATCAGCCGGTAGAAGAACCCGTTGTAGTGGTCGGGCGAGAAGATCACCACGAGTTCGGGATCGAAGGCGCGCACGAACTCGCGCGCGGCCGTCAGCGCAGAGTCGATGTCCTCAAGGAGCTCCGGTGACGGTCCCGGCAGATTCAGTAGCGGGCTGTGCGACATGCAGCACAGTGCCATCGGTTTCGCGAGGACCATGGAAATCGTTGCCTCCCTGAGTCAGACACAGGACGTCGAAGAGTGAGCTGCTCAGCTCGGGGGCGAGTTGAGCGATGCAGGCCCCGGCGATGCACCGGTCGGGCCGTAGGAACAGGACTGATTCGGAGTGCGCGTCGAAGAACGACTTCAGCGCGCCGGTGCGGTCGCCGACGATGGTGACCTCGGGATCGTCGTGCCCGGTCCAGTGCAGCTGGGTCAGCGGCCTTGCCGCGACGAACGTGGCGCCCAGCGCCTTCCACCGCGCGAAGATCACGTCACCGAGAAGGGTGTGCGGGTTGTTGTTCCAGCTGAGCACGGCGAACCCTGGGCCGATCACGTCGTCGAGGAGCACGTTCGCAGCGTCGCGGGTGTCGACGCGGGGCTGGATGAACAGCGTGCCCGTCGGCGACGTGGCCGACCGCGGCTCGACGTGGGCGATGGCGCCCTGGTCGTAGCGGGGCATCGGTTTGAACCGCATCTCCAGCACGTACCGCTTGAGCGTCGGCACCACCGATGCCGACCGAATCACGCGGTCCCGCAATGCCGCAACGCGCCGGTTGGTCGGTGAGATGACGCGCCCGACCATGGTGGACAGGTCGATCATGGCGCGGGCGTGCTTGCGGCGCTCGGCGTCGTACGTGTCGAGCAGGGCGTCGCCGGCCTGTCCCTTGACGACGGCCGCGAGCTTCCAGCCGAGGTTGGCCGCGTCGCGGATGCCGCTGTTGTAGCCCTGACCCTGCCATACCGGCATCAGGTGGGCGGCGTCTCCGGCCAGCAGCGTGCGGCCCTTGCGGAATGCCCCGGCGATGCGGGAGTGGTGGGTGTACACCCGGTGCCGGATCACGTCGACCCGTTCGGGGTGCGGCACGAACGGCGCCAGCATCCTGGCGATGAACTCCGGCTGCTCGACCTGCTCGTCGGTCTCGTCGGCGTGAATCATGAACTCGAAGCGGCGGATTCCGTGCGCGATCGAGATCGAGGCGTAGGGCCGGGCCGGATCGGCGCCGACCTCGCTGTTGGGATGGCCGAGCGGATCGTTGGCCAGGTCGATGACCAACCAGCGCGTCGCCGACGTCGTGCCCTCGAACGACACCCCGATCAGGCGCCGCGTCGCGCTGCGGCCGCCGTCGCAACCCACGACGTAGCGCGCGGTGACGGTCGATGGCGTGCCGTCGATGCCGACCGTGACACCGTCGGCGGTCTCGTCGCACGATTCCATCCGCGCGTTCCACGCCACCTCGACGGAGTCGAAACGGTCCAGTCCGCGCAGCAGTTCGGCGTCGACCATCGGCTGGACGAAGCCGTTGCGCTTGGGCCAGCCGAAACGTGCGTCGGGGGGCGCCATTTCAGCCAGCAGGCGGCGTCTTCCGTCGAAGAATCGCAGGATCTGGTTGGGCACGGTGTGCGGCAGGACGTGCTCGACGACGCCGATCGCCTGGAACGTCCGCAGCGCCTCGTCGTCCAGTCCGACGCCGCGGGGATAGTCGATCAGGGAGTCGCGTTCGTCGATGACCAGCGTCCGAACCCCCTGCAGGCCAAGAGCGTTGGCCAGCGTCAAGCCGACCGGGCCCGCCCCGACGATCAGCACGTCGGTGTCTCGAGCCCGATCCGCGCCCGACTGCTCCCGCGTCATCCCTTGGCGCCCAGCAGGAAGTCGATGTGCATGGCGTTGAACGTCTTGGCGTCCTCGTACTGCGGCCAGTGTCCGCAGCCTTCCATCACTTCGAACCGGGCGCCGGGGATCATCTCGGAGATCCGGCGGCCCTCGCTGACGTCGGCAGTGGGGTCGTCGCTGGTCCACACCACCAGCGTGGGCGCGGTGATGGCGCCGTATTCCTTGGGCCCGAGCAGGTTTCGCGCCCGGATCTCGGGATCCTGCAGCGCCATGATGTCGCTCATCGCGGACACGAAGCCCGGCTGCCGGTACACCCGCTGGCGACTTGCGACGATGTCGTCGTAGTCCTTCGTCTTGTCGGCCATCAACCACTTGATCCTGGCCTGCACGGTCTCCCAGGACGGGTTCTCGGCGGCAGCCATGGACAGCGTGATGATGCGCTTCATCACCTCGGGGTCGGCCTGCGACCCGCCCGCGGTGTTGAGCACCAACCGGTCGATGCGGTCGGGATGGTCGGCCGCCGCACGGGCAGCCACCCAGCCGCCGAGCGACTCACCGGACAGGTGCACGCGCTGGGCGCCGATGCCGTCGAGAACCGCCAGCAGGTGGTCGACGTAGTGGGCCACCTCGAGAGGATGTCCCGGCTTGTCGGTGTAGCCGTGCCCGAGCATGTCGATCGACCACGTCGAGAAGTGCTCGGCGTGCGCCTCGAGATTGCGGACGTAGGCCTCGGCGTGACCGCCGGAACCGTGCAGCAGCACGAGCGTGGGCTTGCTCGGGTCACCGGCGTGCAGGTACCGGGTGCGCACCCCCGAAGCGTCGAGGAACCCCTGTGAGAACGGGACGCCCTGGAGATCGCTCCAGACGCTCTCGAACGCTGCGGATCCAGCCATTCGCACCCCCTCCAGGCTCAGTGGTGGAAATCGGATTCTCTTGTACCGCGAGTGATATGTGCTAATATCGCACACTGATGTGCACTATGTATAGAGCATCACTCTCGCGATGACGTCTGTCAAGGACGACGGCATGGCCGAGGGCGGGACGCCGGATCGGCTTGCGGCGGGGTCACAAACCCTGGCCAGGGGGCTTTCGGCGCTCCAGGCCGTCGCCGGCTCCCCCTCTGGAATGACCGCCCAACAGGTCGCCGACCACGTCGGCGTGCACCGCACCATCGCCTACCGCTTGCTGTCCACGCTCGCGCAGTACCGCTACCTGGTGAAGGGCGAGGACGGGCGTTACCGGCCGGCTGCCGCGCTGGCGGTTCTCGGCGCCTCGTTCGACAACAACCTCCGGCAACTGTGCGTGCCGACGCTGCGCACACTTGCCGACGACCTCGGCGCAACCGTTTCGCTGCTGGTCGCCGAGGGCGATCAGCAGGTGGCGGTCGCGGTGATCGTGCCGACGCTGGTCTTCTATCAACTGTCGTTCCACGAGGGCAGCCGGTATCCGCTCGAGCGTGGCGCCGCGGGCATCGCCCTGCTGGCCAGCATGCCGCCGCGCCCGGGCGAACGTGATCTGGTGCCTCGCACCCGCGAGCAGGGCTGGGTGATGACGCACGGCGAGGTCGAGCCGGACACCTACGGGCTCGCCGTGCCGGTGCGCCGTAGGCCGCCGTCGCCACCCACGTGCATCAACCTGATCTCCCATCGCGAGGACGCGCTGCTGAGCGGGCGCGACGCGGTGATCAGCGCTGCCGGGCGATTGTCCGAGATTCTCGGTTGAGCCAGACGTCTTCAGACTCCGATCCGAAAGAGGGAAGCAGTGAGTAGCGATTGGGACAACGACGTCGACGTCGTCGTGCTCGGCACCGGTGGCGCGGGGTTGACGGCGGCACTGACCGCCGCGGTCGGCGGTGCGTCGGTGGCGGTCTACGAGAAGTCCGGGACGGTCGGCGGCACCACGGCGGTGTCGGGCGGCATCGTGTGGATCCCGGCGCACCACCGCTCCCCCGACGGCGAGCTGACCGTCGAAGACGCGATGCGCTATCTCGAGGCGCAGTCGCTGGGGGCGATGGACACCGAACTCGTCGAGACGCTGGTGCGGACCGGGCCCGAGATGCTCGACTTCGTCGAGGCGCACAGCGAGTTGCGGTTCGAGATCGCCGAGGGTTTCCCCGATTACAAGCCCGAACTGCCAGGCGGACGCCCGTCGGGTGGCCGCTCGCTGAACGCCAAGCCGTTCGACCTCGCCCGGCTGGGCGACTGGCGCGACCGCATCACGTCCTTCCCGGCCGACTGGAGCAACGTCGGCATCGACGCGGAGACGCGCGCCCGCATCCACGCCTCGGTCGACGAATCGCTCGCCGACCCCTGCGTGGCGGGCACGGCGCTCGTCGCCGGCCTGCTCAAGGGCCTGCTCGACGTCGGCGTCGTACCGGTCACCGAAGCGCGGGCCGTCGAGCTGATCGCCACCGGCGGGCAGGAGCGAAGCGACACGGGGAGAGAACCGGCGGAAGTATCGTTGGAGTACGAATCAGCCACGCCGACAAGGATCTTCGGGTCCGCGCCCGCCGCGGCGTGGTGCTCGGCACCGGTGGCTTCGAGTGGGATCCCAGGCTCGTCGAGGCGCATCTGCGCGGACCGATGCACGGCCCCGTGTCACCGCCGAACAACACCGGTGACGGGCTGCGCATGGCGATGGCCCACGGCGCGGACCTGGCCAACATGGGCGAGGCCTGGTGGGTGCCGATCGTGCAGATACCCGGCGACACCATCGACGGGCATCAGCGCAGCCGCAGCGTGCGCCTGGAACGCACCCGCCCGCGCAGCATCATCGTCAACCGGGCGGGCAAGCGCTTCCTCAACGAGGCGGGCGAGTACAACTCGATGGCCGGGCCGTTCCACCATCTCGATCCGCGCTTCGGGTATCTCAACGACCCGGCCTGGATCGTCTTCGACGCGCTGCATCTGAAGAAGTACGGGTTCCTCGGCGTCGAGCCCGACGGCGCGGTACCCGACTGGTACTGCAAGTCTGCGGACCTCGCCGAGCTGGGCGCCAAGACGGGGATCGATCCCGAAGGGCTGGCTCGCACGATCGACGCATGGAACCACGCCGTCGCAGGCGAGTCCGATCCGGACTTCGGCCGTGGCTCAAGCGCTTACGACGGCTACTGGGGCGACAACGCGGCCGCGACCCCGGCGCTGCAGACGCTCGGACCGATCGACACCGCACCCTATTTCGCGGTGCCGGTGACGGTCGGCGCCATGGGCACCAAGGGCGGACCGCGCACCGACGGCGACGGTCGCGTGCTGCACGTCAACGGCGAACCCATCGCCGGGCTGTACGCCGCGGGCAATGCGATGGCGGGCGTGACGGGCAAGGCGTACGGCGGCGCTGGCGGAACCATCGGCCCCGCAATGGTGTTCGGCTACCGGGCGGGACGGGCGCTCACGTCCTAGCCGGCGCAGTCAGTCGTCGGCCCTGACCTTGTCCTTCACGGCGGGCACCACCGGCGGCGCCTCGCGCCAATTCGGCAGGCCGTCAGTCTCGTTGGCGACGGGGAAGCCGCCTTGGTGCACCCACGCCCAGTGGCTGTGGTTGAGCTGGTGCATGGTGAAGCACGCGTTCAGCGAGTTGTAGAAGCCCTGGTTGTCCTGCGTCTGGTTGACCGACTCCTTGATCAGCAGCGCCGCCATCGTGGGCACCTTCGCGATGCGCCTGGCGAACTCCAGCGTCTTGTCGGCCAGCTCGTCGGCCGGGAAGATCTTGGACACCATGCCCAGTGCGTGGGCCTCCTCGACCGACAGCGAATCGCCGGTGAGCATGAGCTCCTTGGTCTTTCGTGCCCCGAATTCCCATGGGTGGGCGAAGTACTCGACGCCGCACATGCCCAAGCGCGTGCCGACCACGTCGGCGAAGGTGGTGTCGTCGGCAGCGACGATCAGGTCGCACGCCCACATCAGCATGAGAGCGGCGGCGTAGACGTCACCGTGCACCTGGGCGACGGTGATCTTGCGCAGATTGCGCCAGCGGCGGGTGTTCTCGAAGAAGTGATGCCACTCCTGCAGCAGGAGTTTCTCGGCGCCCTCGCGGGTCGCACCGTTCTCCCGGAAGCTCGGGTGCTGATCCGGGCCAGGCATGTACTCGGACATCATGGCCTTCGACCCGAGGTCGTGGCCGGAGGAGAACATCGGCCCGTTGCCGCCGAGGATCACGACGCGGACGTTGTCGTCGGCCTCCGCCTCGAGGAACGCATCGTTGAGTTCGACGAGAAGGCCGCGTTGCTGGGCGTTGCGCTGATCGGGTCGGTTGAGCATGATCCGGGCGATGGTGCCCTCGTCGAGGGTCTCGTACGTGACGAAGCGGTAGTCGGCCATGAATCGCACTCTATTCCTATGAGAACGCCGTTACCGCAGGGGGCTGGCGGAGGTCTTTACAGCGACAGGATGGTGGCCGAGGCCGTGCCGGGGGCGCCGTAGACCTGGGCCAGACCGACCCGCGGGCCGCCGGGAACCTGGCGTTCGCCTGCTTCGCCGCGAAGCTGACGGACCAGCTCGTGCACCTGCCGCAGGCCCGACGCGCCGATCGGCTCGCCGTTGGCGATCAGGCCGCCGTCGGTGTTGACCGGCAGCGAGCCGCCGATCTCGGTCGCGCCGTCGGCAAGCAGCTTCTCCTGGTCGCCATCGGCGCACAGACCGGTCTCGGCCATGTGGATCACCTCGGCGCCCGCGTCGGTGTCCTGCAGCTGCGCGACGTCGACGTCCTCGGGTCCGATGCCGGCAGCCTCGTACGCCGCCCGCGCCGCATACACCGTCGGCGAGGAGTCCTCGTCGAGCGGCGCGGACGTCGCGTGCACCTCGTAGGCGCCGAAGCGTCGGGTGCGGATCTCGCTGGCGCGCACGAACACCGGCTTGTCGGTGAAGCGGTGCGCGATGTCGCCGCGGCACATGATCACCGCGGCGGCGCCCTCGTCGGGCGCACAGAACATGTACTGCGTCAACGGATAGTTGAGCACGGCCGAGTTCAGGATCTCCTCCTCGGAGATCGGCTTGCGGCGGAACGCATTCGGGTTCAATGCGCCGTTGCGGAAGTTCTTCGCGGCGACCTTGGCCAACGTCTCCTGCGGGATGCCGTGCTTGTGCAGGTAGTGATTGGCCTTCATGCCGAAGAACTTGGTGGTGACGAACTGACCGTTCTCGGCGTACCACTGCGGCAGCGCCAACTTGGCGGGATCGTCGGTGAAGGCGCCGCGGGGGTGCTTGTCCAGGCCGATCGCGATGCCGATGTCGTACTTGCCGAGCCGAATGGTGTCGGCGGTCTGCTGAATGGCGCTCGCCGAGGTGGCGCACGCGTTGAACACGTTGGTGAACGTGATGCCGGTGAGCCCGACCAGCCTGGTCACCGAGTCGGGGTTGGACACCTCGTAGCTTCCGCCGAAGCCGAATTGGATGTCCCCCCACTCGATTCCGGCGTCCACGAGCGCAGACTGGATGGCCTCGGCACCCATCTGCACGGCCGACTTGTCGAACCGGCCGAAGGGGTGGATGCCGACGCCGACGATGGCGACTTCGTTCGTCATGTGCGGACCTCTCTAGACCGGCTGGAACGCGAAGGTGACGATCTCGTTGCCTTCGGCATCGGTGGCGAACGGCACCATGGTCAGCTCGACCTCCATGCCGAACGACAGCTTCTCGGGATCGTTCTCGGTCAACCGACCCTCCACCCGCACGACGTCACCGAGCTGCACCAGACCCACGCCGAACGGCACGAAGTCCTTGCCGGTGGGCCCGGCATAGGGCGCCCCAGGCGGGAAGCCCTGCGTCGTCCACGCCACGACCGTGCCGCGCCGCGGCAGCAGCGCGTCGGCCATCTCGGCCTTGCTGCACTTCGGGCAGTGCGACTGGCGCGGGAACACCGTCGCCCCGCATGCGCCGCACGAACTTCCGATCAGCTGCGGGTTCTCATCCGGCCACGTGGAGATTCCGGGATCGATCGCCTTCTGCATGTGAGGCTCCTTGCGGTGCGGAAAGTCAGCCGAAGAACACGTTCACGAAATCGTACAACATCATTTTACGAAACTGGAAAGCGCATTCTCATCGGGTTTCGACCCGGCCAGATTGGCGCCGCTGAGCAGCGCATCGGTGGCCGAGTAGACATCGCGCGTGCCATCGGCAACGGCGGTCGCCAGCGCGTCGAGGCTGGCCTGGTTGCGCAGCGCGCTCTGCGCCAGCGAGAGGATCTGCGCCCTGGCCCGTGCGGTGCGGCGGGCCGGGTTGTCGGCGCGGGCATGGGCGTCGATCGCCTCGACGAGTTCGGCGATGCCCTCGTTCTGCGCGGCGATGATCTTGAGGATGGGCGCATCGGTCTCGGCCCGCAGGTCGCGGGCGGTCTGGTCGGCGCCCTCGCGGTCGGCCTTGTTGATGGCGACGATGTCGGCGACCTCGAGCAGCCCCGCCTTCGCGGCCTGAACCGCGTCTCCCGCACCGGGATTGAGCACGACGACGGTCGGGTCGGCCACCGCAGCGACCTCGATCTCGGACTGCCCGACACCCACGGTCTCGATCAGGATCACGTCGTAGGACAGCTCGGCGAGCAGCCGGATCGCCGCAGGCACCGCCGCGGCCAGGCCGCCGAGATGACCGCGGGTGGCCACCGAGCGGATCAGAACGTCGGGGTCGTTGATGTGGGCGGCCATCCGAATCCGGTCCCCGAGCAACGCGCCACCGCTGTACGGCGAGGACGGGTCGACGGCGAGCACCGCGACGCGACTGCCCTGCCGGCGGTAGGCGGTGACGAGCACGGCGATGGTGGTCGACTTTCCCGCGCCGGGCGGGCCGGTGACGCCGATGACGCGGGCGGTGCGATTGCCGATCGCGGCGAGGACCTCGTCGCGGCGGGTGCTCTCGACCAGGCTCAGCAGCCGACCGGCCGCACGGGTCGATCCGTTGCGTGCCGCGGCGACGAGTTCCTCGATGGTCATCGGTGCGGCCGAGTCTACGGCGCACCGACCTCGATGACGGTGGCCGAACCCATGCTGCCTGCCCACACGGAGACGATGACGGCTTCAGGCATGGGCCAACCCTCTTTTCGGACGGTATGAGAATGTTATTCTCTCAGTCTGAGAGTGTCAGTTGCAAGAAGGGGAACCACATGCAGATCGAGGGTAGCTCCGCGATAGTCGTCGGCGGTGCGGGCGGCTTGGGCGAGGCGACGGTCCGACGCCTGCACGGCGCGGGCGCCAAGGTCGTCGTCGCCGACATGGCCGACGACAAGGGCAAGGCCCTCGAAGGTGAGCTGGGCGTGCGCTACGTGCAGACCGACGCCACCTCCGAGGACTCCGTGCTGGCGGCCATCGCCGAGGCGGAGGCGCTCGGTCCCCTTCGGATCTCGGTGGACACCCACGGTGGACCGGCCAGTGGTGGCCGGTTGGTCGGCAAGGACGGCTCCCCGCTGGACCTCGACGGCTTCAAGACGACCATCGAGTTCTACCTCACCGCGGTGTTCAACGTGATGCGGCTGTCGGCGGCCGCGATCGCCAAGACCGAGCCACTCGACGAGGGCGCCCGCGGCGTCATCGTCAACACGGCCTCGATCGCCGGGTACGAGGGCCAGATCGGGCAGCTGCCGTATTCGGCGGCGAAGGGCGGCGTGCTCGGCATGACGCTCGTCGCGGCGAGAGACCTGTCGCCGCTTGGCATCCGCGTCGTCACCATCGCCCCCGGCACCATCAACACGCCCGCCTACGGCAAGGCAGGCGATCAGCTCGAGCAGTACTGGGGCCCGCAGGTGCCGTTCCCCAAGCGCATGGGCCGCTCGAAGGAGTACGGCCAGCTGGTGGCAAGCATCGTCGAGAACGACTACCTCAACGGCGAGATCATCCGCCTGGACGGCGCTTTGCGGTTCCCGCCGAAGTGAGCCTCGACGGCAAGGTCGCGTTCGTCGCGGGCGCGAGCCGTGGCATCGGCGCGACGGTCGCGGCCTCGCTCGCCGCGGCGGGCGCTGCCGTCGCCGTCGCGGCGCGCTCCGAGCAGCGCGGCAAGCTGCCCGGCACCATCGGTTCGGTCGCCGACCGGATCGTCGCCGCGGGCGGCCGGGCTCTTCCGGTGGCCTGCGACGTCACCAGCGAGGAGTCGGTCAACGGCGCGGTCGAGGCGACGGTCGCGGAGTTCGGCGGCATCGACATCCTGGTCGCCAACGCGGGCGTGTTATGGCTCGGCCCAATCGAATCCACGCCGCTGAAGCGTTGGCAGCTGTGCCTCGACGTCAACCTGACGGGCGTCTTCCTGGTCACCAAGGCCGTCATCCCGCACGTGCGGGCGCGCGGCGGGGGCTCGCTGATCGCCGTCACCACCACCGGCGTCACCATGGTCGACCACGGCGCCAACGCGTACTGGGTGTCCAAGGCCGCCGCCGAGCGGCTGTACCTCGGGCTGGCGGCTGACCTGCGGGCGGACAACATCGCCGTCAACTGCCTCAGCCCCTCGCGGGTGGTGCTCACCGAGGGCTGGCAGGCCGGCGGCGGTGGCTTCGAGATCCCACCGGAGATGGTCGAGCCGCCCGAGGCGATGGGCAATGCCGCCGTGCTGCCTGGCCCAGCAGGACGCCTCGGGCATCACCGGCACCATCCAGCGCTCCGAAGCCCTCACCCTCTAACCGCGAGCAGACGCAAAATCCCCTGAATGCGCGCATTTCAGGGGATTTTGCGTCTGCTCGCGGGGAGAGGTGGAACTAATCCTTGGCGATCAGGCCGTCCACGATCTTGTTGAAGTCCGCGGTCCCGAAGGACACGTATTCGGCGAGGTTGGCGTAGTCGAGCGACGCCATCACCGAGCGTTCCAGTTGAATGTTCATCAGCCGCTTGGTGCTCTCGACGGCCTGCTGGGGCAACTCCATGATCTTCTTCGCGCACGCGATCGCCTCGGCGACCGGATCGGCCGCGACGTGGTTGGCCAGCCCGAGTTCGACGGCCCGCTGCGCCTTGATCCGCACCCCCGTCAACGCAAACTCCTTGGCCTGCAACAGGCTGATCTGCGACGGCCACACCAGCGGTCCGCCGTCAGCGGCGACCAGACCGATCTGCACGTGCGGGTCGGCGAAGAACGCGGACTCGGCGATGTAGACGATGTCGGAGAGCGCGGCGAGGCTGCAGCCCAGCCCGACCGCCGGACCGTTGACCGCGGCGATCACCGGGATGCGGCATCGCACCATGCCGATGACGAGCTCGCGGCCGTGCTTGATCGTCTTCTGGCGCAAGGCCTCATCGTGGCGCAGCTCGTCGAGGTAGTTGAAGTCGCCGCCCGCCGAGAACGCCCGGCCCGCGCCGGTGATGACCGCTGCCCGCGCGTCGGCATCCTCGTCGAGTGCCGCCCAGATCTTCGCCAGCCCGACGTGCAACGAGTCGTTGACGGCATTGAGTTCATCGGGCCGGTTCAGCGTGATGATCCGCAGGCCACCGTCGGCCTTGACGTCGATTTCCGCTGGCATGTCGTACATTTCAGCTCCCAAGTCCGAGAATCCGCTGCGCGATGATGTTCTTCTGAATCTGGCTGGTGCCGCCCATCACGCTCTGCGCCCGGCTGTACATGTAGGCGCCGAAGAGGTCTTCGTCGCGAGTCCCGACGGTGGCCAGCGCGGCGTGCCCGACCGACTGCTCGACCCAGGTCATCAGGAGTTTGTCCAGCGATCCCTGCGGCCCGTGCCTGATGCCGTCCAACTGTTCGGACAGCCGCCGTCGCACGTGCAGGCGCAGCATCTCGGTCTGCACCCACGCCCAGGACAACTCGTCAGGCGCGTCGCCGTCGACACGGGAGGCCAACTGGCGCACCAGTTTTCCGTACCGCGCCGAGAACCCCAACGTGGACGGCTCGCGCTCGTGGCCGACGACCGTCATGGCCAGCTTCCAGCCGTCGCCGGGCTCGCCCACCATCTGCGAAGCCGGCACCCTGGCGCCGTCGAACTCGACCTGGCCGAACTCCTTCGTGACGCCGCTGATCATCTTCAGCGGGCGTTGCACGATGCCGGGCTGGTGCATCGGGACGATGAACGCCGAGATGCCCTTGTGCTTCGGGCAGCGTCCCTGTCGGTCCGGGCCAGCACCAGGCACCAGTCCGCGACGTCGGAGTAACTGGTCCAGATCTTGTGCCCGTTGATGACGTACTCATCGGGATTGGAGCCGTCCCTGGTCGCCGTCGTGGTGAGCGACGCCAGGTCGGAACCCGCGCCCGGCTCACTGAACCCCTGGCACCAGCGTTCGGTGCCGTTGATCATGCCGGGCAGAAACCGTTGCCGCAGTGCCTCGTCGCCGTGATGGCTCAGGCCGACGACGAGATAGCCGAGGCTCGGCCGGGCCGGTGCGCCCGCCTTCGCGATCTCCTCGTCGACGATGACGTCGTACACGGGCGGCAGATCCCGACCGCCGTACTCCTTGGGCCACGACGTGCCGAAGAACCCCGCCGCGTAGAGCGCCTGATGCCATTCGCCCTGCTTCGCCCAGTACTCGTCACCCGAGGTGGGGAACTTGCCCTTCTGCTCGGTCAGCCAGCCGCGCAACCTGTCCCGGAACGCGGCTTCCTCCGGCGAGTCACGAAAGTCCAATGGTCAACTCCTCCAGCTTCACCGGCCACATCTCGGTGGCGGCCAGCACCCGTCGCAGGTAGACGTGCGCGAGGCACTCCCAGGTGTTGCCGATGCCGCCGTGCACCTGGATCGACGTCTCGCAGACGGTGAGCGCCGAACGCGCACAGTAGATCTTCGCGACCCGGGCCGCTTCGATGGCCTCGACAGGGGGAAGTTCGTCGACGGCCCACGCGGCATGACGCAGCACGCTCACCGACCCCTCGATCAGGGCCAGGCCCTCGGCCAACAGATGCCCGACCGCCTGATAGGAGCCGATCGTCGCGCCGTACTGCTCACGCACCTTGGCGTACTCGGTGGCCAGACCCAACGTGCCGCGGGCGGCGCCCACCAGGTCGGCCGTCGTCGCGGTGAGCGCCAGTGCGTACCACCGGGCGGCGTCCTGCTCGGAGACCTCGGCGAGCTCCGCTGGCGATTCGGCAACTCCCGCAAGGCTTCCCGTCAGGTCGACGGTCGCGGGCCCTGCCACCACCGACAGCGTCCGGCCGACCCGTCTGGCGAGATCGTCGGCGAGCACCGGGCCGAGGAACGGCACGTCGACGAGCCCGCGGGCGAACTCCTCGGCGACGATGGCGACCTCAACGCCGGACGCTTCGTCGGAGCGCAGCGACCGCCAACCGGTCGAGGCGACCGTCTTCTCCAGTCGTGCGATGCGACCGTCGTCATCCAGCTCGGCGACCGACCCGGGCCCGAGGTCGTCGGCCAGTTTGGCCGCGGCCTCGCGCAGTTGTCGTTGTTCGGCCGTCAGACGGACGTCCATAGCCGCTCCTTTAGCACTCGGCGCAACACCTTTCCCGAAGGCAGACGGGGGATCTCGGGGACGAACACCACGCGGCTCGGTCGCTTGTACGAGGCCAGCCGGGAGGCGACGAGCGCGATCAACTCGTCGGATTCGACCGCGCCGCAGCGCGTCACCGCCGCCACGACCGACTCGCCGGCAACCGGGTCGGGGATGCCGAAGACCGCGCAGTCGGCGACTGCGGGGTGGCCGTGCAGCACGGCCTCGATCTCGGCGGGCGCGACCTGGAACCCGCGCACCTTGATCATTTCCTTTGCGCGGTCGGTGATCCGGAGCCAGCCATCGGCGTCGAGGTTGCCGACGTCGCCGGTGCGGTACCACCCGTCGCTGAATGCGTCGGAGGTGGCGTCGTCGGGAAGATAGCCGGCCATGGCCGACTGCGACCGGACCTGAATCTCGCCGGACCCGCCAGGACCCACCGGGACGCCGGTCTCCAGCGACACGATCCGGATCTCCACCCCGGGCACGGCCCGGCCGACGGTGTCCAGCTGCGCGCCGTCGAGCGAGTTGCACGAGATGACCGGCAGCTCGCTGGCGCCGTAGGCCGTCACCCAGGACACCCCGACCCGACGGGTGACCTCGTCGGCGACGCTCTTCGTCACCGGCGTGGCGCACCACATCACGTAGCGCAACGACGACAGGTCGTAACTCTCCAGTCGGGGATGCGCGGCCAGCGCCAGCGCGATGGGCGCGACGGCCATCTCGATGGTGATCCGGTCGGATTCGATGTGGTGCAGCATCCGCTCGACGTCGAACCGCGGATGCAGGCGGATCCACGCCCCGGCGTCGAACGCGGTCGCGATGTTGAGCAGGCCGAGGATGTGCGACGGCGGGGTCAGGATCTGCATCCGGTCGGCCGACGACATGCCGAGCGCCGCACGCCAGTGCGCGACGGCCACCGCGAAGGCGCCGTGGGTGTGGCGGACCGCCTTGGGCATCCCGGTGGTGCCGGAGCTGAACACGAACACGGCGTCGGATGCGGGATCGGGCTCGCCGAACTCGCGCAGGCCCGGTGTCACGGGGTCGTCGAGGTGAAGCATCGGCATCAGCTCTGCCAGCACGGGGTTGTCCCCCACCGCGTGCGCGGGCTTGGTGAGCGCCAGAGCGTGCTCGACCTCGCCGCGCCGCCACGACGAACTGAGCAGGACCACCGCTGCGCCAAGACCCCAGATGGCGCGCAATGCGACGACGAACTCGGGCCGATTCGACGACATGAGGGCGACCCGCTCCCCAGGGCGAACCCCGCGCTGCTCGAGCATGGTCGCCATTCCGCTGGTCAGCGCGTCGAGCTCCGAGCGGGTGTACTGCCGGTCCTCGAAGGCGAGCAGGACGGGCTCGGTCACCTGTCACCCCTCCTGGCTGGTCACCCGTCGTACGATGCAGGTTGAGAATACCCTATCGATAATGGAGAATAGTATTCTCCATTAGAAAGAATCTTGATGCCAGGAGTGACCCGATGACCGCAGACCCGGTACCGACCGAAGAGGCCGGTGGCGAGGTGACGATCCTCCTCGACCGCAAGAAGGTCACCGTGCCGCGGATGCCGGGCGAGACGCTTCTGGAGAGCGCGCGACGGGCGGGCCTGACGCCGCCGTTCTCCTGCGAAGCGGGCAACTGCGGAACCTGCATGGCCAAGCTGACCGAGGGCAGCGCGACGATGCGCTGCAACGATGCGCTCATGGACGACGAGGTCGCGGACGGCTACGTGCTGACCTGCCAGGCCGTGCCCGACACCACGAACGTCACCGTCGACTACGAGGAGTGACCCTCCCCCGTGTGTTCGCCGAGCCGCGGAGGTGGCCGGTACTCGGGCTCGTAGCCGACGACGCGGATCGAACTGCGGACCAACTCGTAGTCGCCTGACGACACGACGACCTCGGGAGTGGCCGCCAACGCCTCCGGAAGCGACCGCACCGCGGCGGCAGGGATGCCGAGCGGACGCAATCTGGCTTCCCATCCCAGCGCGGTGTCGCCGGCGAGCGCAGCCGATACCACCGCGAGCACCTCGTCGCGGTTCGCCGCACGCTCGGCCATCGTCGAATAACCGGTGATACCCGCCTCCGCGGAGAACAGCCGCCAGAATCCATCGTGGGTGATGAACAGCGCCAGGTACCCGTCGGCGGTGGTGAACAGTTGCGCCGGAACGTAATACGAGTGCGCGCCGTTCGGATGGCGCTGCGGCTCGACGCCGTCGTTGAGATACGCCGACGCCCGATAGTTCAACTGCGACAACATCACGTCGCGCAGTGAGACGTCCACCTGACCACCCCGACCCGACACGATCTGAGCCAACAGCCCCAACGCAGCGGTCAACCCGGTCGAGTTGTCGGCCGACGAGTAGCCCGGCAGCGTCGGCGGCCCGTCGGGGTCACCCGTCAGCGCGGCGATTCCGGTGGCAGCCTGGATGACGTAGTCGAACGCGGGGTCGTCACCGGCGTCGAGCCCGTAGCCCGTCAGTGCGACGCAGACGATCTTCTCGTTGTGCTTCCTCAGCGCCTCGTAGGTCAGGCCGAGCTTGTGGATGCCCGACGGCTTCAGATTCACCAGCAGCGCATGCGATTCCGCGACGAGTTCACCGAGCCGCCGCTGCCCCTCGTCGGTGGCCAACTCCAGGCAGATGCTGCGCTTGCCGCGGTTCAGGCTGGCGAAGTAACTGTCGCTGACCTGACGCGAGATGTCGCCACCCGGTGGCTCGATCTTCGTCACCTGCGCGCCGAGGTCGGCGAGCATCATCGTCGCGTACGGACCCGCCAGCATGTGGCCGACCTCGAGGATCCGGATGCCTGCGAGCGGGCCGCTCATCGCAGACGCTTCCCCAACTCGGCGATCACTTCCCTGGTGCGGTGCTTCGACGCGATCAGCTCGTCACGGGTGTCCCCGATCGGCAGCAGCCGAACCGACAGATCGGTCACCCCCGCATCGGCAAACTGCTTGAACCGCGCCAGAATCTGTTCCTCGTCGCCTGCGGCGCACAGGTCGCCGACGTTGCGCGCGTCGCCGCGGTCGAGCAGCTTCTGGTAGTTGGGTGACGTCTCGGCCTCGGACAGGATCCGGTTGGCCCGGTCCTTGGCGGCGTCGATCTCGGAGTTGGCGCACAGGCACACCGGGATCCCTGCGACGATGCGCGGCGCCGGCCGGCCCGCCTCGGCCGCGGCCTTGTTGATCTTCGGTGCGATGTGGTCGCCGATCGCCTTCTCGTCGGCCATCCACAGCACCGTGCCGTCGGCGTGTTCACCCGCGATCTGCAGCATCACCGGACCGAGGGCGGCGACGAGCACCGGCATCGGCGTCGCGGCGCCCAGCACGGTGGGGTTGTGCACGTTGAACGAATCGTTCTCCACATCGACGTCACCCGGGCCGCCGATCGCGCTGTTGAGCACCTCGAGGTAGTCGCGGGTGTACGCGGCGGGCTTCTCGTACGGGAGGCCGAGCATGTCGCGCACGATCCAGTGATGCGACGGTCCGACGCCGAGCGCCAGCCGACCGGCGGCCACCGCGTGCACCGAAAGCGCTTGGCGCGCAAGGGCGACCGGGTGCTGCGCCTGCAACGGCACGACGGCCGTGCCCAGTTCGATCCGCGACGAGTGCGCCGCCATCAACGCGACCATGGTCAGGCAGTCGAAGTCGTTGGGCACCTGCGGCATCCACGCGGTGTCCATGCCCGCCGACTCGGCCCATTCGATGTCGGACACCAACTTCGAGACCTTGCGCGCCATGTCGCCGCGCTCGGCCCCGATCATCACGCCAAGTCTCATGCACACTCCACTTGCTCGGTCGCCGAGCGTGACGCCACTGCGAACATTCGGCCGAAATCTCGCAGTGGGCTCACGTTCGGCGTCACGCTTGCGCCTTCTCCGTCAGTGCGCGGACACCGGTCACCAGGTCCTCGAGCGGCGTGCCGGTCGGGAACACCGCGGCGGCCCCGGCATCCAACAACTTCTGCACGTCGGCCTGAGGAATGGTGCCGCCGACCACCACGGCGATGTCGCCCGCGTCGGCGGCACGCAAGGCCTCCACGACGCGGCCGGTGAGCGCGACGTGCGCGCCCGACAGGATCGAAAGGCCAACCAAACTGACGTCTTCCTGCAGCGCGATCGACACGATGTCCTCGATGCGCTGACGAATGCCGGTGTAGATGACCTCGAAGCCCGCGTCGCGCAACGTCCGCGCGACGATCTTGGCGCCGCGGTCG
Source organism: uncultured Actinomycetota bacterium (assembly GCA_963735245.1). Taxonomy (GTDB): domain Bacteria; phylum Actinomycetota; class Actinomycetes; order Mycobacteriales; family Mycobacteriaceae; genus Mycobacterium. The sequence continues at coordinate 219,667 of CAVTKI010000008.1, forward strand.
TGACCGTCCAGGCCCGGCTTGGCGACGAGTACGCGGGTGGCCACTAGAACACCACCGGTTGTTGGAACTCGCCCCACACCGCTTTGAGCGTCGACACCATCTCGCCCACCGTGCAGTAGGCGTTGGCACAGTCGATCAGCCCGTGCATCAGGTTGTCGGTGCCCTCGGCCGAGCGCGCCAGCGCGGCCAGCGCCGCACGGACCACCTCGGGATCGCGTTCGGCCTTGACCTTGGACAGCCGCTTGAGTTGCAGATCGCGGCCCTCGGCATCGAGTTCATAGGTGTCGATGTCCGGCGGCGGCTCGTCGGCGACGAACCTGTTCACGCCGACGACGGGCCGTTCGCCCGACTCGATCTCGTTGTGGATCTTGAACGCCTCGTCGGCGATCAGGCCCTGCAGGTAGCCGTCCTCGATGCAGCGGACCATGCCGCCGTGCTTCTCGAGGTCGTCCATGATCTCGATGATCTTGGCCTCGGTGGCGTCGGTGAGCGCCTCGACGAAGTAGGAACCGCCGAGCGGATCCGCCACCTTGGTCACGCCCGTCTCGTAGGCCAGGATCTGCTGGGTGCGCAGGGCCAACGTGGCGGACTCCTCGCTGGGCAGTGCGAAGGGTTCGTCCCACGCGGCGGTGAACATCGACTGCACACCACCGAGCACCGAGGCCATCGCCTCGTAGGCGACCCGCACCAGGTTGTTCTGCGCCTGAGGCGCATACAGCGACGCGCCGCCGGACACGCAGCCGAAGCGGAACATCGAGGCCTTGTCGCTGGTGGCTCCGTAGCGCTCGCGCACGATGGTGGCCCAGCGCCGACGGCCCGCGCGGTACTTGGCGATCTCCTCGAAGAAGTCGCCGTGCGTGTAGAAGAAGAACGAGATCTGCGGCGCGAACTTGTCGATGCTCATCCGGCCGCGCTCGACCACGGTGTCGCAGTAGGTCACGCCGTCGGCGAGCGTGAACGCCATCTCCTGAACGGCGTTGGCCCCGGCATCGCGGAAGTGCGCTCCTGCCACCGAGATCGCGTTGAACCTCGGCACCTCGGCAGCGCAGAACTCGATGGTGTCGGCGATCAGCCGCAACGACGGTTCCGGCGGCCAGATCCAGGTGCCGCGCGACGCGTACTCCTTGAGGATGTCGTTCTGGATGGTGCCGGTGAGCTTCTCGCGCGGCACGCCCTTCTTCTCCGCCGCGGCGACGTAGAAGGCAAGCAGAATGGCCGCGGTGCCGTTGATGGTGAAGCTGGTGCTGATCTTGTCCAGCGGGATGCCGTCGAACAGCACCTCGGCGTCGGCGAGCGTGTCGACCGCGACGCCGACGCGGCCGACCTCCTCGCCGTACTCCTCGTCATCGGAGTCGTAGCCACACTGGGTGGGCAGGTCCAGCGCGACCGAGAGGCCCGTGCCGCCCTGGTCCAGCAGGTACCGATACCGCTTGTTCGATTCCTCGGCGGTGCCGAAGCCCGAGTACTGCCGGAAGGTCCACGTCTTGCCGCGGTAGCCCGACGCGAAGTTGCCGCGCGTGAAGGGGTACTCCCCTGGCGCAGGCGGCTCGCCCGCGCGGTCCCCTGGCCCGTAGACCGGCTCCAGCGGAAGGCCCGAGGGGGTCTGAAAAACGTCGCTCATCGAGGGATAACGTACTTCCTAAAAATGAGAATGCCAATACCGTCTAGCGGTAACGAGCCAAGCCCCAACCCTTCCGTACCACGTCACGGCACGGATGGTCGAGCAGACCGTTACCCCTAGCCAGGCTACGCGCCGAGTATGCGAGCATGAGACTTGCAGAAAATGAGAATGTCCCTACCGTTGGCTACCAACGCGATGCACTACCTGAGGAGGCTCATGTCCAGCGGGCAGCAGCTTGCCGACCGGACCCTGGTGGTGTCGGGCGGCAGCAGGGGCATCGGGCTGGCGATCGCCGTCGGTGCCGCCAGGCTCGGCGCCAACGTCGTCCTGCTCGCCAAGACCAGCGAGCCGCACCCGAAACTGCCGGGCACCGTCCACACCGCGGTCGCCGAGGTCGAGGCGGCCGGCGGGAAGGGCCTCGCCGTGGTCGGCGACGTCCGCAGGGAAGAGGACGTGCAGCGCGCGGTCGACGCGGCCGTGGCGCGCTTCGGCGGCATCGACGTCGTCGTGAACAACGCCAGCGCGATCTCCACCGAACCGACCGAGCAGCTGTCGGCCAAGAAGTTCGACCTCATGATGGACATCAACGTGCGCGGCACGTTCCTTCTGACCAAGGCGTCCCTGCCGCACCTTCGCGAGTCCTCGAATGCGCACGTGGTGACCCTCGCCCCGCCGCTCAACATGAATCCGTACTGGCTCGGCGCGCACCCGTCGTACACGCTGTCCAAGTACGGAATGACGTTGCTCTCGCTCGGCTGGGCTGCCGAATACGCCGCCGAACGTGACGGAGCCGGAATCGGCTTCAGCTGTCTGTGGCCTCAGACGTACATCGCGACGTCGGCGGTGACCAACCTGGCAGGCGGCGACGCGCTGGTGGCGGCCTCGCGCAGCGCCGACATCATGGCCGACGCCGCGGTCGCGATCCTGACCAAGCCCGCAGCCGAGGTCAACGGCAAGACCTTCGTCGACGCCGACGTGCTGGCCGCGGCAGGGGTCACCGACTTGTCGCGCTACGGCGGTGGCGACGACCCCATGTGGGATATCTTCCTGGACAAGTCATGAGTATCTCGCTGCTGCTGGAGATGGCTAGGGACGCCGCCGAGTCGGCGGACCCACACCGGACGGCCGTGGTCTCCGACGACCTCCGCCTCTCCACCGCCGAATTGAGCGCGCTCGCCGACGGCGGAGCCGGCGTGATCGCCGCCTCGGGAGCCCACCACGTCGCCTACGTCGGCACCGGCGGGGCGATGCTGCCGCTGCTGCTGTTCTCGGCCGCACGGGCGGCGGTGCCGGTGACGCCGCTCAACTACCGACTGTCCGCCGACGGCCTGCGCGCGCTGATCGACCGCCTGCCCGATCCGCTGGTGGTGGTCGACGACGAGTACCGCGACGCGGTCGGGGACGGCTACCGGGTGATCGGCTCGACCGAGTTCGTCGAGCAGGCTCGCACCGCGGAGCCCACCGCCGAGTTCGCCGACCCCGACGCGGTCGCGGTGGTGTTGTTCACCTCGGGCACCACGTCGAAGCCCAAGGCCGTCGAACTCACCCACAACAACCTCACCAGCTACGTCATGGGCACGGTCGAGTTCGCCTCCGCCGACCCCGGCGACGCCGCGCTGATCTGTGTGCCGCCCTACCACATCGCGGGTGTCTCCGCTGCGCTGTCCAACCTGTACGCAGGCCGAAAGATGGTGTACCTCACACACTTCGACGCAGGCGAGTGGGTGCGGTTGGTCGGCACCGAAAACGTCACGTCCGCGACCGTGGTCCCCACGATGCTCGACCGGATCGTGACCGTACTCGACTCCAGCAAGGCCACGCTGCCCTCGCTGCGCACGCTGGCCTACGGCGGCTCCAAGGTGGCGCTGCCCCTGGTCCGCAAGGCGCTGTCGCTGCTGCCCGAGGTCGGGTTCGTCAACGCCTACGGCCTCACCGAGACCAGCTCCACCATCGCCGTGCTCACGCCCGACGACCACCGCGCCGCGCTGGGCGCCTCCGACGACGCCGCACTGCGTCGGCTCGGCTCCGTCGGCCAGCCGGTGCCCGGCATCGAGGTCCAGATCCGTGGCGACGACGGCACCGTCCTCGGACCCGGCGAAACCGGCGAGCTCTACGTGCGCGGCGAGCAGGTGTCGGGCCGCTATACCGACGTCGGCTCGGTGCTCGACGCCGAAGGCTGGTTCCCGACCAGGGACGTCGCGATGCTGGACGACGAGGGCTTTCTGTTCCTCGGCGGCCGCTCCGACGACACCATCATCCGTGGGGGCGAGAACATCGCACCCGCCGAGATCGAGGACGTGCTCGTCGAGCATCCCCACGTCCACGACTGTGCGGTCGTCGGCGCCGACGACCCGGAATGGGGCCAGATCATCGTCGCGGTGGTGGTGCCCAGCGCGGGCGCCGACCCCGACCCCGACGAGTTGCGCGAACACGTCCGCGGCCAACTTCGCGGATCCCGCACCCCCGACCGGGTGGTGTTCCGCGACGAGCTGCCCACCAACGCGACGGGCAAGGTGCTGCGCCGCGAACTCGTCAGTGACCTCAACACAGACCTGACGCCGAACAGACCACCGCCACCAAGGAGCCAGCATGATCAAGAACGGCACCCGCCTGCAGAGCCAGGTCTGCGACACCCAGGTCATCGTGGTGCGCACCGCCGACAGCCTCGACGACCTGCGCGCAGGCGGCGCACCGATGGTGCCCATCGGCACGGAAAGCACGGAGAGCACGGAGAGCACTGGCCCGTCGCTCGATCCGGCCCTGTCCGACGGCAACCTGATGGGCAAGCGCTACGTCGACGACTCCGGCGCCGAGGTACTGGTGACCAAGGCGGGCAAGGGCACGCTCAGCGTCGGCTCAACGCCGCTGAGCACCAAGGAAGCCAAGCCGCTGCCCGCCAGCGACTGACCCCGTCGAGCCGCCACGCCCCATCTAGCCGGACGGCTACGCTCGGAGCGTGCGCTCTGCCAGTCCCGACGCCGACGGCCGATTGACGCCCGTCGCGCACAGTGCCGCTCAGCTGCGCATCGTCAAGGCCGCCCACGAACTGTTCGGCCAGCACGGCGTCAGTGGGACGTCGCTGCAGATGATCGCCGACGCCATCGGGGTCACGAAAGCCGCTGTCTACCACCAGTTCAAGAGCAAGGACGACGTCGTGCTCGCCGTCACCGCCACCGAACTCGCCGAACTGCAGGACGCGCTGGACGCCGCCGAGGCCGAGTCCGGCCCGCGGGCGCGAGAGGTGCTTCTGGAGCGTGTGGTGGACATCGCGGTGGAACGCCGTCACATCGCGAGCGGTCTGCAGTTCGATCCGGTGGTGGTCCGACTGCTCGCCGACCACCAGCCGTTCGTTCGGTTCGTCGAGCGCCTGTACCGGGTGCTGCTCGGTGAGGGCACGGGCGTCGACGACAGGGTCAACGCCGCGATCATGTCGGGGGCACTCAGCGCCGCGGTCATGCACCCACTCGTCGAGGACATCGACGACGAGACGCTCAAGTCACGGGTGCTGGCCGTGACGCGGCGCATCCTCGATCTGCCGGACTGACGCGTACCACCACTCATCTGTGCGCCGCAGGATGCGCTCACCTTTTCCGACCTCGGCCGATTACCGCTTTCTGCACCGCGATCCTGTGTACGTTCATTCAGTACCAGAAATGGTTGAGCCACAGCCGTCTGGTCGCTGGGGGCAGCGCGGGGTTCGATCACGAAGGGCAGGCCGCCGTCGTGCGCAAGCCAGCCGACAGCATCACCGCCGTAGACATGGACGACAAGCTCCCGCGGATCGGCGTCCTGTCGCGCATGACCGTCAACTGGGCGATCGAGAAGCTGCAACGACAACACGGGTTGGCCGACCCCGAGACCGGCTTCTCGGCGTTGCAGAAGGCATCGCAGACGCACAACGTCAAGCTGAGGTCGGTCGCCGCCGCGCTGGTGTCGGCGGGCGAGAGCACCGTGCAGAGACGATCTCGCCGGGCCGGCCCGCCACCTCTGACGTTCTCGGAGCGCGGCACCGCCGCTCAGCCCAACCGCACCCACGTCCTGCACGATCTGCTGCAGCACGTCACCGCCCTGACCGGTGCCGAGTACGGCGTCGTGCAGTTGCGCGATCCCGTTCACGGCGGCCTGGTCATCGAGTGCCAGCACGGGTTCGGCCGCAGGTTCCTGGACGTCTTCAGCTACATCGACGATGCGGGCACCGCATCCGGCACCACGCTGGTGCGCGGCAGCCAGACCTTCGTCGACGACGTGCAGACGTCACCCATCTACGCCTACGAGGACCGGCAGGTCGTATTGACCGCAGGCGTGAGATCGGTGCTGTCGACCGCGCTGCGCCATCGCACCGACGGCGTGTACGGCGCGGTGACCCTTGCCTTCGCCGCCCCGCATCGCATGCCGACCGGTACTGGTCGCCGAGAGCATTCAACAGCGGGCCGACGAGTGCGCCACCTGGCTGCGCTGGTACGACTCCGCCGCGATGCCACGGGTGCTGGCCGCGGTGCACGCCGCGGCGCGCGCGGGCAAGCCCCGCGAGAGCGCGCCGACGCCGCGCCTGCGGCCGGTGCCTTCGCCCGGGTCGCTCCGCGCGGCCGCCGTGCCGCGCAAGCCTTAGAACCCCAGACCTTCGAACGCCCTGGCCCGCCACGACCGGGCAGGCGTGGCGTTGACGACGTCGTCGGTGAATCTCTCGAGAACCAGCGCCTGCGTGGCGGCGAGGTGTCGACGGGCCAGGCGCTCGGCTTCCTCGGCCCGGCCCGCGGCGATCTCGTCGACCATCCGCCGGTGGGTTCGCACCGCACCGCGCGCCTCGGCCACCGACGGGTACTCGCCCCGCTTGGTGAGCGCCGCGGCCCACTGCTGTTCCTGTGCCGACCAGAGGGCGACGAGGCTGCGCACCATGTAGCGCACCGTGGCGTTCGGGGTGGAGGCGACGACGAGATCGTGGAACTCGCGGGCGATGCGGGTGAAGGCCACGCCGTCGGACACCGCGTCGGAGGAGGCGTCGACGTTCGCGGTCAACGCGGGCACCACCGCCGTCATCCGATCCGGACGGCGGGCGACCTCGGCGGCGCATTGCGGCTCGAGTTGCAACAGCCCCTCGGCCAGGTCGCCGAGGGTGACGCCTGCGCCCTGCAGCACCAGGCCGAGATGGTAGGCGGCCGACGACTGGTCGGGCCGATGCACCTCGGCCCCGCCGACGCTGCCCCGCCGCACGGTGATCAGACCCTCGGTCTCCAGGATGCGCAGCGCCTCACGCACCGATGGGTAGCTGACGCCGAACTCGCGGACGAGTTGATCCTGGGTCGGCAGCCGGTCCATGGCGGGACCCACCAGGATGCGCTGGCGCAGTTCGGCCGCCACCGTCTCGGCGATGCGGTGCTGCGGAGTCCGCCCGCCAGGCACCGGAGTCACGACGTGAATACTAGCAATCCTTATAAGGATTGCCTAGGATCGTCGAGTGGACTTCGAGATGAGTCGCGAGGCGATGGCGTTGCGCCATGAACTTCGCGACCTGGTGAGAGCGCACGTGCCCGACGACTTCCTGGGCGCCTTCACCGCCGATCCCGCCGATCTCGAGACGGCACAGGCCTTCTGCCGGCTACTCGCCGACCGCGGTCTGCTGTGCATGTCGTGGCCCGAGGAGTTCGGCGGCCGTGGCTCGTCGGTGTGGGAGCAGACCGTGGTGCGCGAGGAGATGTGGGCGCACCACGAGCCGCGCGGGGCGCAGTACATGGGTGTCAACTGGGTCGGACCGACGCTGATGCGATACGGCACCGCGGAGCAACAGCGAAAGCACTTGCCGCCCATCGCGCGCGGCGAGGTGATCTGGTGCCAGGGGTTCAGCGAGCCCGAGGCCGGTTCGGATCTGGCGTCGCTGCGGACGTCGGCGACCCGCGACGGGGACGGCTGGCGCATCAACGGGCAGAAGATCTGGACGTCCTACGCCACCATGGCGCAGTGGTGCTTCCTGCTCGCCCGCACCACCAAGGGCGGCAAGAAACAGGCAGGCCTCACGATCTTCCTGGTGCCGATGTCGGATCCCGCGATCACCGTCCGGCCCATCGGCTGCATGATGGGGCCGCATCACCTCAACGAGGTGTTCTTCGACGACCTGCGCGTGACCGAGGCCGACGTGCTCGGCACCGTCGACGACGGCTGGTCGATCGTCGCCGACGTACTCGCGTTCGAACGCGTCGGCATCGCCAGGTACGCACGGTGCGAGCGGCTGCTCCAGTTGGCGCCCGCGGCACTCGGTGACCGGTGGGACGAGCTGCCCGCCGAACTGCGCGGTCGGTGGGCCCGAATGCTGACGCACTGTCGCCGCGCCCGACTGCTCGCCTACCGGCTGGTGGCGCTGCAGGCCAGTGGCCAGGTGAAGCCCACCGACGCGGCGGCGTACCGGATCGCGGTCACCAAGCTCGACCAGGACAGCGCCGAAGTGCTGATGGAGATCATCGGGGAGATTCCAGCGGCAGCCGACGATTCGGCCGACGTGTTCGTGGCAGAGGTCGAGGACCACTGGCGCTACTCACAGGCCTCCACCGTCTCGTCGGGCAGCATCGAGATGCAGCGCATCCTGTTGTCGCGGGCCCTGTTGGCGGCGCGATGATCATCGATCTCAGCGACGAAGCGAACGAATATGGCCGCCAAGCCCTTCGCGCATTCGAGGCCGCGGGCGGCGATCTGCTGGTGCAACGGGCCGAGGCGGAGCCGTCGACCCGCGGGCCACTGGTGGAACCGGTGCTCGCCGAACTCGGCGCATGGGAACTCGAACCACGCGACGACGCCGACTCGCTGGAAGCCGCTGCCGCACTGTGCCGCAGCGCGGGCTACTGGGCGTTGCCCTACCCCGTCGCCGAACGACTGGCCAGGGCCGCCGATCTCGACGCCGACGGGCTGGTGGTGGTGGCCTCCGATCGCCCCTCTGCGACGCTCGACGGCATCGAAGGACGCTGGGTCGCCGTCACCCCGGACGGGCAACGGTCCCGGATCACGGGCAGCTCGACAGGCGGGCGCCGCCTTCACCAGCCGGCTGGAACTGTCACCCCTCGACGGGAACGGCGTGGCAGACGTCGCCCTCGCGCTGGTGCTGCCGTGTTGGACGTTGCTCGGAATGCTGGACAGGGCAATGGAACTCACCATCGCGCACGTCCGGCTGCGGCAGCAGTTCGGCCAGCCGTTGTCTGCGTTCCAGAGCGTGCAGTTCCAGCTGACCGACGGCGAGGTCGAACGAGCCGGCCTCGAGGTGCTGGCCAAGTACACGCTGTGGAGTGTCGGCCTGCGTCGTGCCGAGGCACTCGACGACGCCCTCGCGTTGCGGATGGCGGCGCTCGAGGCGGCGGAGATCGTCTTCCGCGTCACCCACCAGCTGCACGGGGCCGTCGGATTCTGCGACGAGACCACGCTGTCCTGGCTGTCGCGCCACAGCCAACCCCTGCGCCGGCTGCCACTCGGCCTGTCCGCCACCCGCGACCTGCTGACCTCCCGGGTCGGCAGACACGGCCTGGTCGGGCTCTACGGCGCCGAACGGGAAGTGGCGCAGTGAATTACGGGCCGTCATGACCGAACTCGACGAGTTCCGCGCGCACGTGCGGCAGTGGTGTGCCGAGCACGTGCCCGCCGACTGGCGCGCCGCCCAGACCGGAGTCGCCGACGACCGGTTCGTCGCGTTCCAGAAGGCCTGGTTCGCCGAGTTGCACTCGGCGGGCTTCGCCGTGCCGCACTGGCCGAGGGCGTGGGGCGGCGGCATGTCCGTCAGTGAGCAGATCGTGCTGTATCAGGAGTTGGCCGCCCACGACGCACCACGACTGGTGCTGGCGTTCGTGGGAATTCACCATGCGGCGTCGACCCTTCTCGTCGCGGGCACCGAGGCGCAGCGACAACGACACCTGCCCGCCATCCTCGACGGGCAGATCTGGGTGCAGGGCTTCTCCGAACCCGAGGCCGGATCCGACCTGGCCAGCCTGCGGACGTCGGCACGGCGCAACGGCGACCACTTCGTCGTCAACGGCCAGAAGCTCTGGGCCAGCGGCGGTATGCACGCCGACTGGTGTCTGCTGCTGGCCCGCACCGACCCCGACGCCCCGAAGCGCAAGGGCATCTCGTACTTCCTGATGGACATGGCGACGCCCGGCATCGACGTGCGGCCGATCAGGAACGCCGTCGGCGACTCGCACTTCTGCGAGGTGTTCCTCAACGACGTGGTGATCCCGGCGGATCACCTCGTCGGCGCCGAGAATGCGGGATGGCAAGTGGCACAGGCCACTTTGGGCGCCGAGCGCGGCATGACGATGCTGGAACTGGCCGAGCGGCTCGGCAACGCCGGGTTCCGGTGGCTCGTCGAGGAGTGTGCCCGCGTACGACCGGACGGTTCGCGTCCGCTCGACGATTCCCTGGTGCGGGACACGCTGGCGCGGTTCGAGACCGAGATCAGCGGCCTGCGCGGGCTGTGCCGCGACGTGGTCGAGGGGCACGAAACCGGCGCGGGCGGTCCTGCCGACCCCTCGATCGTCAAGCTCTTCTACAGCGAGCTGTTGCAGCGGCTGACCGACTTCGGCGCCGAGATCGGCGGGCTCGAGGCGCACACCGTGCTGACCAAGCCGATGTCCAGCGGGTGGGAGTCGGGTGCGTGGGTGCTCGACTTCATCGGGTCGTGGGAGTGGACCATCCCCGGTGGGGCGAGCGAGATTCAGCGCACCATCATCGGCGAGCGCGGGCTTGGGCTGCCCCGGGAGCCGGTGAGCTCGTGACGTCGGAATTCGCCGAGATCCACGACGAGCTGCGCGCGGTGGCGCGCGATCTGCTCGGCAAGGCAGGCACCGACGTCGGCTGGCGCCGGATCGCCGATGCCGGGTGGACCGGGCTGGAGATCCCCGAGCCGCTCGGCGGGGCAGGGGCGTCGTTCGTCGAGTCGGCCATCGTGCTCGAAGAGCTTGGTCGCGCGGCGGCCAGGACGCCCTATCTCGGCACCGTGCTCGCCGTCGGCGCGTTGACGGCATTGCCGCCCAACGGCACTCGCGATGCGCTTCTGGAGCGCATCGGCTCGGGGACCACCGCCGCGCTCGCGTCGGGCTTCACCGTTTCGGCCGGCGCCGTGTCGGGCAGGGCCGAGTTCGTGCCGGACGCCCACGGCGCGGAGGTCGTGCTGCTGTTGGCCGACGACGACGGCACACCCGTCGTCGTCATCGCCCCCGAGGCGTCCGTCACCCCGCAGCCGGTGCTCGACGAAACCCGCGCGCTGTCCGTCGTGGCGGCCGATGGCGCGGCAGTGTCCGAATCATGGCCATTGGCCGTGGATCCTGGCGTGCTGCGCGACCGGGCGGCGGTCGCGGTGGCGTGCGACAGCCTCGGCGCGGCCGAGGCAATGCTCTCCGCGACAGTCGATTACGTCAAGGTGCGCCACCAGTTCGGACGCCCGATCGGGTCATTCCAGGCGGTCAAGCACGCCTGCGCCGACATGCTGGTGCAGACGTCGGTCGCACGGCAGCTGGTGAACGCGGCCGTGGCGAAGGTGGCCGAGGGTGCCGACGCATCCGTCGCGGCGGCGATGGCGAAGTCCTATGCCTGCGGAGCGGCGGTCGACGTCGTCGGCAAGGCCATGCAGCTGCACGGCGGCATCGGATACACCTGGGAGAGCGGCGTGCACGTCTACCTCAAACGCGCCGCGTTGAACCGGTCGCTGTTCGGCTCCCCCGCGGCACACCGCCGACGGTTGGCTGCGCGGTACGCCTAGCGGCGGCAACGCGTTACGGGCTGTGGCTGACGGTCGAGCCAGGTCGTATCCCCTGCACGCCGCCACCTCCTCCTCCGCTCTGCGAGAGGCCGATGCACGTCGCCCAGTGGTGCGAGTTGCACGGGATGCCGTCCACCGTCGCGAAACCGCTGCTGGGTGGGCCGGTAAACCCCGGCGATGGTCCGCCGCCCGTGCAGGATCCCGCGTCGAACCCGGACATGGCACCCGAGCAGTCCGCGGCGGCGGGTGCCGCGACGGCCAGCGACCCGAACACGATTGCCGCAACGCACCCACCGAGCAGGGCGCCGCGCTTGTTCATCATCACTACCGCGAACGTACGCCGCGGACCTTGGTGCCGTTGCTTACTGTATGCCTTTCGATAGAGTGAGTTGGAGCACTCGAACGGGGAGGACCAGATGGCGGCTGTCGACGATGCCAGATTCGATGCGGTGATCATCGGTGCCGGCTTCTCCGGGCTCTACATGCTGTACGAACTGCGACGGCAGGGGTTGCGCACCATCGTGCTGGAGATGGCCGACGCCGTCGGCGGAACGTGGTTGGTCAACCGGTATCCGGGCGCCAGGTGCGACATCGAGAGCATCGAGTACTCGTACAGCTTCTCCGAAGAGATTCAACAGGATTGGGTGTGGACGGAGACGATGCCGACGCAACCCGAGATCGAGGCCTACCTGAACTTCGTGGCCGACCGACTGGATCTGCGCCGCGACATCCGGCTCGCACGTCGGTCGTCGCGATGACGTTCGACGAGGATGCTGCGAGTGGCTGCTCGACACCGCGACCGGCGAGCAATTCGCGGCGCCGTTCGTGGTCGCGGCGTCGGGCATCCTGTCGGTCGCTCGAACCCGACGTCGCCGGATGGCGACGTTCGAGGGCCTCGCTGTACACCAGCCGTGGCCGCGCGGCTTCGACTTCACCGGCAGCGCGTCGGCGTCATCGGAACCGGTCCACCGGGGTGCAGATGATCCCCGTCGTGGCAAGGGAAGCGGCTCACCTCACGGTGTTTCAGCGCTCGCCTGCCTACACATTGCCCTGGCAGGTGCGCGCGTTCGAGCCGGGCGAGCTCGACGAGCTGAAGGCGAACTACGGCGAGATCCGCCGGCGCCGTCGGCGCAGCACGTCGAGTGGATCGCCCGGTGCCTGAATCACCTGCGGGCCAACGGAAACAGGACCATCGAAGCACTGGCCTCCGCGCAGACCGAGTGGATCGAACACGCGACCGCGCTCGTCGCCCCGACGGTGCTGGTCCATCCGTCGTGCAATTCCTGGTACAACGGCGGCAACGTGCCTGGCAAGAAGCGGATGTACATGGGCTACACCGCGGGCATCCCGGAGTACCGGCGGCGGTGCGACGAGATCGCAGCCAACGGTTACGTCGGGTTCAAGCTCGGTTAGGCCCGGCCGTGTGAGACTGAGACGCGATGCCGTCTCGTCCCGAACAGTCGCCCGTCCGCCGTCGCGCAGTGCGCAGTGACGCGTTGTTCAACCGCGAGAAGATCCTGGCGGCAGCCGCGGAGACGCTCGCAACCCGCGGCCAGAACGTGCCACTGGCCGAGATCGCCGGGGCGGCAGGCGTCGGGGTCGGAACGCTGTATCGCGGCTTCCCGGATCGCACGGCGCTGATGCACGCCCTCGAGCACCGGGCGTACGAACTCCTGTACGGCGTCCTCACCCGGATCGCCGAGAGCGGCCGTACCGGCGCCGACGCGATCGAGGCGTTCCTGCTGGAGATTCTGGAACTAGGCGAACAACTCGTGCTGCCGCTGCGCGGCGCGCCACCGCTGACCGATCCGGCCGCCGTCGCCGCCCGTCGGCGGATCAACGACGCGCTCGAACGGTTCCTCGACGAGGGACGCACCGCCGGAACGGTTCGCGCCGAGGTCAACGCGACCGACATCATCATGTGCGGCGCCATGGCGACCCAGCCGCTCCCCCACGGCCCGAACTGGTCGGTGGTGGCCAAGCGGCACATCGCGCTCTTCATGAGTGGCGTGCGCACCTTCGCCGGTCCGCTGCCGGGACCCGCCGTGACGAGCGGGGACGTCGAGGCGCACTTCGCGGACCCGGACTCCTGACGTCGGCGCCCGCACCGCTGATCCGCGCTACACTTAAGCGGAATATTTCGTCCGATTAAGGAGGTTCGTCGGTGAGCGAAGGACGTCTCTCGGGCAGGCGGGCCCTGGTGACCGGGGGCAGCCGCGGCATCGGTGCGGCCATCGTGCGCAGGCTGGCGGCCGAGGGCGCCACCGTCGCAGTCAACTACGTCTCCGATGCCGGCTCGGCGGAATCTCTGGTGAATGAGCTGCGCGGCAACGGAACTGGAGCCGCCGCATTCCAGGCCGACGTCAGCGACCCAGCCCAGACCGGCCGCCTCGTCGAACGCGTGGTGCAGGAGTTCGGCGGGTTGGATCTGCTGGCAAGCAATGCCGGCGTGGAGTACTTCGGGCCGCTGGAATCGATCACGCCCGACGATTTCGAGCGGGTGTTCCGGATCAACGTCGGCGGCCAGCTGTTCATCACCCAGGCGGCTGCCGCCGTGATGGAGCCCGGCAGCAGGATTCTGCTCACCTCGTCGATCAGCGCCCGCATCGGGGTGTACCGGCACAGCCTGTACGCCGCGAGCAAGGCAGCGGTGTCGGCGATGACGCTGAACCTCGCACCGGAACTCGCCGAGCGCGGTATCGCGATCAACGCCGTCGCACCGGGCGGCACCGCGACCGACATGGCCGCCGAACACGCCGCCAGTTACACGCCGCCCGTGCTGCGCGACGTGGCGCCCGCGAAGATCATCGAGTCCATGAACGCACTCGGCCGGCTGGCGGAACCCGACGAGATCGCCGCCGTCGCAGCGTTCCTGCTGTCCCAGGACGCCTCCTACCTCACCGGATCGACCGTGGACGCGGCCGGCGGCTGGATGTAACGGAGGAGATCCACATGAGCATGGCCTACCTCGCCCAACCCGATCAGCAGCAACAGCTGGAATGGCTGGACGGCGGCACCCTGGCGATCCTGTTGGACGGCAAGGCCACCAACGGCCAGTTGATGATCGGGCGGTTCGACGTCAGCGAGGGCGAGGCTCCGCCGTATCACCAGCACACCCACGAGGACGAGGTCTTCATGCTCATCAAGGGCACGGCGCTGGTGTGGTGCGACGACGAGGAGACGGAACTGGCCGAGGGCGGAATCGTCTACCTGCCCAAAGGGGTTCCGCATGGCTACCGCATCACCTCGAAGCGGGCCGACCTCCTGATGATCAACACCCCGGCGGGCATCGAGGGGATGTTCCGCTTCGCCGGCCGCGACAAGTCGACGCCGCGACCGGACGGCTTCGAGATCCCGACCGCGCGGCTGGCCGAGGCGTCGGAGAAGTTCGGCAACGTGATCGTCGGACCACCGCGCTAGATCCGCGACACCCCGCTGAGCGCGGGTGCTGGCACCGGCTACGCCATTCGTGATTACCTCGAAGTGCCATGACTCGACGTTTCGTGCTGTCCGTTCTGATCTGTGCACTCGTTCTCGGCTCGGCCGGTTGTTCGCTGTTCTCCCGCGGTGGCCCCGAAGACGCCTTCCACGCGTTCGCCGACGCGCTGCAACGCCGGGACAGCGCCGGCGGCAGGTGCGAGCACCAGCGACTCCGCCGCCGCAACGCCGGTGATCGCGGCCATGTTCGACGGCATGGGCAAGGACGCCACGGTAGCCGTGAAGGTCGTCGCATCGGGCGACGACGACAACCCGACGGCCAAACTCGACTACACGTGGACCTTCGGGCCCGGGCGCACCTTCGGATACGAGGCCGACGCGACGGCCGCCAAGGCAGGCGACGACTGGCACGTCCAATGGTCACCCTCGGTGCTGCACCCCAAGCTGCGGGCCGGCATGACCTTTCAGTTCAGTGACGACAAGAACTTCCTCACCCCCGTCGTGGACCGCGACGGGCAGCCCCTGCTGTCCTGGCAGACCATCGGCGTCGTGACGCTGACGCGCGCCCACCTCGACTCCGCCGACCCGTTGGCCGCGGTCGTACAGCGATTCGACGCCACCACGACCGGGGCTTCGATCAACGACCAGTTCAAGGCCACGCAGGACGACACCGTCACCGTGATCAAGCTCCGCGAACAGGATCTGGCGCAGGTGGCCGACCAACTGGCGGAGATTCCCGGCGTCGCGGTGAGCAAGCAGGGTGCGCTGCTGACGGCGAACCCCGACCTGTCCTCGCCCGCCATCGACGGCCTTTCGGCGTTGTGGCAGAAGGCGATCGACTCGACCGCGGGTTGGTCGGTGAATCTGGTCGACGACAAGGGCGCGCCCACCGAGGCGCTGACCGCGACGCCGCCCGGCGACACCCCGCCGATCCGGACGACGCTCGACACCCGCCTGCAGTTGCTCGCGCAGCAGGCCGTTGCGACCGATCCCCGCCCGACGGTGCTGGTGGCGATCTCCCCCACCACGGGCGGCATCCTGGCGGCTGCGCAGAATCCGGCGGCCGACGGACAGGGGCCGATCGCGTTCTCCGGGGTGTATCCGCCCGGTTCGACGTTCAAGACCATCACCACGGCCGCCGCGTTGCAGGCCGGGCTGGCCACGCCGGACACTCCCGAAGCGTGCCCGGGACAGGTCACCATCGAGGACCGCACGATCCCGAACGAGAACGAGTTCGACCTGGGCACGGTGCCCCTCGCGTCGGCGTTTGCGAACTCGTGCAACACGACGATGGCGGCACTGGCCGACAGGCTGCCCGCCGACGCGCTTCCGAAGATGGCGAAGCTCTTCGGGATCGGCGTCGACTTCGTGATCCCCGGCCTCACCACGGTGACCGGCCGGGTGCCCAACGCGGACACCCCCGCGCAGCGGGTGGAGAACGGAATCGGCCAGGGCACCGTCACCGTCAGCCCGTTCGGGCTCGCGGTCGCCGAGGCCAGCCTGGGCCATGGCTCGACGATCACGCCGACCCTCGTCGTCGACCAGAAGACCACGGCCGATACGCCGTCCGCCGAGATCCCCCCGGCGATCGCGGACAGCCTGCGCGCGATGATGCGCCAGACGGTGACCGATGGCACGGCCACCGCACTGCGCGACATCGACGGCCTCGGCGGCAAGACCGGAACCGCGGAGTTCGGTGACAACACGCATTCGCACGGTTGGTTCGCCGGAATCGTCGGCGACATCGCCTTCGCGACGCTCGTGGTCGGCGGCGACACCTCGGAGCCCGCGGTGACGGTGTCCGGCGACTTCCTGCGCCAGGCGCTCGCGGGCTGAGCCTGCACAGAAGGTGAATGGCGCGTCGGCGCCCATCGGCGTGCGTTGTCCCATAGGTTGTCCGCGAGTCGTCACGCGGAGCGGCGCCGATCCGGAGATCCTTGGGACATGCGAGTCGATGGGCGCGAGATCGCCGTTGCGGGCAACTTGCTGCAACCCCTCACCCGGCGGACCAACGACATCCTGCGGCTCGTCGTCGCCGCGGTGCTCCTCGCGGCCGTCATCACCAGCTCGCTGATCACGCGCAACGACTGGGTCGCGCTGGAGAAGTCGATCTCCGACATCGTCGGAATCCTGACGCCCACCCAGTCGAACCTCGTCTATCTGGTGTACGGCATCGCGATCCTGGTGCTGCCCTTCGCGATCCTGACCGGCCTGATCGTGGGACGGCAGTGGAAGTTGCTCGGCGCGTACGCGGCAGCAGGATTGATCGCCGTGCTGGCGCTGTCGATCAGGAGCAACGGCATCGCGGCGCCGCAATGGCATTTCGATCTGTCCGAGCGGCTCAACACCGTGCTGTCGCAGTTCCTCGACGACCCCCGGTGGATCGCGATGCTCGCCGCCGTCCTCACGGTGTCGGGTCCGTGGCTGCCCTCACGCTGGCGTCGGTGGTGGTGGACGCTGCTCCTCGCGTTCGTGCCCATCCACCTCTTCGTCAGCGCCATCGTTCCCGCCCGGTCGCTACTCGGACTGGCCGTTGGCTGGTTCGTCGGCGCCCTGACCGTCCTCGTGGTCGGCACCCCTGCACTCGAGGTGCCCTTGGCCGGCGCGGTCCGGGCCCTCGATCGGCGCCGATTCGTGGTGTCCGCCATGACGGTGGTGCGTCCGGCCGGACCGGGTGCGCTGATCCTCTCCGCGGAGACCGACGACACGGCGGCGCCCATCGTCATCGAGCTGTACGGACCGAATCAGCGCAGCGGCGGGGCGATCCGGCAACTCTGGCGGAAACTCTCGCTGCGCAACGACGAAACGGCGCCGCTACAGACCTCCATGCGCCGCGCCGTCGAGCATCGGGCACTGATGGCGATCGCGATCGGCGACGTCGGCGTCGCCAACACCGAGACGTTGGCGGTGGCCACGCTCGACCGCGGCTGGATGTTGTACGCGCACACTCCCCCCGTCGGCGCCGAGCTCGACGAATCGTCGGGTGAGACGCCCGCCTCCCGGGTGTGGGAGGCACTCGGCGTGCTACACCACCACCAGATGTCGCATGGCGACCTGCGCAGCAGGGAGATCACCGTCCAGGACGGCAAGGCCCTGTTGGGCGGCTTCGGCAACGCCGAATACGGCGCGTCCGCCGTCCAGTTGCAGGCCGACGTCGCCCAGCTGCTGCTGACGACGAGCGCGATCTACGGCGCCGAACCGGCCGTGGCCGCGGCGATCGAGGTGTTCGACAGGAACGCGGTGCTAGCCGCGTCCAGCAGACTCACGAAATCGGCTATGCCGCAACGACTTCGGGAATCGGTCACCGACGCCAAGACCGTCATGTCCGCCACCCGCGACGAGGTCAAGCGGCAGACCGGAGCCGACCAGATCCACGCCGAGACGATCACCAGGTTCACCCGCTACCAGCTCGTTCAACTGGTGCTGCTGGTCGCGCTGGTCTACGTCGCGTATCCGTTCATCAGCACCGTGCCCGCATTCTTCGCCGAACTGCGCACGGCGAACTGGTGGTGGGCCCTGTTGGGGCTCACCGTGTCTGCGCTGACCTACCTCGGCGCGGCGGCGGCGCTGTGGGCGTGCGCGTCGGAGTCGGTGAGCTTCCGGAACGTCACGATCATGCAGGTGGCCAACACGTTCGCCGCCACCACCACACCCGCGGGCGTCGGCGGGCTCGCGCTGAGCACGAGGTTCCTGCAGAAGGCCGGACTCGGCACGATGCGCGCCACCGCGGCGGTGGCCCTGCAGCAGACCATCCAGGTCATCACTCACGTTGCGCTGCTGATCTTCTTCAGTGCGGTGGCGGGCGCGTCCGCGAACCTGTCGCACTTCGTCCCGTCGGCCACGGTGCTCTATCTGGCCGCAGGCGCGGCGCTTGGTGTCGTCGGCGCGTTCATGTTCGTGCCGAAGGGCCGCCGTTGGCTCGCGACGGCGGTCCGCCCCCGCCTGAAGGAGGTGGGCAGCGACCTCGTCGAACTCGCCCGCGAGCCCAAGCGGCTCGGGTTGATCATCCTCGGCTGTGCCGCAACGACTCTCGGTGCGGCGTTGGCGTTGTGGGCCAGCATCGAGGCGTTCGGCGGAGACACGTCGTTCGTCACCGTCACCGTCGTGACGATGATCGGCGGGACGCTCGCGTCGGCGGCGCCGACGCCCGGCGGCGTCGGCGCGGTCGAAGCCGCGTTGATCGGCGGCCTGGCAGCCTTCGGACTGCCCGCGGCGATCGCCGTGCCATCCGTGCTGCTGTACCGGGTGCTGACCTGCTGGCTGCCGGTGTTCATCGGCTGGCCCGTGATGCGGTGGTTGACGAAGAACGAAATGATCTAGCGCAGAACGGCTGCCACCGCGTCGGTGACGAGCTTGCGCCTGCCCTCCCTGGTGTGCCCGGCGAGGAACACCTGGAACTCGGGGGCGAACGTGGTCCACATCTGGGCGATGGCCATCAGCAGGGCCAGAACGTCCACCGGTGCCATCCGGTCGGTGACGGTGCCCTCCCGCTGCGCCGCTTCGATCGAGTCGATGGCCGCCTTGCTGCCCGCGATGATCGCGTCGATCGGCGCCCGACTGGCTCCGCGTTCGAGGCGATGCCACGTCGCGAGCTTGGCCATGGTGGGGCGCTGCTCGTAGAGGTCGAAGAGTCGGCCCGCCGATTCGGGCAGATCGGCGGCGTCGATGTGGACCTCGGCGAAGGTGTCGACGACCGCCTCGTTGAAGACGGCATCGAACAGGTCGTCCTTGCTGCCGAAGTAGTGATAGATCTGCGCCTTGTTCGACTTCGCCGTCTCGGCGATGCGATCCACCCGCGCCCCGCCGATGCCGAACTCGGCGAACTCGGCGGTAGCGGCGTCGACCAGCCTCTTCTTGGTCGCGTCGGCGTCCCGTTGCATGGCGTTCACGCTACCTCAACAGTCAACTAACTGACTAGTTGACAAATCCGTCGCCCTTCACTACCTTCCAACTAACCCACTAGTTAGAAGCAACGGAAGGTACCCGCATGCCCCTCGTCTACCTCGTCACCGGAAGCTCACGCGGCCTCGGCAGGTCCATCACCCGGGCAGCACTGACGGCCGGTCATCGGGTGCTCGCCACCGCGCGCCGGCCCGAACAGCTCGACGACCTGGTGGCCGAGTTCGGCGACCGCATCCGTCCGTTCGCGCTCGACGTCACCGACTACGACGCCGCACGGGCGGCCGTCGCCGCTGCCGTCTCGACCTTCGGCCGTCTCGACGTCGTCGTCAACAACGCCGGCTATGCCAACCTCGCCTCCGTCGAGGACATCACCATCGAGGACTTCCGCGCGCAGGTCGACACCAACTTCTTCGGCGTCGTGAACGTCACCAAGGCCGCGCTGCCGGTACTGCGCGAGCAGGGCAGCGGCCACGTCATTCAGATCTCCTCGCTCGGCGGCCGGATCGGCAACGCGGGTGTCGCGGCGTATCAGGCGGCCAAGTTCGCCGTCGGCGGCTTCTCCGAGTCACTGGCCCAGGAGGTCGCCCCGCTTGGCATCGCGGTAACGGTGCTCGAGCCGGGCGGCATGCGGACCGACTGGGCAGGCTCGTCGATGGAGGTGCCCCCGATCAGTGCGCCCTACCTGCCGACGGTTGGCGCCATGGCCGAGCTGTTCAGCGAAGGCGGTGACCACCTCGGTGGCGACCCGGACAAGGTCGCCCAGGTCGTGCTTCAGGTCGCAGACATGCCGCAGCCGCCGGATCGGCTGCTGCTGGGCACCGACGCGTACTCCTACGCCCGACTGGCAGCCGAGGCAAGGACCGAGTCCGACGAGCGGTGGCGCGACCTCAGCGCGTCCACCGACGCCGACGGCGTGACCTCGGCCAACACCGATCCGCTGCGCAGGCTTGCTTGAGCTCGGCGCTGGAATAACCGCCCGCAGTCAGGGTTTCGGGAGGGCGGCGGCCACCGCCGCCAGGGCGGCCACGTGCTCGTCGACCGTCTGCAGGCCCGCGCCCATGGTGTTGATCGACACGTGGGAGGCGCCCGCGTCGGCCCACGTGGCCACCTCGTCGGCGACGGCGTCGGCACTCCCCTGCCATTTGACCCAGGCTTCCATGCCGATGGACTTCGGGTCCCGTCCCGCGTCCACGGCGGCCTGGTCCACGATCGAGCGCGCTGCGTCGAGTTCCGGGCCTGGCGCCACCATCGGGAACCAGCCGTCGGCGATCCTGCCCGCACGCGCGTACCCGCGCTTCGAGGCGGTGCCGATCCACACCGGAATGGGACGCTGCACGGGAAGCGGGGCAAGGCCCGCCCCGGTGACCTGGTGGTACTTCCCGTCGAACGTCACGGACTGCTCGGTCCACAGCCGGCGCATCAACGCGATCTGTTCCTCGGACCGCTTGCCACGATTGGTGAAGTCCTCACCGAGCGCCTCGTACTCGACGGCGTTCCAGCCGATGCCGATGCCCAACCGGAACCGACCCGACGACAGCAGATCGACCTCGGCCGCCTGCTTCGCCATCAGCACGGTCTGCCGCTGCGGCAGGATGATGACGCCGGTCACGAACTCGAGTGACTTCGTCACGCCTGCCAGATAGCCGAAGAGAACCATCGGCTCGTGGAAGGTGGTGTGCACGTCGTAGGGGCCGTTCCACCCGGTATGAACCTCCGGGTCGGCGCCGACGACGTGGTCGAAGGCCAGCACGTGTTGGTAGCCAAGAGCCTCGGCCCCCTCTGCGTACGCCCGCACCGCACCGACGTCGCCGCCCAATTCGGTCTGAGGAAACACCACTCCAAGCTGCATGCCGCCCGCCTCCATTCACGTCGCCGTCTCACATCGTCCATCGACACCTGTTGAACTCCGCGGCGCGATGGAGCATTCCATTCGGCCTGGCCATCGACAGACAACCACGCATTCGCCATGCTGTTGCCACCAGCGCCATGTCACGATGGTCTCGTGTGAGCAACTGAAGGGAACGGACGATGACCGGAGCTACGGGCAGCTACAGCAACAGCGCCATCACCGGGATCGGCTCCGACGCCGCGGCGCCGTCACCGGAGGACGCCGTCGCGGCGGCCAAGATCGCGCGGGCGAGGCTGTCGGGGCCCAGCCAGATCACCGCGGATGCGACCGTGGCGGAGATGGACGCGAACGGCGATCTGGTGATCCTCGCTCAAGGCACCAACGACTGGATCTGCTTCCCCGGCAACGAGAACGAGATCGGCAACGTCCCCATGTGCTGCGATCCCATGGGTCTGCAGTGGATGCGGGACGCCATGGCAGGCAAGCCCAAGCCGACGAACACGGCTCCCGGTCTCATCTACATGCTTTGCGGCGCAACGCAGCACAGCAATACCGATGCCGCCGACCACACCAGCCCCGCCATCCCGATCGGTCCGCACTGGATGATCCTCTGGCCCTACGACGCGGCGCGTGACGGCCTGCCACGCACCGTCCGCGATGCAGGCGCGTGGGTGATGTTCGACGGAACGCCGTACGCGTACCTGCACATCTGCGGCACGCCGTGGACGGGCACCGAGTACACCCCCGACCTGGTTCCGATCTGGACCATGCAGTACGGCAAGCCGGCGACGTGAGGCCTCAGGCCGGGAAGTCGGTGGAGCGGCTCAGGTCCGCCCAGCGTTCGGCTTCGGCGATCTGCTCGTGCCCCTTGGCGATCGCAAAGCCGAGCGCGTCGGACCCGAGCGGGAGCCGCCGGGGCGGGTCGTCCACACCGACCACCTCGATGATCGCCTGAGCCGCCCGGGCCGGGTCTCCCGGCGCGACGCGGTCGAACCCGGCACGGCGTTGGTTGATCGCCCCGACCGTCGCTTCGTAGTCGGGGCCGACCTGGGCGATGGCCATGGACGATCCGGCCCAATCCGTGCGAAAGGCGCCCGGTTCGACGATGGTGACCTTGATGCCGAGCGGGGCGACCTCGGCGGCGAGTGCCTCCGAGAATCCGGCGACGGCGAACTTCGCGGCCTGATAGGCGGCGATTCCCGGGGATCCGCCGACCCTTCCCCCGATCGAGGAGATCTGCACGACGTGCCCCGCCCGTTGCCGGTGCATGACGGGCAGCACGGCCTTCGTCACGTTGACGACGCCGAAGAAGTTGGCTTCCACCTGTGCCCGGAAGTCCTCGTCGGAGACTTCCTCGAAGGGCGCGGAATCGGCATAGCCCGCGTTGTTCACCACGACGTCGATCCGGCCGAACGTGGCGAGGGCGACGTCGACGGCATCCCGCGCCGCATCCGCGTCGGTGACGTCGAGGCGACAGGTGCGCACCAGATCGCCGTACCGGTCGACGAGATCGCTGAGTTGGTCGGGTGTCCGGGCGGTCGCGACCACCTGGTCGCCGCGATCGAGCACGGCGCTCGTCAGCGCCCGTCCGAGGCCGCGCGAACTTCCGGTGATGAACCACGTTTTAGGCATGTCGCCATTCTGGCGGAATCGGCGGGATCGATCACTGCGGGTGCGGCCGCTACGTCACCGAACGACCTTGACGAGTTCGACGGTCGGATCCGAGGCGCTGATCGAATTGCCCTCGACACGCAGCGCCGTCAGCAGGCCGATGACGTCGTCGTCGAGCCGCTCGCCTGGCATCACCAGGGGGATGCCCGGCGGGTAGGGCGTGATGGCCTCGGCCGCGATTCGCCCGGCTGCCCGCGACAGCGGCACCGTCTCGTCCGCCGCGAAGAAGGCCTCCCGCGGCGTGAGGACCGTCTCGGGGCGCACGGCGAGCAGGTCGGGGATCAAGCCCGTCGCATGATCCTCGCGCCGTCGGCCGACGTGGCTCGCGACTTCGTCGAAACCCGATACCAGACGGTCGATGTCGTTGTCGGTGTTGCCGATCGTCGTGATGCACAGGACGTGGCCGGTGCCGCTCAATTCCGGCTGCACGCCGTGCACCCGGTTGAGCCGCGCGACGATGTCGCGGGCATCGGCGGCCAGGCCTCCGGTTCCGATCAACAGTTTCGTCTCGTCGAGTTGGTGCAGCCCGGTGCGAGCACCCGCGAGATGCTCCGGGCGCAGCACCTGCAGACCCGGTATCGCCGCCAGTCGGGTCGCCGCGCGCCGTGCCCGATCGAGGGTGTCCTCGAGAAGCTGGTGGCCGTCGAGCATCATCTGGCGTCGGGCGAGATCGATCGACGCCATGATCGCGAAGTGGGGGCTGGTGGTCTGGATGAGTTGGAGCGCCCTGAGCACCGATGCCGGATCGAGCACGGCCGGGTCGACGTGCAACACCGCCGCCTGGCTCAGGCCGGACAGGATCTTGTGCACCGACTGGACGGTCGCTGCGGCACCGGCCCTTTCGCCGGGGACCGGTAGCTCGGGATGGAAGGCGAAGTGCGGCGAGTGCGCGCCGTCGACCAGGAGCTTGGCGTCGTGGCGACGGCACAGCTCGGCGAGTGCCGCGATGTCGCCGGTGGTGCCGTAATAGGTGGGGTGCAGCACCCACAGTGCCTTCGGCCGTCCCGCCTTCGCCGCCCCGAACGCGCGCTCGACCACGTCGGCGTCCAGGCCGTGCGCGACCCCGAAGCGGGCATCCCAGCGCGGTTCGAGCCAGATCGGCCGGGCCCCGACCTGCACCAGGCCCGCCAGCACCGACTTGTGTGCATTGCGTGCCACCAGCACCGGTTCGTCGGGCCGCAGTGCCGAAAGAGCAACGGCGACATTGCCGCTGGTCGAGCCCTGCACCAGGATGAAACTCTGGCCGACGCCCCACGCATCGGCGATGAGCCGCTCGGCCTCGAGGATCGGCCCTTCCGGGCAGTGCAGGTTGTCGATGTCCGGCAGGTTGTTCAGGTCGACTGCGGCAATGTGTTCACGAAACCACGGATCGAGGGTGCGCCCGCCCTTGTGGCCCGGACTGTAGAACGGTGCCTGGTCGCGCTCGACGAATTGCTTCAGGGACTCGAAAAGCGGTGCGGCATCATGGTTCACATCGAATACACCCGCTCGGCGTTGTGGACGCCGATCATGTCGACGATGCGGATGGCGTCGCCGACGGTGCAGTCACCGGAGCGTACCCACGCGCCGAGCACCAGTCCCATCCCCCGCCGCCACAACACCGCGCCGAGCACGTGGAGCTCCGGCGGGCCGAACGCATCCGAGGAGTACAGCTGTTTGGCGAACGGTGCGGTCTCGAGCGCTTCGGCGATCAGCCCGGTCGACCGCACCCCGAGATAGTTGATGGCCAGCCCCACGTCGAAGTTCACGTGATCGAAGGCCTGGGCGAGATAACCCGCCTGGCGGTGGAACGGATAGCAGTGCAGCAGCAGCACGGGGACGGGAATCATCGTGCGCAGCAGCGGAAGCAGCAGCAGCGGGTCGGTGCGGTGCAGGTCGAGATCACGATCGCCGAAGCCGACGTGCACCTGGATGGGCAGACCCTGGGCGGCGGCCTCGTGCACGCCGAACGCGATCAGCACCGGGCTGTCGAGCCGCAACGGTCCGGGCCGCGCGGCCAGCGCGCGGGCGTGTGCGATGACGTCGGCGTCGCCCGGTTGCGACCAGTCGATGTCGAAGCCGGTGCGGTAGGCCGCAATCGTCTTGGTGCCCACCACGGCCGACGACTCCGCCGCCGCCTTCAGCGCCGCCCGGAAGGCGCCGGGAAAGTCCTCGGGTGACGTCCCGTCTTCCAGGAGGTCCTCGGCGAGGCGCTCGAGCCGAAGGATCTCCGAGGACGGCGTGCCACTCAGGTCGGTCAGCCGTTCGGGGGTGGTGATGAGGTCGCCCTTGAAACCGGTGTCGACGATCCAGCGCGCGACGCCCGCCGCGGGCAGCATCAGCCTGGCCACCTCGTCGGGCGTGAACTCGCTGCGGCGCGCCCAGTAGTCGTCGGCGCTCGCCAGCGCATCGAGCCCGAGTAGCGGTGCGCACCACCGCCGGATGGAAAGGCCGAGCGGTGAATCGAACTGGGACATGAAGGCGGGCACGGGATCCGTGGAACCCTCGTTGATGGCCGCCTCGAAGTCGGCCCGGCCGACGCGCTGGTTGAAGTTGCCGTGGACGTGGTGATCGATCAGCGCGATGCCGCGCAGGTGGTCGGCCAACGCGTCGGGCACGTCGGCCTCGACCCCGCCGAACACGTCGTGCAACTCACCAGCCGGCATACCGTGCCACCTCCTCGGCGTTCACCCGCCCTGCGGCGGCGTCTGCGATCGCAGCGCCGATGATCTCGACCGCGCGGCTCGCCTCGGCCTCGGTCAGCACCAGTGGTGGTGTGATCTCCAGGACGTTGCCGCCAACGTAGTAGACGACTGCACCGAGCTGCCAGGCGCGGTAGACCACCTGCGCGGCGAGCCGGGGATCGCGCTCCCCGGTTTCCGGGTCGACGAGCTCGAGCCCGATCGCCAGGCCGCGGCCGCGGACGTCGCCGATCCGATCGGCGCCGGGTGAGCCCGCCAGGGCGCGCAGCCCATCGGCCAGCAGCGCACCGACTTTCGCGGCCCGATCGGCCAGCTGATCGCCAACGATGGTGGCCAGCACCGCCCGCCCGGCCGCGGTGCACACCGGATTGCCCGCGGTGGTGAGCAGCGCCGCCGCGGGCGGCGCGTCGAGGATCTCCGCGGGCCCCACCGCCGCCGACAACGGCAGTCCCCCGCCGAGCACCTTGCCGAACGTCACGATGTCGGGCGTCTATGCCGTCGTGTTCGAAGGCGTGCAGGGTGCCTGGCCTGCCCAGACCCATCTTGACCTCGTCGCAGATCATCGGCACACCGTGCCTGCGGCACAGCTCGTGCAGGCGGGCGAGGAAACCGTCGGGCGGCACGACGAGGCCGCCGTCCGACAGGATCGGCTCGACGATCAGGCAGGCGATGGTGCCGCTACTCAGATGCTGCTCGGCGAGGTCGAGGCACGCCGTCACGTCGGCCTCGACGCCACCGTCTCCATCTCCCCCGTCGCTTCGCTCGCCCCGGCAAGGCCGAAAGGGGTTGGGGTATGGCAGGAAGACGGCATCGGGGTCCGGTGGTGTCCCGGCGTCGACGTGCACGCCCGAGACGCCCATCGCGACACCCACGCCGCCGTGATAGCTGTGCTCGAACGCGATGACGGTGCGCCGACCGGAAGCGTGCCTGCATGCCCGCAGCGCGACGTCGTTGGCATCGGAACCGGCGTGGCCCAGATACACGCGGCGCTCGCCGCTACCGGGGACCAGCGCGAGCAGATCCTCGGCAAGGCCAACCGAATCGGGATGGACGGCGGAGAGACCACCCGAACCGGGGGCGGTCCGCACCGCGCGGCTCACCGCCTCGACCACCGCGGGATGGCCGTGCCCCAACCCCGATGCCGTCCAGGTGGCCGACAGGTCGAGCAGCTCGCGTCCGTCCGGCGTGACCAGGGTCGAGCCGTGGCCGGATACCACCTCGAGCGGGAAGAAGCGCAGCTTCTCGATCCCGGCGATCGCCGCCTCGTCGCGCTCGTAGAGCGTGCTCACTCCGCATGCACCGGAGGGGTGTTCGCCAACTCCGCGGCCAGCGACTCCCCGACGCGTTTCGCAATCCCAGAGGCCGCGATGGCGATCACCAGACCTACAGCGCACCAATACAATCCGAGCAGCGGAGCATCCAACCAGGTCTGCGCACCCTTGACGTTGAACCACAACACCACCGCGATCACCACCGCTCCAACGGTCGGCAGCACCAGCCCGAGAACCTTGCCCTTGCCGCCGTGCACGTCGGCAAACTTGGGCGCGCCTACGAACCACACTGCAGCCACCTCGACGAGCAGATAGCACACCATCAGGCACACCGAACCCGCGACGGCGAACAGGAAGTAGGTGTTGATCGCATCGTTGCCGGTACCCATGTCGGGCCAGCCTGCGGCGCCGCAGATGAGGACGACCACCAGCGCGACTCCGACCACGAGCCAGGTCGCGCGGCGTGGGCCACCAGTGCCCTCGTGGATGTTCGCCAACGCCTTCGGGCCGAACCCGTCGCGCCCGAACGCGTAGAGCATCCGACCGGACGTCGCCGCGCAGGCCAGGTGGCAGCCGAACGCCGACACTATCGCGGTGAAGATGATCAGCAGGCTGAACCACTGACCGACGTAGCTACTGCCCAAGTCTCCCAACGTGTTTCCGGAATTCTGGAAGGCATCGAGCCCGGCCTGGTCGGTTCCGAAACCGACGACCTCGGCGAACATCACGACGACGAACAGCACACCGGTCAGGATCAGCGTTCCGGCCAGCGCCCGCGGGATGTTGCGGCCGGGATCGTCGGTCTCCTCACCCATCGACGCGCACGCCTCGAAACCTGCCCACGACAGGAAGGCCGCGACCACGGCGCTGAGTACGGCCGAGGCGGACACGCCGTCGAACGAGAACGCGCTGAAGTCGACCCCGGTCGTCGGGGCACCGCCCTTCGCGAAGATCACGATGACCAGCACGATCATGGACAGGATGCCGACGCCCTCGATGGCGAGCAGGATCTTCGCCAGCAACCGGATGTCGCGGCCGGACAACAGGAATGAGATCACGGCGCCCACGACGACGACGATCAACCACGGCAGCTGGTATGGGTGGTCGTTGCCCGGCTGCAGTTCGGCGATGAAGGCGTTGACGAACGCGGCGGTCAAGGCCAGGGTGCCGATGGCGAAACCCCAGTAGGCCCCGAGCATCGCGAAGCCGGAGAAGAATCCCGTCCTCGGCCCGATGGTGCCACCGACCAATCCGTATGCCGAACCGGCGTGATTGAGGTGCCGGGTCAGCCGGACGAAGCTGTACCCGACCAGCGACACCCCGACGAGGCCGATCAGGAAGACCAGCGGAATCGCCTTGCCGACGGTGCCGATCAGGCCCTGCCCGTTTCCGGACATCGCGAGGGTCGGCCCGACCAGGGCGACGGACAGTGCCAGCGCCACCCAGAACGGCAGGCGACGGTGCGGAAGTCGATTGGCTCCCTCGGGCTTTCCAGCCGACACGTTAGTACTCATCGATGTCTCCTTCCGGTGGGTCAACAGCTCCAGGCGAGGCGCAGCGCCTGGGTGGTCTCGGCAGGCGGCAGCCCGCCGAACGTGGACATCTCGTGCCGTCGCACCGCGACAAGCGCTTCGATGACCTCGGGGGTGAGCAGTTCCGCCGCGGTCGCGGAGCCTGCGATGGCCTCGATCGCGGCGCGCTGTTCGGTGGGCAGCGGCGGCGGGGTCGCACCCGAGCGGGACGGATCCTCGGGTATCTCGTCCGGCAGCTCGAGGCCGCGGTCGATGCCGCGCAGCGCGCTGCCGAGGAACGCCGCCGCGGCGAGGTACGGGTTGGCGCTCGGGTCGATGAGTTTGAGTTCGGCGTTGGCGCCGTGCGGGCTTCCCGGTGTTGCCGCGATGAACCGCACCGCGGCTTCGCGGTTCTCCAGGCCCCAGCATGCCGCCGCGCCCGCCCAGTTGCCTGGCTTGAGGCGCAGGGCCGACAGCACCGAACCGGCATAAACGCCAAGCAGATCCGGCAGCGTGTCGATGACCCCGGCGATCGCCGCCCCGCCTGCGGGGCGGATGCCGTACGGGCCGCTGCCACCGGCGAACAGCGGGCCGTCATCGTCGGCCAACGACAAGTGCAGGTGTGCGCCGTTGCCCGCGGCACCCTCGAACGGCACCGGGGAGAACGAGATCTGCAGCCCGTGCCTGGCTGCCGCCCGGCCGAGCACGATGCGCGTCAGGATCACGGCATCTGCCGTGGCGACGGGGGTGTCCGGCGCCAGCGAGACCTCGAGCTGGTCGTGCCCGTACTCGGTGTGGATCTGTTCGACGCTCAGCCCTGCGCGCTCGGCGGAACCGGCGAGGTCGACGAGAAACGCGGAACGCTCGAGCGAGGTGCGGATGCCGTAGGGCGACCACGGTGCCGTCGATGCGGGGCTGCCGTCGAGGGCGACCATCGTGCATTCGAGTTCCGCACCGAGCAGGGTGGTGAAGCCACGTTCGGTCGCGGCCCGTTCGGTGGCTGCCAGGATCGAACGCACGCACAGCGGCGCCGGGTCGCCGGGCTGGTCGGTGAGATTGCCCGGCGCCCAGGCAACTCCGTCGTCGACCACCCGTACGTCGGCCGGATCGATCCGGATTCTCAGGTCACCGGCGACGCCGATGGTCGGCGTGAACGCGATACCGCTGTCGACGCAGAACACGCTCCACGACGGTGAGACGCCCATCCCCGAGCGCTGGAAATCGCCCAGCCGGCGCAGTGGAACGTATTTGGCTCTGGTCACGCCTGCCAGATCGGTCACCGAACCGGCCACGAGCTCCACACCGTCGGCGCGCAGTTCCTCGATGCGGTCGTCGCTCGACACCGGCATGCATCCTCCTGGTCCGTCGTGAGAGCGCAAGGTGAGTCTTCGAGAAAGCTATGTCATGAATGTTTCAGAATCTTTAAAATCCGCGTATTAGGATCGATTCATAAGATTCCGGAACGGAGGATGCCCTGATGTGCCGGCTGCTGGGTGTCGTCTCCGCAACACCGATCACCGTCGCTGACGCCGTCGGCGACGCCGTGCTGAAGGATTTCGTCGCGCTGACCAAGGTGCACGGCGACGGCTGGGGTGTCGCGGCGGTCGGCAAACCCGGCGAGCTGCCTGCGGCCGAGGTGTCGGCGGGCACGGCCCTCGACGACCCGGCGTTCTTCGCCGCCACCCACGACAGGCGGTCGGTCGCCACCATCGCTCATCTGCGTTGGGCGACAAGCGGACTCGCGGTGCAGCCGCAGAACTCGCATCCCTTCGTCGCCGACGGCCTCGCCATGGCGCACAACGGCTCCATCAAGCCGATGGCCCCGCTCGACGGGCTGCTCGAACCCGATATCGCCGTGTCGCTGCGCGGCACCACCGACAGCGAGCGCTACTTCGGCCTGGTCCGCCAGCACCGCCGCACCGCGCCGAATCTCGCCGAGGCGGTCCGGCGTGCCGTGAGCCAACTGCGCCGGGGCTATCCCGACGCCAGCCTCAACGCGTTGCTGCTCGGCGAGGACCAACTCATCGTGGTCCACGCGCACGCCCGCAGCACGCTGCTCGATGAGGACATCGAGGAGATCACCGCCGCGCAGTTACCCGCAGAGCACCTCGAGGACTACTTCGCCTTGCGGCTGGCCCGGCCGACCGCCGACACGCTGGTGGTCGGGTCCACCGGCTTCGGCGACCTGGACTGGCAACCCCTGCCGCCGGAGTGCGTGGCGGCAATCTCGTTGCGCGACTTGTCGATGACGCTGCATTCCCTCGGGGCGGATTGATGGCCGCCAGCCCGGAACCATCGGCGCCGCGGGAACCCACGGGGACCGTCGGCGCACGCGCCAGCGCCTCGTTGCCGACGCTGAGCCGCGCCGAGCGACGGGTGGGCCGAACCCTGCTCGCCGACTATCCGAGCGCCGGGCTGGTCAGCGCCGCCAGGCTTGCCGAACGCGCCGAGGTCAGCCCACCGACGGTGCTGAGGTTCGCACAGTCGCTCGGCTACGACGGGTTCACCGACCTCCAGGTCGCGCTGCGTGCCGAGCTGACCGCGCAATCCAGCGGCCCGCTCACCCGATTGCCGCACGCCGCCGCCGCGGGCGGCCCGCTCGACCGGCTGCTTCAACAGGCCCGCGCGCAGAACGACCGGGCGGCCGAGACATTGGCGCAGCTGCCCGCCTCGGCGCTCGACGCTGCCGTGGCACTGTTGGCCGATACCTCGCGCCCGCTCTACCTGCACGGCGGGCAGTTCTCGCATCTGCTGGCGATGCATCTGGCGGCTCATCTC
The DNA here is from genome assembly GCA_963735245.1 of uncultured Actinomycetota bacterium. Classification (GTDB taxonomy): domain Bacteria; phylum Actinomycetota; class Actinomycetes; order Mycobacteriales; family Mycobacteriaceae; genus Mycobacterium. The sequence goes on from CAVTKI010000008.1 coordinate 251,119, forward strand.
GAACAGCTGCGGCCAGCTGTGCGGGTGCTGTCCGATCCCGGTGGCCGCGACCTCGGCGCGATGATCGAGCTCACCCGCAGAGACGTCGTGGTGCTGTTCGACTACCACCGGTATCAGCGCAGCGCAGCCGACCTCGCCGTGCGGGTGCATCGGGCAGGCGCGACCGTGCTGCTGATCACCGACGACCTCGCGTGCCCGGTGGCGCCCGACGCCGAGGTGGTTCTCGCGGCGTCCAGCACCGTTGACACCACCTACCAGAGCATGGCGGCCGGGTTCCTCCTCACCGAACTGCTGATCCCGTTGGTCATGGAGGCCGTCGGCGAACCCGCACGCACCCGGATGGCGCTGTGGGAGGAGCACCGCCGGGCCGAACTGTTGGCGTGAGGCAGCACCCGGGGGTTTACCCGGGTCCGTGGTGCTGCCGTCGCTGCTTGACTTCGTAGGGCAGCACTGAAGACGGCGAATGAAGGATGTGGGCGACCGCCGATCGCCCTACCGTGATCCCCACCAGATCCCAACTCGCCGACCTGGGCTGACCCCACGGAGAAGGAACCGACCAATGACCACGCCAGCACGGAAGACGCCACCGAGCCTGCACGCCACCTCGCTGTGGGAAGGCGAGATCGTCGAGGAGAACGACTTCGGCTCGATGCGACGCGTGACCGCCGACAACCTGCCGATCCTGAAGCGTCTGTCGATCAAACGGGTGCTGCTCAATCCCGGCGCGATGCGGACCCCGCACTGGCACGCCAACGCCAACGAACTCACCTACTGCGTGTCGGGCACCGCCCTGGTGTCGGTGCTCGACGACGGCAGCAGCTTCGCCAGCTTCGTCGTCACCGCGGGCCAGATGTTCCACGTCGACTCCGGCGCGCTGCACCACATCGAGAACATCGGCACCGACGTCGCCGAGTTCATCATCACGTTCAGCAGCGAACGCCCCGAGGACTTCGGCTTCGGCGCCACCTTCGGCGCCTTCACCGACGCCGTGCTCGGCAACACCTACGACCTGCCCGCCTCCGACATCGCCAAGATCCACCGCGACACTCGCGACCACAAGCTGGCCGCCCGCATCGGCGAGCCCGACATCCCGCCCGGCGCGTACCTCAACGACCCGCACAAGTTCGACATCGAGGCCCAGACCCCGCCGCTGAACTACGCGACGGGGCAGGCGCGCTTCGCCCGCGACCAGTACTGGCCGGCGCTCAAGGACCTGTCCATGTATTCGCTGCGCGTCGCCGAGGACGGCATGCGCGAGCCGCACTGGCATCCCGTCACCGCGGAGATGGGCTACGTCCAACACGGAACCGCGCGGATGACCGTGATGAATCCCGATGGCACTCTTGATACTTGGCGCCTCAATGCGGGTGACGCCTACTTCATCCCGCGTGCCTACCCGCACCACATCGAGAACATCGGGTCCGACGGCTGGCACTTCCTGATCTTCTTCGACCAGCCCTTCCCCGCCGACATCGGCTACCGCGCCTCGGCGAGTGCCTACTCCCGCGAGGTGCTGGCCGCCGCGTTCAACACGCACGTCGACGATCTGCCGAACTTCCCGTTCACCCCCGCAGATCCGCTGATCGTCGGCCGCACCAACCCCGTGGACGCCAAGGCGGTGGGCGAATAGCAGCCAGCCGGTATGGCGTTTGCCCGCCAGCGCCGATGACTCGGGCGGTCGTACCCGCGAAGGTAATCGCATGACCGCAGTCAGATACCCGATGACCGTGGGCGTCTGAAGCCACGAGGATCAGGTAGGGCGTTCGGAGAATCCGTGACGTCGCGCGCGGTCTAGCCACCCGTAACCGAACAGATAGGACGTCGGAGATGTCACGCTTCCCCCGTCGGGCGCACCGCGCCGCTGCCCTGGCATGCATCGCCGTCGTCGTCAGCGCGCTGCTCGGCGCATGCGGCACCTCGAAGGCGCCGACGGCCACGTCGACCGCACCGGAATCCAGTTCAACGGCACATGCCAGCGCACCGGCGGCACCACCGTCCAACGGCGTGAAGCCCACCGTCGTGCTGGTGCACGGAGCGTGGGCCGACACGTCGAGCTGGGACGGCGAAGTCTCCGCACTGCGCAAGCAGGGCTACGACGCCAGGGCGATCGCCAACCCCCTGGAGGACCTCACCACCGACGCCGAGTACGTCAAGAGCTTCCTCGCCACGGTGAGCGGGCCGATCGTGCTGGTCGGTCATTCCTACGGCGGATCGGTGATCACCAACGCCGCCGAAGGCAACCCGAACGTGAAGGCGCTGGTCTACGTGGACGCCGCCGCTCCGGACGTCGGCGAGACCAACGGTTCGCTGAGCGGCTCGGATTCGGCGCTCAAGCAAAAGCCCGAAAGCGAACTCTTCGACAAGGTTCCGTACCCCGGCGCACCGGCGGGTGCCGTCGACCTCTACCTCAAGAAGGACGTCTTCCTGCAGAACTTCGGCAACGACCTGCCCGCGGACGTGGCGACACAGCTGTGGGCCACCCAACGGAGCGCGTCGACGAGTGCGTTCGAAACGCCGTCGAAGTTCGCGGCGTGGAGGACGATCCCTTCGTGGTACTTCATCAGCAGCGGCGACCAGATCATCACGCCCACCTCGGAGAAGGCCATGGCCGAGCGGGCCCACTCACACGTCACCATCTTCGACGGCGGCTCGCACCTGACGCTGATCAGCCACCCCGACGCGGTGACCGCCGTCATCCAGCAAGCCATCGACTCCGTGCACTGACGGGACCATGATGACGACGAACCCGACTGAACCGCAGAAGCGTTGGGACACCCGCCGCATCGCCAAGGCCGAGCGTCTGCGCGACGGCGCGCCGCACAGCGACGGCAAGGTCATCAAAGCGGGCCGGCTGAAGGACCTGTTGCACAGCGTGATCCGACCGGGCGACCGGGTGGCCCTGGAGGGTGACAACCAGAAACAGGCCGACTACCTGTCGCGCACGCTGGCGGACTGCGACCCCAAGCGCATCCACGAGCTGCACATGCTGATCTCGTCGGTGTCGCGCTCCGAGCACCTCGACCTGTTCGACCGTGGCATCGCGACCAAGCTGGACCTGGCCTACGCCGGGCCCCAGAGCGTGCGGATCGCGCAGATGGTCGAAGACGGCACGGTGCAGATCGGCGCCATCCACACCTACGTCGAGTTGTACGCCAGGATGTTCGTCGACCTGTCCCCCGACGTCGTGCTGCTGTGCGCCGACAAGGCCGACCGCAACGGCAACCTGTACACCGGCGCGAACACCGAGGACACCCCGACGATCGCCGAGGCCGGCGCCTTCCACGACGGTGTGGTGATCGTCCAGGCGGACGAGATCGTCGACTTCGAAGAGCTTCCGCGCGTGGACATCCCGGGCAGCTGGGTCGACTACGTCGTCGCCGCGGACCGTCCGTTCTTCCTCGAGCCGCTGTTCACCCGCGACCCGCGGCTCATCGGTGACGTCGAGATCCTCAAGGCCATGATCGCCATCCGGGGCGTCTACGAACGCCACCAGGTGGTCTCGCTGAATCACGGTGTCGGGTTCGACACGGCCGCGATCGAACTGCTGCTGCCGACCTATGGCGAACAACTCGGTCTCAAGGGCCAGATCGCGAAGCACTGGGTGCTCAACCCGCACCCCACGCTGATCCCCGCGATCGAGTCCGGGTGGGTCGAGTCGATCTACAGCTTCGGCGGGGAGTCCGGCATGAACCGTTATGCCGCCGCCCGCCCCGACGTGTTCTTCAACGGCGCCGACGGCTCGCTGCGCTCGAATCGGGTGCTCGCTCAACTGGCGGGCCAGTACGCCATCGACATGTTCATCGGGTCGTCTCTGCAGATCGACGCGGACGCCAACTCCTCGACCGTCACCGACGGGCGGCTGTCCGGATTCGGCGGCGCTCCGAACATGGGTCACGATCCCCACGGCCGTCGGCACTGCACGCCCGCCTGGCTGGACCTCGCACACGGCGACGGCGCAAGCAGACGCGGCCGCAAGATCGTGGTCCAGATGGCCCAAACCTTCCGGGCCGGAGGCGTTCCCACGTTCGTGGAGACACTCGACGCGGTCGACGTCGGCAAGCAGGCGGGCATGCCGCTGCCGCCGGTGATGATCTACGGCGACGACGTCTCCCACGTGGTCACCGAAGAAGGCGTCGCGTACCTCTACAAGGCGCACTCCCTTGCCGACCGGCGGGCCGCGCTGGCCGCCGTCGCCGGCGTCACCCCGATCGGACGCCGCGCCGACGCACGACGCACCGAGGAGCTGCGCCGCGACGGCCTCGTCGCCTTCCCCGAGGATCTCAAGGTCGAGACGCGCCTGGCCGACCGCTCGCTGCTGGCCGCGCGCAGCATCGCGGACCTGGTGGCATGGTCGGGTGGACTCTACGAACCTCCGTCACAATTCAGGGACTGGTGATCCGATGACTACCGCAGTGCTCGACGCGACGACGGCTCTCGCCGCGGACGCCATCGCCGACCTGGCCGTGACGGCGTTGCACGCCGAGGCCGACCTGACCCCGAAACCGGGACTGGTCGATCGCCGCGGATCCGGTGCGCACACCGACATGGACCTGGCGATGCTGCACGACTCAGCCGAGTCGTTGCGCGGCGCATTCACCGAATGCGCTCTGGCAGGCGACACATTCGGACTCCGCACTCGACCTGCGAGTGCGACTCGGGGTGATCGGCCGCAACGGCGAACAGGCCATGCTCGAGGCCACCGGCGGCGTCAACACCCACCGGGGCGCCCTGTGGGCGCTCGGCCTGCTCAGCGCAGGAGCCGCGGTGACCGGTGACGTGGCCGCCGCGATCAACGTCGCCGCCCGCCTGGCCCGGATTGCCGACCCCGCTCTGGCGGGCGACCCGGCGGTGACGACCTCGCACGGTGCACGGGCCCGCCGACGCTACGGCACGTCCGGTGCGGCAGGCGAGGCGCAGGCAGGGTTTCCCCACGTTCGGCTGCACGCACTGCCCGCGCTGCACGCCGCCCGCCGGGCAGGCCTCGACGAACCGTCGGCCCGACTCGACGCGCTGCTGTCCCTGGTGGCCCATCTCGACGACACCTGCGTGCTGCACCGCGGCGGACCCGCCGCTTCGGGTGCCGTTCAGGCGGGCGCCCGTGCCGTCCTCGCGGCGGGCGGGTGCGGTACGGCACTGGGCAGGGCAGCACTTCGCGGCGCTCGACCGGATGTGCCTGGACCGCCGGTTGTCTCCAGGCGGCAGCGGAGACCTGTTGTCGGCCACCCTGTTTCTCGACACCCTTCATGAGAGGACGTCTGCGCCGTGCAAACCCTGACCTATCAATTCCCCGCCGATCGGGTGGCGCCCCGCGCGGTGCACATCGGCGTCGTCGCCTCGGGTGATCTCGAGATCCTGCTTGCCCCACCGGCATCGGGCGAACCGTCCGACAGCGCCAGCGTGCGGGTGCGCACCAGCGTCAACGGATTCGACACCGTCTGGCGTGACGTCCTGGAGCGGTTCTTCACCCGCACCACGCTGGCGGGCCGATGGGAGCTCAACGACTTCGGCGCAACGCCGGGCGTCGTCAATCTGCGGTTGCGCCAAGCCGCCGAGGCCGCACCACGAAGGGACCGGACTCGTGACCGACACCGAAACCGTGAACGCCGATCTGCTGGGCGGGCGGACCTGGCAACAGCTGCTGGCGCGCCGCAGCTTCATCGAACTCGACGCCCTCGGCCGTGCCACCGCGCTTCTCGATCCGGGCTCGGTGCGGGTGCTCGCCGGGCCGTTCGACCGGCTGGAATCCCCGTGGCTGATGCCCCAGGGCATCACCCCGCAGGCCGATGACGGCACCGTCATCGCGCGCGGCACCATCGACGGACACCCTGCGGTGATCGCCGCCATCGAGCAGGGCTTCCAGGGCGGCGGCACCGGCGAGGTGTCGGGCGCCAAGATCTCCCAGGCGCTGCTCCTGGCGGCCGCGGATTCGCGGGCCGGAACCCCGACCGCCGCCGTGATCCTCTTCGAGACCGGCGGAGTCCGGCTGCAGGAAGCCAACCTCGGCCTCAATGCCGTCGCCGAGATCTGTTCGGCCGTACTGGATCTGCGACCACTGGCACCGGTCATCGGGATCGTCGCGGGCACCGTCGGATCATTCGGCGGGATGAGCATCGCGGCAGGCCTGTGCACCCGGTTGATCGTCACCCCGCAGGCCCGCATCGGGCTCAACGGCCCCGCCGTCATCGAACAGGAGGGCGGCGTCGAGGAATTCGACTCCAGCGACCACGCGCTGATCTGGGCGGTCGACGGCGGCGAGCAGCGAGCCGCGACCGCGCTGGCCGACGACCTCGTTCCCGACGATGCAGATCTGTTGCGCGCCGCCCTGGTTGCCGCCGTCACCGCAGGCGTCACCGAACCCGGCCAACACCGCAGCCAGCGCCTCGACGTGCTCGCGTCCCGTCTGGCGACGCTGGACCCCGCCGATCACCCGACCCCGGCAGACCTGCGCCGGCTCTGGGGTTCTGCCTATGCACCGGTCCCCACGCCAGGTGCCTCGGCGGCCGCCGTCGCGCCAGCGGGCGACCACCCCGGCACCCGCGGCCGGTCCTGGCTCGACGCGCTCAGCGGTGGCGTCACCCCCGAGCCGATCATCCCGTCGGTCCTGTCGGCGACGACCGACACCGCCCGCTATCTGGCCGTGGTTCCCGATCCCGACAACCGGTTCTATCGCGCCCGTGAGGGACAGGTCGGGCTGACCGAATCGCTGGCCCTGGCCCAGGCCGTGCGCGACCTGATCGAGGCCGACCGCGACGCCGAGCACAAGCGGGCGATCATCGCCGTCGTGGACCTGCCCAGCCAGGCCTACGGCCGCAACGAGGAGATGGCGGGCCTGCATCAGGCCATGGCGGCAGCCACCGACGCGTATCACGCGGCCCGCACCGCGGGGCATCCGATCGTCGCCATCGTCGTCGGCACCGCGCTGTCCGGCGGCTTCCTCACCCACGGCCTGCAGGCCGGCCAGATCCTCGCTCTCGACGACCCCCACGTGGAGATCCACGCCATGCACAAGGCCGCCGCCGCGCGGATCACGCTGCGCACGGTCGAACAGCTCGACGAACTCGCCAAGACCATCGTGCCGATGAGCTACGACGTCCGGGACTGGGCCAAGCTCGGATTCTGTGACGGCCTGCTCGCGGTCGACGACGCCGACGCACCGACCCCCGACGACGTCCGCAAGGTCAGTGCGGCGGTGGCCGACGCCGTCGAACGGGCCCGGCGCGGTCCGCGCGACCTGTCCAACCGGCTCGACTCCGAGGCCGCCGTCACCACCCGCCACGCCTCGCGCGCGGTCCGTGAACTGCTTGCCCAGCAATGGAACTCACGACCGCGTGACACCGCCACGACCGCACGATCTGCTCAGGCTGTCCGACGCGGCAGCGGAAACGCTGCCTGCCGACGCGCCAACGTGGGCCCGTCGCGCGCTGACGGCCACCCCGTGGGTGGTGGTCCGGCGGGCAGCGGCGCCCGATGGGCACATCGCGGTCGGCATCCGCGGAAGCGGCAGATCCCAGCGCCATGCGTGGAGCGTCGCCCCGCAGGACGTCCGCCGGCTGGTCGCTCCGGAAGATCTCACCGACGTCGACCCCACCACCGGCAACGAGGTGGCGGCGATCGGCGCGCTGAGGTCGGTCCGGACGTTCCTCGTCGAGGCGGAGGTGCCGTGGGGACCGACGGGCAGCGTCGGCTTCGAGCTGGCCACCGGATCGCCTACCGCGTCGCCGGACAGCGATCTCGATCTTCTGGTGCGGACACCGCATCTCACGTCGGCGGTGCTGAGCCGGCTCACGGCGTTGCACGACCACTTCGACCGGTTGGACGTCCGCGTCGACTGCCAGGTCGAAACCCGAACGGGGGCAATCGCACTGCCGGAGCTGCTCTCCACCAGCCGCGACGTCCTGGTGAAGACTCCGCTCGGACCCCGCCTGGTGCAGCGCGCCCTCGCAGTGCGATGAGCCTGGCCTTCCTGTTCCCCGGGCAGGGTTCCCAGCAGCCGAACATGTTGGACGGGCTGCCCGACAGTCCCGCCGTCACCGTCGTGCTGGATCAAGCCCGGTCCCATCTCGCGCATCTCGGGATGCCCGCGGTGCTCGACAGCGCGTCGGCGCTGGCGGACACCACCAACGTGCAGATCGCCCTGCTGATCGCCGGAGTGGCATGCGCCCGCGCCCTCACCGAGGACCAAGGGCTGACACCCCGGTTCGTCGCCGGTCATTCCGTCGGCGCGTTCGCGGCCGCCGTGACCGCGGGGGTGCTCGACTTCGCCGACGCCTTGACCGCCGTCGAGCTCCGCGGCCGCTTGATGAAAGAGGCTTGTTCACATGGTGACTGGGGAATGGCCGCGCTCACCGGCCTACCGATTCGCACCGCCGGCCAGTTGGCCGAGCAGACCACCACCGACGACGACCCGGTGTGGCTGGCCAACGTCAACAGCGCCACTCAAACCGTTCTCAGCGGCACCGTGGCCGGACTGCAGCGGGCGGGCGACGCCGCCAGGACTGCCGGGGCCGCCGACTACGAGCGCCTCGACGTCGCGGTGGCCTCGCACTGTCCCCTGCAGGCGGATACGGCGCGCCGGCTCGCGGCGCACCTCGCCGGCCTGCCAAGGCACCCCCCGACGGCGCGCTACCTGAGCAACACGCGGGGCCGTGCCGTGGACACCGCCGAGGCGATCCTCGACGATCTCGCGCAGGCGGTGGCGCAGCCCGTTCAGTGGTATGACGGCATCCGGCTGATGGCCGAACTCGGTGCCACGTTCGCCATCGAAGCCAACCCCGGTCACGTCCTGACCCGACTGGTGAATTCGGCGGCGACCGGCCTCACCGCAGTATCACTGCAGGACAGTGGACTTCAGTCGACGGTTGCCCATGCCCGTCGACTCGAGCGAGCGGACCGCGGCTGACGGTCGAGATCATTCGGTCGGAGCCGCGAAGCCGAGGTGGGCGCCGACCGCGGCGTCGAGCACCCCCATGCACGCATCCACCACGTCACTACGCGAAATGCGTTGATGCAGCAGCCATTCGACGGTCATCTCGCGAACGAAGGCGATCCATCCGGCGAGGGCCGCGGATGCGATGTCGCGGGAGCGGCCGGTGGCTCCGCCTGCGTCGAGGATGCGCTCGCAGAGCGTGCGCATTCCTTCTGCGATCGGTGCGCGTAGGACCGGGTCGGTGGCGATGGAACTTCGGTTCGCGATGATCACCAGGGGGATGTGGGCCTCGTAGAAGCTCAGATGGGCCTCGAGTGCGCCCGCGATCTCGTCGCGCACCGACAGCGCGTCGCCGTCGGACATCTCGGCCGACAGCCGGTCGTGCGCCCGCTTCCAGATCGCGGCGAAGAAGTCGCGTTTCGTCGGGAAGTAGTGATACATCAGTGCCCGCGAGGCATGGGCGCGGCGGGCGACGTCCTCCATCGCGACGTCCTCATAGGCGCACTCGCCGAATATCGTTGCGCCCACGTCCATCAGCTCGTCGCGGCGCTGCTCGGGGGTGAGCCTCCGTCGGGCGGGCACGGCCTCATCGTCGATGCGCACGGTTGACGCTCACCTCGCGATCGGAGTACCTTCGCACTATTGGATTCTATCTAATAGAGGGTCGCGATGAAACGGGCTACCGAGATCTGGTTGATGGTGTTCGGACTGGTCTGCGCGGGCATCGGGCTGGCGCATCTGCTGTTCGGGTCGGCCAGCATCATCGGCGGCGGGTCGGTCAACCCGACGATCGATTCCGACCTGCGGTTCTATGCGCTGATGTTCGCCGCGTACGGGCTGGCGTTCGTGTGGTGCGCGGCCGACATCACCGAGCGAGGGCGCGTCGCGAACATCCTCGGCGCGGTCTTCTTCGCAGGCGGCCTTGCCCGGTTGCTGGCCTGGGTCGCCACGGGTCAGCCGAATTGGTTCTACGTTCTGATGATCCCGGTCGAGCTGGTGATCCCGCTCGTCAACTTCGCCCTCATCCGCACCGTCACCCATCTCGCGACCGGACGTCCGCACCCGCGGGCGGTTGAGTTCGGCGTCAGAGCGAGAACTGGTCGTCGACGATGCCGAGCCACACCTGGGCCGCGTCCATCGCCACCTTCTCGCTGATGAACGCGTGCTGGGTGCCGGTGTAGATGTCGCGGAAGGCGCGCTCGAACCGGCTGCCTTCGCGAATGGCGCTGGTGCCGGCCACCAGATGTGCCCACTGTGCGCACTCGCGCGCCGTGTCGGTGGCGTATACCGCGGCCACGCGCATGTCGGCCCGCATCACCGGCGTCAGGTCGTCACCCGCTGCCACGGCCGCCTCGGCCTGACCGAAGGCGTCCAGGACCAGGAGCCGGGCGGCCCGCCAGCCCGCGACGTGATGGGCCAGGCCCTTCTGGAAGGTCGGACGGCTGGCCAGCGACGCCATGTCCGACATTCGGAACTTGGTCGCCGCCAGCTCCTCGACGTCGTCGAGCATGCTCTTGGCCACCCCGAGCGCCCAGCCCGCGTGGCCGGCGGCGGTGGTCGCCATCATGCCCATGCGCGAGGCGGCCGACGTGCCCCGCAGCGGCTCGAGGGTGAACAACCGGAAGGTCCGGTATGACGGCACGAACAGGTCGGCGGTGTTGTAGTCGTAGGAACCGGTGCCCTTGAGTCCCTGAACGTGCCAGCCGTCGGTGAAGGTGACGTCGTCCCGAGGCACCAGCGCCACCATCAGCTCGGGCACACCCTCACTGATCCAACGCATTTCGCCGTTCTCCATCGGGATGAAGCCCGCCGCGACGTATTCGGAGTGGCCCACGCCGGAGCCGAAGTTCCACGCCCCGGTCACGCGGTAGCCGCCGTCGACGACGACACCCTGGCCGTTGGGGGCGAACTGGCCTCCCATGGTGACGTGATTGCCGTTGGCGGTGAAGATCTCGGCGAATCCCTCGTCGGGCAGGTAGGTCGCCGCGGCGAACGACGACGGCAGATTCGCGATCCCGATCCAGCCGAACGATCCGTCCTGCCAGGACATTTCGATCCAGGTCTCGATCATCTCGGCGAAGGACGGTTCGGCGCCGCCCGCCACCGCCGGGTTGAAGGCGGCCATGAGCCCACTGGCCCACATCTCCTCGACGATCGCAGGCGTCAACGTGCGCAACCTCTCGGACTCGGCGGCCTCGGCGCGCACCAGGTCGCGCATTCCCCTCGCCCGGTCCACGACACGGCTCTGCACGGGTCCACTACAGCACATGACTGCCGATCAGCCTTCCGATCGTGCGGATGTCGACCTGGCCCTTGAAGTCCAGCCGCACCTTCCCGAGGCCGGAGAACCACAGCTCGAGTTCGGCGTCGAAGTCGAATCGTCCCGCCGTCTCGATGCTCCACGCCTGAATCTTGCTGTAGGGCAGCGACGAATAATCACGCTTCTTCCCGGTGAGACCTTGAACGTTGACGGCGATGAGCCGCTTGTTGGTGAAGACCACGGAGTCACGCATGCCCTTGAAGCTGAGGTAGACCGCTTCGCCATCGACGAGGATCGGCGCCAACTCGGCGGCGATCTCCGCAGGATTGCTCGGCCCGAGTTTGACGAACACGCCGTTCTGAAAGTCGATCATTGCCGCACCCTAACGACTGGCGCAGGCAGCACGCCCCAAGACGCGGAAATCCGCAGCGTCAGCCCTCGTGGTCGAGGTCCTAGGTTGTGTTGTGTCCCAGCGCTAGCGCAGCGAGCGTGGCGGCACCGCCTGGGTCCTCGGCCGTGCCGGGCACCACCGCGACGGCGTCGGCGCCCGCATCGTGGTAGGCGCGAAGTCGCGCCGCGACGTGGTCCGCGGAGCCAAGGGCGCAGACCTGGTCGAGGAGCTCAACGGGGACGGCGCCGGCCAGCTCGAGGCGGCGTGCGCCCGCGCGGGCGCGCTGAACGAGGTCGAGAAAGCCGAGCTCGCTGAACATTTCGCCGTAGCCGGGCGGCGCCAGATAGACGGCCAGCTGGGCAGCCAGTTGACGCAGCGCCGCGTCGCCCGGATCGACCGCGACGGGCACCCAGACGGTCAGGCGCGGGGGGATGCGCCCTGCCGCGGCGGCCGCGGCGTCGACGATCGCCCGCATCTCGGCGACCCTGGCGGGCGGCACCAGGTTGAGCACGACCTCGTCAGCGTGTTGCGCCGCCACCCGCGTCATTGCGGGGCCGAACGCGCCCACCGCGATTCGGCTGTTCGGCAACGGATTTCGTAGTCGGAAGCCATGGCTGTGCACCATCTGTCCGGCGTAGTCGACCCGCGTCCCGGCCAGGATCGGCCTCAGACACTCGATGGTCTCGCGCGTGCGTGCGGCGTGCTGCGCCCACGGGCGGCCATGCCAGCCGGCCACGATCGCCGGGCTGGAGGCACCGAGTGCGATGTCCACCTCGCAGCCGGTGAGGGACGCGACCGACGATGCGCCGAGCGCCAGCGCCACCGGGCTGCGGACGCCGAGGGCCAAGGGGCCGATCTTGAGCCGCACGCCGGGCGCACGGTGCCCGACCGCGGTCGCCAGCGCGAAGGCGTCGTAGGTGGCCATCTCGCCGACCCACAGCGTGTCGAACCCCGCTTCCCGGGACGCCAGCGCGATGTCGAGCGCTTCCTCGTCGGGTCGGTCCAGCCAGAACGGCAGGGCGACGTCGATGTGTCCGGTCACAGCGTCGACACATCGGCCGACTGGTCGAGCAGGACGCGGCCGGACAGCTCGCGTGATGCCTCGTTGACCTGGAAATGGGCGGTGGCGGTGTATGCATCGCGGAAGCGTCGCTGTAGCGGAGCACTGTCGTAGATCGCGCTGCCGCCTGCGAGGTCGTACATCTCACGGACCACGTCGGCGGAGGTTCGTGTCGCGTGAGTTGCCGCCAGGCGCAGGCGGTTTCGCGGCTCGACCGGCACCGGTTCGCCGCCCTGACTGGCCTGCCAGGCAGTCTCGATCGCCTGGTAGTAGAGCGCTCGCGCGGCGCTCAGGGCCGACTCGGCCGTGGCGACGGCCGCCTGGGTCGCGGGGCGCTCGGCCAGCGTCCTGGTCGATCCCAGCCCCTTCTTGGCGCCGGCCAGTTCGATGAAGTCGTCGAGGGCGCCGCGCGCATTGCCCAGCGCGGCCGCCGCGATCGACGCCGCGAAGAAGCCGAATACGGGGAAGCGATACAACGGCCGGTCCACGATCGGGCCGTCGAACAACGAGAACACGCGGTCGGTCGGCACGAAGACCTCATCGGCCACGGTGTCGTGGCTGCCGGTCCCGCGCAGACCCAGCGTGTGCCATGTGTCGAGAACCCGAAGGTCTTGTTTGCGCAGCGCGACGACCGACGGCACACGCTGGTCGTCGACCAGACATCCGGCGAACATCATGTCCGCGTGCGTGATTCCGCTGCAGAACGGCCAGCGGCCCGACACCACGACACCACCGTCGACCGTCCGGCCCGTGCCTCGCGGCGCCCACACGCCGGCGGCGACCCCGCGCCCGTCACCGAAGAGCGCATCGCGGCTGGAGGTCGGCAGGTACGCGACCAGCAGGCTGCTGGTGATCGCGATCGAGACGCACCAGCCAGCCGAGGCATTGCCGCGCGCCACCGCTTCCGCGCATCCCAGCGCGACGCCCGGCGGCAATTCCAGCCCGCGGGCTTCCGTCGGCGCACCCGCGCGCAACAGCCCGGATTCGCCGAGGCGCGCTACCAACGCGTCGGGTAGCCGGTTATGGTCGTCGATCTCGTCGGACATCTCCCGCGCCAGCACGGCGATCTGCTCGGCGCTGGCCTCGACGTCGTTCGAAGTGCTCGGCGTCTGCAGGTCGGGCTGGTTCATCGCGATCTCGGCATTCATGAGTTGGCGGCAGTCGGTTCAATCACGTTACCAGTATCGGTTCAGCGGCTGAACCGGTATTGTCATTGAACCATGGTCGCGCCATCTGATCTGTCCCATCGCTTCGAAGCCGAGTCCGTGGGCCGGGCCCTCGAACTCGTCGGCGAACGATGGACGCTGCTCATCCTGCGCGAAGCGTTCTTCGGGGTGCGCCGCTTCGGTCAGCTCGCGCGCAACCTCGACATCCCGCGGCCCACGCTCTCGTCCCGGCTGCGCATGCTCGTCGACGCGGGACTGCTCGAACGGGTCCTCTACTCCTCCGAACCCGAGCGCCACGAATACCGACTCACCGACGCCGGGCTCGATCTGTTCGGCGCGATCGTCGCCCTGATGCGTTGGGGCGACGAGCATCTGCCGCACCCGAACGGCCCACCGGTCGTGCTGCGTCACGAGGCCTGCGGCGAAATCGCCGACCCGCGCCTCACCTGCGCCCACTGCGGCGAGGAGATCACCGCGCACAACGTCGCCCCCGAGGCCGGCCCCGGCTTCCGTACCTGAACCGCGGGAAGGCGATCCACGGCCTTTTCAGAGTGCGGGCGGAGGGACTCGAACCCTCACGTTCTTTCGAACACGGGCACCTAAAGCCCGCGCGTCTGCCAATTGCGCCACGCCCGCAGGCCGCCAATCGTACCGCGTGCATCACCCACCGAATTTGTCGGCGACCGTCTCTAGGTTGGAGACATCGGGTGGCGAGGGGCAAACGGTGCGGTCTGCTGAAGAATTCAACGACGTCCAGCGTCTGATCGCGGCGGGTTTGAACGACTGCGCCATCGCACGGCAGACGGGCATACCACGTCCGACTGTGCGCGAGTGGCGGCGCAAGCCACCGAATCGGCTGCGAGCGTCCGAGCAGCTTCGTCACCGTGCGGCGTCCTTCATGATTTCTCGGCGCTGCCGTGTGCCGCATATTCGTACCTACTCGGTCTCTATCTGGGAGATGGTTGCATCTCGCGAGCACCGCCGAGTGTGGCGCCTGCGGATCATGTGTCGACTCGCAGTACCCGGCGATCATCAATCGCTGCTGCGAGGCCATCGACGCGGTGATGCCCGGCCAACATGCGTCGGTCACGCGGAAGCCAGACCCGCTGCGTAGAGGTCGGACAGTATTCCAAGCACTGGCCGTGCCTTCTCCCCCAGCACGGTCCCGGCAGAAAGCACCACCGCCGCATCGCGCTGGAGCCGTGGCAGGAAGCACTCGTCTACGAGGCCACCGAGGAATTCGTCCTCGGCCTGATCCACAGCGACGGTTGCCGCGTGGTCGCCAACGATCGCGGCGTGCGCAGCGTCCGCTACCACTTCTCGAACCGGTCGGAGGACATCATCGGCCTGTTCACCGCCGCGCTCGACCACCTCGAGATCCCCTGGACGCGGTCGACGAAGTACATCGTTTCGATCTACCGCAAAGCCGCCACCGCGCGCATGGACGAGTTCATTGGGCCGAAGGCCATCGCGGTACCGTGGACTAATGTCCACTACACGGCGTAGGAGGCCGGCGCTCATCGCGCTGGTCATCGTCGCCGCGGCCGGCTGCCTTGGCCTGGCCTGGTGGCAGTGGACCCGCTACGAGTCGGCGTCGGGCACCTTCCAGAACCTGGGCTACGCCCTGCAGTGGCCGATGTTCGCGGCGTTCTGCTTCTACGGCTACTACAAGTTCGTCCGCTACGAAGAGGCACCACCGGAGAAGCCGACGGACGAGGTCACCGAGATCCCGGCCGGCCTGCTGCCCGAACGGCCGAAGCCGGCCACGCCGTCCACCGACGACCGTGCACTCACCGAATACAACGCGTACCTGGCCGAGCTCGCCAAGTCCGACGCCCCCTCCAAACCCGCCGATGACAGGACCACCCCATGAGCAGCCCCGATCCCGAAGCCCCCGCCGAGCGGGCGGAGGCGGCCGACCCGGCACCCGAGGCATCACAGCGCGAGGCGGTCCGCAAGGCGCTTCCCGGTTACCGCGTGATGGCATGGACCACCGGCGTCTGGCTGATCCTGCTGTGCGCCGAGATGGTGTTGAAGTACATCGTGAAGGTCGACTGGCCGTTCCTGTGGCTCGTCGCACCGATTCACGGCTGGATCTACTTCATCTATCTGCTCTTCACCGCGAACCTCGCGGTCAAGGTGCGCTGGCCGATCGCCAAGACCATCGGCGTGCTGCTGGCGGGCACCATCCCGCTGCTCGGCATCGTCGTTGAGCACTTCCAGACGCGAAACATCAAGGCGCAGTTCGGGTTATAACGCCGACGGCAACCGGGTGGTCTGCACGTCGATCTCGGCCGCACCGCGTCGCACGCCGTAGGTGTCCCAGCCGTCGACGGCCCGCTGCCGATAGAACCGGTCCCGGCCCTGCGGCGTCAGATAGAACGCGGGCACGTCGCCGCGCCTGGCTCCCGTCGCCGCCCCGTCCCGCAGCAGCGCCGTGACGTGCCTGCTGACGGTCGACAGGTCGGTCCCGATGGTGTCGGCCAACTCCCCGAGCGTCAGGCCGCCTGCGTCGTCCAACCGACTGCACACCAGGTAGGCGCCGCGGTCGAGCCACGGGGCGGTGTCGGGATGCATGAGCTCGGCCACCAACTCGGCCACCTCGTCATCGGACGGCACGTCCGGGGCGGGCTCGGCGGGCGGGGCGGGTATCAGCAGAGCCAACACCGCGCCCACCCCGGCCGCCCCTGCGGCCACCAGCAACGCGATGCGAAACGCGCCGAGAGTCGGGAACTCGGCGCCTGCGACGGACACCGTCAGCCCGGCGAGAATCGCGCCCATCACGGCGCTGGAGATCGACGTCCCCAGCGACCGGGCCAGAGCGTTGATGCCGTTGGCGGCGGCGGTCTCCGATACCGGCACGGCGGCATTGATCAGGGACGGCATCGATGCGTACGCGAAGCCGACGCCGATGCTCGCCAGCACGCTGAAGACCATGACCCGTGGTGCGCTGCCAAGCAGCCAGGGCCCGGCCAGGTAAGCGCCTGCGATGATCACGCACCCGATGAACAGGGTGTACTTCGGCCCCGTCCGGCCGGCGATCCTGGCTGCGATCGGCGCAGTCACCATCATCGCCAGCCCGCCGGGAGCCATCCACAGACCCGCGTGCAGCATCGACTGCCCGAGCCCGTAACCCGTCTGGGTCGGCATCTCGAGCACCTGCGGCGCGATCAATGACATGGCGAACATCGAGAAGCCGACGCCGATCGACGCGACGTTGGTGGTCAGCACCGGCAGCCGCACCGTCGTGCGCAGGTCGACGATCGGCGAGTCGAAGCGCAGCTGCCACGCCGCGAACAGCGCGAGGATCACCAGCGACGCACCGAACAGGCCCAGCGTCGTCGCACTCGTCCACCCCCAGCTCTGTCCCTTGGTGATGCCGACCAGAAGCGTCACCAGTCCACCGGCGAGCAGGATCGCGCCAAGCGGATCCAGCCGGTCCGACGACGACGAGGGCATCGACGGCACCATGAACGCGAACAGCAGGAACGACGCCACCCCCAGCCCGGCCGCGAACCAGAACAGTGCGTGCCAGCTGAAGTGCTGGGCGATCGCCGCGGACAGCGGCAGCCCGAGCGCCCCGCCCACCCCCAGCGACGCGCTCATCAAACCCATTGCGCTGCCGACGCGTTCGGCGGGCACCGATGCCCGTAACACGCTGATGCCCAACGGAATGATCGGCAGCGCCAGCCCCTGCAGGCCACGACCGATGACGAACGGGATCAGCGAGCTGGTGGTCGCCGCGACCAACGATCCCGCGGTGAGCACCACGGCGCACGCGATGAGCATCGGCTTTGGGCCGTACATGTCACCGAGCCTGCCGAACACCGGCGTAGCCACCGCCGCGGTCAACAACGTCGCCGTGATGGCCCACGACGCATTGGAAGGGCTGGCGTTCAACAGCTTCGGCAGTTCGGGGATCAACGGGATGATCAGCGTCTGCATCAGGGCGACGCTGATACCCGCCGCCGAAAGCACGGCGACGAGGATCCCGGGATGGGCCGACCGGGCCGTACCGGTGGGCGAGGGCACGGCTGACGCCCCGACATCGTGACGACCCACGTCGCGAGACTATACGTTAGTTACCCTAGACAACGTTTGCCATTGACTGAGCGGGTCACCTACTGGGCGGCCAACACGCGCAGCGCAGGAACCAGCAGCGCCAGCGCGCGCCCGCGATGCGACGCCGCGTCCTTCTCGGCAGGCGTCAGCTCGGCCGCCGAGCGTGCCGATCCGAGAGGCACGAAGACCGGGTCGTAGCCGAACCCGCCATCGCCGCGCGGCTCCCGAGCCACGACACCGGGCCACTCCCCCCGCACCACGGTCTCGCCCGCCGACGACACCAAGGCGCACGCCGACACGAACGCGGCCCCGCGCCGCGAGTCGGGCACGTCGCCGAGTTGTCCCAGCAGCAGCCGAAGGTTGGCCAGATCGTCGCCGTGGGCTCCGGCCCAGCGCGCCGACAGCACGCCCGGCATTCCGTTCAACGCATCCACCGCGAGCCCCGAATCGTCGGCCACCGCAGGCACCCCCGTCGCCCGAAACGCATCGCGCGCCTTCGCCAACGCGTTCTCCTCGAACGTCGCCCCCGTCTCGGGAGCCTCGTCGAACGCAGGCACGTCGTCGAGCGACAGCAGCCGCAGGCCCGACACGCCCGCGGCGTCGAGAACCCGGTGCAGTTCGGCCAGCTTCTTGGCGTTGCGGCTGGCCACCAGCAGATCGGTCACCATTGCTCCCTACAGATGATCCTCGTCACCTACCCGACCAGCTTGGCAGCATCAAAGATGACCGGGGTCAGGGGCTCTCCTGGGTGCGTCACTGTCGTTCGGGGGCTCTCCTGGGTGCGTCCACTGTCGTTCATTCACTTCGTCGGACCGTTCGAAGGGCAGTATGGAGATGGCACCCTTGGCTTCGAAGATCGCGAGATGAATGTTGCCTGCGGTGCGGTGACCGTGTTGGCGCAGTACGGCTTCGAGGTCCGTAGCGGTGAGACCGCAGCGCCGGAGATTGCGATGTTCGATCTGGCCGTCGCGGATCAGCACCTTCAGCGGCGGGTCGATCAGCCGTTGAATGCCTGGCACGAAGCGCATTCGCGTCAACGCGGCGTGGGTGAGCAAGAGGCAGATCAGCGCGGTGGTGGCTCCGAGCCATGACGTGTCGGTGGCCGTCGCCGACCTTCCGACGATGGCACCGGCAGCGACTGCTGCGATCCAGTCGAACGGGGCGAACTCGGCAAGGGTGCGCCTCTCGGTGAGCCGCAAGAGCAGCGCCGCCGTGAGAAACAGAGCCGCCGTCTTCACGCCGACGTCGAGGACGCCGTGCGCGTCTCCGATGAAGACGTGGAAGATGCCATCCACCGACTCGGGTCCTCTCAGCGGCTCTCAGTCCGTCTTCCCCATCCAGTCGACGATGGCGCGACCGATCTCGTCCGGGGAGTCTTCCTGAACGAAATGGACTCCCGCCACGGTCTTCTCGGTCAGCGCCGGCCATCCACGGACCAGGCCGACCAGCGAGTCGTTGGTCAGGATCGCACCGGGCTCGGCCTTCAGGAACAGCTTGGGCACATCGCTCGTCCCCAGCCATTCGGCGTAGGCGGCCGCGGCCGCACTCACGTCTGCGGGCTCACCGTCGATCGGGATTTGCCTCGGCCAGGTCAGCGTCGGTCGGCGCCCCTCGCCGGGCTCGCGGAACGGCCGTCGATACTCCGCCATTTCCTCATCCGAGAGGGTACGCAGGACGGCGTTCGGCAGAATCTGTTCGATGAAGTAGTTGTCCTGCAGAACCATCGTCTCGCCTGCGTCGGTACGCAGGGCTTCCAGGGCTGACCGCATCCCCATCGAGTCCCAGTGATCGCGGCCCTGCGGCGCCACGATGGCCTCCATGAACGCGATGCGCTTCACCGCGTCGCGGTGATGGTTGGCCCAGTCGAAGCCGAGGGCCGAGCCCCAATCATGGAGCACCAAGGTGACCCGCTCGCGTACGTCCAAGGCTTCGAGCAGGGCCTCGAGGTAGCGGCGATGCTCGACGAAGCGATACGAGTCGGGTCCGCTGTCGGGCAGCTTGTCGGAATCACCCATCCCGATCAGGTCGGGTGCGATGCAGCGGCCCAGCGGTTGCAGGTAGGGCAAGATGTTGCGCCACAGGTACGACGAGGTGGGATTGCCGTGCAGCAGGACGATGGGATCGCCCTCTCCCACTTCCACATACGCCATCTCGCTGCCGTGCACCTTTTGAAATTGTTTCTTGTACGGAAATGCCGCAGAGATCATGGTGGACAGCCTTCCTGTGCAGACGTTGATACAGCCCAATACCCCTGAGGTTTGGGCGTCCGATGCGCCCACCTCAGCGGTTCGCTATTTGGGTCAGTTAGCCCATTATGCACACCGCGATGCGGCAGCGCTACCCTTTGGGTTGTTCAGCCCAGTGCCGAACGGCCGGCAGTGGCGCAACGGCCGCCACCAAGAGCACCGGAACGCTCGGCCGCCGACTCGCTCGACCCACTCGCACTCGCGAATCATCCTGCACCACAGCCGAACCCGAATGGGTCGATCGGTTCCATCGAAACCACGGCGTTCGACGCTCGTCGAATCACTGGTTCGAATGGGACGGAACCAAAACTCGCATGTCCGATGGGAACCGGTTCAGGAAACGCCGGCCACCAGCGGATCGGTCAGCTTCCGAACGCCTTCTTGGCAGGCCCGGAGGGCTCGGGCAGCACACCCGGATACGGCAATTCGAGTGCCGCGCGCTGAATCACGAACAGCTGCTCGGTCGCGACGAGCGCCAGGTCGAGCATCTTGTCCAGCGTCGAGCGCGGGAACGTCGCCCCTTCACCCGTGCCCTGGATCTCGACGAGGGTCCCGGTGTCGGTGGCGACGACGTTCATGTCCACCTCGGCGCGCGAGTCCTCGGTGTAGGGCAGGTCGACGCGCACCCGGCCGTCGACCACCCCGACGGACACCGCGGCGATCGCACACGACAATGGCCGCGGATCGGACAGCCGCCCCGCGGCGGACAGGTACGCCACGGCATCGGCCAGCGCCACGTAGGCGCCGGTGATCGCCGCCGTACGGGTGCCGCCGTCGGCCTGCAGCACGTCGCAGTCGATCGCGATGGTGTTCTCCCCCAGCGCTCCGAGGTCGATGCACGCCCGCAGCGAGCGGCCGACCAGTCGGCTGATCTCCTGGGTACGACCGCCGACGCGGCCCTTGACCGACTCGCGGTCGGACCGCTCGTGGGTGGCGGCGGGCAGCATCGCGTACTCCGCGGTGAGCCAGCCCTGGCCGGACCCCTTGCGCCAGCGGGGCACGCCCTCGGTGACGCTGGCCGCGCACATGACCCGGGTCTGACCGAACTCGACCAGCACGGAGCCGGCCGGATGGGAGGTGAACCCGCGGGTGATGACTACCGGTCGCAGTTCGTCATCAAGGCGACCGTCTTCTCGTCTGGACACCACGCAACCCTAACGGGCAGGTCCGACTCAGCGATGGGCGACGTCGAACGCCTCGTCGCACACCACCGCGTGCACCGGGCCGTCGAACTCCGCCTTCGCCTCGCTGATCACGTCTTCGCGCGACGTCCATGGCGGGATGTGGGTGAGGAGCAGCTCGCGCACTCCCGCGTTCCTGGCGGCGCGACCCGCCTCGGTGCCGGACAGGTGCAGTTTCGGTGGCCGGTCCGCCGAGTGCGTCCACGACGCCTCGCACAGGAAGACGTCGGCGTCACGCGCGAGTTCGACGAGTGCATCGCAGTAGCCGGTGTCGCCGCTGTAGACGAACGTCGCACCGGAGGGGTCGGTGAACCGCATGCCGTAGGACTCCGTCGGATGGCACACCAGGCGCGGCACGACGGACAGGGTGCCCATGGCGATCGTCTCGTTGTCGACCCAGTGGCGGACGTCGAAGATGTCGGAGAAGTCATCGATCTCGCGGCCCTCGGGCGACGATGCCGCGCCCAACCGGGCCCAGGTGTTCTCCGGGCCGTACATCAGGGCGCGGCCCAGCGGCGGACTCGGGTGATAGCGGCGCCACACGAACAGGCCGGGAAGGTCGAGGCAGTGATCGGCATGCAGGTGCGAGAGCAACACGTTCACGGTGCCGGGATCGGCGTGACGCTGCAGCGCGCCCAGCACACCGCCGCCGAAGTCGATCACCAGCGGTGGCGTATCGGGTGCGGTCACCAAATATCCCGAAGCTGGCGAATCAGGCCCGACAACGCTGCCGGAGCATCCCAGTACGGTGATTCGCACGCTCACTAGCTTGCCATGCCCGATCTTGCTTGCGCGAAAACATCACAGCATTGGGCAACGAGTTTCATTCTGGCGCCCGCATGTGATGTCTCACCAGGCGCGACGTCGCAGTGACGTGGGCCTCGAAATCGTCGTGAGTGTGGCGAACGCCTCACTTCAGCAAAGCCCATTTGCTGATCCCGCGCGTCAGTACGAGAGCTGAGGCGTCGTGCCGGTCTTGCGCTTCTCACGGGCCTTGCGCTCCGGACCGGACAGCAGGTAGGCGGCGAGTACGCCGGCGATCGCGCCGCAGAGATGGCCCTGCCACGACACCCCGAAGGTGCCGGGCAGCGCGCCGAGCAGCACTCCGCCGTACACGATCAACACGACGATGCCGACGATGATCTCCCACGCCTTGCGGGTGAAGAAGCCGAACACGATCAGGAACGTCAGCCAGCCGAAGATCAGGCCCGACGCGCCGATGTGGGTGGTCTCGACTCCGGGCGGGGCACCGATGTTGCCGATCAGCCAGGTGCCGAAGCCGCCGAGGATCCACACGATCACCGTGGCGTAGATGAAGCGCGCCATCCCGATCAGCGTCATCAGGAAGCCGAGCACCAGCGCCGGGCCGGTGTTGGCGATGAGGTGCTCCCAGTTGGCGTGCAGCAGCGGCGCCCAGACGATGCCCCACAGGCCGTCCGTCTCGAGCGGACGGATGCCGTCGGCGTTGAGCTCCTGGTGGTTCAGCGCGTCCCACGCCTCGATGATGTAGAGCAGCGCGACGAAGCTGACGATGGTGGCCCCGCCGATCATCCAGGCAGGGCGCTTCTTCGACTCGGGGGCAGTCGGAAACCCGACCGGTTGAGTCATGCGTGTTCCGTCATGCCCATAACTGCCCTTCCAGCGAGTCCTCCGCATCATCAAGGCTACCGGCGTATGCGCCCGTCGACAGGTACTTCCATCCGGCGTCGGCCACGACGAACGCGATGTCGGCGCGCTCGCCCGCCTTGCGCGCCTTGGTCGCCATGCCCAGCGCCGCGTGCAGGATCGCTCCGGTCGAGATGCCCGCGAAGATGCCCTCGACCTGAACCAGTTCGCGGGTCCGCCTGACGGCGTCGAACGAGCCGACGGAGTAGCGCGTGCTGAGCACGTCGGGGTCGTACAACTCGGGGATGAAGCCCTCGTCGATGTTGCGCAGCGCGTAGACACCCTCGCCGTAGCGCGGCTCGGCGGCGACGATCTGCACGCCGGGCACGTGCTCGCGCAGGAACCGTCCGGTGCCCATCAGCGTGCCGGTGGTGCCGAGCCCGGCGACGAAGTGCGTGATCTCGGGCAGGTCGGCGAGGATCTCCGGGCCGGTCCCGTAGTAGTGCGCATCGGCGTTGGCCTGGTTTCCGTACTGGTAGAGCATCACCCATTCGGGGTGCTCGTCGGCCAGCTGCTTGGCCATCGCCACCGCGGTGTTCGAACCGCCCTCGGCAGGCGAGTAGATGATCTTCGCGCCGTAGAGCTCCAACAGTTGGCGCCGCTCGATCGACGTGTTCTCCGGCATCACGCAGACCATGCGGTAGCCCTTGATCAGAGCGGCCATCGCCATGGAGATGCCGGTGTTGCCGCTCGTCGGCTCCATGATCGTCGACCCCGGCGCAAGCAGCCCGTCGCGCTCGGCCTGCTCGATCATCCGCAGCGCCGGGCGGTCCTTGATGGACCCGGTCGGGTTGCGATCCTCGAGCTTGGCCCAGAGCCGCACGTGCGGACTCTCCCCGTCGTCGTCCCACTGCGGCGAGAGGGTCCGCAGCCCGACGAGTGGAGTGTTACCGAGCGCTTCGAGCAGCGACTCGTACCGGGCCAACGTCAGCCACCCGCGACGGCGGGCAGGATCGTCACGGAGTCTCCGTCGGAGATCTCGGTGGCCATCCCGCCGGAGAACCGCACGTCCTCGTCGTTGACGTAGACGTTGACGAAGCGGTGCAGCTTGTCGCCGTCGACGATGCGCTCGGTGATCCCCGAGTACTTCGCCTCGAGGTCGGTGATCACGGCCTGCAGCGTGTCGCCGGAGGCGTTGACGCGCTTCTCCCCACCGGTGTGGGTGCGAAGGATGGTCGGGATGGAGACGGTGACGGTCATGGGCTGAACTCTCTTCTCGGCTTAGTACTGATCGACGATGTTGACGGGTTCCTCGGTCACGACTCCGTCGAGGATGCGGTAGCTGCGCAGCTCGTGCTCGTCGGGGTCGCGCGTGGAGACCAGCACGTAGTGGGTGTCCGGCTCCGACGCATAGGAGATGTCGGTCCGGCTCGGGTAGGCCTCGGTGGCGGTGTGCGAGTGATAGATGACGACCGGAACCTCGTCGGCATCGTCCATCGCGCGCCACACCTTGAGCTGCTCGCCGGAGTCGAACCGGTAGAACGTCGGCGACCGCTCGGCGTTGTCCATCTTGATGAAACGCTCGGGACGGTCGGAACCCTCGGGCCCCGCGATCACTCCGCACGCCTCGTCGGGATGGTCGGCACGCGCATGCGCGACCATGGCATCGACCAGGTCGCCGCGGATCACCAGCACGTCAGGACCGTCCTTCCAGGTTCGCGAACGCACTCGGACCATGGTCGCTGAACGCTCCGGGCAACATCTGTCGGTAGGTCGGTATTCCAGCGATCGACTCGGCGGCCAGCGCGGCGACCATGACCGCGCGCGCCAGACAGTCCGCCGCCGCGGCGCCGACCACCGTCAGCAGCTTGGTCTCGGGCGACATCGCCGCAGGGGTGTCGCTGGCCGGTTCGACCTCGACGGCGCCCGTGGCCAGTGCGAACACCGTGTCGCCGTCCAGCGGGGTGTGGGACGGCCGCATCGTGCGGGCCAGCCCATCCTGGGCGGCGATCGCCATCCGCTTGCATGCCGCCTTGCTGAGCGCGGCGTCGGTGGCGACGACGGCGATCGTGGTGTTGAGCGGCGACAGTTCGGCGTCGCGCGCGGCGAAGGCGGCGATCTGGTCGGCGGGCGGCGGCACCAGGCCGAACTCGGCGATCTGCTCGGCCAGCCACGGCAGCCCGGTCTTCGGGTCGGCGATGTTGCCCGCGGAGTTGACCGCGACGATGGCACCGACCGTCACGCCGATGTCCTCCAGCCTGATCGATGCCGTGCCGAGCCCGCCCTTGAGCACGCCGGCCCGGGCGCCGACCCCCGCTCCGACGTTGCCCACCGCCACGTCCACCCCGGCGGCCTCCGCGGCCGCGAAGCCGAACTCGGCGGTCGGGCGGCACTGCCAACCGCCGACCGGCAGATCGAAGATGACCGCGCTCGGCACGATCGGCACCAGGCCGCCGTCCATCACCACGCCGCGGTCGTGCTGCTCGAGCCACTGCATGACACCGTCTGCGGCGGCCAGGCCGTACGCGCTGCCACCGGTGAGCACCACGGCGTCGACGTAGCGCACGCTGTTGGCCGGGTCGAGCAGGTCGGTCTCGCGACTGCCCGGCGCGCCACCGCGGACGTCGACGCCCCCGACGGTGCCCGGCGGCGTCAGTAGAACCGTCGTGCCGCACGCCCAGCCCGTCCCGAGCGTGGCGTCGTCGTCCAGTCGGTGGTGGTGGCCGACGAGGATGCCCGACACGTCGGTGATGGATCCACTCATCGCGATGGCTTGCTCATCAGCCCGGTCACCAGATACTCCTGCAGCACGGTCAGCCACTGGTAGACGTCCAGATGTCCGGCCATCGGATGTTCCGGCGGCAGCCGGTCGGGACCTTCGGGACTGATTTCGAGCATGGTGCCCAACGCAAGTCGGACGTCGTTGACCGCGGCCGCCCAGCAGTGCGCGTCGGCCTCGGTGATCTCGAACTTGCCACCGCCGACCGGCAGCGTGTCCAGCAGTCGTTGCGCCGCTTCACGTTTGGCGTCGATGATCGTCGGCTCGTGCAGGCTGCGCAGCGCGCTGTTGAGGCTCTCCGCGGTACCCGAACCGGCCGGATGATCGGTCTGCGACCTGTAGAAGTCGGGCAGCAGCCGCTTCATCGTGTCGTCCTCCGGCGGCGTGGAGTGGCCCGTCTTCATGCCGGTCAGTTCTTCGAGTTCATCTGTGGGCGAGGATGATTCGCGACCCTCGAGCATGTCGAGCAGCGACGTCACCAGGCTCTTGAGCAGGGCCGACTCGTGTGCGGCCAACTGCGAACGGAAACGCGCGCCATCCGCGGTGTCCACCCGCTTCCACTTGCGCACGTCGCCTCAGCGGTCCTGTTGCATCGTGGCCCACAGGCCTGCGGCGTGGAGCTTGGTCACGTCGACCTCCATCGACTCGCGACTGCCCGCTGAGACCACGGCCTTGCCCTCCTCGTGCACCTGCATCATGAGCTTCGTGGCGTGCGGCTCGCTGTAGCCGAAGAGCTTCTGGAAGATATAGGTCACGTACGACATGAGGTTCACTGGGTCGTCCCAGACGATCGTCACCCACGGGCTGTCGGTGGCCGCCTGCTCCTCTGAAGTCGGGTCGACGTCACGCTCCTCGCGTGTCCCCGGTCGTGTCCGCGCCGGCGTAACCATGTCGCCCAGAATAGCGGGGACCCGAACCCGATACGGTTGGGCGTGTGACCGCGGCGTTGCTGACCGACAAGTACGAACTGACGATGCTTGCCGCCGCGCTGCGAGACGGCACCGCGCACCGGCGCACCACCTTCGAGGTGTTCGCCCGCCGCCTGCCGGAGGGCCGCCGCTACGGGGTGGTCGCGGGCACCGCCCGATTCGTGGAATCGTTGCCGCAGTTCACGTTCGACGACGACGCGCTGACGATGCTCGCGGACTTCCTCGACCCGACCACCCTGGCCTATCTGGCCGACTACCGATTCGGCGGTGACGTCGACGGCTATCCGGAGGGTGAGCTGTACTTCCCCGGCTCGCCCGTGCTGTCGGTGCACGGCACCTTCGCCGAGTGCGTGATCCTCGAGACGCTGGCCCTTTCGATCTTCAACCACGACTCGGCCATCGCGTCGGCAGCAGCGAGGATGGTGAGCGCCGCCGACGGGCGACCGCTGATCGAGATGGGCTCCCGCCGCACGCACGAGCAGGCCGCGGTCGCCGCCGCGCGGGCCGCCTACCTCGCCGGTTTCACCGGCACCTCCAACCTCGCCGCGCAGCACCGCTACGGCGTGCCGACGATGGGCACCAGCGCCCACGCGTTCACGCTGCTGCACACCGGCGCCGGACGGTCCCGACGAGCCCTCCGCGTTCCGGTCGCAGGTCGCGGCCCTCGGCGTCGGCACCACACTGCTCGTCGACACCTATGACATCACCGCAGGCGTGGCCAACGCCATCGCCGCCGCAGGCCAGGACCTCGGCGCGGTCCGCATCGACTCCGGCGACCTCGGCGTGCTGGCCCGCCAGGTCCGCGCCCAACTCGACGGTCTCGGCGCCACCAGGACCGGCATCGTCGTGTCGGGTGACCTCGACGAGTTCGCCATCGCCGCGCTGCGCGTCGAGCCCGTCGACAGCTACGGCGTCGGCACGTCGCTCGTCACCGGATCGGGCGCGCCGACCGCGGGCATGGTCTACAAGCTGGTCGAGGTGGACGGCCTCCCGGTGGAGAAGCGGAGCAGCCACAAGGAATCCCACGGGGGCCGCAAGCAGGCCCACCGGTTGGCCAAGCGGTCGGGCACCATCGTCGAAGAGATCGTGCACCCGGCGGATGAGCCGCCACCCGAATCGGGCGACCTGGTCGCCCGGCCCCTGGCCGTGCCGCTGGTGCGGGCCGGCGATTCCGTCGCCGAGTTCGCTCTGACCGCCGCCCGTGAGCGCGTCGCCACCGGTCTTCACAGCCTGCCGTGGGACGGGTTGAAGCTGTCCCGCGGCGAGCCCGCCATCCCGACCCGCATGGTCCCGCCCAGCCGCCAGGGCCGTCAGCACCGTGGCTGATCCGCCCCCGCGCGTCACCGGACTGCTGGCCGCGGCCGTCGCCGCGCTCGGCGGCACCGAGCGCACCGGCCAGATCGAGATGGCCGAAGCCGTCGAACGCGCCTTCGACACCGGCGAACACCTCGCCGTGCAGGCAGGCACCGGTACCGGCAAGTCGCTGGCGTATCTGGTGCCCGCCATCGCCAGGGCCATCGAGGCCAATGAGCCGGTCGTGGTGTCCACGGCGACGATCGCGCTGCAGCGCCAACTCGTCGACCGCGACCTGCCGCGGCTCGCCGATGCGCTGAAGGGCGAGCTGCCCCGCCGACCCGAATTCGCCCTGCTCAAGGGTCGCGGAAACTACCTGTGCCTGAACAAGATCCACAATGGATCGGCAGGCGAGCCGGGTGACGACCGACCGCAGGAGGAGCTGTTCGACGCGGTCGCCACCACGGCGCTCGGCCGCGACGTGAAGCGGCTCACCGAGTGGTCTTCGGAGACCGAGACCGGTGATCGTGACGAACTGGTGCCCGGCGTGCCGGACCGGTCGTGGGGCCAGGTCAGCGTCTCGGCGCGCGAGTGCATCGGGGCCACCCGCTGCCCGTTCGGCACCGACTGCTTCGCCGAGAAGGCCAGGGCCCGCGCAGGCACCTCCGACGTGATCGTCACCAACCACGCCCTGCTGGCCATCGACGCCATCGCCGAGGCCAACGTGCTGCCCGAGCACGACCTGCTCATCGTCGACGAGGCTCACGAACTCGTCGACCGGGTCACCGGCGTGGCGACCGCGGAACTGTCGGCGACGGCGCTCGGCGTCGCTCATCGACGGGCCTCCCGGTTGGTCGAAACCGAAGTCGCACAACGCTTCGAAGCCGCGACGGCGACGTTCTCCTCGGCCATCCACGACGCCGAGCCGGGCCGGATGGACAGGCTCGACGACGAGATGGCCACCTACCTGACGGTGCTGCGCGACGCCGCCGACAAGGTGCGCTCTGCCATCGACACCTCCCCCAGCGACCCGAAGGCCGCGGCGGCCCGCAGCGAGGCCGTGACGGCACTCACCGAGATCAGCGACACCGCGACGCGCATCCTGTCGTCGTTCGGCCCGGCCATTCCCGACCGCACCGACGTGGTGTGGCTGGACCACGAGGAGGCACGGGGATCAGGTCCGGCGGGCAGGAGCGAAGCGACCCGGGGATCAGGCCCAGTGCGAGCGATTCTGCGGGTGGCGCCGCTGTCGGTGGCGAACCTGTTGCGCGGCAGGATCTTCGACCAGTCGACGGTGATCCTGACCTCGGCGACGCTGACCGTCGGCGGCACGTTCGATGCCATGGCACGGTCCTGGGGACTGACCGGCGACGACGAGAAGCCGGGCTGGCGCGGCATCGACGTCGGGTCACCGTTCGCGCACGCGAAGTCCGGCATCCTCTACGTCGCCGCGCACCTGCCACCGCCGGGCCGTGACGGCGCCGGGTCCGCCGAGCAATTCGACGAGATCGAGGGCCTGATCACCGCGGCGGGTGGTCGCACGCTCGGCCTGTTCTCGTCGATGCGCGCGGCCAAGGCCGCCACCGAGGCGATGCGCGGCCGCCTCGACACGCCGGTGCTGTGCCAGGGCGAGGACACCACGTCGGCGCTGGTCCGCCGATTCGCCGAGGACGACGAGGCGTCGCTGTTCGGCACGCTGTCGCTGTGGCAGGGCGTCGACGTGCCGGGCCCGTCCCTGTCGCTGGTGCTGATCGACCGAATCCCGTTCCCCCGGCCCGATGATCCGCTGATCACGGCGCGTCAGCGCGCCATCGCGGCCCACGGCGGCAACGGGTTCATGGCCGTCGCGGCCAGCCATGCCGCACTGCTGTTGGCCCAGGGCGCGGGCCGCCTGCTGCGCGGCGTCGACGACCGGGGCGTCGTCGCGGTGCTCGACTCGCGGATGGCGACGGCACGGTACGCGGGATTCCTGCGGGCCTCGCTGCCGCCGTTCTGGTCGACGACCGATTCGGCTCGGGTCCGCGCCGCGCTGGAACGCCTGAGATCAGCCTGAGAGCGCTGCTCACGATCGGTTTTCGGTGCGCTCGGCAAAGCATTCACTATCCTGACAGCGAACTTTCAACGAGCGCGCCGCCCCGGCCGCCAAACGAACGAAAGGCGGCGGCCATGAGCCGACGGCACCTGGTAGGCGTTGCGCTCGCCGCATGCGCAGCGCTGTTCGTGACGTCGTGCGCGACGACGGTGACAGGCAACGCCGTCTCCGTGTTCAGCGATCCGTTCAGCGTGGCTGGGTTGCCTGCGACCGACGGCCCCACCGGGCTGCGCGACGACGCTGCGGAGCCGTCCCGCGACGTGGTCGGCACCGACGACGGCGAGACCGACGAGCTCGGCCGCAGCGCCGTCAGCGACATCGAGGAGTTCTGGGCCAAGGCCTTCCCCGAGACGTTCGGCGGGGAGTTCACTCCCGTCAAGAAGGTCATCTCGTGGGACTCGGAGGGATTCGACGGCGAGTTCTGCGATGGTTCCACCTACGGCCTGGTCAACGCCGGTTACTGCTTCGACGACAACACCATCGGATGGGACCGCGGCGAGCTGCTGCCGTCACTGCGCAAGGCCAACGGCGACATGGCCGTCACGATGGTGCTGGCCCACGAGTACGGCCATTCGGTCCAGCACCAGGCCGATCTGGTCAAGCCGAGCACCCCGACGCTGGTGTCCGAGCAGCAGGCCGATTGCCTGGCGGGCGTGTACATGCGCTGGGTCGCCGAGGGCAACTCGCCACGGTTCACGCTCAGCACCGGCGACGGGCTGAACAAGCTGCTCGCCGCGATGATCGCCTTCCGCGACCCGCTGCTCACCGAGAGCGACACCGAGGTCGGCGAGGACGAGCACGGCTCGGCATTCGAACGGGTGTCGGCGTTCCAGTTCGGCTTCACCGACGGCGCGTCGTCGTGCGCGTCGATCGACTCCGAGGAGATCAAGCAGCGCCGTGGCGATCTGCCGGTGCTGCTGCCCGACGACCAGACCGGCGAGCTGCCGGTCACCGAGGACTCGGTGCACTCCATCATCGACGCCATGGGCATCCTGTTCTCGCCGGCGAACCCGCCGCAGGTCGTGTTCGAGTCGCAGGAATGCTCGGACGCCAGGGTGAACCCGCCGGTGGCCTTCTGCCCGTCGAGCAACACGATCGTCGTCGACCTCCCCGCGCTGAAGAAGATGGGCACGCCGTCCGACGACGGTGACGGCGGCGGCCTGGCCACCGGCGACAACACCGCGTACTCGATTCTGGTGTCGCGCTACATGCAGGCGATTCAGCACGAGCACGGCGGCGTCGCCCTCGACAACGCCGAGGCTGCCCTGCGTACCGCCTGCCTGACCGGCGTCGCGACGGTGAAGATGACGAAGGAAGTCACCACCCCGGACGGCAACACCATCGCGCTGACCGCGGGCGACGTCGACGAGGCGGTGTCGGGGATCCTGGTCAACGGCCTGGTCGCCAGCGACGTCAACGGCGAATCCGTGCCGTCCGGCTTCTCCCGCATCGACGCCTTCCGCGTCGGCGTGCTCGGCGACGAGGACCGCTGCTTCAAGCGCTTCGACTGACCTCGCCGCCTCCTCCTCGCGATTTGTGCACGTAAACCCGCGGTCAGCGCGGTTTAGCGTGCACAAATCGCTACTCGGCGGTGGGCAATCGCAGGACGTAACCCGCTTCGAGCGCCACCCACAGCGCGCCGTCGCGACCGATGGCCAGGCCGTGCGGTTCGCTTCCCGCGGGCAGGTCGATGGTGAAGACCTCACCGTCGGCGCTCACGCGCGCGATCTGATCGGAGCCCCAGAGGCTGACCCACACCCCGCCGGTCGGCTCGGCGACCACCGCGTGCGGCTTGCCGGGCAGGTCGAGTTCCTGGATGGCGTCGTCGGTCGGGATGCGGCCGAGCTTGTCGGCGAGGATCGCCGCGAACCACACCGTGTCGTCGTGCGTCGCCGCGATGCCCACCGGACCGGCGCCGCGCGTCGGCACCTCCCGGATCGTCAGGTTGCCCGAGGGCTCCAGCCTGCCGATCGCGTTGGCCGCGTTCAGCGTGAACCACAGCGCGCCGTCGGGCCCCGCGGTGATCATCGAAGGCATGCCACCCGGCGCGGCCACGTCGGTGATCTCGCCGTCGACGCTGATCCGGCCGATCACGCCCGACGTCATCGCGGTGAACCACAACGCGCCATCCGGTCCCGCCGCGAGACCGAACGGTGCGCTGCCGCCGGCCAGGTCGAACGCGCTGAGGTCGCCGTCGGTGGTGATCCGGCCGATCCGGTCGTCGCCGGCCCTGGTGAACCACAGCGCACCGTCCGGCCCTGCCACGATGATCGACGGCTTGCTCTGCGGCGCAACCGGATACACGTCGAGACCACCGCTGTCGGTCACGCGGGCGATCTCGCCGCTGTGCACCAGCGTCACCCACATCGCACCGTCCGAGCCTGCGGCGAGCGCGTACGGCCCGCCGGCGACCGGGACCTCGAGAATGCCGCTCACGCCAGCGTGACGAGACCCAGTTCGTTGTCGGCGGCCAGCAGCGGGTGGTGCGGCAGCACCCGCACCGTGTACCCGACGGGCCCGGCGACCGGCAGCGGTGTCGTGGTCGAGAACACCTCGTTGCCGCCATCGGCCGTGCCGGTGTGCGCCATCGGCACGGTCTCCGGATCCACCAGTGCGTCGCCGCCGTCCACCCGTCCCACGACGGCCTGCACCACCACTTCATCGGGCCGCAGGCCGGCCAGGTGCACCGTCGCGGTCAAGGTGAGCTCAGAACCGAGCAACGGCGTGTCCGGCAGCCCGTAGCTGTCGACGTCGGTGATCTGGATCTTCGGCCAGGCGTCGTGGGCCCGCTCGCGGTAGGAGGCCAGCTGCCGGGCCGCGCCGAACGGCACGCCGTCGAGCGGCTCGATGGTCCGGTGCAACGACTGGGCGGCGGGTGCGTAGTACTTCTCGGTGTAGTCGCGAACCATCCGCGACGCCAGCACCTTGGGCCCGAGCACCTGCAGGGTGTGCCGCACCATCTCGACCCACCGGGTCGGGATGCCGTTCTCGTCGCGGTCGTAGAACTTGGTGGTCACCGACTTCTCGAGCAGGTCGTACAGCGCGGAGGCCTCCAGGTCGTCGCGGCGCGACTCGTCGGCGAGACCGTCGGCGGTCGGGATCTCCCAACCGTTCTCGCCGTCGTACCACTCGTCCCACCAGCCGTCGCGGATGGACAGGTTGAGCCCACCGTTGAGCGCACTCTTCATGCCCGACGTGCCGCAGGCCTCCAGCGGGCGCAGCGGGTTGTTCAGCCAGACGTCGCAGCCCCAGTAGAGCAACCTGGCCATCGACATGTCGTAATCGGGCAGGAACGCGATGCGGTGCCGGACCTCGGGCCGGTCGGCGAACCGCACCACCTGCTGGATCAGCGCCTTGCCGCCGTCGTCGGCCGGGTGCGACTTGCCCGCCACGATGAGTTGAAGCGGACGCTTCTCGTCGAGCAGCAGCTTCTCCAGTCGGTCGGGTTCCCGCAGCATCAGCGTCAGGCGCTTGTACGTCGGCACCCGACGAGCGAACCCGATGGTCAGCACATCCGGATCGAACGCCGTTGCGATCCAACCCAATTCGGCATCCGATGCGCCGCGCTCCAGCCACGACCGACGCAACCGGGCGCGCACGTCGGCGATCAACAGCTCACGCAACTGCGAACGGATCCACCACAGGTGGCCCGAATCGACCTGCTGCAGGCGCTCCCACACCGCAGGCTCGGACAGCGAGTCGCCGCCCGCCAGCTCACGACCGAGCTCCAGCCACTGCGGCGCTGCCCACGTCGGCGCGTGCACGCCGTTGGTGATCGAGCCGATCGGGACCTCGGCGGTGTCGAACCCTGGCCACAACTCGTTGAACATTCCCCGGCTGACCCGGCCGTGCAGCAGCGATACGCCGTTGGCCCGCTGCGCCAACCGCAGACCCATGTGCGCCATGTTGAACTTCGACGGATCGTCCTCCTCGCCGAACGCGACGATGCGGTCGATGGGCACGCCGGGAAGCAGCCGGGACTTCGCCCCCGACGGGCTGCCGGACGCGCTGCCGAAGTAGTGCTTGACCATCTCCACCGGGAACCGGTCGATACCCGCGGGCACCGGCGTGTGCGTGGTGAACACCGTGCTGGAGCGCACCACGGTGAGCGCGGTGTCGAAGTCGAGGCCGCCGTCGGTGACGAGCTCGCGGATGCGCTCGACGCCGAGGAAGCCGGCGTGGCCCTCGTTCATGTGGAACACCTGCGGCTCGGGCAGCCCCTCGACGGCGGTGAACGCGCGGATGGCCCGCACGCCGCCGATGCCCGCGAGGATCTCCTGCTTGATCCGGTGCTCCTGGTCGCCGCCGTACAGCCGGTCGGTGACGCCGCGCAGATCGTGCTCGGTCTCGGGGATGTCGGAGTCCAACAGCAGCAACGGAATTCGGCCGACCTGCGCAATCCACACCCGCGCGTTGAGCTCGGCGGAGTCCGGCATCGCCAGCGAAACCAGCACCGGTGCGCCCGTCGGCGTCGGTGAGAAGCCGCAGCGGCAGGCCCTGCGGGTCGAGCGACGGATAGTTCTCGTGCTGCCAGCCGTCGGCGGTCAGCGACTGCCGGAAGTACCCCGAGCGGTAGTACAGGCCGACCGCGATGAGCGGCAGCCCGAGATCCGACGCCGACTTCAGGTGATCGCCCGCCAGGATGCCGAGGCCTCCCGAGTAGTTCGGCAACACCTCGGCGACGCCGAACTCCATCGAGAAGTACGCGATGCCACTGGGCCAAGACGACCCAGCCGCGCCGTCCTTCTGCATTTCCTGGTACCACATCGGCCGCGTCATGTAGGTGTCCAACTCGGCGGCCAGGTGATCGAGCCTGGCCAGGAACTTGTCGTCGACCGCCAGCTCGTCGAGCCGCTTCGGGCTGACTACGCCGAGGAGCGCGACCGGGTCGCCGCCCACCTGTTCCCACAGCTCCGGGTCGACCGCTGCGAACAGATGCTGCGTCGGTGTGTCCCACGACCACCGCAGATTGATCGAAAGTCTCTCGAGCGCGACGAGGCGCTCGGGCAGATGCGTGCGGACGGTGAATCTGCGAAGGGCTTTCACGTCGCTTCACCTTACGGGGAATTCCCGGGGACGTAGCGGTGAGCGCTTGGCGAAGAGCAGAAGTGCAGCCCCACCTCAGTGACGACATCGGGCCCATTGGGTTGAGCCGGACACTACGGTGGGTATAGGCGCGACGAGGCTTTGAAACGAACACGGACTAAAGCGCGTGGCCACCTGGCCGCGCCAGCGTAAGGAGTTGGGTGGTGGCCGGTCGTATCGAGATCGATGACGTCGCGCCGGTGGTGTCCGGTGGCCGGTTCCCGGCCAAGGCCGTGGTCGGCGAGGTGGTCCCGGTCAAGGCCGTGGTGTGGCGCGAGGGCCACGACGCCGTCGCCGCCACGCTGGTCGTGAGGTATCACGGCACCGGCTATCCGCGGCTCGCCAAGGCCCCTGCGGGCGTCGCGCCACCACAGGTCGAGGCGGTGCCGATCGACGAGGTCGTCGGTCCGTCTCCGAGGGTCAAGCGGCACCACCTGCCGATGTCGCCGGGGCGCGAACCCGATGTGTTCCACGGGCAGTTCACCCCCGACGCCGTCGGGTTGTGGACGTTCCGCGTGGACGGCTGGGGTGACCCGCTCGCGACGTGGCGCAAGAACGTCACCGCGAAGCTCGACGCCGGCCAGGGCGAGTCGGAGCTGTCCAATGACCTGCTGTTGGGTGCGCAGTTGCTCGAGCGCGCCGCGACGGGCGTGCCGCGGCAGGACCGCTACCCGCTGATCGAGGCCGCGGCCCAGCTGCGCGAGCCCGGCGATCCGTTCGCCAGGGCGGGCGGGGCGCTGTCGCCGGAGGTCGCCGACCTGCTGCACAAGTATCCGCTGCGCGAGTTGGTCACCCGCGACCAGCAGTACGGCGTCTGGGTCGATCGACCGCTGGCCCGCTTCAGCGCCTGGTACGAGATGTTCCCGCGCTCGACCGGTGGCTGGGACGGCGAGGGCAACGCCGTGCACGGCACCTTCGCCACCGCGAGCAAGGCGCTGCCGCGCATCGCGAAGATGGGCTTCGACATCGTCTACCTGCCGCCGATCCACCCGATCGGCAAGGTGCACCGCAAGGGCCGCAACAACAGCGTGACCGCGGCGCCGAAGGACGTGGGGTCGCCGTGGGCGATCGGCAGCGACAAGGGCGGCCACGACGCCGTGCATCCCAAGCTCGGCACCATCGAGGACTTCGACGACTTCGTCACCGCCGCGCGCGACGAGGGCCTCGAGGTCGCCCTCGACCTGGCGCTGCAGTGTGCACCGGATCACCCGTGGGCCAAGGACCATCCGGAGTGGTTCACCGTGCTGCCCGACGGCACCATCGCCTACGCGGAGAACCCGCCGAAGAAGTACCAGGACATCTACCCGGTCAACTTCGACAACGATCCGGCAGGCATCTACCAGGAGGTGCTGCGCGTCGTCCGATTCTGGATCTCGCACGGCGTCAAGGTCTTCCGGGTCGACAATCCGCACACCAAGCCGCCGAACTTCTGGGCGTGGCTGATCGGCGAGGCGAAGAACGACGATCCCGACGTGCTGTTCCTGGCCGAGGCGTTCACCCGGCCTGCGCGGTTGTTCGGGCTGGCCAAACTCGGTTTCACGCAGTCGTACACGTACTTCACCTGGCGCACGGCGAAGTGGGAGATCACCGAGTTCGGCGAGCAGATCGCCGAGCACGCCGACTACTCGCGCCAGAACCTGTGGGTCAATACGCCCGACATCCTGCACGAGAGCCTGCAGCACGGCGGCCCTGGCATGTTCGCGATCCGCGCCGTGATGGCCGCGACGATGAGTTCGGCGTGGGGCGTGTACTCCGGCTACGAGTTGTACGAACACCAGGCCGTCCGCGCGGGCAGCGAGGAGTACCTCGACTCGGAGAAGTACCAACTGCGGCCACGCGACTTCGAGGCGGCGATGGCCAGCGGCGATTCGTTGGAGCCGTTCCTGATGCGACTCAACGAGATCCGTCACCTGCATCCGGCTCTGAGCCAACTGCGCACCATCACGTTCCACCCCATCGACAACGACGCGCTGCTGGCCTACAGCAAGTTCGACCCGGTCACCGGCGACTGCGTGCTGGTGGTGGTGACGCTCAACGCCTTCGGCCCCGAGGAAGCCACCGTCTGGCTCGACATGGACGCACTCGGAATGGATTCCTACGACCGATTCTGGGTACGCGATGAGGTGACCGGTGACGAATACCAATGGGGGCAGGCCAATTACGTGCGCATCGATCCCGCCAGGTCCGTCGCCCACATCCTGAACATGCCGCAAATACCGAACGAGAAGCGGCTCAACCTGCTGCGGAGGGAATGACGCTCATGACCCGCGCCAACGACATCACCAGCAAGCACCTTCGACCCGACGCCGCCGACATCAACCGGCTGCTGTCCGGGGAACATCACGATCCGCACTCGATCCTCGGTGCGCACGAGTACGGCGACCACACCGTGATCCGCGCCCTGCGGCCGTGGGCCACCGAGGTCGTCGCGGTGGTCGGCGAGGAGCGCTTTCCGTTCAGCCACGTCGAATCGGGGCTCTTCGCCGTCGCCGTGCCGTTCACGAATCTGATCGACTACCGACTCGAGGTCAGCTACCCGGGTGGCGACTCCCCCGTCGTGCACACGACCGCGGACCCCTACCGCTTCCTGCCCACGCTTGGCGAGATCGACCTGCATCTGTTCGCCGAGGGCCGCCACGAGCGACTGTGGGAGATCCTCGGCGCACACCCGCGCAGCTTCACCACGCCCGACGGCGTCGTGGACGGCGTGTCGTTCGCCGTGTGGGCGCCGAACGCCAAGGGCGTCAGCCTGATCGGCGAGTTCAACCACTGGGAAGGCAATGAGGCGCCGCTGCGGGTGCTCGGCTCGACGGGGGTCTGGGAGCTCTTCTGGCCCGGCTTCCCCGCCGACGGCCTGTACAAGTTCAAGGTGCACGGCGCGGACGGATCGGTCACCGAGCGGGCCGACCCGATGGCGTTCGCCGCGGAGGTTCCGCCGGCGACGGGCATCGCGTGTGACGTCGAGCGACTACACCTGGGCCGACGGCGACTGGATGGGCGCCCGCGCGCTGAAGAACCCGGTGTTCGAACCGATGAGCACCTACGAGGTGCACCTCATGTCGTGGCGGCCCGGCCTCAGCTATCGCCAACTGGCCACCGAGCTCACCGAATACGTGGTGGAGCAGGGCTTCACCCACGTCGAGCTGCTGCCCGTCGCCGAGCATCCCTTCGGCGGATCGTGGGGCTATCAGGTCACGTCGTACTACGCGCCGACGTCGCGATTGGGCAGCCCCGACGACTTCCGGTACCTGGTCGACCAGCTGCACCAGGCAGGCATCGGAGTCATCATCGACTGGGTTCCCGCCCACTTCCCCAAGGACGCCTGGGCGCTCGGCCGGTTCGACGGCACCGCGCTCTACGAGCACTCCGACCCCACGCGAGGCGAGCAACTCGACTGGGGCACATACGTATTCGACTTCGGCCGGGCGGAGGTGCGCAACTTCCTGGTGGCCAACGCGCTGTACTGGCTTCAGGAGTACCACGTCGACGGCCTTCGCGTGGACGCCGTCGCATCGATGCTCTACCTCGACTACTCACGCCCGGCCGACGGCTGGACGCCCAACGTGTACGGCGGACGCGAGAACCTCGAGGCGGTCCAGTTCCTGCAGGAGATGAACGCCACCGTGCACAAGATCGCACCGGGCATCGTCACCATCGCCGAGGAGTCCACCTCGTGGCCGGGCGTGACCCGGCCGACGAACCTTGGCGGACTTGGCTTCTCGATGAAGTGGAACATGGGCTGGATGAACGACACGCTGGCGTTCATGAGCCGCGATCCGATTCACCGCAGCTACCACCACCACGAGTTGACGTTCTCTCTGCTGTACGCGTTCAGCGAGAACTTCGTGTTGCCGATCAGCCACGACGAGGTGGTGCACGGCAAGGGCACGCTGTGGGACCGGATGCCCGGCAACGACCACGTCAAGGCGGCGGGACTGCGCGGACTGCTGGCCTACCAGTGGGCGCATCCCGGCAAGCAGCTGCTGTTCATGGGCCAGGAGTTCGGCCAGCGTTCGGAGTGGTCCGAGGAGCGGGGCCTCGACTGGTACCAGCTCGGCGAGGAGAGCTACTCGACCGGAATCCAGCGAATGGTGCGCGACGTCAACGGCATCTACCGCGACCGACCCGCACTGTGGTCACGCGACAGCAGCCCCGAGGGCTACTCCTGGATCGACGCCAACGACTCGGCGAACAACGTGCTGAGCTTCCTGCGGTACGGCGACGACGGCTCCGTGCTCGCCTGCGTGTTCAACTTCTCCGGCAGCGAGCACACCCGCTACCAACTGGGCCTGCCGCACGCAGGCACGTGGCGCGAGGTGCTCAATACCGATGCGACCATCTACAACGGCGCCGGGGCGGGCAACTACGGCGCCGTCGAGGCCGTCGACGAGCCGTGGCACGGCCGTCCGGCGTCCGCGGTGATGGTGCTGCCCCCGTTGGCCGCACTCTGGTTCGAGCCGGCCTGAGTCCCGCGGCGGGGCGCTCTCAGTAGAGCGCGTTGGCGAGGTTGCGGCGCCCCGCGATGACCTCGGGATCCGCGGGGTCGAACAGATCGAACAATTCGATCAGCCGGGTCCGGACGGTCGTGCGCTCGTCGCCTGCGGTGCGCTTGACGAGCGCGATCAGCCGCTCGAAGGCGGCGATGACCTCCTGCTGGAGGATCTCCACGTCGGCCGCGGCGAACGCCGCGTCGATGTCGTCGGGCGCGGCATCGGCGACCGCCACCGCATCGGGACGCTGGACCGTCGCGCGTTGCAGGAACGCGATCTGACGCACGGCGCCCTTGGCCTCGTCGTGGTTGGGCTTGGCGGCGAGGATCGCCTGGTAAGCCGCGAGCGCGGCGTCGAAGTCACCGGCGTCGAGATGCTCACGTGCCTTCTCGAGCTCCGGGTCGACCTCCTCGGCGTCGTCGGCGCCGGCCTCGAGCTTGCCCGCGGTCGCGTTGAGCAGCGAGTCGATCCAACGGCGCAGCTGTTCGGGCGGCTGCGCACCCTGGAAGCTCGACAGCGGCTGACCGCCCGCGAGGGCGACCACGGTCGGCACGGCCTGCACGCCGAACATCTGCGCGACCCGAGGGACCGTGTCGACGTTGACCGTCGCCAGCACCCACTTGCCGCCGTCGGCGTCGGCCAGTCCGGACAGGAGCTGCCCCAGCTGGGCACTGGACTCGCTGCGCGGTGACCAGAGCAGCACCACCACGGGCACCTGGCTGGACCGGACCAGTACTTCGGCTTCGATGTTGGCTTCGGTGACCTCGACGCCGCCCGACGCACCGGCCGCTGGTGCGGCGCCGTCACGGGAGGGCGGGGGCTGCTTGAGAGCAGACAGGTCGACCGCGCCGGCCAAGCCGCCGGCCATGGAAGGTCGTGGACGCGTCACGCCGTCAAGTCTGTCACGTCGCGCTGGACGTCGACGGAGCTGGTGTGGCCACCGCCCCGGAGCCCAGCCGGCCGGTGCGATCCGCCCATATGAGGAAGATCACACTGGCCAACGGCACGATGCTCGCCAGCAACGCCAGCAACCACGTCGACACCGTCCACTTGAACGCCATCCCGACCAGAACGGCGAAGATCACGAAGGCGATGAAGACCAGCCCGTGAGCCATTCCGAACACCTTCACGCCGATCTCCGTGCGCGGGCTGCCCAGGTACTTGAAGTACATCCCGACCAGCAGTCCGACCCATGTCACGGCCTCGGCCAGCGCGATGAGCCGGAACCATCCCGCAGCCTTGTTGGGGTGAAGGGTGCTTGTCATAGGCGCCATTCTGCCCGAACGCGGCACCAGCTACTACGCAGTGTCGTTTTCGGCGTCGTTCGGCGTCGCTCCGAGTCGACCGGAGAGGCAACTCTCAGGGGCGGCGAAGGATCAGTGCGTCGCCCTGACCGCCCGCACCGCAGAGCGCCGCGACGGCGTAGCCCGATGCCGCGTCGGGCCAGCTCAAGAGCGGCGTGCAGGGTGATCCGCGCGCCGGACATGCCGATCGGATGCCCGATCGCGATGGCGCCGCCGTCGGCGTTGACCAAGTCCCCGTCGATGCCCAGTTCCTTGGTCGACGCGAGTGCGACGGCCGAGAACGCCTCGTTGATCTCGATCACGTCGAGCTGATCGAGCGAGATGCCCTCCTTGGCGATCGCCTTCTTGATGGCGTTCGCGGGCTGGCTCTGCAGCGTCGAGTCGGGCCCGGCGACCACGCCGTGCGCGCCGATCTCGCACAGCCAGTCAAGGCCGAGCTCCTCGGCCTTCGCCTTGTTCATCACCACGACCGCAGCCGCGCCGTCGGAGATCTGTGAGGCCGACCCCGCCGTGATGGTGCCGTCCTTGCGGAACGACGGCTTCAGCGCGGCCAACGAATCAGCGGTGGTGTTCGCGCGAATGCCCTCGTCCTCGGTGAACTCGATCGGGTCGCCCTTGCGCTGCGGAATCATCACGGGCACAACCTCGTCGGCGTACACGCCGTCCTTCCACGCCGCGGCGGCCCGCTGATGCGAGCGCGCGGCGAACTCGTCCTGCTGCGCCCTGGTGAACTTGTCGACGTCGTTGCGCTGCTCGGTGAGCGCCCCCATCGGCTGGTCGGTGAAGACGTCGTGCAACCCGTCGTAGGCCATGTGGTCGAGCACCGTGACATCGCCGTACTTGTAACCGGACCGGCTGTCCATCAGCAGATGCGGCGCCTTGGTCATCGACTCCTGGCCGCCCGCGACGACGACGTCGAACTCCCCCGCGCGGATCAGCTGATCGGCCAACGCGATGGCATCGATTCCGGACAGGCACATCTTGTTGATCGTCAGGGAGGGCACATCCCAGCCGATGCCTGCCGCCACGGCGGCCTGCCTGGCCGGCATCTGCCCCGCTCCCGCGGTCAGCACCTGGCCCATGATCACGTACTCGACGGCCGACGCGGGCACGCCTGCCTTCTCCAGCGCGCCTGCGATCGCGATGGCGCCGAGGTCGCTGCCGGAGAAGTCCTTCAGCGAACCCATCAGCTTGCCCACCGGAGTCCGGGCTCCAGCAACTATCACCGACGTCGTCATCAATTACCTCCAAGGGCTTTTCCGAAGGGCTGTGTGGCCCATCACACATTCCACATACGTTCTAGAACAGGTTACCGTTATGACATGACCACCGAGCAGGTTGATGCACGTCCAGTGCTCGCCAGCGCGCTGGTGACCGCGGTCGACCACGTCGGCATCGCCGTGCCGGACCTCGATGTCGCAATCAAGTGGTACCACGATTATCTCGGCATGATCGTTCTGCACGAAGAGGTCAACGACGACCAGGGAATTCGCGAGGCGATGCTGTCGGTGCGTGGCGCACCCAAGGGCAGCGCCCAGGTCCAACTGATGGCTGCGCTCGACGAAACCTCGGTCATCGCCAAGTTCATCGACAGGCGCGGCCCAGGGATTCAGCAGCTCGCTTACCGAGTTAGCGATCTCGACGCGCTCTCGGAGCGACTCCGCGACCAGGGCGTGCGGTTGCTGTATGACGCACCCCGTAGAGGTACGGCAAACTCGCGGATCAACTTCATCCATCCCAAGGACGCGGGCGGCGTGCTCATCGAGCTCGTCGAGCCGGCAGCCGACTCGAACTGAGTCCTAGGACCACTTCCTGGTCGGGCTCCGGTTGGCCCGGTTCGCCCAGCACGGCGTGTGCCAGTGCCGTCGGTCCTCGACCGCGGCCTCCCCGAGATCGACCCGCCAGACCACCACGTGCGCCGTGTTCGGCCTGATCTCGTGATCGCATCCGGGACAGCGGTAGGTCTTGGTCGCCCTGGCCGCCGCGACCGGCCTGACCTCGTAGTCGTACCCGTCCGGGCCCGTCTCGACGCGGCGGGACGCAGGCAGGGGCGGCAACGACCGTTGCCTGCGAGGTGGGGTACGCCGGTTTGGCACCCCACCATCCTAGGCGGTCAGAACAGCCGGAACTCGTTACTGTCCATACCGCGCATCTGGTCATAATCCAAAGTCACACAACGGATTCCGCGATCCACCGCCAGCGTGCGCGCCTGCGGCTTGATCTGCTGGGCGGCGAACACCCCGCTCACCGGCGCCAACACGCTGTCCCGGTTGAGCAGATCGAGGTAGCGGGTGAGCTGCTCGACACCGTCGATCTCGCCGCGACGTTTGATCTCGACGGCCACCGACTGGCCCAGCTCGTCGCGGCACATCAGGTCGACCGGTCCGATCGCGGTCATGTACTCGCGGCGGACCAGCGTGTAGCCGACGCCGAGCAGTTCGACGTGCTCGGCGAGCAGCGCCTGCAGGTGCGCCTCCACGCCGTCCTTGACCAGGCCGGGGTCCACGCCCAGCTCGTGGCTGGAGTCGTGCTCGACGTCCTCGACGGTGATGCGGAGCTGCTCGCCTGCCTTGTTCTGCACCACCCACACGGGTGCGGCGCCGTCGTCTCCTCCTCGGTGACCCAGCAGGGTGGGCTCATCCAGTTCAACGGCTTGTAGGCGCGGTCGTCGGCGTGCACGCTGACCGAGCCGTCGGCCTTGAACAACAACAGCCGACGGGCCGACGGGAGATGGGCCGTGAGGCGACCGACGTAGTCGACGGTGCACTGGGCGATGACGAGCCGCACCGAACCACCATAGATGTACGTTGCCGGGTAACTAGGCTTGCGCCACGATGACTCAGAAGAAGAGCACGGCGCAGCGCCTTGGCCGGGTCCTCGAAACGGTCACCAGCCAGAGCAGTCGGCTGCCGACGACGCCGGAGTACGGTTCCTGGATTCTCGGCCGCGTGTCGGAGAGCCAGGGTCGGCGCCGCATCCGCATCCAGATCATCCTGACGCTGTTCGTGGTGGTCGCGAATCTGATCGGGATCACCGTCGCCCTCCTGGTGATCATGGTCGCGTTCCCGACCCCGAGCGTGTTCGAGTCCGACGTCCGGTGGATCACCTTCGCGGTGGCGCCCGCCTACATCGGTGCCGCTCTGGTGCTCGGCGTGTTCTGGGCGACCCGACGGGTGATGAACAACGTGCGATGGGCGATCGAGGAGCGCACGCCGACGAAGGACGACTCGCGCAACACGTTCTTCGCGCCGTGGCGCCTCACCCGCGTGCTGCTCGATCCTGTGGGGTGCAGGCACCGCATTGCTCACCACGCTGTACGGGTTGGTGGACACCGACTACATCCCGAAGGTCCTTCTGGGCGTGAGCTTCAGCGGCATCGTCGTCTCGGCGAGTTGCTATCTGTTCACCGAGTTCGCCCTGAGGCCGGTGGCGGCACAGGCACTCGAAGTGGGCCCTCCGCCGCGGCGGTTCGCGCCGGGGATCATGGGCCGCACCATGCTGGTCTGGGCGCTCGGCTCGGGCGTCCCCGTGCTCGGCATCCTGCTCGCCGCCATCCTCACCCTGTCGCTGCAGAACGTGACCCCCACCGAATTCACCGTCGCCGTCATGATTCTCGCGCTGTTCGCGCTGATCTTCGGCTTCATCCTGATGTGGATCCTGTCCTGGCTCACCGCCACGCCGGTGCGCGTCGTACGCGCCGCCCTCAATCGCGTCGAGGAGGGCGACCTGGACACCAACCTGGTCGTG
This sequence comes from uncultured Actinomycetota bacterium, assembly GCA_963735245.1. Taxonomy (GTDB): domain Bacteria; phylum Actinomycetota; class Actinomycetes; order Mycobacteriales; family Mycobacteriaceae; genus Mycobacterium. Next base: position 295,735 of record CAVTKI010000008.1, read on the forward strand.
TTCGACGGCACCGAACTCGGCCAGTTGCAGCGTGGGTTCAACTCGATGGTGGGCGGGCTGCGGGAACGCGAACGCGTGCGCGATCTGTTCGGCCGCCACGTCGGCCGTGAGGTCGCCGCACTCGCCGAGCAGGTACGGCCGAAGCTCGGTGGCGAAGAGCGCCATGCCGCAGTGATATTCGTCGACATCATCGGGTCGACACAGCTCGTGACGAGCCGGCCGGCCGTCGAGGTGGTCGAACTGCTCAACCGGTTCTTCGCCGTGGTCGTCGACGAGGTGGACCGCCACCACGGGCTGGTCAACAAGTTCGAGGGTGATGCCGTCCTCGCCGTGTTCGGTGCGCCCGTCGCGCTGGACAACGCCGAGGACGAGGCGTTGGCCGCCGCGCGCGCGATGGCCGAGCGGCTGCGCGTCGAGGTGCCGGAATGCAACGCCGGGATCGGGGTGGCTGCGGGCCAGGTGGTGGCGGGCAACGTCGGGGCCAAGGAGCGCTTCGAGTACACCGTCATCGGCGAGCCCGTCAACGAGGCCGCCCGGTTGTGCGAGCTGTCGAAGACGGTCGAGCATCATCTGGTCGCCTCCTCGGAAACGGTGGCCAACGCCAGCGAATCCGAGAGGGCGCGTTGGACATTGGGCGAGACGGTGACGCTGCGCGGTCACGACGAACCGACCCGGCTCGCGACGCCGGTCTGATGTCGGCGGCGCGCCCCGACTAGCCCGGAGAAGCCCTTGCGCAACGATCGCTCGGCCGCGATCACCGCATCCTCGACCGAGCCGAACCGGATCGCCTCGTACTCGTGTTCGGTCCTGATCACGATGCCATCGGGGTCGACGAGGTAGCCGTCCTTGCCATCCGCGCGCAGCGTGGCGCAGGCCCCTGCCAGGAGCGCCCTGGCGACGTCGTCGATGTCGTCGACGCGGGACACGTCGAGGATCGCGACGTCGATGCCGTCCCGCTCGCGGTCGATGGTGCGCACGACCTGCTCGGCGCCGCTGAACATCAGGTCACCGTGGGTTTCGTAGACGCGGATGCCGTCTCGCGGTTCGTAGATCGCCCGCAGCGAATTGCGGGAGTCGCGAGACACCGTGAGGAAGTGCAGTCCGAGTTGTTCGGAGAGACTGCGGCAGACGCGAACTCCACGCACGCTGTTGCCCTTGGCGTCGAGTAGCGGCGAGTACACGCCGATGCCGAGCTGGCCCGGCAGGACGGCGACGATGCCACCGCCAACGCCGCTCTTGGCGGGCATGCCGACGGCGCTCACCCAGTCGCCTGCGGCGTCGTACATGCCGCAGGTCACCATCACCGACAGCGTGCGCCTCACCACCGCGGCGTCGGTCACCCTGCGGCCCGTCATCGGGTTGATGCCGCCGCGCGCCAGCGTGGCCGCCATCCGCGCCAGGTCGGTCGCCGTCACGTTGAGCGAGCACTGCCGGAAGTACACGTCCAGCACGTCGTCGGGGTCGTCGCCCAGTACGCCGAAGCTCTGCAGCATGTAGGCGATGGCGCGGTTGCGGCTGCCGCTGGCCTTCTCCGATGCGTACACGTCGCCGTCGAGTTCCAGGCGCCGCCCGGCGAAGGCCGAGTAGAAGTCACGGATCATCGCGAAGCGTTCGTCGGGCGTGCTCGCGGGGATGAGCGACACCGCGGCGATCGCGCCTGCGTTGATCATCGGGTTCTTCGGCTTCTTGGTGGTCTTGTCGACGCTGATCTCGTTGAACGCCTCACCCGACGGTTCGACCCCGATCTTGGCGTCCACTGCGTCCTGGCCGATCCGATCGAGCGCCAACGCGTAGGTGAACGGCTTGGAGATCGACTGGATGGTGAATTCGACTCCGGCATCGCCTGATTCGTAGATGAAGCCATCCGCCGACGACAGCGACAGGCCGAATCCGTTGGGGTCGACGCGCGTCAGCTCGGGGATGTAGCTGGCCAGGGCGCCGTCGTCGACGTCGGCATGCTGCGCGCGGATCCGGTCCAGGTACTCCCGCACCAGTTGGGCCACGCCTCGAATCCTATCGGCATCTGGTGGGCCGTCACTGAGGGTAGGGCGCGAACCGCTTGTCGAAACCGGCCTTTCGGGCCGCGAGTTGGGCGTCGCGTTGCTCGGGTGTGACGTAGAGCGTGCCCGCGGGCAGGACGGTGTCGAGTTGACTGCGCAGCACGACCTGCGACGGACGGTCGGCAGGTGCGTCGGATCGAGCGGAAGGTCCTGGAATCGGATCGAGATCGTGCCCTGGTTCAGGCCTCCGGTGGACACCCAGTTGGCCACGCCGGGATCCTTCGGGGAGATGACGATCGTGTAGACGCCGCCGATGGGCTTGGCCTGCACGCTGTTCAGGCTGGTCTGCTGGTCCCAGTAGTCGTCGGTGATGGTCCAGTCGTTCGTCACCGGCACCACGAAGTACTTCGCATCACCGGGATCGATGGTCAGCACCAGAGCCTCGATCGTCCGTCAACTGGAAGTACCCGGCGCTCTGCAATTGGGTGGCAAGGAATTCCGCGTTGCGGGTGGGGTTCTTCATCACGTTGGGCTGGATCAGCTTGCCCGTCGTGGGATCGGTGGTGGCCACGGCGATGTACTGCGCCTCGCGCTGAATGCCGAGCGCCATCACCGCGGCGGTCACCACGCCGCGGAGCAGCGGCGGCGGGTCGGCCAGCGGCGGAATCAACGACACCAGCGTCGTCAGCAACGGATTGTTCACCACCAACGGGCCGATCACCGGGAGGGCGAAGCCGCCGAGCTGGCTGAACAGACTGTTCGGCGGCCCGCTGATGCGCTGGATCGACAGGCTCATGGGATCCTGATTGGTCCAGTCGGACAACGTGTTCCGCGTTGCGATCAGCGTCGAGTCGGCGGTCAGCTGGAGGTGATTCTTCTGCCCGACGGCGGCCGGTTCTGCGCTCACCGTGATCGTGAACGTGCCGTCGGGGTTGACCTCGAGCTCCGAGCCGCTGATGTTCTGCGACGTGGTGCCCTGCAGTCCGCTCAGCAGGCTGAAGTTCGTGTCGGCGGGGACACCGTTCGTGAAGCGGCCGGTGATCACGTACGTGGACGCCTTGTTGACCCCCATGAAGCGGTAGATGGTGTCCGGGTTGTCGTAGAGGATGCGCGAGCCGCCGACATCCTGGCCGTACCAGCTGTGCGGTGGCGCCACCTGCATGACGACCGTCGGGTCCATGGAGTTCAGCAGCTGCTGCTGAAACGCCGCACCCATGGCGTACTCGTCGACGGCGTCGTTCAGCGCGGCGATGTTCGCGGCATCCGGGCCACCCACCAGGTCGAAATTCTTCTGTGCGGCGGACAGGAAGCCGAAGCGCAGCACCAGCTTCATCAGCTGCACGGGCAGTGTGTCCACCGTCCGGGTGGCCACCTGCTCGGCCGTGAGCTGCTGCTGAGTTCCCAGCGGACTCGTCGCCACCAGGGACGTCGCAGCGATCGTCGACGAGGCGGTCTGCGTGGCGGGGGCGAAGACGTGGCCGAGTTCGCGGCGCACCCACCCCAGCATCGCCCACAACATCGGGGGCTGCGGAGGCGCCACCGGGCCGTTGGCCGCATGGGGGTTCAGCCCCACTGCGGACAGGAAACCCGATACCAGCCCCGTGACCAAGCCGACCGGTCCTGCGACGGGGGTGGGCGCGGGCGCGCTCTGGCCGGCGGGCACGGCGTCGAGCGTCGCCAGCATGGCGACTGGTTGCGGATCCGATTGCGTGGCTTGCGATTCCGGCTCGTCTGGGGCGACGGTCGCGATTCGTGCGTTCCGACCGGATCGCGTGTCCGACGGCTCGGCACCGTCCACGTCGAGGGGGGTCGCCGCCGGCTGGACGGCGCTGGCTTCGGCGACGACTTTGGCGCTGGCTGCGACCGAGGGGTGCCCGTTCGGCTTGGCAGGCTTCGGGTCCGGCGCCACGTGGTCGACGGACCCCGGCTCGGTCGGCGCGGTGGTCTCGGCGTCGGTGGTTTCGGGTGACTTCTGGTCGGCCGCGGTCGGCCCTTCCTCGACGTCGGTGCCGGCGTTGTCGGCGTTCGGCGTCCTTGGCGTCGGCGTCCTTGGCGTCGGCGTGCTCCTTGGGTCGGCGTCCTTGCTGCCATCCTTGGCATCGGCCTTGGTGGCCCTGGTTCGGCGCCAGGCGAGGACTGGGTGCCGTTACCCGGCGCCCCGGTGGACACCGCTCCCGAGGGCGCGTCCTTCCCCGACGAGGGGTCGTGCGACGTGGCCGAGGTCGAGGCGGTGCCAGTCGAGCCGGACCCGTCGGTGTCGGCCAGCGCGATCCCTGGGCTGCTGGCCACCGCCGCACCGAGCCCCAGTGCCACCGCGAGCGTGCCGACTCGACCGATGAACGTGGCAGAGCCTCTGCCAGGTGGCGATCCCGTCCTCGGCCGATCGGGGCCAGCAGGCAGCTGGCTGTACGCGTCTTCGCGTGGCATCGACATTGAGGCGCACCTTCGTTGGCTGGACGAACACCCAAGGTCTGGTTATAGCAGTGTTTGCCATCGTTGCCGCAGGTTCGCGGTTTTACCCGCCCCTCGCGACATCTGCGCGTCCCGATCGGTAGCGCGACGGGAATCACATCGACCTCTTCGGCCCGAGTTAGTGATACTGCCCGTAACGGTAATTACACTGAGTCCCATGGATCGCGTTTCGGGGCATGGATTGGTCGACCGACAGGGCCTCCTGCAGATCGAGGACTGTCTGGACGCCGACGGCGGCATCGTGCTGCCTGCGGGTGTCACGCTGATATCGCTGATCGACCGCAACATCGCCAATGTCGGCGACGCCGTGGCCTACCGCTACCTGGATTACTCGCGCTCGGCGGACGGTGAGGCCGTCGAACTCACCTGGACGCAGCTCGGTCGTCGCATGCGAGCCATCGGTGCCCGTGTGCAAAGTCTGGCCTCTCCCGGTGACCGGGTGGCGATCCTCGCTCCGCAGGGCCTCGACTACGTCGCGGGATTCTTCGCTGCGATCAAGGCAGGCACCATCGCCGTGCCGCTGTTCGCGCCGGAACTCCAGGGGCACGCCCAGCGTCTGGAGACCGCGCTGCGCGATGCACGCCCCACCGCGGTGATCACCACGGCCGCCGCGGCCGACGCGGTTCGGGCGTCGCTGACGAAGCTCGGGTTCGCCCGCGGACCGCACGTGATCGTCATCGACGAGATCCCCGATTCGGCGGGCGACGCGCTCGTTCCGGTCGAACACGGCGTCGACGACGTTTCGCACCTGCAGTACACCTCGGGCTCGACGAGGCCCCCGGTCGGCGTCGAGATCACCCACCGGGCGGTCGGCACCAATCTGCTGCAGATGATCCTGTCCATCGATCTACTGGACCGAAACACCCACGGCGTCAGCTGGCTGCCGCTGTACCACGACATGGGGTTGTCGATGATCGGGTTTCCCGCGGTGTACGGCGGTCACTCGACGCTGCTGTCGCCGACGGCGTTCATCCGTCGGCCGCAGCGCTGGATCAACGCCCTGGCCGCCGGGTCGGAGCGCGGGCGCGTGGTCACCGCCGCGCCCAACTTCGCCTACGAGTACACCGCGCAACGCGGCCTGCCCGCGCCCGGCGAACAGCCCGACCTCGGAAATGTCGTGATGATCATCGGGTCTGAGCCGGTCAGCATGGACGCGATCGAGACGTTCACCGCCGCGTTCGCGCCATATGGGTTGCCGCCCACCGCGATCAAACCCTCGTACGGCATCGCGGAGGCGACCCTGTTCGTGTCGACCATCGCGCCGACCGCCCGGCCCACCGTCGTTCACCTCGATCGTGACCACCTGACCAACGATCGGGCGGTGCGGGTCGCTGCGGACGCCGCAGGAGCCGTCGCGCAGGTGTCGTGCGGTCAGATAGCCCGCAGCCAGTGGGCCGTCATCGTCGATTCCGAAACGGGCACCGAACTGGCCGACGGGCGGGTCGGTGAGATCTGGTTGCACGGCAACAACATTGCCCCGCGGTACTGGGGACGACCCGAGGAGTCGCGGCTGACGTTCGGCGCCACGCTCGTCTCGCGACGGGAGGAGGGCAGCCATGCCGACGGCTCACCAGTCGCAGCGACGTGGCTGCGGACCGGCGACCTGGGCGTGTACTTGGACGGCGAGCTGTACGTCACCGGCCGGATCGCCGATCTGGTGACCGTCGATGGCCGCCACCACTACCCGCAGGACATCGAGGCCACCACCGCGAACGCCTCCACCATCGTGCGGCGGGGATACGTCGCGGCCTTCTCGGTGCCGGCGCACGCCGTGGCAGGGTCCGCGGCCGCCGACACCAGCCTGGTGATCATCGCCGAACGCGCGTCGGGCACGCGCCGGGCAGATCCGCGGCCGGCGATCGAGGCCATCCGCGCGGCCGTCTCCGACCGACACGGGGTCGAGGTCGCCGACGTCCGCTTCGTGCCTGCCGGCGCCCTCCCCCGCACCACCAGCGGCAAGCTGGCGCGTTGCGCGTGCCGCGACGAGTACCTGCTCGGCGAGTTCGGCGGGCTGTAGAGCGGCAGTGTCGACCACTCCCATACCCGCCTGGTCGGTGCCACTGATCTTCGTGGCAGGCGCGGTTTCGCAGTATCTCGGCGCCGCCATCGGCGTCGGCATGTTCGATACGACCGAGCCATCGACGGTGGCGTGGTTGCGGGCTGCCGCAGCGGGTGCCGCGCTGCTGCTGTGGCGCCGGCCGTGGCGCACGGGAATGACCCGTCGCGACGTCGTGGTGGCAATTCAGTTCGGTCTGGTGACGATCGCGATGAACGTCGCGTTCTACGAGGCCATCGCACGGATTCCGCTTGGTACCGCCGTGGCAGTCGAGTTTCTCGGTCCGGTCGCCGTGGCAGCACTCGGTTCCCGGCGAGGAGTGGACGTCGCGGCCGCCGGTATGGCGTGCGTCGGCGTGGTGTTGCTCGCCGGTGTCGAACTCGGAGCCGACCCGGTCGGGTTCGGCTTTGCGCTTCTGTCTGCGGCGCTGTGGGCGGGCTACATCCTGCTCGGCAAGCGGGTGGCCGACGGCGGCGATGGCCTCGACTCGCTCGCCGTCGGCATGGCGATCGGAGCGGCGGTCTCGGCGCCCTTCGTCCTGATCCCGCAGGCGCGCATCGATTCGTCGGTCTTCCTCGATTCGCGGACGTGGTTGCTCGGCGCGGCCATCGGCCTGTTGTCCACGGCGATCCCCTATGCGCTGGACCAAGTCGCGCTCAAGGTCGTGGGGCGGGCGACGTTCGCGTTGCTGCTCGCTCTGCTGCCCGCCACGGCGACCGTCATCGGCATCACGGTTCTGCTGCAGACACCTTCGGTTGCGGAGCTTCTCGGCATCGGGCTGGTGGTGCTCGCGCTGTTACTCGGCGCGCGACCGGGCGGCGCGCCGACCGTCGGTGCACCAAGCCCTCCGCCTGCCTAGGTGGCCCGGCGGCGCTCGATCATGAACCGGCCGGTGACGACGCAAGCCACCACCAGCGCCGCGCCGCCGAACGCGATCTGAGGTGCGGCGTGTCCGCTCTCCTCGTCGAGGAGAACCAGCAGGGCAATGTTGACCAGGAAGTGAAAGAGCCCGGCAATCAATAGATCCGGTGAACCCGCGCTGCGCAGTAGCAGCGACAGCACGACCGACATGCCGACTGTGCCCGCCAGGAATCCAAGTAGGTAGGCGGGTCCGAGAGCGATCACCTGGACGTGCCAGAGACCCCAGATCAGACCGACCACGACTCCCGTCAGGACGGGACCCGCTCTGGTCCGCAGGGTGGGCTGCAGAAAGCAGCGCCAGCCGAGTTCTTCTCCGCACGCGCCGACGAACTGGGCGACGAGCAGTGCCGCAACCGGCGGCCCGACGGAAGACAGGGCCGTTACGGGAACGGCAACGCCCGTTGCGGCGCAAAGCGCGACGGCCAACAGCATGATCGCGGCAACGGCCGCGACGTGGCCTGGCCGACCCGACACGCGGCAGACGCCAAGAGCGTGACGCACACGAAGGTCGCAGTCGGGAGCCAGATCCCGGGCGATTGGACGAGCGCTGTTCGATCACCGAGACCTTCGGCACGAGCGCCGGACGTCATTCAACGGCTCCACACACCTAGCCCACGTCTCCGTCGTCGACCTCGACGTCGAAGCGCTCCTCACCCGCTGCCGTCGAGACGGCGAAGGCCACCACCTTCGGCCGTCCCAAGAGCGAGGTCTTGACGACTGTCCCGGTCGCACCGGGAGGCACGATCGGCACGTTCATGCCGAACAGTTGCTGGTTCGCGGTCACTCGGTCGCCCTTGCGATATCCCACGTTGGTTCCCCTGGATCGTCACGTGTCGTGGCGTTCGCGCACCGCGCGGATCGGCCCGCGAATTCCAGGTATCAGGTTCTCGCACGAGACCCAGCGGCGCAACGCATTTACCGCAGGGAAGGGACGGCTCGTCGCACAACACCGCGGCCCGTCCTCAGACGAGCCGCCGGAAGCGAGGGCGGGGAATCTCCCCAGGGGGTCAGCCCTGGGGAGCGCAGGCCCTTACGGGCACTGGCCGTTGTTCACACAACCGGCAGCCGGCTGCGCCTTGACGGTCGGAGCCGCGAACGATGTCGCCATCGTCACTGCCGGGGGTTCGAAGGTGGCCGTGGCCCCCATGCTCATGTCAGTCGGATCGACCTTCATGGCCGGTACCGTCGGGGATGCGTAGGCGCCTCCCGTCGACGAGTCGCCCGATCCCCCGGCCACGTTGTTCGTCGACTCACCCGAATATCCGAGGCTCAGCCCGCAGGCCACCAAAATGGCGCTGCCACCGATGAATCCCGCGAACGACTTCATGCTGATGGTTCTCAATTGGGTCTCCTCACCGGTCACTGAACGCGGCCGCAGTCTCTCGCCGTGGCCCGCTCCTCGGCGGTCACATCGGCGGCGGAAATGCATGTCTCGCCTCTACTTCCGGTGTACTCAGCTTCCGGATGGCGGTCAAGCATTCCTACCGCTGTCTACGCATACGCGAAGCCGACTGTCAGCAAGTTTCAGCCGTGTAACTGATGTTGATGGGTTGTTGCCCAACATCATTCGTACCCCGCTGATGTGCGCCGGGCCACAGGCAGGGCAGCGATACTCAACCATCGCCCAGCGAACGCCATACGGAATCACAGCCGCAGTTCATAGCATTGTCACAACTTGAGCGCGACTATGGAAGCATGAAATCACTTGCAGCGCTGAGCCATCAGGCTGGCCAGCAAACCACGGCCCGGATGTCGAACCGGGCATTCAAACCGATCCTGCTTGGGGTCGCCCTCGGCTCGATGGTTGCGGCGACCGTGCTGGGCACCGGCGTTGCCGAGGCCGCGTCGTCGCCGAACGTGGTGGGGCAAAAGTACTCTGACGCCAGAGGCGCCCTTTCCGGTGCCGGATACGCGATTGTGGTATCGAACACCGATCGGCGATCAGGTCTCGTGGCCCGACTGCATCGTCACCCACCAGCAGGACAGATCGGTGCCGCCGCCGGAGAACACAGGGGCATCCGCAACCAACCAGACGCTTCTGGCACTCAACTGCGACGCGCAGTTGGCTTCCGCGAAGGCACCCGGCAACTCGCTGGCAAGCCCCCAGGGTCAAGCCGCCGCGGCGTCCGCCGCCGCCAAGGCGCCGCGCCACAGCACCGAGCAGCTGATCCTGGGCCGCCAGGGCGTGGATTTCTGCGCCGGCTGAGATCAACGTGCAGTCTCGACGGCTGCGCGGAAGCAGCCGTCGAAGTGTCCGTTCTCGATGCCGACCGTCTGCATGAAGGAATGGGCGACCACGGGGCCGACGAAGCGGAACCCGACGGACTTCAGATGGGCGGCCAGATTCGCGGGACTCCGGGCTGTCCATGCGGCCGTCGTTCCACGTCCGCAGCCAATAGTGTTGCCGCGGTTGATGTTCCCACGCGATATCGGCCAGCGACAGCGGCGGTCAACAGCCGGGCGTTGTGGATCGTTGCCTCGATCTTCGCCCTGTTCCGGACGATCGACGCGTCCTTCATCAGCAGCTCGACGTCACTCGCCGTCAACGCCGCCACCGCATCAGGCTCGAAATGGTGAAACGCGCGACGGAACGCATCCCGTTTCCGAAAGACCGTCGCCCAGGACAACCCGTTCTCGAAGTACGTCAACGCCAGCGCTTCGAACAGGACCGCCTCGTCGCGCGTGGGCACGCCCCACTCGCGGTCGTGGTAGCCGGTCAGGTCCAGCCCGGTTTCGGTGGCCCAGCTACAGCGTGTGACGCCGTCGAGCCCGGGAAGCACCGTCGGCCGGGTTGCCGGCACGCCGAAACCGGCCATCGCCCTCACGCGGCGCCGTCGCTCGCAGCGGGCGTCGTCGGCGTGCAACGATCACACATGGCCCCATGCTGCACCGCGCCGGCGTGGCAGACCAGACCGGCTGCGGCCACCCGGCCGAGACGTCGATGTCGGTTTTCCGCCAGTCATGTCGGTCCCCACGTGTAATCGTCGAGGGGTGCACGAAGATTTCGACCGCTGTTACCGCGCCGTCCAGTCCAAGGACGCCCGGTTCGACGGTTGGTTCGTCACCGCCGTCCTCACCACGGGGATCTATTGCAGGCCCAGCTGCCCGGTGCGGCCTCCGTTCGCCCGCAACGTCCGCTTCTATCCCACCGCGGCCGCGGCGCAACGGGCCGGGTTCCGGGCCTGCAAACGCTGCCGCCCGGACGCGTCGCCCGGATCTCCCGAGTGGAACGTCCGCGGCGACGTGGTGGCGCGGGCCATGCGACTGATCGCCGACGGCACGGTGGACCGGGACGGCGTCACGGGATTGGCGGCCCGCGTCGGATACACCACACGGCAGCTGGAACGGCTGCTGCAGGCCGAGGTGGGCGCCAACCCACTGGCCCTGGCGCGTGCGCAGCGGACGCAGACCGCGCGGGTGTTGATCGAGACGACGGCACTGCCGTTCGGCGACGTGGCGTTCGCAGCCGGCTTCTCCAGCATCCGCCAGTTCAACGACACGGTGCGGGCGGTGTGCGCCCTCACGCCCACGGCCCTGCGGGAGCGCGCCCGCACCCGGTTCGGGCGCGGCGAGACCAGCGGTTCGGGCGTCCTGTCGGTCCGACTGCCGGTGCGCACCCCGTTCGCCTATGAGGGCCTGTTCGGCCACCTGGCCGCCAGCGCGGTGCCCGGTGTCGAGGAGGTGCGCGACGGCGCGTACCGGCGCACCTTGCGGCTACCGTCCGGAAACGGTGTGGTGAGCCTGACACCGCAGGTCGATCACGTCCGGTGCGAGTTGGTGCTCGACGACTTCCGCGACCTGTCCACCGCGATCGCCCGGTGCCGGCGGCTGCTCGACCTCGACGCCGACCCAGAGGCCGTGGTCGACGTGTTGAGCGCCGATCCGCAGCTGCGGGCGATCGTGGCGAAGGCACCCGGACAACGCATCCCCAGGACGGTCGACGAGGCCGAACTCGCGGTGCGCGTGGTGATCGGTCAGCAGGTGTCGATCAAGGCCGCCAGAACGCACGCTCGACGCCTCGCCGAGGCCTACGGATCGCCGGTCCACGACGCCCACGGCGGGCTCACCCACGTGTTTCCCGCCGTCGAGCAGCTCGCCGAGATCGATCCGGCTCATCTGGCCTTCCCGAAGTCCCGCCAGCGCACCGTCATCGGTCTGATTCACGCCCTCGCCGAGGGAGATGTCGTCCTCGATCCGGGATGCGACTGGAACCGTGCCCGCGAACAGCTTCTCGCCCTGCCGGGCATCGGGCCATGGACCGCGGAGGTGATCGCCATGCGTGGTCTCGGCGATCCCGACGCGTTTCCGGTGACTGACCTCGGGGTGAAGCTGGCCGCCAAGCAGCTGGGCCTGCCCACTGACGTGCGCCGCCCTCACCGAACACAGTGTCCGCTGGCGACCGTGGCGCGCGTACGCGACGCAGCACCTGTGGACGGCACTCGATCACGAAGTCAACGACTGGCCGCCGAAAGGACGCGAAGGAGAAATGATGGAGACGCTGCAATACCGCACAGTCGACAGCCCCGTTGGTCCGCTGACCCTGGCGGGCCGGGACGGCCGGCTGAGGCATCTGCGGATGGTCGACCAGACCTACGAGCCCAGCCGCGAGGGCTGGATGGCCGACGACAGCGCATTCGCCGATGCCGTCGCGCAATTGGAGGCCTATTTCGCCGGCGACCTGATCGAATTCGAGCTCGATCTGGAATTGATGGGCACCGACTTTCAACGCCGAGTATGGGCGGCACTACTGACCATCCCCTACGGCGAGACTCGGTCGTACGGCGAGATCGCATCACAGATCGGATCGCCGGGCGGCTCTCGCGCCGTCGGATTGGCGAACGGCCACAATCCGATCGGCATCATCGTGCCGTGCCATCGGGTCATCGGAGCCAATGGCAGCCTCACCGGCTATGGCGGCGGAATCCACCGGAAGAAAAGCCTTCTCGAAATGGAGAGAAATCGAATGGCGCCAGTGGCAACGCTATTCGATTAACCATTTACACATGAAAATGCCTGTACCCCCCAATCGAAATTGGGGGGTACCGGACTTAAAGGGTGTTCGGCGGTGTCCTACTTTTCCACCCGTATGGGTAGTATCATCGGCGCTGGTAGGCTTAGCTTCCGGGTTCGGGATGGGTCCGGGCGTTTCCCTGCCGCTGTTGCCGCCGTAACTCTATTTTCTTTTCAGCCCCCATGCGTGAAACACCTGGTGTGGTGTTTTTGGTGGTGGGGTGTGATGTGATCACGTGGATATTCGTGGTTGCGAACGAATGTTGTGGTGTGCTTACGCGCAATAATCCTGAAACCAGTGTTTTCTGGTTTTTGGGTGTGTGTAAGTTTTCGGCCGGTTAGTGCCAGTTCCCTGCGCCCATTGCTGGGTTTCTAGGTCTGGTCTATCGATCCCGTGGTCTGCGGGGGGCCTTATCCCACTTAATGGGTGAGAAGCCTGGTCTTGGAGGGGGTTTCCCGCTTAGATGCTTTCAGCGGTTATCCTGTCCGAACGTAGCTATCCAGCGGTGCCCCTGGTGGGACAACTGGTAGACCAGAGGTTCGTCCGTCCCGGTCCTCTCGTACTAGGGACAGGTTTCCTCAAGCTTCTGACGCGCGCGGCGGATAGAGACCGAACTGTCTCACGACGTTCTAAACCCAGCTCGCGTGCCGCTTTAATGGGCGAACAGCCCAACCCTTGGGACCTGCTCCAGCCCCAGGATGCGACGAGCCGACATCGAGGTGCCAAACCATCCCGTCGATATGGACTCTTGGGGAAGATCAGCCTGTTATCCCCGGGGTACCTTTTATCCGTTGAGCGACACCCCTTCCACTCGGGGGTGCCGGATCACTAGTCCCGACTTTCGTCCCTGCTCGACATGTACGTCTCGCAGTCAAGCTCCCTTGTGCACTTACACTCAACACCTGATTGCCGTCCAGGTTGAGGGAACCTTTGGGCGCCTCCGTTACATTTTAGGAGGCAACCGCCCCAGTTAAACTACCCACCAGGCACTGTCCCTGAACCGGATATACGGTTCGAGGTTAGAAGCCCAATACGATCAGAGTGGTATTTCAACAATGACTCCACACACACTGGCGTGTGATGTTTCACAGTCTCCCACCTATCCTACACAAACCGTATCGAACTCCAATACCAAGTTGTAGTGAAGGTCCCGGGGTCTTTTCGTCCTGCCGCGCGTAACGAGCATCTTTACTCGTAGTGCAATTTCGCCGAGTCTATGGTTGAGACAGTTGAGAAGTCGTTACGCCATTCGTGCAGGTCGGAACTTACCCGACAAGGAATTTCGCTACCTTAGGATGGTTATAGTTACCACCGCCGTTTACTGGGGCTTAAATTCTCAGCTTCACCCCCGAAGGGGTTGACCGGTCCTCTTAACCTTCCAGCACCGGGCAGGCGTCAGTCCGTATACATCGTCTTGCGACTTCGCACGGACCTGTGTTTTTAGTAAACAGTCGCTTCTCACTGGTTTCTGCGACCCCCCCCCGCTGCCGGCCGCAAGGGCGATGACAGTAAGGGGTCCCCCTTCTCCCGAAGTTACGGGGGTATTTTGCCGAGTTCCTTAACCATAGTTCACTCGTACGCCTTGGTATTCTCTACCTGACCACCTGTGTCGGTTTGGGGTACGGGCCGTGTGTGCACTCGCTAGAGGCTTTTCTCGGCAGCATAGGATCACCGAATTCGCCTCACTCGGCTATGCATCACCTCTCAGGATATGTGAACGACCGGATTTGCCTGATCGTCTCCCTACGGGCTTGCCCCAGTATTACCACTGACTGGTACGGCTACCTTCCTGCGTCACCCCGTCGCTTGACTACTACCAGCGAAGGTCCCGCGCAGCCCCTCAACCCCGCCCACCCGAAGGTGATTGGTGATCGAAGTTTTGGGCGGTTAGTACCACTGATTCATCACGGGCGCGCACACACGGGTACGGGAATATCAACCCGTTGTCCATCGACTACGCCTGTCGGCCTCGCCTTAGGTCCCGACTCACCCTGGGCGGACTGGCCTGGCCCAGGAACCCTTGGTCTTTCGGCGGGCAAGGTTCTCACTTGCCTTATCGCTACTCATGCCTGCATTCTCACTCCCACACCCTCCACCACTGGATCACTCTGCGGCTTCACCGGATGCAGGACGCTCCCCTACCCAACCAGACACGAAGTCTGATTGCCGCGGCTTCGGCGGTGTGCTTGAGCCCCGCTACATTATCGGCGCACAATCACTTGACCAGTGAGCTATTACGCACTCTTTCAAGGGTGGCTGCTTCTAAGCCAACCTCCTGGTTGTCTTCGCGACTGCACATCCTTTTCCACTTAGCACACGCTTAGGGGCCTTAGCCGGCGATCTGGGCTGTTTCCCTCTCGACGCACGGAGCTTATCCCCCGCCGTCTCACTGCCACGCTTTCACTTACCGGCATTCGGAGTTTGGCTGACGTCAGTAACCTTGTAGGGCCCATCGGCCATCCAGTAGCTCTACCTCCGGCAAGAAACACGCAACGCTGCACCTAAATGCATTTCGGGGAGAACCAGCTATCACGGAGTTTGATTGGCCTTTCACCCCTACCCACAACTCATCCCCTCAGTCTTCAACCTAAGTGGGTTCGGGCCTCCACAACATCTTACTGCTGCTTCACCCTGGCCATGGGTAGATCACTCCGCTTCGGGTCCAGAACACACCACTACACCAACCCCTCTGGATTGGATACGCCCTATTCAGACTCGCTTTCGCTGCGGCTACCCCACTCGGGTTAACCTCGCGACATGTCCCTGACTCGCAGGCTCATTCTTCAAAAGGCACGCCATCACCCCACGCTTCAACACGAAGGCTCTGACGGATTGTAGGCACACGGTTTCAGGTACTCTTTCACTCCCCTCCCGGGGTACTTTTCACCATTCCCTCACGGTACTAATCCGCTATCGGTCATCAGAAGGTATTCAGGCTTACCGGGTGGTCCCGGCAGATTCACAGCAGATTCCACGGGCCCGCTGCTACTCGGGAACACGACACAAGGCAGGCAACGGGTTTTCACGTACCGGGCTCTCACCGTCTACGGCAGACCATCCCAGGCCACTTCCGCTAACCACGTCACTTTCTCACTGCCCTCCAGCCAGGTAGAACTGGAAACATCGCTCCCACAACCCCGCACACACAACCCCTACCCGGTATCACATGCATGCGGTTTAGCCATCCTCCGCTTTCGCTCGCCACTACTCACGGAATCACAATTGTTTTCTCTTCCTACGGGTACTGAGATGTTTCACTTCCCCGCGTTACCCCCCGCACCCTATGTATTCAGATACGGGTAACACGACATCACTCGTGCTGGGTTTCCCCATTCGGACATCCTCGGATCCACGCTCGGTTGACAGCTCCCCGAGGCATATCGCAGCCTCCCACGTCCTTCATCGGCCTCTGATGCCAAGGCATCCACCATGCGCCCTTAAACACTTACAACAAACACAAAAACCAAAAAACAATTCAGAGAAAATTACACCACAACAAACCAACACCACACCCAACGCGAAAAGCCAACCCCCACAAAGAGAGTCGACTCACACGCCGGACACGACATGCCGGCTTGATGCTCGCAACCACTATCCACGAATCAAACACCACACCCCACCACCAAGCGGGGCAACAACACGCCTCCCACCCCACACAGGGGCCAGGGAACCACGGGCCTGTTGTCTCAGGACCCAACAGTGTGTTTGGCAGAATCAATCTCGACCCAGCCCCCAAGCGGGGACTCCCTCGATCCGGTCAGCGTTCGTCTTCATGTGCACCAGAACCGCACCCACTACAGGCGACGGTCCATCTCACGAATCGCCCAGGACACCGAACTCCCACGGACGTGGGCGGGCCTGAATCTCGTGGTGCTCCTTAGAAAGGAGGTGATCCAGCCGCACCTTCCGGTACGGCTACCTTGTTACGACTTCGTCCCAATCGCCGATCCCACCTTCGACGGCTCCCTCCCACGAGGGGTTAGGCCACCGGCTTCGGGTGTTACCGACTTTCATGACGTGACGGGCGGTGTGTACAAGGCCCGGGAACGTATTCACCGCAGCGTTGCTGATCTGCGATTACTAGCGACTCCGACTTCACGGGGTCGAGTTGCAGACCCCGATCCGAACTGAGACCGGCTTTGAAAGGATTCGCTCCACCTCACGGCATCGCAGCCCTTTGTACCGGCCATTGTAGCATGTGTGAAGCCCTGGACATAAGGGGCATGATGACTTGACGTCATCCCCACCTTCCTCCGAGTTGACCCCGGCAGTCTCTCACGAGTCCCCGCCATTACGCGCTGGCAACATGAGACAAGGGTTGCGCTCGTTGCGGGACTTAACCCAACATCTCACGACACGAGCTGACGACAGCCATGCACCACCTGCACACAGGCCACAAGGGAACCGATATCTCTACCAGCGTCCTGTGCATGTCAAACCCAGGTAAGGTTCTTCGCGTTGCATCGAATTAATCCACATGCTCCGCCGCTTGTGCGGGCCCCCGTCAATTTCTTTGAGTTTTAGCCTTGCGGCCGTACTCCCCAGGCGGGGTACTTAATGCGTTAGCTACGGCACGGATCCCAAGGAAGGAAACCCACACCTAGTACCCACCGTTTACGGCGTGGACTACCAGGGTATCTAATCCTGTTCGCTCCCCACGCTTTCGCTCCTCAGCGTCAGTTACTGCCCAGAGACCCGCCTTCGCCACCGGTGTTCCTCCTGATATCTGCGCATTCCACCGCTACACCAGGAATTCCAGTCTCCCCTGCAGTACTCCAGTCTGCCCGTATCGCCCGCACGCCCACAGTTAAGCTGTGAGTTTTCACGAACAACGCGACAAACCACCTACGAGCTCTTTACGCCCAGTAATTCCGGACAACGCTCGCACCCTACGTATTACCGCGGCTGCTGGCACGTAGTTGGCCGGTGCTTCTTCTGCACATACCGTCACTTGCGCTTCGTCTGTGCTGAAAGAGGTTTACAACCCGAAGGCCGTCATCCCCCACGCGGCGTCGCTGCATCAGGCTTGCGCCCATTGTGCAATATTCCCCACTGCTGCCTCCCGTAGGAGTCTGGGCCGTATCTCAGTCCCAGTGTGGCCGGACACCCTCTCAGGCCGGCTACCCGTCGTCGCCTTGGTAGGCCATCACCCCACCAACAAGCTGATAGGCCGCGGGCCCATCCCACACCGCAAAAGCTTTCCACCACAGCACATGCATGCCATGGTCATATTCGGTATTAGACCCAGTTTCCCAGGCTTATCCCAAAGTGCAGGGCAGATCACCCACGTGTTACTCACCCGTTCGCCACTCGTGTACCCCGAAGGGCCTTTCCGTTCGACTTGCATGTGTTAAGCACGCCGCCAGCGTTCGTCCTGAGCCAGAATCAAACTCTCCAAACAAAAACCCCCAGCCAAAAACACCGAGGCAGCAATTCGAATCAGAAAAATCTGAATCCCAACAAAAAGACACCAAACAAACTGGCATCAAAAAACAACAACCACACCCCAACACGGGACGCCAGAGCATGGCAAAAACAAAACAACAAACAAAAACCACCAAACACACTATTGAGTTCTCAAACAACACACCCGTGATTTCACCGGAAACTTCTCCGGTTCAGGCAACCCCACCACTGTACTCCATCCAGGGGGAGTCGTCAAACCCCGTCCTCCAGCCTTCCGGCTGGGGCCGTGGGTACTAGGAAGACACTACCCTCTCGATCTCCGCGCCCAAACTCGCCAGGTTCTCGACGAACAGCGGATAGCCGCGATCGATGTGGAACACGTCGTGAACCTCGGTGTCGCCGTCGGCGACCAGACCGGCCAGCACCAGCCCCGCACCTGCACGGATGTCCGACGACCACACCGGTGCGCTGGACAGCTGCGGCATGCCGCGCACGACCGCGTGATGGCCGTCGGTCCGCGCGTCGGCGCCGAGCCGGATCATCTCCTCGACGAAGCGGAACCGCGCCTCGAAGACGTTCTCGGTGATCATCGACGTGCCGTCGGCGATGCAGGCCAGGCCGATCGCCATCGGCTGCAGGTCGGTCGGGAAGCCGGGGAACGGCAGGGTCGCGACGTTGACCGCCTTGGGCCGCTCGTACTGGACGATGCGGAACCCGTCGTCGTTCTGCGTGACGGTGGCGCCCGCGTCGTGCAGCTTGTGCAGCACCAACTGCAGGTGCTGCGGGTCGACGCCCGTCACCGAGATGTCGCCCCGCGTCATCGCCGCGGCGATGCCCCACGTGGCGGCAACGATCCGGTCGCCGATCACCCGATGCTCCGTCGGATGCAGCCGATCGACGCCGGTGATCGTCATCGTCGACGATCCCGGCGCCCTCGATCTGGGCGCCCATCTGGTTGAGCATCTCGCACAGGTCGACGACGTCGGGTTCGCGTGCGGCGTTGTGGATGGTCGTGACGCCCTCGGCGAGCACCGCGGCCATCAGGATGTTCTCCGTGGCACCGACCGACGGGAACTCGAGCTGAATCTCGGCACCGCGCAGGTGATCTGCCTCGGCGACCACGCAGCCGTGCTCGATGTTGCAGCGCGCGCCGAGCTGTCGCAGGCCGGCCTGGTGCATGTCCAGCGGACGCGATCCGATCGCGTCGCCGCCCGGCAGCGCGACCTTGGCCTTCTTGCAGCGGCCGACCAGCGGCCCCAGCACGCACACCGACGCGCGGAACTGACGCACCGCGGCGAAGTCGGCGTCGTACTTGGGTTCGTCGGGCGAGGTGATCCGCACCGTCGCGCCGTCGAGTTCGACGTTGGCGCCCAGTCCGCGCAGCACCTCCGCCATCAGCGGGACGTCGAGGATGTCCGGGCAGTTGGTGATGGTGCTGGTGCCCTCGGCCAAGAGCGTCGCCGCCATCAGCTTCAGCACACTGTTCTTGGCTCCCCCGACGGCAACTTCGCCTGATAACCGGGTGCCGCCGGTCACCACGAATCGCTCGCTCACGCCGGTCAGTGTAAACAGCACAGGGGTCAGTGTCAGTCTCGCGAGCGGGTGTCCCGGGTACGGTTTGACCATGGCAGTCCACCTGACCCGCATCTACACCCGTACCGGTGACGACGGGACCACCGGACTGAGCGACTTCAGCAGGGTGTCGAAGAACGACGCACGGCTCGCGGCGTACGCCGACTGTGACGAGACCAACGCCGCCATCGGCGTCGCGGTGGCACTGGGAAAGCCCGATGAGCACATTCTCAAGGTGCTGCGGCAGATCCAGAACGACCTCTTCGACGCGGGGGCTGACCTGTCCACACCGGTGGTCGAGAACCCGGAGCATCCGCCGCTGCGAATCACCCAGGACTACATCGACCGGCTGGAGTCGTGGTGCGACGAGTTCAACGAGCCGCTGCCCGCACTGAATTCGTTCGTGCTGCCCGGCGGCACACCGCTGTCGGCGCTGCTGCACGTGGCGCGGACGGTGTCGCGGCGTGCGGAACGCTCGGCGTGGCGCGCCATCGAAGCAGCACGGCGATTCCATCAGCGTGCTGCCTGCGAAGTATCTGAACCGGCTGTCGGACCTGCTGTTCATTCTGTCGCGGGTGGCGAACCCGGACGGCGACGTGCTGTGGAAACCCGGCGGATGAGCGCTTGCGCGAAGACCATGGCGCGGATGAGCGCTTGCGCGAAGACCATCGGCGCGTAGGCGCTTACGGACCGTCGGCGCGCCCGCGGCGACGGCCGCGACTCCACCCACGACGTGAACGCCGTCAACGCACCACGGTCCAGGGCGATCTCGTAGCCGCGCCGGCGTTCCGGACTGGTGTCGCGCAGTTCGAGCACCACGATCTCGTCGGTCATGATGTCGAACTCGTCGCCACGCGGCGCGCGTCGCGACACGACTCTCCAGGCCTCGGCGGCACAGCCGGCGATCCGGCCACCAGCGCAGGCTCGACAGCCGATAGAAGCCCGCTTCCCCACCGCGGTAACGCATTACGCCGTGACGCCAGCCGTGGCCGCCGACAGCGGGCACGTCGCGCAGGATGGCGGCGGTGCCGCCGACCTGACGCAGCTTCCACAGCCGGTAGCACAGTGCGAGGACGACGAGCAGGAGCACACCGACCAGCGCGACCATGATCATCATGGACGCGCTCATCGGCGCTCAGTCGATCTGGCCTAGGGCGCGCAGCCGCGCCCGGCCCCATGCCGCAGTCCGCTCATCATCGGACTCGGAGTCCTGCTTGGCGGCGTCGGCGTTGATCTCCGACTCGAACTCGGCGTTCTCCACCAGGATTCGCACCGCTTCCTCGGTCACCGACAGGAAGCCGCCGTCGACGGCGATGCGCAGGTCGTCCTCACCCTCGCGCTCGACCCGCACCATCGCGTCGTCGACCAGCTGCGCCACCAACGGGATGTGATGCGGCAGGATGCCGATCTCACCGGCAGTGGTGCGGGTGAACACGAACGTGGCCTCTCCCGACCAGAGTTCGCGCTCGACGGCGACGATCTCGACGTCCAGTTCAGCCATCGCACACCACCTTCTCGCCCGTCAGCGCTCAGTCCGCCATCACAGCTTGGCGCCGAGGCTCTCGGCCTTCTTCGCCAGGTCGTCCAGACCACCGATCAGGAAGAACGCCTGCTCGGGCAGATGGTCGAAGTCACCCTTGGTCAGCTTGTCGAACGCCTCGATGGTCTCCTTCAGCGGCACCGTCGAACCGGGCTGACCGGTGAACTGCTCGGCCGCCATCATGTTCTGGCTCAGGAAGCGCTCGATGCGACGTGCCCGGTAGACCAGCTGCTTGTCCTCCTCGGACAGTTCGTCGATACCGAGGATGGCGATGATGTCCTGAAGGTCCTTGTAGCGCTGCAGGATTCGGATGACCTCCTGCGCGACGCGGTAGTGCTCGTCGCCGACCACGCTCGGGTGCAGGATCGTCGAGCTCGACGCCAGCGGGTCCACCGCCGGGAAGATGCCCTTGGAGAACACCGCACGGGAGAGCTCGGTGGTGGCGTCGAGGTGCGCGAACGTGGTCGCCGGCGCCGGGTCGGTGTAGTCGTCGGCGGGCACGTACACGGCCTGCATCGAGGTGATCGAGTGACCGCGGGTCGAGGTGATGCGCTCCTGCAGCTCGCCCATCTCGTCGGCCAGCGTCGGCTGGTAGCCCACCGCCGACGGCATGCGGCCGAGCAGCGTCGAGACCTCGGAGCCGGCCTGGGTGAACCGGAAGATGTTGTCGATGAACAGCAGCACGTCCTGGTTCTGCTCGTCGCGGAAGTACTCCGCCATGGTCAGCGCCGACAGCGCGACGCGCATACGGGTGCCGGGCGGCTCGTCCATCTGACCGAACACCAGCGCGGTGTCCTTGAGCACGTTGGCGTCGGCGAGCTCGACCCAGAGGTCGTTGCCCTCACGGGTGCGCTCCCCCACGCCGGCGAACACCGAGGTGCCACCGAAGTTGCGGGCGATGCGGTTGATCATCTCCTGGATGAGCACCGTCTTGCCCACGCCGGCGCCGCCGAACAGGGCGATCTTGCCGCCGCGCACGTACGGGGTGAGCAGGTCGACGACCTTGAGGCCGGTCTCCAGCATCTCGGTGCGGGGCTCGAGCTCGGCGAATGGCGGCGGCTTGCGGTGGATCGACCACCGGTCGAAGTCCTCGCCGTAGCCGGGCTCGTCGAGGCAGTCGCCGAGCGCGTTGAACACGTGGCCCTTGACGCCGTCGCCGACGGGCACCGAGATCGAGGCGCCGGTGTCGGTGACCTCGACGCCACGGACCAGGCCGTCGGTCGGCTGCATGGAGATGGTGCGCACCAGGTTGTCACCGAGGTGCTGCGCGACCTCCAGGGTCAGCGTCTTGGCCATCTCCTCGTAGGTGATCTCGGCGTGCAGCGCGTTGAACAACTCGGGCACGGAACCCCGCGGGAACTCGACGTCGACGACCGGGCCGGTGATGCGCACCACGCGACCTGCGGTCTTGGAATCTTCTGCGGTGGCAGTCATTTCTCTTCTTCGCTTCCTACGGGGCTTACTTGGCGTCGGCGAGCGCGTTTGCGCCACCGACGATCTCGCTGATTTCCTGGGTGATCTGGGCCTGGCGTTCGCGGTTGGCCTCCAGCGTGAGCGCCTTGATCAGGTCGTCGGCGTTGTCGGTGGCCGACTTCATCGCCCGGCGGCGCGACGCCGATCTCGGACGCCGCCGCCTCGAGCAGCGCCGAGTACACGCGGGTCGCGACGTAGCGCGGCAGCAGCGCGTCGAACAGCGTCTCGGGGTCGGGCTCGAACGAGAACAGCGTGTGCGGGCCTTCTTCCGGCTCGCCGACGTACTCGACCACCATCGGTGCGATCCGCCGGGCCTCGGCGGTCTGCGACAGCATCGACTTGAACTCGGTGAACACGATGTGCAGTTCGTCGACACCGAGGATGCCGTCCTCTCCCGGATCGTCACCCTCGTCGTCGGCGCCGGCCATGAAGGCCGTCGACGAGGGTCGTCCGCGATCTCCTGCGCGTTCTCGTAGGTCGGGCCGCTCGGAGAACCCGGTCCACGACTCGGTCACGTCGCGGCCGCGGAAGCTGTAGTACCCCAGCGCCTTTCGGCCCACGGTGTACAGCACCGGCTTCTTGCCCTCTTCGCGCAGCAGCGAGAAGAGCTCCTCGGACCGCCGCAGCACGTTGGCGTTGTAGGCGCCACACAGCCCGCGGTCGGACGACACCACCAGAACACCGGCCCGCTTCGGCGATCTCGCGCTCGACCAGCAGCGGATGATCCAGTGCGCTGGCTCCGGCGAGCTCGGTGAGCATGTTGGTGATCTCGGTGGCGTAGGGCCGAGCCGCCTCGACTCGGGCCTGCGCCTTGGCGATCCGCGACGTCGCGATCAGCTCCTGGGCCTTGGTGATCTTCTTGATCGACCCGGCGGAGCGGATGCGTCCGCGTAACTCGCGCAGTGTGGCTGCCATCGGTTACCTAGTTCTTCTTCGGCGCCGGCTTGCGGACCTTGACCGATTCCTTCTCGACGTCGTCCGGGTCCATCGCCTCGGTCTCGGCCTCCTTGACCACGACCGAGCTGCCGTCGGTGGCCGCGAAGCCCTTCTTGAAGTCGTTGACGACCTCGACCAGCTTCTCCTCGGCCTCCTCGGGGAGCTTCTTGGTCTCCCGGATGTCCTTGAGGATGTCGTCGTGCGAGGCCTTCACGTGCTCGAGGAACTCGGTCTCGAACCGCTGAACGTCTTCCACGGGAACGGAATCCAGATGGCCCTTGGTGCCGAGGAAGATCGCGACGACCTGGTCCTCGACGGACATCGGGCTGTACTGCGGCTGCTTGAGCAGCTCGACCAGGCGGGCACCGCGCTCCAGCTGAGCCTTGGACGTCGGGTCCAGGTCGGAGGCGAACGCCGCGAAGGCCTCCAGCTCGCGGTACTGCGACAGGTCCAGGCGCAGCGAGCCCGCGACCTCTTTCATCGCCTTGATCTGGGCGGCGCCACCGACGCGGGACACCGACACACCGACGTTGATGGCCGGTCGCACGCCCTGGTTGAACAGGTCGGACTCCAGGAAGCACTGGCCGTCGGTGATCGAGATGACGTTGGTCGGGATGAACGCCGAGATGTCGTTGGCCTTGGTCTCGATGATCGGCAAGCCCGTCATCGAACCGCCGCCGAGCTCGTCGGACAGCTTGGCGCAGCGCTCCAGCAGCCGGGAGTGCAGGTAGAACACGTCGCCGGGGAACGCCTCGCGGCCCGGCGGGCGGCGCAGCAGCAGCGAGATCGCGCGGTAGGCGTCGGCCTGCTTGGAGAGGTCGTCGAAGACGATCAGGACGTGCTTGCCGTCGTACATCCAGTGCTGGCCGATGGCCGAACCCGTGTAGGGCGCAAGCCATTTGAAGCCGGCGGGATCCGACGCCGGTGCCGCGACGATGGTGGTGTACTCCATCGCGCCGCCCTCTTCGAGAGCGCGCTTGACGCTCGCGATGGTGGTGCCCTTCTGGCCGATCGCGACGTACACGCAGCGCACCTGCTGCTTGGGATCGCCGGTCTCCCAGTTCTCCCGCTGGTTGAGGATCGTGTCGACGCAGACCGCGGTCTTGCCGGTCTTGCGGTCGCCGATGATCAGCTGGCGCTGGCCGCGGCCGATCGGGGTCTGCGAGTCGATGGCCTTGATGCCGGTCTGCAGCGGCTCGCTGACACCCTGACGCTCGACCACCGACGGCGCCTGGAGTTCCAGTGCGCGCCGCGTGTCGGTATTCGACGTCGCCCTGGCCGTCGATCGGCTGCCCGAGCGGGTTGACGACGCGGCCGAGGAAGGCGTCGCCGACGGGAACCGACAGCACCTCGCCGGTGCGCTTGACCTGTTGGCCCTCTTCGATCTTCTCGAAGTCGCCGAGGATGACGGCGCCGATGCTGTGCTCGTCGAGGTTCAGCGCCACGCCGAGCACGCCGCCGGGGAACTCGAGGAGCTCCTGCGTCATGACGGAGGGCAGCCCCTCGACGTGGGCGATGCCGTCACCGGCGTCGATGACGGTGCCGATCTCTTCACGCTCGGTATCGGCGGTGAACGAGGATACGTAGTCCTCGATGGCGCCTTCGATATCAGCAGCGGAGATTGTCAACTCTGCCATGTTTTCGTCTTCCTACCTTGATCTTTGGGTGGTGAGCGTTGGGGTCAGTCCGGCAGCTGGGTCTGTGCGGCGGCCAGCCGGGATGCGATGGAACCATCGATCACCTCGTCACCGACGGCGATCGAGAGGCCGCCGAGGAGTTCGGGATCGACGTGGAGCTGCACGGACACCGGGTGACCGTAGATGCGGGTCAGCACCTCGGTGAGCCGGTCACGCTGGGCAGTCGGACAGTTCCGCGGCGGCGGTGACGTGCGCGACCACCTCGCCGCGGCGGGACACGGCGAGCTCGGCGAGGTCGATGACGGCCTCGTCGGCACGCTCGCCGCGCAGCAGTTCGACGGTCTGCGACAGCAGCGCCGCCGCGGTACCGCTGACCCCCGAACCGTCGAGGACCTTGTTCAGCAACGCGATTCGACCCTCGGCGGGTGTGTTGTCGTCGCCGAGCAGTGCAGCCAACCGCGGTTCGGCGTCGAGGACTCGACCGAACCGGAAGAGCTGATCCTCCACCTCGTCGACCTGGTGTGCGACCTCGGCACGCTTCAGCAGCGCGAGCCGGGCCGTGTGCTCGATGCCGTCGACGAGATTGGACTCCGTCGACCACCGCTGCGACACGGCGGTGCGCAGGATGCCGAGTGTGGTGTCGCCGACCTTGCCGGACAGCAGGGAGTCCACCAGGCGGACCTTCGGAGCCGGACTCGTCTGTCGGCTCGGCCAGGTGCTTGGCCAGCGCGGGCTCGGTGAGCAGCAGCTTGGCCACCGAGGCCAGCTCCTCGGCCAGGGTGCCGAGTGCGTCAGCGTTGAGATCGCCGGTCACGCTGTCGAATTCGGCGACGACGGCGGCAAGCGCATCGCGACTGGCAGCCCGCAGCCGTGCCGTCGCACCGGTCTCGATCATGGCCTCGGACGGCGCCATCTGATCGAGTTCGTCCAGGAAGCGGTCGACCGTCGACGCCTGCGCAGCCGGATCAGCCACGTGACCACGCACCAGTTCGGCGGCCTTCTGCACGGCCTCGTCGCCGAGACCCTGCCGCAGCTGCCGGATGCGCTGCTGGCGCAGCAACTGAACCTGCTGGGCGCCTTGGGCCTTGATCCGCTCCGCGTCGGCGGCGGCCTGCTCGGTCAGTTGGGCGGCGATCCGCTCCGAGTCGTGCTTGGCCTCGTCGGTGACCTTGCTCGATTCCGCCTTGGCGTTCTCCAGCGCCTTGGCGTGCTCGGCGTCGGCGTCCTCGAGCTTCTTTGCGGCCTCGGCGCTCTCGGCCAGTGCGGTGCGGACCGCGTCCTGCTGCTTCTGCATCAGAGTCCGCACCGGCGGCACGACGTAGCGCCACAGGATGAACGCGATGACCGCGAATCCGATCAACTGCCCGATGAAGGTCCACATCTACTTGCTCCGTCCCGAATTCACGTCGACGCCGAGGATGCGGCCTGGCCAACTTGGCCGACAGTCCGTCCACCGACGAATCCAGTTCGGCCTGTACCGCCGAACCCTGTTCGGACAGCTGCTCATCCGCCGCGCGCACGGTCTCGGCCACCTCGCCGCTCGCCTCGGCCCGCTTCTCGTCGATCACCTGACGGCCCGCGGAGCGAGCCTCGTCGCGGATCGAGGAGGCCTCGGTACGGGCACCGGACATCGCCTCGTCGTAGTCGGCCTGGGCGGCCGCGACCTGGTCGGCCGACTTGCGGTTGTCCGCAGCGGTCTTGGCCAGCATGGCCTCCCGCTCGGCCAGGACCTTGCTGATCGGTGGCACAACCCATTTCGTGATCACGCCCAGCACGATCAAGAAGATGATCAGAACGGCGAAGAAGGTGCCGTTGGGGATCAGGAAGTTGCTGCCCCCGCCGCCCTCTTCTTCCGCCGCCTGGCTGGCCGCCAGGATCGTCGCGCGCAGTTCATCCATGCCGACGGACTACTGCGCGCCCGGCGTGGCGAAGACGAACAGCGCCATGAACGCCAGGTTGATGAAGTACGCAGCCTCCACCAGACCGACGGTGATGAAGAACGGCGTGAACAGGCGGCCCTGCGCCTCTGGCTGCCGGGCGATGCCGGAGATCAGTGCGTTGCCGGCGATGCCGTCACCGATACCCGCGCCGATCGCACCACCACCCATGATCAGGCCGCCGCCGATCAGCGCGCCCGCCGTGATGAGGGCGTTTGCATCCATTCCTTTTTCCTCCTTGATAGCTGGTGGCGGTGCCACCAGGACTGCTGGTCTTACGGGTCAGTTCAGGCTTGTTTTCTGCACCATGTCAGTGCGCTTCCGCTTTGGTGTCGTGGTCGTCGTGGTCCAGTTCCATCGACTGGCTGAAGTACAGGATCGTCAGCAGCGCGAAGATGAACGCCTGGATCAGCCCGACGAAGAGGTCGAACGTCTTCCAGATGGCGTTGGGTGCCCACTGGATGTACCAGGGGAACATCGCGATCAGCGCGACGAGGATGCCACCGGCGAAGATGTTGCCGAAGAGTCGCAGCGACAGCGAGATCGGCTTGGCGATCTCCTCGACGATGTTGATCGGCGCGAGAAGCGTGACGTGTCCCTTGACGACCTTCTTGGTGTGGCCCCACGCGCCACGGCGCCAGATGCCCGCGGCGTGGTAGCAGATGAACACGAACGCGGCGAGCGCCAGCACGTAGTTGATGTCCGACGCCGGGGCCTTGATCAGTTCACCCGCGGCACCGTCGGCGCCGCCGTACTGAACCGGCAGAACCGACAGCCAGTTGGACACCAGGATGAACACGAAGATGGTGACCGCCAGCGGCAGCACGAATGGCGCGATCTTCATGCCGATGGCGCCCTCGATCTGCTGGCGCATCTGGATCGTGATGGCCTCGAAGAACAGTTGCACTCCGCCGGGCACGCCCGTCGAGGTGACCTTGGCCTTCAGGAAGAACGCCAGCGCGATGACGATGATGGCCGCAATCGACGTGGAGATGATGGTGTCACCGTTGAACGTCATGCCCAGGAACTGGAACACGTACTCGTGGACCCCAACGTGGATCGCCGCTTCGGCGAGAACCGTCTCAGTCATTGCTGTCAGCTCAATCCTTCGATTCCGTGTCGATGACGTCGAGTCCCTCGGTGCGGATCTTCTTCAGCACGGGCAGGCTGGTGCTCAGCACGAGCAGCGCCTGGAAGATCGCGAGCCCGAAGAACACCGCGATGCCGCCGTGGGCCTTGAAGACGATCGCGACCGCAAGTGCGACCGCGGTGATGACCAACAACCGCGTTGCCGAGTTAAGGGCCATCTTCTTCTTGAGTGGATGGTCCTCGGCGGTGATCGAATCGACGGCACGCCGAACCAGGAGTGCATTGAGCAAACCCAGTCCAAGGCCGACGCCGAAGAACACTCCCAAGAGAAGATGGCCCGTGTAACCGGCGGCCAAGACGGCCAGTCCGGTCAGCGCCACACAGATGGCGAACAGGCGAAGTGGCCGAAAAGCCACGGATGGAAACACCAACGGCGCGTCCTGCGCTGGCGTTGTCACTGCGTCACCTCAATCCCGCTTTCACGAGAGCCATCCCCATTGATCCGGTGCGTGCCCGACGAGCGTAGCGAAGGGCGACGGGCGCGCTGGAATCACCCAAGGGGTAGCTCCCTTTGTCGGTCGTTTATCGGCGCCGATCGGATGGTGAAACCGATGGGCCGGGGCCGGCAACCCGTGAGGTTTTTCGGGTTCTGCCAGCACCGTACCACATGGTGAGCGGGCCTAAACCGGGTTCTACTACTTTTTGTCGTACACGCCGTCCGGCACGTCTTCGCGCCTTCGCAACAGCGGGATGAGGGTGATGACGACGGCTACCAGAATCGCCGCCAGCATGACCACGCCGGTGTACCGCGGGTCGAAGAAGATGGTGCTCGCCGCACCCAGCGCGACGATGCCGACCCACATGTAGATCAGCAGCACCACGCGTCGGTGCGAGTGGCCGATCTGGAGCAGTCGGTGATGCAGATGCATCTTGTCCGGGCTGAACGGACTGCGCCCGGCGCGGGTGCGGCGCACGATCGCCAGCAACATGTCGAGCGCGGGCACGAACATCACCGCGACGACCAGAAGGAATGGCGACAACAGCGCGAACACGTCACGCGCGCCGTACGCGTTCTGCGAGATGGGGCCCGCCGCCGTGGTCGACGCCGCGGCGAGCATCAGGCCGATCAGCATGGACCCGGAGTCGCCCATGAAGATGTGGGCGCGATGGAAGTTGTGCGGCAGGAAACCCAGGCACGCCCCGGCGAGTACCACCGAGATCACGGCGGGCGGGTAGAACAGCACGTCGCCACCGTGATCGCGAAGCAGCCCGATGGAGAAGATGCAGATCGCCGCCGCGGTGATGAGGCCGAGGCCTGCGGCCAGACCGTCCAGGCCGTCGACGAAGTTCATCGCGTTGACGATCGACACCGTCAGCGCGAGCGTCAGCAGGATCGACGTGACCTGGTCGAGCACGATGGTGCCGACGCCGCCGATGGGGATGTAGAGCACGCTCCATGCCACGCCCATGGTGACCAGCACGCTCGCCGCGGTGATCTGACCGGCGAACTTGGTCAGCGCGTCCAGCCCCCACCGGTCGTCGATGAGGCCGATCGCCATGATCAGGCCGCCGGCCACCACGACGGCAGGCATGCCAGACGAATACACGAAACCGCGCGTCAGCGCGGGCAACTGGGATGCCAGCAGGACCGCGGCCACCACGCCGATGTACATGGCCAGGCCGCCCATCCGCGGCGTCGGCTTGGTGTGCACATCACGGTCGCGCGGATAGGCGACGGCGCCGAGGCGGGTGGCGAGAACCCGCACCCAGCCGGTGGCGAAGTAGGTGATGATCGCGGCGGTCAGGCCGACGAGGGCGAGCTCGCGCAGCGGGACGCCCGCGCCGCGATCGGAAAGGGCGAGCGTGCCCGCCGCCACCACTGCTCCGCTCACCACGCGGTGAACCGTACTTGACCGACCTGAGACGCACGAAGCTGTCAATGCCCGCAGCGGCGGCCCGGTTTGCCGGGGCGTGCGGCGCTCACCGAGTTGCCCGCGCACTCACTGGCCTTTCGGGTCTCCCCGGAGTACGTCTTTCACAGCCTCGGAGTGCGTGCGCGGACCTGAGCGGTCACGCCTGGAGTGTCTCGGCCTCGATGCCGAGCACGTCGGCGATCGCGGCCGCGGTGACGGGCCCCTCCCGCAGCACCCGGGGCTGGGTGTCGGTGAGGTCGACGATCGTGGACGCGGCCTGCTGCGCCGAGGGGCCTCCCTCGAGGTACACCTCGACCAGGTCGCCGAGTTGCTCGTGGGCGTCGGCCGCGGTGACGGCCGCGGCCCTGCCGGAGATGTTGGCGCTCGACACCGCCATCGGGCCCACTTCGCGCAGAAGCTCGATCGCGATGGGGTGCAGTGGCATGCGCAGCATGACCGTCCCGTGCGCGTCGCCGAGATCCCACTGCAGCGAAGGCGCCTGGCGCACGACCAGGCTCAGTGCGCCCGGCCAGAACGCCTCGATCAGGTCCCGTGCGGTGTCCGGTACCGAGTACACCAGGCCGTCGATGGTGTGCCAGGAGCCGACGAGCACCGGGACGGGCATGTCGCGGCCGCGGCCCTTGGCCGCGAGTAGCGCGGCGACGGCCGTGCCGTCGAAGGCGTCGGCGCCGATGCCGTACACGGTGTCGGTCGGCAAGACGACCAGCCGGCCGCCCTTGAGGGCGCTGATGGCCGAGGCGATACCCGCCTGACGCTGGCCGGGGTCGGAACAGTCGAAGATCTCCGTCATGCGCGATCCCGCTCCGCTTCTCGCTTGCCAGTCATGGTTCTAGCCTCTCATCCGGCGCGCATCGCGGTGACGAACCGGGGTCGGCCGGCGAGATCGCGCCGCGACACCACGTCGGTGAACACGCCTGCGTCGACGAACAGTGCGGCGGTGGCCTCGGCGGTGGTGTCATCGTGTTCGACGGCGACGCGACCGCTGGGCCGCAGCAACCGGGCCGCCAGCTCGATGATCGGTCCGATCACCCGCATGCCGTCCGGGCCGCCGAACAGTGCGTGGGACGGATCATGTTGGGCCACTTCCGGTTCCAGCTGCGCACCATCGGGAATGTAGGGCGGGTTCGCGACGATCAGGTCGACCGCGCCGTCGTAGTCGGCCAACAGATCGGGTGCGGTGACGTCGGCTTCGATCAGTTCGACGGCGGTCGCCGCGCAGTTGCGTCGCGCGTACGCCAGCGCGTCGGCGGAGTCGTCGACCGCGACGATCCGGGCCGCGGGATTCGCTGCGGCCAGCGCCACCGCCAGCGCACCCGACCCCGTGCACAGATCGACGATCAGCGGTCGATCCGCTTGCCCCGCCCCTCGTTGCGGAAGCTGTTGCGCGAGAGCCCATTCCAACATCGACTCGGTCTCTGGCCGCGGGATGAAGACGCCGGGACCGACGGCCAGCAGCACGGGCCCGAAGGCCGCCGTGGACGTCAGGTGCTGCAGCGGGATCCGGCGGGCGCGGGCGTCGATCACGTCGTGGTACCGACCGAAGAACGGCTCGTCGGGCTCGTGGAACCTCAGCCGGCCGCGGTCGACGCCTGCGGTGTGCGCGGCGAGCAGCTCGGCGTCCACGCGCGGGGTGTCGATTCCTGCCGCGGCGAGCGTGCCGACGGCGTCGTCGATGGCGCGCCGCAGCCGATCCTGGGCAGTCCGGCTCCCCTGGCCCGAGAGTCGCCCTGCGGTCATGCCTGTTGCAGCCTCGCCTCTTTGTCGGCGGCGGCCAGCGCGTCGAAGAGCGGATCGAGGTCACCGTCGAGGACCTGGTCGAGGTTGTGGGCCTTGAAGCCGATCCGATGGTCGGCGATGCGGTTCTCCGGGAAGTTGTAGGTCCGGATGCGCTCGCTGCGGTCGACGGTGCGGATCTGGCTCGCCCGGTCGGCCGACGCGTCGGCCTGGGCCTGCTCCTCCGCGAGCGCCTGCAGTCGGGCGGCGAGAACCACCATCGCGCGCGCCTTGTTCTGCAGCTGGGACCGCTCGTTCTGGCATGTGACGACGATGCCGGTGGGCAGGTGCGTGATGCGCACCGCCGAGTCGGTGGTGTTGACGCCCTGCCCGCCCTTGCCCGACGACCGGTACACGTCGATGCGCAGGTCGGACTCGTCGATCTGAACCGCTGCCACGTCCTCGGGTTCGGGATAGACGAGCACGCCGGCGGCCGAGGTGTGTACGCGACCCTGCGATTCCGTGACGGGCACCCGCTGGACGCGGTGCACGCCGCCCTCGAACTTCAGCCGGGACCACACGCCGTCGGCGGAGTCACCCTTGCTGGCGACCGTCAGCGTGGCGTCCTTGTAGCCGCCGAGATCGGAGAAGGTCTCGTCGAGCACGGTGACCGTCCAGCCGTGCCGTTCGGCGTAGCGGATGTACATCCGGGCCAGGTCCGCGGCGAACAGCGCCGATTCCTCGCCGCCCTCGCCGGACTTGACCTCGAGGACGACGTCGTCGGCGTCGTGCGGATCGCGCGGCGCCAGCAGGTCGGCGAGTTGCGTGCTGAGTGCGTCCACGCTCGCCTCGAGCCCGGGTATCTCGGCGGCGAACGACTCGTCGTCCTCGCCAAGCTCCCGTGCGGCCTCCAGGTCGCCACGAGCGGCCTCGAGCTTGCGATAGGTCCCCACGATGGGTGCGATCTGCGCGAACCGGCGGCCCACCTTGCGGGCGGCTCCCGCATCGGCGTGCAGTTTCGGATCCGCCAACTGAAGTTCGAGGTCGGCGTGTTCGGCCAACAACCCGTCAATCGCAGGTGTTTTATCGCTCACGACATCCTCCTTCCCCGAACGCTTCCCCGAACGCGAAACGGCGCCCGACCCTGGCACTGGCGATGAGCGCTCGAAACGAGAGCGTCAACGCCGGCGACAGAGCGGGCGCCGGTGACGTAGCTAGTTCTCGGCGTTTGCCTTCTCGCCGGACTTGCGCTTGCCGTACCGCTTCTCGAAGCGGGCCACGCGGCCGCCGCTGTCGAGAATCTTCTGCTTGCCGGTGTAGAAGGGGTGGCACTGGGAGCAGACCTCGACCACGATGTGGCCGCTCTCCTTGGTGCTGTGCGTCTGGAAGGTGTTGCCACAGCCGCAGACCACAGTGGTCTCGACGTAGTTGGGGTGAATACCCGATCTCATGGTGAATCCTCTTCAATAGTTTGGCCGCCGGGTCGCCCGAGCCTTGACCTGATGGTCTTCGAGCGTGAACCGGAACCGAGGGTCGGCGGTCCATTATGCCAGGTCAACCGCCAACCTCCTAAACGCGCGCAGACCGGCGGCTATTCCGCAGGCGCCGGCGTGGGCCGGCATGCGCCCGACGCTGGTGAGGCAGCGCCGGATCACCGATCCGTGCCGGTGACCGCCCGCTCCCCGTGCACGTGGAACGTTCGGCCGTCCCGCTTCCACATCACCCGACCGTCGGGCACGGTGCCACGGGCGATCAACTCGCGCTTCAGGATCTTGTTGGTCGCCGTGCTGGGCAGGTCGGCGGCGATCCACACATGGCTCGGCCAGGCCTTTGGCGACAGATCGCGTTGCGCAGCAAGGAACTCGGCGAACGCCTCGGGGCTCAGGTCGGTGTCGTCGCGCAGCACGACCGCGGCCATCACCTGATCGCCGACGTACTCGTCGGGTACCGGATAGACCGCAACCCGGCTGAGCTGGGGCAACCGCAGCAGGATGCGCTCGATCGGCGCGGTGGTGAGGTTCTCGCCGTCGACGCGCATCCAGTCCGCGGTGCGGCCGGCGAGGTAGATCCAGCCGTCCGCATCGCGGTAGGCCAGATCGCCCGACCAGTACATGCCGTGCCGGATGCGCTGGTCGGTGGCGCCGGGGTCGTTGTAGTACCCACGGAACAGGCCACTGCCGGAGGTGTTGACCAGTTCGCCGGTCGCCGCCTCGGCGTTCACCACCGCGCCGGTCTCGTCGAACCGCGCGACCTCGCACTCCTGCACCGTTTCGGGGTCATAGATGGCGACGCCGGGAAAGCCCTTGCCGATCGAGCCGGTCGGGCAGTCCTCGGGCCTGGTGATGATCACCGCGGTCTCGGTCGACCCGAAGCCGTCCCACACGGTGCAGCCGAACCGGCGGCCGAACTCGTCGATGTCCCGCTCGTTGGCCTCGTTGCCGAACGCGGTGCGCAACGTGTTGTCCGCGTCGTCGTGCTGCTCGGGGGTGGCCAAGATGTAGGCCAGCGGCTTGCCCACGTAGTTCATGTACGTCGCGCCGTAGCGCCGGACGTCCGGCAGAAACCTCGATGCCGAGAACGCTGCGGGCGCCATCGCGGCACCGGCGCCGAGCGCCACGCTCCAGCCCGCATAGACGGCGTTGGAGTGGAACAGCGGCATGGCCAGGTAACACACGTCGGCGGCGCCGAGCCCGTACCGCTCGACGAGCGCGCTTCCCGCGAACAACACCATGGCGTGCGGCACCTCGACCGCCTTGGGTTCGCCGCTGGTACCCGAGGTGAAGATCATCATGAACGTGTCGTCGCCCGCGACCTCGCGGTGCGGCACCAGCGCCGGCGCGGCAGCGATGAGGTCCGCCCAGTCCCCGGTGGACACGTCGATGACCGTGACGCCGGGCAGCTCGCAGTCGTCGAGCAGATGCCGGTGTTCCGCGTCGGTCAGGACGACCTGGCAGTCCACCCGCGTGATGTCGCGGGTCAGGCCGTCGCCCCGGCGGGTGGTGTTGATGCCACACAGCACGTACCCGCCAAGGCCCGCGGCGGCAAGCGCGGTGAGCATGTCCGGCGTGTTGCCCATCAGGACGCCGACGTGCAACGGCCGTTGGGGGTCGGCGGCGGCGATGATGGCGGCGGCCTGGGCGGCAGCCTCGGCGAGGTGTTCGCGCCACGTCCATGACCGGTCGCCGTACTTGACCGCGACCCCGTCGTGCCCGGCCCGTTCGCGAAGCAGCTGCTGGAGCGTGTCCGCCATCGTTGGAAACCCCGGTTCGGTCGCGTGAACAGTTATCGGAAAGTGTCTACCACCTTCGGCCTGTCGCACGGTAGCGTCTGGCCATTGGCAGAATGCAACCGTTCTGCCCCGTCCGCTGCGAAATCGATCAGGAGTCGCCGTTGACCGGCACCACGGCCACCAAGAGGGTGCGCGATCGGCTGATCGACGCGGCCGAGGTCTGTCTCCGCGCCAAGGGCATTCGCTCGACCACCGTGTCCGAGGTTGCTGAGGTCGCCGGGGTGTCGCGGGGTTGGCTGTACCGCCACTTCCCGGACAAGCTCTCGCTGCTCGGCGCGGCCATCGTGCGGCTCAACGATGCGTACTGGTCGGAGGCGCACGCGGTGCTCGAGCAGGTCGACGGGCTGGACGAACAGATCGCCGCGGGCATCCGACATGGCCGCACGGCCTACGACGATCCCGGCGCGCTCCTGATGAAACTGCGCGTCGAGGAGCCCGACGAGTTCGCGGCCTGCGCAGGCGCGGGTGTGCAGGGCCTGGTGCCCGACCTTGCCGACTTCTGGTCGCGGTACCTGATCGCCGCTCGCGACGCGGGCGAGATCCATCCCGACGTCCAGATCGCCGAGGCGTCGGAATGGGTTGCGCGCGTGCTTATCTCGCTCGCCACGGTGCCCGGTCAGCAGCTTGATCCGGCCGACCACCAAGCGGTGCTGACGCAGGTTCGCCGCTACGTGATGCCTGGGTTGCGCGCCGACCCCGCCGGATAGCGCAAAAACCCCGCCACACCGAAGGTGTGCGGGGCATTCGCGCCGATCGTGGTTAGTCGCCGTTCGTGGTTAGTCCGAGTCCATGTTGCCTGGCGTGGTCTTGGAGACCTGGACCAGGAATTCGTAGTTGGTCTTCGTCTTGCGCAGCTGCGCCATGAGCAGATCGATCGCCTGATGCGAATCCAGACCCGACAGCACCCGGCGCAACTTGTGCACGACCGAGAACTCGTCCGGGGACAGCAGCAGCTCGTCCTTGCGGGTGCCCGACGGGTTGACGTCGACGGCCGGGAACACGCGCCGCTCGGAGATCTTTCGGTCGAGCTTGAGCTCGGCGTTGCCGGTGCCCTTGAACTCCTCGAAGATGACCGTGTCGCCGGTGGACCCCGTCTCGACCATGGCCGTGGCGATGATCGTCAGCGAGCCGCCGAACTCGATGTTGCGCGCAGCGCCCAGGAACCGCTTGGGCGGGTACAGCGCGGTCGAGTCGACACCACCGGACAGGATGCGGCCCGATGCAGGCGACGCGTTGTTGTACGCGCGGCCCAGCCGGGTGATGGAGTCGAGCAGCACGACGACGTCGCTGCCCTGCTCGACGAGGCGCTTGGCCCGTTCGATCGCCAACTCCGCGACCGCGGTGTGATCCGACGGCGGACGGTCGAAGGTCGAGGCGATGACCTCACCCTTCACCGAGCGCTGCATGTCGGTCACTTCTTCGGGCCGCTCGTCGACCAGGACCACCATCAGGTGGCACTCGGGGTTGTTGGTGGTGATCGCGTTGGCGATGCTCTGCAGGATCATCGTCTTACCGGCCTTGGGCGGCGACACGATGAGCGCGCGCTGACCCTTGCCGATCGGCATGATCAGGTCGATGACGCGGGTGGTCAGCCGGTCGGGCGTGGTCTCCAGGCGCAACCGCTGGTTCGGGTACAGCGGGGTGAGCTTCTGGAACTCGGGACGCTTCTTGGCGTCCTCGACCGAGCCACCGTTGATGGTGTCGAGGCGGACCAGCGGGTTGAACTTCTGCCGCGGGTTCTGATTGCCACCGCCACCGCTGCCCTCGCCCTCGCGGGCGATCCGGACCGCACCGGTCACGGCATCGCCGCGGCGCAGGCCGTTCTTGCGGACCATGTTCATCGACACGTAGACGTCGTTCGGTCCCGCGAGGTAGCCCGAGGTACGGACGAACGCGTAGTTGTCGAGCACGTCGAGGATGCCTGCGACCGGCTGGACGACGTCGTCCTCGCGGAGTTCGGTGTCACGGTCGCCGCCGCCGCCACCTTCGGCACCGGTGCGCTCGCCGCGCCGTCTGCGGTCGCGGAACCGACGGCCGCGACGGCCCTGACGGCCGTCACCATCGTCGTCGTCGTCGTTGTTGTTCGAGTTGTTGTTGTTGTTGCTACGGCTCTGGTTGCCGCCATCGTTGGAGCGGTTGCCCTGGTTGCCACCGTCGTTGGAGCGGTTGCCGCCACCCTGGTTGCCACCGTCGTTGGACCGGTTGTCCTGGCGGGCGTTCTGGGTGCGCTTCTCGCCCGACTTGGGGCGTCCGACTTGGGGGCGTCCGACGTGGCGCCTCGGTCTTGTCCTCGGTCTTCGACTCGACGTTCTCGTCGGTCTTCGTCTCGGGCTCGACGTCTGCCTTGGCTTCCGCCTTCGCTTCGGCCTTGGCTTCGGTGGCCTTCGTCTCGATCGGGGCTTCGGCCTTGGCGTCGGTGGCCTTCGCCTCGGTCGGGGCTTCTGCCTTCGGCTCTGCGTCCGCGGCCGGTGGGGCAGCCTGTCGCGAGGAACTGCGACGTTCGCGGCGCGCACGGGGCTGCGGCTCGGCGGGCGCTTCCGCGGCGTTGTCGGCCTGCGGGGTCTCGACAGCCGGCGCGGCCGCTGCGGCCGCAGTCTCGGGAGCGTGACCGTTGGTTTCGCCGCGGTGCTCGCGGATGGCCGCGATCAGCTCGCTCTTGCGCATCCCCGACGCACCCTTGATGCCCACCTGGTTGGCCAATGCCCGCAGGTCAGGAAGCACCATCCCGGTCAATGAGCCACCGCGACCAGCAGAGGCGACCGGCGCCGGCGGAGCGGTCTCCTGCGTGGGTTCGGGAGCGGCGGCGGCGGAAGCCGCCGAAACCGGCTCGGAGATGTCTGGTTTCACGGAGTCAGGCAACTCGATGTCGTTGCCGCCAGCCGTGAAGAGGTCCGTATCAGTCACGGATTTCCTTTCTTTCCCTTGCTGATTCGCTTCAAGCAAGGGTTCGTCGCACTCAGCTAATCCGCCGAGTGCCGAGGTCCCACCGTCGCCCATGCAACGGTGATCGCCGGGATTCGCCGCGATACGGCGAACCGTCATTCACGAGAAGAATTGGTGGTCGTCCTAGTGTCGGCGCAGAAACAGACGCTGCGATTGCTGGACGATTGCGAGGATAACCCGCATTGGTGTGGGAAGCAAGAAACACGTGTGATTCGCATGTGACGCGTGTCAACTTCGAATCGGTACACCGGACGTCCAACGGACACCTTCACCCACCGACATCTCTCTGACGGAGAACCCGTTGGCGGCGCCGAACTCGAGAGCCTGGGCCGGCAGTTCCGGCTCGGTGGTGAGTGCGATTACCGCAGGTCCCGCCCCAGAAAGCACCGCCGCAACACCACAACGACGCAGGATGGCGAGATATTCCGCGGATGCGGGCATGGCGGCCGCCCGCTGCGGTTGATGCAGCCGGTCAGCGGTCGCCGACATCAGCAGATCGGGCCGCTCGGTCAAAGCCACCACGAGCAGCGCGGCGCGGCTCAGATTGAATCGTGCGTCGACGTGGCTCACCCGATCGGGGAGCAGGATCCGGGTCTCGGCGGTCGACGACCGCTCCTGCGGGATTGCGGGGAACAGGTGGATGTCGGGGTGCAGGCGCAGCGATGCGGCCGCGTATCGATTCTGCTGACCGTCGTCTTCGGTCCACGACACCACCGCGCCACCCAGTACCGCGGCGGACGCGTTGTCCGGGTGGCCCTCGAACTCCGAGGACAGCTGCACCAGCTCGCTGAGTGTCAGCGGATTCGAATCAGATTGAGCGACAAGACCGTTGGCGACGGCGATGCCACCAACCACCGCCGCGGCCGACGAGCCGAGTCCGCGGGAATGCGGAATGTCGTTGCGGCACCGCACCTTCAATCCGGCCACCCCGACGCCCGCCGCAGCAAGGCCGCGTTCGATCGCCTGCACGACGAGGTGGGACGAGTCCAACGGAACCTGCCCCGCACCCTCCCCCTCGACCTCGACGGATAGCCCGGATTCGGTTGTCTCGACCTCGATTTCGTCGTAGAGGCTCAGCGCGAGCCCGAGGCTGTCGAACCCGGGGCCGAGGTTCGCGCTCGACGCCGCCACCACTGCATGGGCCGCCAGGCCCGCAGGAAGAATCCGAGTCACCGACGATCCACTCCGCTAGGCCAGTCCGAGCTTGGCGACCACCGCGACCGGGTCGACCTGAACGGCCTCGACGACCGGCATGTCCTTCAGCGCGGTGTCCGGATCCTTCAGTCCGTTGCCCGTGACGGTGCACACCACGGTGGAGCCCCGCGGCACCCAGCCGTCCTCCACCGACTTGAGCAGACCGGCGACGCTGGCCGCCGATGCCGGCTCGACGAACACCCCTTCGGAGCGCGCAACCAGGTGATAGGCGGCCAGGATCTCGTCGTCGGTGGCAGCAAGGAACCTGCCGTTCGACTCCTGCTGGGCGGCGACGGCCGACGCCCACGACGCGGGCGCGCCGATCCGGATCGCCGTGGCGATGGTCTCGGGGTTCTTGACGGGCTCACCGAGCACGAGCGGCGCCGCACCCGCGGCCTGCGTGCCGAGCATCCGCGGCAGCCGATCGGTCAGACCGTCGCGGTGGTACTCGGTGTAGCCCTTCCAGTACGCGGTGATGTTGCCCGCGTTGCCGACCGGCAGGGCGTGCACGTCGGGCGCGGTGCCCAGCGCGTCGACGATCTCGAACGCCGCGGTCTTCTGCCCCTCGATGCGGTACGGGTTGACGGAGTTCACCAGCGCGATCGTCGGAAAGTCCGCGGTCAGCTTGCGGGCCAGTTCCAGGCAGTCGTCGAAGTTTCCGTCGACCTGAATGATCTTGGCGCCGTGCATCACCGCCTGCGCGAGCTTGCCCATGGCGATCTTGCCCTGCGGGATGAGCACCGCGCAGGTGATGCCCGCACGCGCGGCGTACGCCGCCGCCGACGCCGAGGTGTTGCCCGTCGACGCGCACAACACCGCCTGCTGACCACGTGCCACGGACTCGGTGACGGCGACCGTCATGCCGCGGTCCTTGAACGAGCCGGTGGGGTTGAGACCTTCGACCTTCAGGTGCACCGTGCAGCCGGTCTGCTCGCTGAGCCGCTTGGCGTGGATCAGCGGCGTGCCGCCCTCGAGCAGGGTGATCGGCGCCCAGCTGTCCTCCACCGGCAACCTGTCGCGGTAGGCCGCGATCAGGCCGGGCCACGGCTGGTGCACGGCCGTGCGAGGTGCACTCATTCAGTGGTTCCTTCCAGTCGGAGCACGCTGTTGATGCTCTGCACGACGTCGAGGTCGGCCAGAGCGGCCACGGTCTCGGACTGCGCGGCGTCGGTGGCCCGGTGCGTGACGACGACGATCCGTGCGCCGCAGCGCTGCCCGCCCTCGTCGACCATGCCCTCCTGGCGCACCTCGGCGATGCTGACCTCGCGCTTGCCGAACTCGGCTGCCACCGCGGACAACACACCGGGTCGGTCGGCGACGTTCATGCTCACGTAGTACCGGGTGGGGATGAAGCCGATGGGCGCGATCGGCAGCTGGGCGTACTTCGACTCGCGGGGCCCGAGGCCTCCGTGTACCCGGTTGCGGGCGGCCATCACGACGTCACCCATCACCGCCGACGCCGTCGGGGCGCCACCCGCACCCTGGCCGTAGAACATCAGTCGGCCCGCGGCCTCGGCTTCCACCACCACGGCGTTGAAGGCTCCGTTGACCGCTGCCAGCGGGTGCTCGAGCGGCACCAGTGCCGGGTATACCCGGGCCGAAACCCGCTGCTGGCCTTCATCGTTGATGATCCGCTCGCAGATGGCCAGCAGCTTGATCGTGCAACCGAGCGCCTGAGCGGACTCGAAGTCGGCGGAGCTGACCTTGGTGATGCCCTCGCGGTAGACGTCGTCGGCCGTCACCCGGGTGTGGAACGCGATCGACGCCAGAATCGCCGCCTTGGCGGCGGCGTCGTAACCCTCCACGTCGGCGGTCGGATCGGCCTCGGCGTAGCCGAGGGCACTGGCATCGGCCAGCGCCGACGCGTAGTCCGCACCGGTGTCGTTCATCGCCGAGAGGATGTAGTTGGTGGTGCCGTTGACGATTCCGGCCACCCGCAGCACGGTGTCCCCCGCGAGCGACTGCGTCAGCGGGCGGATCACCGGGATGGCACCGGCGACCGCGGCCTCGAAGTAGAGGTCCACCCGCGCGTGCTCGGCGGCCTGCGCCAGTTCGCCGGTGGACTGGGCCATCAGCGCCTTGTTCGCGGTGACCACGGACTTGCCACGTTCCAGCGCGGTCAGAATGGCCTTGCGCGCAGGTTCGATCGGGCCCATCAACTCGACCACGATGTCGACGTCGTCGCGGGACACCAATTCGCCCACGTCGTCGGTCAGCATCTCGATCGGCAGGCCACGGTCGGCCGCGACCCGGCGGACTCCGACGCCACGCAGTTCCAGGGGCGCACCGATGCGGGCAGCAAGGTCGGGTGCGCTCTCCTGGATGATGCGCACAACCTCGCTGCCGACGTTGCCAAGCCCCAATACCGCTATGCCGACTGGCTTCTCGGATTCACTCATCGACCACTCACCTCCAAACTCAGCAGATCCTCGACCGTCTCGCGGCGCAGGATCAATCGTGTCTTTCCATCCCGCACGGCGACGACGGCGGGGCGGCCGAGCAGGTTGTACCGGCTCGACATCGAATAGCAGTACGCACCGGTGGCGGCGACCCCGATCAGGTCCCCCGGTGTCACGTCGTCGGACACCCACGTGTCGCGGACGACGATGTCGCCACTCTCGCAGTGCTTTCCGACGATGCGGGCCAGCGTCGGGGCCGCGTCGCTGAGTCGGGAGACCAGCCGCGCGTCGTACTCGGCGGCGTACAGCGCCGTCCTGATGTTGTCGCTCATCCCGCCGTCCACGCTGACGTAACGCCGGTGCGCTCCCGCGCTGATCGCGACGTCCTTGACCGTGCCGACCTCGTAGAGCGTGATGGTGCCGGGTCCGGCGATGGCCCGGCCCGGCTCGACGACGAGCATCGGCGCAGGCAGCCCGACGGCGGCCGACTCGTTGCGCACGATGGTGCCCAACTTCTCGGCCAGGACGTCCACCGGCGGCGGATCATCTTGCGGCACATAGGAGATGCCGAGGCCACCGCCGAGGTCGACGATCGAGATCTGGGCGGTCTTGTCGACGCCGAACTCTGCGACCACGTCGCGCAGCAGGCCGATCACCCGGTGGGCGGCGAGTTCGAATCCTGCGACGTCGAAGATCTGCGACCCGAT
This sequence comes from uncultured Actinomycetota bacterium, assembly GCA_963735245.1. Classification (GTDB taxonomy): domain Bacteria; phylum Actinomycetota; class Actinomycetes; order Mycobacteriales; family Mycobacteriaceae; genus Mycobacterium. The sequence goes on from CAVTKI010000008.1 coordinate 337,964, forward strand.
GTGGCTGTGCAGCCCGACCAGCCGGAGGTGGTCGGCGGCGAACACCCGGCGCACCGCGTCCATCGCGGCGCCACTGGCCAGCGACAGCCCGAACTTCTGGTCCTCGTGGGCGGTCGAGATGAACTCGTGGGTATGGGCCTCGACCCCGACGGTGACGCGGACGATGACGTCCTGCACGATGCCCGCGTCGCCCGCGATGGTGTCCAGGCGGTCGATCTCGGTCAACGAGTCCAGCACCACGTGCCCGACCCCGGCCTTCACCGCCGCGACGAGCTCGGGGACCGATTTGTTGTTCCCGTGGAACGCGATCCGCTCGGGCGGGAAGTCGGCGTTCAGGGCCACGGCGAGTTCGCCACCGCTGGCCACGTCGAGCGACAGGCCTTCCTCGTCGACCCAGCGCGCCACCTCGGTGCACAGAAACGCCTTGGCCGCGTAGCGCACGTGCTCGCCGCCGCCGAACGCTTCGGCCATGTCGCGGCAGCGGGACCGGAAGTCGTCCTCGTCGATGACGAAGAGCGGGGTGCCGTACTCCTCCGCCAGCGCGGTCACCGGTACGCCCGCGATCGACACCGTGCCGTCAGCGCCACGAACGGCGTTGCGGGGCCACACGTTCGGGGCGAGCGTCAACATCTCGGCCGCCGACTGCGGACGGGCGGGGGCACCGCCGTGGTGAATCTCGTCCGCGTGCCGCGGACCGGCTGGATGCGCGTTCACATCCGCTCCGGAGCACTGACGCCGAGGATCTGCAGTCCGTTCGCGATGACCTGCCGGGTGGCGACGCACAACGCCAGGCGTGCGGCGTGCAGGTCGCCGGGCGCCTCGTCGCCCTGAGGTAGGACGCGGCAGGAGTCGTAGAACCGGTGATAGTCACCGGCCAGGTCTTCGAGATACCGGCACACGCGGTGCGGTTCACGAAGGGAGGCAGCCGATTTCAAGACACGGGGGAAATCGCCGAGGGTACGCATCAGGGTGCCCTCACGGTCGTGGGTGAGCAGCTCCAGGTGCGAGGTGTCGGCCGCGATCCCGAGTTCGGCGGCGCTGCGCGCCAACGCCGACAGCCGGGCGTGCGCGTATTGCACGTAGTAGACCGGGTTCTCGGCCGAAGCGCTGGACCAGAGTTGCAGGTCGATGTCGATCGGCGAGTCCACCGAGCTGCGGATCAGAACGTACCGGGCTGCGTCGACACCGATGGCGTCCACCAGATCGTCGAGGGTGATGACGGTGCCGGCCCGCTTGCTCATCCGCATCGGCTGGCCGTCGCGCACCAGGTTCACCATCTGGCCGATGAGCACCTCGACGGTGTCCGGGTCGTCGCCCAGTGCCGCGGCGGCCGCCTTGAGCCGGGCGATGTAGCCGTGGTGATCGGCGCCCAGCATGTAGATGCACAGGTCGAAGCCGCGCTGCCGCTTGTCCAGGAAGTACGCGAGGTCGCCTGCGATGTAGGCCGCGTTGCCGTCGCTCTTGATGACGACCCGATCCTTGTCGTCACCGAACTCGGTGGTGCGCAACCACGTTGCGCCGTCCTTCTCGTAGATGTTGCCGGTCTCGCGCAGCTTGGCGATGGCCTGGTCGACCCGGCCGCTGGTGTGCATCGAGTCCTCGTGCGTGTACACGTCGAAGTCGGTGCCGAAGTCGTGCAGCGAGTCCTTGATGTGGGTGAACATCAGGTCGACGCCGATGGACCGGAAGGTCTCCTGCTGCTCGTCGTCGGGCTGAGTCAGCGCGTCGGGCGCCTGCTGCAGCACCTTGGCGGCGATGTCGGCGATGTAGTCACCCGCGTAGCCGTCCTCCGGCGCGGGCTGGCCCTTGGCCGCGGCGACCAGCGACCGGGCGAACCGGTCGATCTGGGCTCCGTGGTCGTTGAAGTAGTACTCCCGGACCACCGTGGCGCCCTGGGTGCTCAGCAGCCTGCCGAGCGCGTCGCCGACGGCCGCCCAGCGGGTGCCGCCGATGTGGATGGGCCCGGTGGGGTTGGCGGAGACGAATTCGAGGTTGATGTGCTTGCCCGCGAGGTCGTCGGAGTTGCCGTAGCCGGTACCCGCGGACAGCACGTTGTCGATGACGACGGCCTGGGCCGACGCTTCGATGCGCAGGTTGACGAAGCCGGGCCCGGCGACGTCGGCGGCGGAGATCCCTGGGCTGGCCACCAGTGCTTCGACCAGCCATCCGGCCAGCTCGCGGGGGTTGACGCCGACCTTCTTGGCGACCTGAAGGGCCAGGTTGGTGGCGTAATCGCCGTGCTCGGGGTTGCGGGGCCGCTCGACGGTCACGGTCGCAGGCAGCGCCGCGGTGTCGAGGCCATGCGCGGCCAGGACCGCGGCGGCGGTGGTCTTGAGCAGCTCTGCCAGGTCGGCGGGGGTCACGAAGGACCATCCTATGGTCTGGGGTGGTCACGCCCCGAATCCATTACGGAGGGCAGGAGCGGAGCGACCGGGGAATGGTCACGAGGGCAGGGCAGCGAGGTGTCGGCAGCGCGGCGGGGTGTGATCGGCGGGTCCGTCATGCGTTAGGCTGTCGAGGCCCAACGGCGCAGCGGTTTTCACCCTTTGCGCCCCCGTAGCTCAGGGGATAGAGCGTCTGCCTCCGGAGCAGAAGGCCGCAGGTTCGAATCCTGCCGGGGGCACTCCATCTTATGCAGGTCAGACGCGCGTCCGTTTGGCCTACCCATCCATGACTCGGGCCGCCTGTGCGCGGTAGCGGTCGCCCATATGGCGACGCCGGGTAGGGGTCGAGCAGCGCCCTGGCGGTCATGACGCGTGAGTCATGGCCGGAGATCTTCGTCCGCACCGAGTGAGCTCACTGGCGGCAGCCATCCGTCGGCTGTCCGCCTCTCAGGTCGCGGCTGCGAGCACTGCCGACCGCGCAGCAAGACCGCACGCCGACGATGTCGGCGACGCAGCCAGCGCGCTATTTCGTCGCATAGGTCATCACGTCGCCATCCAGTGGCATGACGTCGGTTTCGTCGCGAGCGGTGAATCCGGGCTGCATCGGCGCGGGCTTCCCCGCCGCCACCACCTTCTCGAGGTCGACCGTCGAGGCGATCCGGGAATCGAGACGAAAAGACTTGAACACGAACGGAAGTCCGTCGGAGCGCAACGGATCAGGGGTGCTCATCACGTGGAAATGCAGGTGCGGCGCATCGGAATTGCCGGTGTTACCCAGCGCCGCAATGACCTGCCCGGTGGTGAGCCGGTCGCCGACCTTGACCTTCGGGCTGCCGGTTTTGAGGTGCGCGTAGAACGCATAGTTGCCGTCGCCGATGTCCTGCACGATGTGGTTGCCGCCGTACTGCTCGAGAGGCAGTCCGGTCGGCGTCTTGCTGGGAATCTGCTCGGGCAGACCGTCGAGCACTGCCACGACAGGCCCTTCGGCAACCGCGTGGATGTCGGTACCGAAGTAGGAATAACTCTCGAGCTTGGTCGGGTCTCCGGTGAACAGCACCCCGTCGGGTTGTAGTTGAAGGTAGTCGATGGCGTACCGCTCGGCCGCCCACAGGCCTCCGGACAGCGGGTTCAACGCATTACGGTGCACGCTGGTGTCGCAACAACCGTTGCCGTCCAGCCAGCCTGGGCCGTCCAGCGGTGGCGCGATGACGACCGGCTTCCGGGACAGCACGACGACGGGCGCCACCTTCTCGTCCATGACTGCGTTGATCAGCGGCGGTGTCGGCTTGGGGACCGTGAAGCTGACCGTGTGTACGAGATCAGTAGGGAGGGGGGCGGACGTGTCCAGTGCGACGTCGAGCCAGACCACGCCGCCCTGGGCCGGTCCCAACTTCGTCGTCGGCGTGGGCGTCCCGTACACGCGGGTCCAGTAGCCGAGCTTGTCACCGGCCAGGGTGAGCAGCGTCTTGTCGCCGGCGTGGACGGCCACCGACGTCAGCGTCACCTCCTGATTGAGCGTGTTGGTCAGCTCTAGCTCGTAGGCGAGATGGGTTTTGCCATCGGTGGCGGGCACCGGTACTGGGGCAGCGACCACCTTTGCGAGGACCGGCGTCCATGCGACAGGGACCTCAGGATGGCGTGGAACTCGTTGTGGCCGAGGGGGACTGGGCCGTGCCCTGTTGGCCGTCGGTTGCCGACGAACACGACGCGACCGTCAGAGCGACTGCGAAGAGAACTGCGACGATGGAGCGGGCTCTGGTCGGCATGTAGCGCTCCTATGAGTCGTGTTTGGGCTCGGCATCGCTGACGGCTTCAGACTGGTCGACGTCGTCGAGTCCTGCGTCCGGGTGGACGTCCGTCTCGGTGCGGAACACGAAGAAGAACACCACCCGGCCGATCGCCGAGATGAAAACCCAGCTCAAGGCCAGACACGCCACGTCGGCGATCCAGTTGAACAGCGACCAACTGAACGCCACGGTGAGATCGCGGCAGCTCAGGCTGACCGATTCCAGTTGCTGAAGGCGTTCCGCCACGCTTCAGATGCTACGTACCAGGACCGAAGTCGTTGAGTCCGATCGGCAAATCATCACGGATCGAGGAAGCACGTCCGACAGCGCAGGGCGGCAGCGCGCGCTTTCGGGTCGCAACCGCGCGCCGACGGAGACCCTGGCGCACGTTCAGCTGATCAAGGCGGCGCGACAAGGGCCGAAGCGCCTACCAGACGCGAATCCAGTCAATGAGCATGGCCGCCGGGAAGTTACCCAGGGAAGGATCACCGCCGCCTGGCCCACCGACCGCAAGGGTGAACATGGGAGACAGCCAATAGCCGGGATTGTTGAACGGCCACCGCAGATCGGTGGGATTGTCGTGCACGGGAATGGGCTTGGGCGGCACGCTGAAATACGGCTGCGCACCGTCAACGTAATCCCGCCAGAACTTGAAACCGTCTGCGTCCCACCGCATTCGCCAGGTGTGCCAGGCACCGTCGATCAACCCGGCAATCGATTTCCCTTCCCACGTTTTTCCGTTGGATGCTGCGTGGACCGTGGTTCCCGGGGGCCACCTGCGGTTGCCGTAGAACTCGAAGATGTCGACCTCGCCGTCGGGCAGCGGATCTTCGTTGACTGCCCAGTACGCGGGCCAGGCTCCCGAGGTGAGGCAGTCGAGCTTGATCCGCGCTTCCCATGTGTGGCCGATGGGAACTCTCCAGTTGCCTCGGACTTTGCCGGTGAAGAACTGATCGTCCTCCTTTGTGGCGAGGACGACGAGGTTGGAGTTGCCGTCGAGGAACACATTTCGGCGATCGTCGCGGTATTGCCCCTCGACCGGCGGCCAGACGTCGTCGGCCCAGTTCTGCACCGTCCAATTCCCCGGATTGGGGGCTGAGCCAGGAGGGCCATCGAACTCGTCCTGGAAAAGGTAGCCTCCGGAATTGGCATCAAGCGGCGGCGCGGCGGGTGCCGGTACCCAATCTGCTGGTGAAGCGTTGGCCATAAGCGTCGGCGCTGGGACTGTAGCTGCCAGCGCGGCCATACCGGTCATCAATATCAGGTTGCGACGATTCACCTCAGGCACAGCTAGACAATAGAGCCCGACACAGGCCGACCGGTCGCGTTTCGCCTCTGAGATTGTGGGCACCGAGTTCTCGCTGCCCCCAATGTCGGCATTGACGCTGACGAGGATAGAAGGTCGCAAGTAACCAAACAGCAAACCACCCCGCCGCGCGGTGGGCTGCGGACCATGGCAGCGGGTTCACCATCGTTACACGACTGCCCGCAACGGCGTCGGTCGATGACATCGCCATCTGTCCAACCGATCCCTCCGTGGAAAGCCTTTCGACGGTGGCCCATGAGGTCCCGACCGGGCTGCTCGATATCGCCAATGTTCAGGTAGACCGAATTCTCGAAGAGCTACGCCGGATTGCAGCCAGCGGGCGATTGATCACCATCGAAGACATCGGCATGCTGCTGTATTGCAACGAGACATTTCGTAATACAGCAGATTAGCGCTTTCGGGCAACGTAGATGCTCTCGGTGGATTCGGATTTCTTGCTGACCGATTCCGAACCGCGCTGCTCCGTCACTGCGCCCATAGGCGTACGAATTGCGGCGGGTGCGCGGCTTGAGGGTGCGCTGCGCCGCGCCGGCTGTAACGCCAGGCCGCATGGACCGGGTGCGGGAGTCCTCTACCGTTCGTCTCGGGATTGGCCGTATCCGCTGCTCAAGCTGCTGTTCGTGCTGGCGGAGCGTCCCTCCTCCGGAGCGGAAGGCCGCAGGTTCGAATCCTGCCGGGGGCACCACCACAAAATTGGCTGCTTAGCAGCCACTATTGGGCGATCCGCTCCCCCGGCAGGGTTCAAACAGCGACTACTCGACGATGAAGAGCGGGATCTGTCGCGTGGTCTTGGTCTGGTACTCGGCGTATGGCGGGTAGGCCTCCACGGCCAGCTTCCACCAACGTTCGCGCTCGGCGCCGTCGATCTCGCGCGCGGTCCCGGAAGTGACCTTGTCGCCGTCCTGCACGGTCACCGCGGGGTTGGCCTTCACGTTGAAGTACCAACTCGGGTGCTTGGGGTCGCCGCCCTTGGACGCCACCATCACGTACTTGCCGTCCTCCTCGACGCGCATGAGCGGCACGTAACGGGCCTTGCCGGACTGCGCGCCGGTTGTCGTGAAGAGGACGATCGCGCGGTCGAGAACCTCGACGCCGTCCGTGGTTCCTTGCGCCAAGATGCGCTCTGTCTGTTCGCGTACCCAGTCAGTCGGGCTCAATTCAGGTTGTCCAGTCACGGACAACCCAACATGGCGCCAGGCCCGAGCTATTCCGCTCCGTCGAGCACACGCTTTTTGACGCGTGCTCTCGACGGTTGCGTACACGAAGCGTGCGCTCGGCGAGAACGCTGCCCGAGCAGAATGCGCAAAATCCATGAATTGCGCGTTGCGCGAGTAGCGAGCACAAGCGCGCGATGACGCCGTGAGCTCTCTAACGTCGGATGCATGACGTCGTCAGGAACCCACCTGAAGACCGAAAGCGCAAGGAGCATACCGATGTTGGATTACCACTCACGCAGCCACACCGATGACTGGTCGCAAACCAAGACGCGTGCCGCGACGGTGCCAGCAACCGGTCCAGCTGCCGTCACGATGGCGCAGCGGGCCGTCGTTACCGAGGCCATTCCGGCCGCCCCCGCCTACGCGTGGTCGGTGGAGCCCGCCGCCGAGTACCCCGCACCGGCCAAGCGCTGGAGTCGGATGTCGCGTCCCATGACGCTCGTCGGCGTCGGAGCCGGGACGACCGCGGCCGTCGCCGCCGCTCTGGTGCTCGTGTTCAGCGGCCCCACCAGGACCGCCGAGGTCTCCACGCCGAACGCATCGACGGCCATCACGGCCGTCCAGGCCAAGACCACTGTCCCGTCGACGCCTCCGGCCGGCCCGTCGATGGCCCCGCGCCAACAGGTCCACCACAGCGCGTCCTCGAGCCCGGTCGCACCCCACCACGTGCCCACGTCCTATTCGTCGAACGACACGACGAACGACACGACGAACGACACGACGTCGAACGACACGACGTGGAACGAGCGCACCGACGGCTCGCAGTACCGCGAGGGGTCACGCCCGTGGCACGACACGACCACTCGACCACGTCGCCCACGTGGAACTTCCCCTTCTTCCGGCCGCACTTCGATTCGTCGGAACACCGTGACGGCGACCACGACGGGTCGCGCGGTCATCACGGGAGGCAGTCCGATGACCGCGACGTCGACTCGTCGTCCGACGGGCACCAGTAACACCCACAACGAGGCCCAAGGAGCAGACAAATGACCATCACCATGACGACGCCGGGCGACGTCAAACCCGTTCCCGCCCAGAGCGACATCGGCAGCCAACTCGATGTGCTCCCCGTCGGCCGGGTGCACCGCAAGGTCGTCGTGGCGATCGGGCTCGGACTGTTCTTCGAGGTCTACGAGATCTTCCTGTCCAGCTCGATCGCAACGGCCCTGAAGACCGAATACCACCTGGGCGGCACCGCGCTGCAGCTGCTCATGGCTTCGTCGTTCATCGGAATGTTCATCGGTGCAGCCGCATTCGGCCGCATCGCGGACCGCATCGGCCGACGAAAGGCCTTCCTGCTGAACCTGGTGTGGTTCTCGGTGTGCAGCCTGCTGGCCGCCGTCGCACCCACTCCGGCGCTTCTGGTGGCGGCGCGGTTCCTGGCAGGCATCGGCATCGGCGCCGAATACCCGGTCGCCGACTCCTATCTGTCCGACGTGCTGCCGAAAGCGGATCGTGGACGGCTCTCGGCATGGGCGTACACCTGCTCGTTCCTGGCCGTGCCTGCGCTGGGCTTCCTGGCGCTCGGCCTGTCCGGCCGGACCATTCTCGGCGTCGACGGGTGGCGGGTGCTGCTGCTGATCGGCGCCGTCGGCGCGGTGTTCGTGATGTTGTTGCGGCGCGGACTACCCGAGTCGCCGCGTTGGCTCGCCGCAAAGGGCCGCACGGACGAGGCCCAGGCCGCCCTGAACGCGATCGCGGAGGGCAGCGGGGTCGTGCCGACGCCCGTCGCCGAGCCTCGAACCACCGACACGACGGCGAATCCCGTTGCGCGGCTTCGTCAAGCGCCCTACCGGGGGCGGCTGGCGATGCTGGCGGTCTTCCATCTGTTCCAGCCCTTCGGCTACTACGGGTTCGGGACGCTGGCGGGGCTGGTGCTGGTGGCCCGCGGCTTCGATGTCACGTCGTCGCTGCTGTTCACCGCGCTGTCGTTCATCGGGTACCCGCTGGGGTCGTTGATCTCGATACCGCTGCTCGGGCGCATCGAGCGGAAGTTCGCGTTGATGGTCAGCGTCGCGGCGATGGCGGGCTGTGGCATCGCGTTCGCCACGGTGAGCGGTCCCGCGCTCATCGTCGCCTTCGGCGTGCTGACCACCGCGGCGGCCAACGTGTTCTCGAACGTCTACCACGTCTACCAGGCCGAGATCTTCCCCAGCGACGTGCGCGCGACCGCGGTGGGCTGGACGTACTCGCTGTCGCGGCTGTCCAGCGCAGCGCTGCCGTTCGTGCTGATCCCGGTGCTCGATCGGTACGGCGCCGCCGCGATGTTCACCGTGGTCCTCGCCGCACTGGTGATCGCGGTCGCGGTGCTGGTGCCGTTCGGTCCCAGGACCACCGGCCGCAGCCTTGACGAAATCAACCCGGTGTAACCGGCCTGCTCGGCAGCCGCGCCGCTCGTGCGAACCCTCGCGCGATCGGCGCGGCCCGCCGCGTTTGGGCGAATTCTACCCAGACCTGCAGGTACGCTCTCGGATCATGGCCAAGAGGGGCCGCATCGATCCGCGGCTCGCAACGCAGGTTCTCGTGCTGCAGTTCGCAGTCGTCGCGTTCACGTTGGTCATTGCGTTCGGCTTGTTCGCCGTCTTCAGCCACCAACGGATCGCCTACGAGTACGGCGTGCGCGCACTCGACATCGCCCGCGTGCTGGCGACGGCACCCGTGGTGAGGTCCGGCGTCGCCGGGTACGACGAGGCGAATCGACCTGGTCCGCTGTCGACCGAGGAATTGGCCAAGGGCCCGCTGGAAGCCATCGCGATGGACATCCAACGGCAGACCGACGTGCTTTTCGTCGTGATCACCAACGACCGAGGACTCCGGCTCACCCATCCGGACGTCGACGAGCTCGGCAAGCCGACGAGCACCGAGCCCGTCCGACGCGCTCGCCGGGCACGAGGAAGTGGTTCACGAAACCGGAACGCTCGGCCCCTCGGTGCGGGCGAAGGTGCCCGTCGTGGATCCGAATTCGCAACGCGTCATCGGCGAGGTGAGCGTCGGGATCTCGACTGCGGCAGTACACCAACAACTTTGGAGCAACATTCGGACCTCGGCGGTGCTGGGCGGCGTGGCACTGCTGTTGGGTGGCGTCGGATCCATCCTGTTGGCGCGCCGGTGGCGTGCTGCTGACCTTGGGACTGCGCCCGGCCGAGATGGCCGAACTGGTGCGTGGGCAGGCAGCGGTGCTGCACGGCATCGGGGAAGGCGTCGTCGCCGCCGACCCGGACTGGCAGACCACCTTCGTCAACGAGGAGGCCTGCCGACTGCTCGACATCAGCGACGACGTCGGGCGGCCCGTGGCCGACATCGGGTTGACGCCCCGTGTGCTCGCCGTGTTCCGCGCAGTCGATTCGACGCCAACCCTGGCCACCGTCGGCGAGCGCATCGTCGTGGTCTCGGCCCGATCGGTCGACCGCGACGGCCACCACCTGGGCACCGTCCTGGTGGTGCGTGATCGCACCGACGTGGAATCGCTGACCCGCCAACTCGATGCCGTGCAACTGATGAGCACGGCGCTGCGTGCCCAGCGTCACGAGTTCGCCAACCGGCTGCACCTGCTCAACGGTCTGCTCCACGCCGGGCACACCGAGGAAGCGGCACAGTACGTCGAGGAGTTGCTCGGAACCGGACCGTTGGGCTCGGCGGTGCCGGGGATCGAGGCGGTGCGCGATCCGTTCCTGCAGGCCTTCCTCGCCGCGAAGGCAGCGGGGGCAAGAGAAGCGGGCGTCACCTTGACGATCGGCGAGAACACCTGGGTGGCGGGGCGTTTGGCGCTACCGGTGGACGTCACGACCGTGCTCGGCAATCTGCTCGACAACGCCATCGACGCGACGCGCGGTGCCCCTGGCGATGTCAAGGAGGTGGAAGTCGAACTCGTGCACCGAGAATTCGACGTTGTTCATCACCGTCGCGGACAGCGGCACTGGCGTCCGACCCGACTTCGTCGACGAACTCTTCGTCGAGGGCACGACGACCAAACCCGATTCGGGAATACCGGGCGGCCGAGGCATCGGCCTGGCGCTTTCCCGTCAGCTCAGCCGAGGACTCGGCGGGGATCTTTGGCTGTCGAGTACCGGTGACCCCGACGCCCGGCTGTGCGGCGCGGAGTTCATCGCCCGGCTGCCAGGAGTCATGATCGAAGAGGAGGCCGTGTGGACATCCCGGAGCTGACGGTACTGGTGGTCGACGACGACTTCCGCGTGGCCAACATGCACGCCGAAATCGTCAGAGCCATGCCGGGATTCACCGTGACCGAGACGGTGAACACGCTCGCCGCCGCCCGCAGGGTGGCGCCCGTGGACCTGGCCCTGGTCGACGTCTACCTACCGGACGGGTCGGGGGTCGACTTCGTCCGTGAACTCGACGGCGACGCGATGATGCTCACCGCGGCCGCCGAGTCGCACACCGTGCGGGCGGCGATCGCCGCGGGCGCGCTGGGCATTCTGGTAAAGCCCTTCCAGCCAACGGAGTTGGCCGCACGACTGGCCGGCTACGCGCGGTATCGCAAGATCCTCGCGACGCCGACGGTCAGCGCCGCCGCGATCGATGCGGCCCTCGACGCGCTGCGACCGAAGCTCGCACCGTCGCCACAGTCCGTCGCGCCGCCGTCCCCCACCAAGAAGCTCGTCCTGCAGGCGTTGGCCGGCGCCGAGCACCCCTTGTCCGCGGCGGAGGTGGCCGAGGCGATCGGCGTCTCTCGCGCGACCGCGCAGCGCTACCTGGCGACGCTGGCCTCCTCGGGCGAGGTGACCATCGGCCTGCGATACGGCACCACCGGGCGTCCGGAGCAGGAGTTCACCGCGGCCGCAGCGAAACCACAGCGGCCGAGCCGCTGACGCGGCGGTCATGCGGCGGCTGACGCCGTGACCGGAATCGCCTGCGACGAGGTCTCCGAGCTGCTGCCCGACCGCCGGCTCCCCCGGCGGTCCAGCCATCCGATCAGCTTCGGGATCATCCCGGCCGCCACCACCATCGTCACCAGTCGCAGCACCTGCAGCGTCACCACGATCGGGCCCGAGTGCACCTCGTTGGCGATGGCCAGCACTCCGTAGATGCCGCCGGGCGTGGTGGCCAGGTAGGCGTCGGACAGCGACACCGAGGCCCAGTGGCTCACGATGACCGCGACTCCGAAACAGCTGCCGATCGTCAGCGCGATGAAGGCCAGGGTCAGCGGGATCAGCCGCACGAACCGGCGCAGCACGTCGACGGCGAAACCGCCGCCTGCCTGCCATCCGATCACGACGTACGCGACGTCGGTGATCACGGTGGTGGGGCTGACAAAGCTCACGAACGACGGATCGATGATCGCCAGCACGGCCGTCACGACCAGCGGGCCCAGCAGGAATGGCGCGGGCATCCTGACCAGCTTGGCGGCGCGACCGGCGACGAAGATCAAGACCGCCATCGCCAGGATCCCGACGACGTTCCAGTGATCATGAGCCGCGACCAATCCTTGCGCGTTGTCGCGGGTTCCCAGCGCGCCCAGCACCATCGGCATCGTCAGCACGACGATCGTCAGGCGCAGGTACTGCGACAGCGCGACGTAGCGTTCGTCGGCGCCGAGTTCACGGGCCATCGACGAGATCGTGCTTGCGCCGCCTGCGATCAGCGACAGGTTCGCGGTCGCCGTGCCCAGGTCCTTGGCCAGGCGCGCCAGCGCCAACCCGAGCACGACGCTCAAGGTCAGCGTGACACCGACCGAGAAGGCCGCGCACCCGGCGAAGTGGGCCAGGTCGGAGCCCGTCAGCTTGGTCAGCGGCTCGACGGCCACGACGCCGATGACGCCCTGGGCGGCCGACATGGCCTTGGCAGGTGGAGTGAGCTCGCGCCGGGACGTCAGCGCGACGATCGCCGCTCCGAGCATGCCGGCGATCAGCCAGCCCGCGGGCAGGTCGAGGTAGGTGAACAGGATTCCCAGCGCGACGATGGTCGCCGCTGCCGACGCCCAACGTGTGTACTTCTTCATGATGATCACCGCTCCTTCGCGGTCGTAGTGAACTCGACGAACGCGTTGCCGTCGAACAGCTTTCGTGCGGTCGAGGTGATGGTGGCACCGACGGGGGCGTCGCCGTCCAAGGTGACGGCGAGCTCGAGCACCCCGCCGGGATGCTCGATGCCGATCACGGAAGTGGCCCGCGCTGAACTCGGCGGAAGATTCGTGGGCGACGGTGCCGGGAATCGACACCGCGGAGGCCAGGTTCATGGCGCCCGTCACCGCGTGGGCGGGGTGGCACGACGTCGGAACCAGGTAGCGCGACCGAATGGTCGGCGTCCTCGGACTTCGACACCAGCATGACCTTGGGAACCACCCGCCCGCTGACGTCGCCCATGCCCATCAGCTCGCCGGCCTTGCGGCGAATCCGCTCGACCCGGTCCAGCAGCGCCTCGTCGGCATTGATCTCGGCGGGACTCTCGGCTCCGCTCAGTCCGAGGTCGGCGGCCCGAATGACGATGGCGCACACGCCCGCATCGACGCAGCTGACCTCGACGCCGTCGACGTGGTCGATGCGGTTGCCCGTTGGGAACAACGCACCGGTGGTGCCGCCGGCGAAGTCGGTGAACGTCAGCTGGACCGGGGCGGCACTGCCGCTGACCCCGGCGATCGTCTGATCTCCGCCGTACTCGACGGCGCCGTTCGGCGTCTGGATGGTGGCCACGACGCGGGCCCCGGTGTTGACGAGCCGGATACGCACGTCGGTCGTGGCACCTGCGACGGGCACCAGGCCGCGCTCGATCGCGAACGGACCGACGCCGGCGAGGATGTTGCCGCATGTGGGGGTCGTGTCGACGGCGCCGGTCTTCGGATCGACCTGGGCGAAGAGGTAGTCCACGTCGATGTCGTCCTCGGCCGACGGTCCGACGATGGCGACCTTGCTGGTGGTGGTGGCGTCGCCGCCCAGGCCGTCGACCTGCCGCGGCGCGCCGCCCATGAGTGCCGACAGCACCGCGTCGAGCGAGTCGCCGAACGCGGTGAGGTCGTCGCGCAGGAGGTACAAACCCTTGGACGTGCCTCCGCGAAACTGCATCGCTGGCAATGACATGAGCATTTCGAAATCCGTTCTTCGTAACTCACCCTGTGTGGGTCTACCTGCGAAGTTACGAAGTGACGGCGACGAAGTCGCGCTTGTGCGCACAACCCGCGCAACGATCGAAAACCGTCTTGTGCGCATTGTGCTCAGGCGCGTTGGCTCCGTCGAGCACACACTTGTTGACGCGTGCTCTCGACGGTTGGGTACAACAAGCGCGCGTTCGGCGGATCAGCCGAATTGCTTGGCGACCTCGGCCACGCGGCGCAACTGGTCGATGTTGGAACTCGTCGGAATCAAGTGCACCTCATCGGTGCCGATGTCCTCGAACCGGTGCAGCACGTCGAGCAACTCCTCGTCGGTGCCGGACCATCCGGTGGTGGGCGCCATGGCGTCGACGAACTCCGCGGGGATCCAGTTCATGTACCGCCGGAGGTGGCGATGCACCTGAGCGCGGGCCTCGTCGCCGTCACCGAGAGCGAACCAGAACGACGTCGCCAGATGCGGTTTGGGCTTGCCCGCCTCGGCCCATGCCACGCGGGCCACGTCGTACAGCTCGTCCTGCTTGGCGACGTCGAGGTCGAGGGTGGTGCCGGCCAGCCCCTCGGCCCAGGACGCGGCGCTGCGCACCGTCTTCGGCCCGATGCTGCCGACGAGCAGCCTCGGGCCGCCCGACTGCACCGGAGGCGGGCCGACCGGCAGCACCGATTCGGTGATCTTCTCGCCCGCCCAGACCCGCTTCATGACGGCGACCCGGTCGGCCATGTCCCGCATGGTCTGAGTCGCCGGATCGGCGCCGACCGCCAGGTAGTCCTCGTGTCGGCCGCCAACGCCGAGCCCGACGGTCAGCCGTCCGCCGCTGAGCATGTCGCCGGTGGCCAGCGCCTTGGCCAGCATCACGGGATCGTGCAGCTGCGGGACGATCACCGTCGTCACCAGCCGCACCCGGTCGGTCAACGCCGCCAGGGCTCCGAGCAGCGTCAGCGAGTCCGGGTTGTCGAACGCGATTCGCTCACCCCAGCACAACGACGCGAACGGTCCCCCGTCGATGAGTCGCGCCCAGGACGTCAGCATGGCCGCGTCGAGGTTGGGTTCCATCACCGGCATCGTCATCCCGATCTGCATCCCGGGATTCTGACATGCCGCGTCGGGAGCGACGATCGCGCAGCGGTTTTCAGCTCCCCGCCGCGTCGGGCGTCGCCGTCGGGGCGGGGCCCCCGAGTTGGTAGGGGTGGTCCGGAGTGACGATCTCGGTCACCACGGTCGCAAGCTGGCCGGCCGAATGCGACTCGGGCACATCGGAGTTGGCGAGCACCACCAGGGTCGCATCCCGCTCGGGCAGATACACCGCAACGGTGGCGTAGCCAGGGATGTCGCCGTTGTGCCCGATCCACCCGTGCACGTTGAACATCGCGAAGCCGTATCCGAGACCCGGGACGATCTCCGTCGTCTGCAGCCGCTGCGCCTGCGTCTGCGGAGACAGCAGTGAGCCCCTCCCGAGCGCCGCGGCCCACACCTTCAGGTCGGCATAGTTCGACACGATCCTGCCTGCGGCGTCGCCCCAGGACGGGTTCCAGAACGTCGCATCGACGACGTCACCGTCGGGTGCGCGCGTGTAGCCGTGCGTGAACGGCTCCGGCATGAACCCGTTGGCCGGGTAACTGGTCGCGGACAGGCCCAGCGGGCCGAAGATGTTCTGGGCGAAGTAGTCCCCGAGCGGCATGCCGGTGACCTTCTCGACCACCAGGCCCAACAGAACGGTGTTGGTGTTCGAGTACTCGGTACTGCGTTCCCGGGGCGAAGTCGAGCGGGTGCGCGAACGCGATGTCGAGCAGTTGTCGCGGGGTGAACGCGAAGGCGTCCGGGCCCGCAGGCGCCTCGGCATACAACCGCGGGAGGAACGCGGCGTCGTCGGTGTAGTCGAACAACCCGCTGCGCATCCTGCCGAGCTGGTCGAGGGTGATCACGTCGCCCGATGGCACGCCGTCCACGTAGCGCGAGATCGGATCGGAGAGGCTGATCCGCCCCTGATCGACGAGTTGCAGCACGGCCGTACCGGTGAACGTCTTGGTCACGCTGCCGATGCGCGAGTGGTCGTCGACCGACATCGGCGCCCCGGTCGCCAGGTCGCTGGTGCCGACCGCGGTCAGGTAGTCGATCTCCCCGGGAATGGACACGCCGACGATGGCCCCGGGGATGCCCATCTCGGCGAGCTTTGCCGCGATCGCGGTGTCGAGCCGGTCGGACAGCGAGGCAGGTGTGTCGGGATCTGCCGTCGCGACGGAGCCGCAGGCCAAGACCGCGGCAGAAGTCATCGCGGCGATCACGGCGCCGAGCCTGCGGATGCTTCCCATGTGCTGCACTCCAGCCGTCGGTGACGGGCACATCGTCGCACCTGGAAGGATGACCGACATGCCGATCACCGCGAACTCAGTTGCCCACATCCGCCTCACGGTCACCGACATCGCGCGCTCGCGGGAGTTCTACGAATCGGTGTTCGGCTGGCCCGTCGCGGTCGAGCTACCCGATGACGCCGACGACGCGACGCGCGAGCGGATGGGATTCCTGTTCGGTGGCGTCATCTACGACATCGGTACCGCGCTGGTCGGGCTGCGGCCGGTCGCCGACGACCGCTTCGACTCCGACCGGGTCGGGCCTCGATCATCTGTGCCTGCGAGTGGCGAGTAAGGCTGAATTAGACGCGGCGGCAGCACATCTCGATGATCTCGGCATCGCCCACGAGCCGATCAAGGACATCGGCCAGGCATACATTCTCGAGTTCCGCGATCCCGACCACATCGCCCTGGAGCTGGCGTCGCCGAAGTGATCAGCGGGTGAGGCCGGCCACCTTCAACAGTCCGGGCCTGCGCAGGACCAGGCCGACCCACATCAGCAGGCCGAGGTAGACCGCGAACAGGGTCGCGCTGAACAGCGGGGCCTCGACGCGCATGTTCGCCGTGACGGCGCCGCCGAGGTAGGCGGTGATGCCGAGCGCCCCGAGCACCGCGGTGCGCGGAATCGCGTACACCACCAGGCAGACACTCAGCACGATGCCCATGACGAGCGCCTGCTCGGCCGGGAACCCGAGCGCCGCGGTGCCCTCCTTGACCTGCGGCACGCCCGCCAGCTTGCCCGCCGCGTCGAACACCAGGAAGGCGCCGACGAGCACGCTGATCCCGATCCCGATCTTCTGGGCCAACGACCGCTTGACGGCGGCGGGGTGGTCGGTGGAAGAGACGACGGTCATGGTGATGCTCCTCGCTGGTTCGGCTGATTCCGTACCAGAGCAGACCGGCATCGACCGGAAAACTCATCGTGGCCCGGCCCGGGGGTTATCCCCCGGTGGAATCTGGGGAAATCGCCGTACCGCCGACGCCCCTTGGTCCATAGGTTGAAGACATGGTTGCAGTCACCACCCCTCTGGACGCGGTCCCCGCACCGCCCGTCACCACCGCCGAGACGCCACGCTCCCGATCGCTTGGCGTGGTGCCGACCGCCTCGATGGTCACCGGCGCGGTGTTCGGCTTGGTGTGGTTCTGGATTCCCCTGTCGCTGCTGATCGTCGCCGTCTCCTCCATCCCGTCGGTGATCGGCTTCCTGCTCGCCGGGGTCGTCTTCATCTACCTGATGCGCGGCGTCGATCGGGTGGAGCGCGTGCGCAGCGAGGCGGTGTTCGGCTTCGGAATACCGGTCCCGCCGCGGAAGTTGTCTCACCACACCGGATTTCAGCGCTGGGCGCACCAACTATGGCTCGACGTCAGCAGTGCCACGTTCTGGAAGTCGGTCGCACATCACTACCTCCGCATGATCTACGACATCCTCGCCACGGTCATCGCATTGGCCCTGTTGGCGGTCGCCATCGTCGAACCCGCCCTTGCGATGGCCATCAGCGGGAGTGACGACGCCCTGGGCCTGTCGTTCGTCTCGCCGCCGCTGGCGTGGCTGCTGGCCTTCATCGCCCTCGTGGCCGCCGTGGCCATCCTGGTGTTCGCCCCCGCCGTCGACGGCTCGATCGACCGGTGGCTGCTGCCTCCGTCGGCCACCGCCGCCCTGCAGTACCAGGTCAGCGCCCTGAGTGAGGCGCGGGAGGGCGCGGTGTCGTCCGCCCAGACCGAGCGGCACCGCATCGAGCGCGACCTGCACGACAGCGTCCAGCCCCGACTGGTCTCGCTGGCGATGACGATCGGCCTTGCGCAGACCAAACTCGACACCGACCTCCCGCAAGCGCGCAAGCTGATCACCGAGGCCCACGACGACGCCAAGAGCGCGCTCGTCGAGCTGCGCAACGTGGTGCGCGGCATCGCGCCGACCATCCTGGCCGACCGCGGCCTGGACGCCGCGCTGTCCGCAGTGGTGCAGCGCACCGAAACCGCAGGCGTGCCCACGGCACTGAACGTCCATCTGCCGTACCGACTGCCCGACGAAGTCGAGTCGGTCGCGTACTTCGTCGTCGCGGAGGCCCTGACCAACGTCGCCAAGCACGCACAGGGCCAGCCAGGCGGTGGTGACGGTGCGGCTGGACCAACCGACCAACGCGCTGCACGTCTCGGTGTTCGACGACGGGGTCGGCGGCGCGGACGTCAGCGACGGCGAGGACGCCACCGGCCTGCGCGGCCTCGAGGAACGCGTGCGCGCGGCCCGCGGCACGTTCACGGTGTCCAGCCCCGCCACCGGCCCCACCATCGTCTCGGCGGTGCTGCCATGCGCATCGTGATCGCCGAGGACTCCGCGCTGCTGCGGGCCGGCATCGAGCGGATCCTGACCGACGCGGGCCACGAGGTGGTGGCCGGCGTGTCCGATGCCACCGACCTGCTGCGCATCGTCAACGAACTGAGGCCCGACCTCGCGATCCTGGACGTCCGGATGCCACCGACGTTCACCGACGAGGGCATCCGGGCGGCCGCGCTGCTGCGCAGCCAGAATCCCGAGTCGCCGGTGCTGGTGCTGTCGCACTACGTCGAGGAGCGTTACGCCGCCGACCTGATCGCCTCCGACACCAGAGGATTCGGTTACCTGCTGAAGGACCGGGTCGCCGACGTCAGCAGCTTCCTCGACGCCGTCGCGGTCATCAGCGGCGGAGGCACCGTGCTCGATCCCGAGGTGGTCTCCCAGATCCTGGTCCGATCCCGACGGCGCTCGGCACTCGAAGAGCTCACGCCACGCGAGCGGGAGGTACTCCAACTCATGGCCGAGGGAAGGACCAACTCGGCCATCGCCGCCGCGCTGCACGTCTCGGTCGGCTCGGCCGAGAAGCACATCGCCTCGATCTTCGCGAAGTTCAACCTGGCCCCCGACGACAGCGAGAACCGCCGTGTGCTGGCGGTCCTGCGCTACCTCGAATCCTGAACCGCTGAAAGGGATCTCAACGTGACCACCCTCGCTCCCCCGCCGCCCGCGCCCGCCGCCCCACCGCCGCTTTCGCCGGGTGGGCGGAATACCGTGCGGGTGCTGCTCATCGTCGCGGCCGCCGTCGTGCTGCTCGGCACCGTGGTCAGTCTCGGCGTCACGGCCTTCGGGCTCAGCGCGATGCGCGTCACCAAGGACACCCAGCCCCTGCCCGCGGCCATGCGGTCGCTGACGATCGACACCGGACGCTTGCCGACACTCATCCGCATCGTGGCCGACGGCGCCGCCGCAGAGCCGCGGGTGGACCTTCGCCAGGTCGACAAGAAACAGTCGGCAGGCGCGGCGTTGGTCGTCACCAACGACGCGACGGGCACGCGGGTGACCGCAGGGGGCCAGTCGTCGACGTTCATGAACTGGCATCACGGCGGGCAGCTCACCGTGACCCTGCCGCCCGAACTGGCCCGCAAGCTGTCGGTCACGGTCCAACAGGAGGACGGCGCGCTGATGGCTCAGGCGGACCTGGACCAGCTCATCGCCAGGACCGAGGATGGCGCCGTGTTCCTGAGCGGCTCGGCCCGGCGCATGGAGATCGACAGCCGCGACGGATCGGTGGTCACCCGCGACCCGATCTCGGTCAGCGAGTCGTTCACCGCGACCGCCACCGACGGTGACATCACCGCGGACTTCAAGGGCGCCCCACCGCGCACCCTCGACGTGACCAGCCGCGACGGCGACGTGAAGATCGCGCTGCCCGCACCCGGCCCCTACCTGGTCAATGCGAGCACCGGCGACGAGGACCGCACGACCGTCGTGCGGGTGCCTCAGACCGCCGACCGGGACGCGGCCGCAGCGGTCGTCACCGCACGCGCGGTCGACGGCGACGTCACGATCGACCAGCTGCAGTAGGCGCCGCTAGGCCAGGTCGGACATGATGTCCGCGACCGACGCGGCCCTTGCCTTCTTGAAACCGGTACCCGCCCAGACGTTGGTGCCGTGCGGATCACCGGCACGCACCGCCGCGGCGCGCAGCGGGCTGGTCATGTGGTGAATCTCGGGATAGCCGAACGGCGCAGCGCCGTCATGGTCCTCGATGAACCGGTTGCGCAGGCCCCTGGCGTAACGGCCGGAGAAGCACCGGGTGACGACGGTCTCGGCGAACTGCGGATCCTGCAGCGCGGCACGGTGCACCGGGCTGCTGCCCGCTTCGTCGGCGAGCAGGAACGCGGTGCCCAAGCTTGCGGCCACGGCACCGGAGGCGAGCACGTCGGCGACGTCGACGGCGGTCATGAGCCCACCCGCGGCGATGACCGGCACGTCCAGCCCGACGGTGGTCGCGCGCAGCAGCTGCGTGAGCGGCTGGGTGGGCGGCGAGGCGACGGGGTCGAGAGTGCCGCGGTGCCCGCCCGCCGCCGGGCCCTGCGCCGCCACGGCGTCGACACCGATCGCGACGGCCAGCTCCGCCTCGGCCAAGGTGGTGATGGTGCCGATCGTGGTGATGCCCGCGCTGCGCAGCGTCGCGCATTCGGCGGCCTCGGGCAGCCCGAACGTGAACGACACCACCTCGGGCTTCAGGTCCATCACCACCTCGAACTTCGCCGACCACTGGTCGTCGTCGTAATCGCGGTTCGCCGAGGTGGACCTCGTAGCGCTTGGACTCACTCTCGAGGGTCTGCGCGTACCGGTGGATCGCGTCAGGCAGTGCGGCGCTCGACCGCACCACGAACAGGTTCACGCCCAGTGGGCCCGACGTGAGTGCGCGTGCGGCCGTGATGCGCTCGGCGAGGGCGTCGGCGCTGAGGTAGCCGGCCGCGAGAAAGCCGAGGCCACCGGCGTTGGTGCCTGCGGCGGCGAGTTCCGGGGTCGTGGGCCCACCCGCCATGGGGGCCACGATCACTGGCACGCTCAGTGCGCGCAGGTCCAGTCCGGCCATCACCGCACCGCCTTTCCGTACATCAGGCAATCTTGCGGTTCTGGACCCAGATTGGGAAACACCGCATACCGCGCGAGTCGGCCTTCGAGGGTCAGGCCGCAGCGTCGCAGAACGCCGGCCGACCCCGCGTTGTCGACGTGGCAGTACGCCGACACCCGGTACACGGTCGGATCGCGACGAGCCTCCTCGACCAACACTTCGGCCACCTCCGACATGATTCCCTGCCGCCACCATCGGCGACCGAGGCAGTACCCCAGTTCCACGGTGTTGGGTCGGGGCCGAATCCACCCGCAGGTGCCGACGAACTCGCCGGTGTCGCGCATCTCGATCAGCCACGTCGGGTCGTCGCCGACGTTGAACACGTCGGTGATGACGTGCCGGGTCTCGGCGACGTTCGGGTGCGGCGTCCAGGACAGGTAGCGCGTCACCTCGGGGTCGGACGCCAGCCCGGTGAACATCGCCTCGGCGTCTTCGACGCGCGGCATTCGCAGTCGGACCCGCGGACCGGTCAGCACCGGGGGGTTCGCCATGGCTCCATCCTGCAACGCTGGGCCCGCCCCACCGATGGTGGTTCACTGGATTGAATGGCCATCACCTTCAACCACACCATCGTGGCCGCCAAGAACCGCAGCGAATCGGCGGACTACTTCACCGAGCTGTTCGGGCTGCCGCCCGCCGCAGAGTTCGGTCCCTTCCTGGCGGTGACACTCAACCACGGCGTCAGCCTCGACTTCGCCCAGGCCTCCGACGATCAGGACATCCATCCACAGCACTACGCGTTCCTGGTCTCCGAACCCGAGTTCGACGCCATCTACGGCCGCATCCGCGAACGCGGACAGCAGCATTGGGCCGATCCGCGCGGCGCGCACCCCGGCGAGATCAACCACCACGACGGCGGTCGCGGGGTCTACTTCCAGGATCCGTCCGGCCACTACCTCGAGATCATCACCCGGCCGTACGGGTCCGGCGGCTGAGCATCCGCGACGACAGCAAGGCAACGCCGTCGCCGTTCAGTCGCGCCAACGCGCTGCGGCCGGTTGCCGAGCACCGAGACCAGGTCGGCGGCGAGCCCGTGCACGGTCGGCCCGTCGTCGCCGTGCGTCCAGTCCACGTCGGTGGCGATCAGCCGGAGACCGCGGCTGTTGCGGAACGCAGGAACGAACGGATTCGGCAGTGACACTTGCGTATTCAGCACGGCGATCAGGGCGTCACCCGCGACGTCGTGGTCCCGGTCCAGTGCGAGCAGGATGTCGAGTTCGTGGGTGACGTGGTCCCCGAGCAGCAGGCTCGTCGGGAAGTACCTGCCCATCCCGCGGGGTCGCTCGGCCAGGCGCGCGAAGTCGTCGAGGAGGTCGGCCGGGCCGCGGCCTGCGGCCAGGGCGCGGGCCAGATCGGCGTTCGCATGATCGAACGACCCGCGGTGCCGGACCATCGCGGCGACCAGCACGCCGAGTCGGGTCCCGGCTCCGATCACGAGGTGGGCCAGCACGTCGTGGTTGGACCACGCGTCGCACAGACTGGGTGCGGCCCATTCGCCGGGGCTCAGCGTCGACGCGACCGCCAGGAACCGACGATCGTTGGCGCGCAACAACTCACGCGTGGACATCGAGGTGCTCCACGAGGAACGCAGCCTGGTCGGCGAGCACCCGGCTGACCAGCGGCGGGTGGTAGACGTCGAAGTGGTCGGACGGATAGTGCCGGGCCACCCCGTTCGGCGCCCGCCGCGCCACCAGCTCCGCGTACTTGGGGTTCATCAAGTTCTCCCGGTCGGACACGCAGACGAGCAGAGGCGCGACGACCCGGCGGGCATGTCGCAGCGCCGACGTCGTCACCATGGCGACCCCGTCGGCTGCGGCGATCCGGTTGTCGAACCGACCACCGGACGGCACCGTGGAGTTCCAGCCGGCCTCCGCTCCCGGGGCCGTCACCAGGGCGAGGGCTCCCGGCGGGCCGACGATCGGCACGTACCGGCGGCCGCGACGGGTGAGCACCCGCAGCGCATCCTCGACGATGGCGGGGGTCAGCCGCAGCGGGCCCGACGCGCCGAGGCTGCGCGCCGCACCCGGCCCGTGCACGATCGGGCACTGGATCACCGCGGCCGCGAGGTCGGGCCTGCCTGCGGCAACGCGGACCACGTTCATGGCGCCGAGGCTGGTCCCCCACAGCGCAAGCCGAGCCGCGTCGACGTCTGACCGCCCGCCAAGGTAGGACAGCGCGGCGGTGACGTCGGCCCGTTGCCGTGGCATCGAGATGCGTTGTCGCGGTTGCCCGTCGGACGCCCCGGTGTGGCGGTAGTCGAACGCGAGCGCCGCGATGCCCGCTGCGGCGAAGTGCTGTTCGTATTGCGCGAGCATCATGTCGTGCGTCGCGCCGAGGCCGTGGACCAGAACCACCGCCGGATGCGGTCCGGCACCGCCGGGCAGCGTCAGCCACGCCGCGCACCGCGTCCCGTGCGAGAGGAAGTCGACCCGTTCGGTCGGGATCGAATCGATATCGCCGATCGACATCGGCACCTCCTTGATAAGTACGGTGTACGTGTTGGCTAGAGTGCAACAGGTACGGTGTACGTGTCAAGGCGGTTGCTCATCGAGCGGAAGGTGGCGTGATGGTGCGAGCACGGTTCACCAGGAACGAGATCGCCGCGGCCGCACTGGCGATCGTCGACGAGTCGGGTCCTGGCGCGCTGAGCATGCGCGCGCTGGCCACCGCACTCGGCACCGGACCGATGACCGTCTACAACTACGTCGCCGACAAGGAGGGGCTGGAGGAACTCGTCGTCGCCGCGGTGGTCGACGACGTCCCGGTGCCCGCCCCGAGCCCCGACTGGCGCCACGACGTCCACACCATCGCCACGGCGATGTGGCGCGGTGTGCGCGCTCACCCGGCCGCGATCCCGCTGGTGCTGACCCGCCGCATGTCGTCGGCGACCGGTTTCGCGATCGCCGACGCCCTCGTCGGCGCGCTCGGACGCGCGGGCCTGACCGACGAGGACCGGCTCTCCGCCTTCCACGCCGTGCTCGGCTTCGTCGCCGGGGCGGCCCAGGCGGAGCTGGCCGGGCCGTTGGCGCGTGGCCGGTCGACGGACGCCGGCGACGCCGCCGCACGCATCGGGGCCGTCGCAGGCGAACGGTTCCCGCACATCGAGGCGCTGTCGAAGGTCGCGATGAAGACCTCGGTCGAGGACGACTTCGATGGCGGGCTGCGGATGCTTCTCGACGGCATTGCGCTTCGCAGCCGCTGAGCCGCACGCGAGATCGACGTCACCGCAACAGAAAGTGCGAGTGCAGTGTCGCGTAGCGTCGATCTCGCGGAGGCTAACCGTGCCCGCGCTTCTCCTCCTGGTCGAGATAGTCGCCCGCGAGCCGACCGACGTGCCCGGGCAGCGTCCCGGACGCCACGTCGGCGAGCGAGGTCTCCTCGAGTACCGAACGCATGCTCGCCCGCAGCGCGCGCCACACGTCGGTCAGCGCGGCCGTTGGGCCGGAGTACGGAAGGTCGCCGAGCGCGATGTCACGAACGCTGGCCAGTGGTCCGTCGATGCAGCGCATCACGTCGGCGATGCTGATGTCGCCCGCGGGCCTCGCGAGCGCGTAGCCGCCCTCACGGCCACGGTGACTGCGGACCAGCCGGTCGGTGCGCAGGTCGGAGAGGATGTCGACGAGAAACTGCGACGGGATGCCCTGCGCCTTGGCCAGGTCATCGGTCTTGACCAGAACCCCGTCATCGATCGTGGCGAGCTGCACCATGGCGCGGATGGCGTACTCCGCCTTCGCCGACATCCGCATAGGCCGCATTGTGCCACCGTCGATTCTCCAGACCCCGCAGCTGATGACCGATTCCCCGAGTCGCTTCGCTCCTGCCCGCCGGGGACCGATTCCCCGAGTCGCTTCGCTCCTGCCCGAGGGATGGTCCACCATCTACACATGACCACCCGCGTCACCTGCTGTCAGATCCCCCTCCGCATCGGCGACACCACCGGTAACCGCACCACCGCCGCGGCCGCCGTCGAGGCCGCCGCCGCCGACGGCGCGCAGATCGTGCTGCTGCCGGAGCTCGCCTCCTCGGGCTACATGTTCGCCGACCGCGCCGAACTCGCCTCGCTCGCCGAGCCGCGCGACGGACCCGCCATCACCGAATGGGCCAACCTCGCGGAGGCATTCGGCCTGACGATCGTCGCCGGCTTCCCCGAAGCCGCCGGTGACCGGATCTACAACAGCGCCGCGGTCGTCGACCGGACCGGGTTACGCGGCGTCTACCGCAAGGCGCATCTGTGGGATTCGGAGAACGCGGTGTTCGACCGGGCCGACGACCTGCCGCTGCTGGTCGACACCGAGCACGGCCGGATCGGCGTGATGGTCTGCTACGACGTCGAATTCCCCGAGTGGGTGCGGGCGGTGGCGCTGGCCGGCGCCGACCTGCTCTGCGCGCCGGTGAACTGGCCGCTGCTCCCCCGCCCGGACGGCGAGCGCCCAACCGAGATGGTCCGTGCGATGGCGGGCGCCGGCATGAACCGCATGCCCGTCGCCGTGTGTGACCGCGCCGGCGTCGAACGCGACCAGGACTGGATCGGTGGCAGCCTCATCACCGACGCCGACGGCTATCCGCTGGTGGTCGCCCAGTACGGCAAGCCAGGCAACATCACCGCCGACGTCGACCTGGCGGAGGCACGGATCAAGAAGTTCAACCAGCACAACGACGTTCACGGCGATCGGCGCACCGACCTCTACCGCCGCACCCCGCTACTCGACTGACCGGCGGCGAGCCCGTCATCGCACGCACCGACTCGGGCAGCGGAATGCCCGGCGTGAGATCGGGCGCGGGCAGCGGCGCGCCGTAGGCGACGGTCATCGGGACGACGCCCGCCCACGCGTCACCGGCGACGTCCTCCTCGGGGTCTTCTGGCCAGCCCGCGCTGACCTTCAACGACCAGTTGTCGTCCCCGATCGGCATGCGCAGCGCCATGCGTCGCGGCGAGTTCCTTGCGGGTGCTGGCCCGCAACTCGGCGACCCGGCCGGGGATGAAGACGTCGGTCAGCGTCTCGAGGTAACCGAGCTTGTCGGCTTCGGGAATCCTCTCGAAGACGCCGAAGAGCGCGGCGCTGCGATACCGGAACGACGACTCGAATCCGCTGCGCGCCACGACGACACCGTCCAGGGTGGTGACCGAGACGGCCGCCGCCACGCCCGTCGCGAGCGTGCGCATCCATGGTGAGCCGGTCGACCCGTGGATGACGAGCTCATCGCCGACGCGGGCGAACCCGGTCGGGAAGATCACCGGATGCCCGTCCTGCACCAGCGCGACGGTGGCCAGCGGTGTGCTGGCCAGGAGTTCGTCGAGGCTGCTGCGTGACGTGTCCTGCTTCTCGCTGAGCCGGGTGACCTGGGTCGAGGGCTGCGTCATGTGGTCCGTCGGTTCCTTCTCAGTCCGGGATGGCGGATTCGCCGGGCACCACGACGGCGAACAGGTCGGCCACCGCCGCCAGGCTGGCCGACTGCATCGAAGCTGCGGACACCGGACTCGCCATCCACGCCAGGCAGCGCGCGCGTAGCGGTGGCGGCGGCCACGACCGTCGGCGCGTAGCCGAGGTTGAACGCCCCGCGCGCGGTCGAGTTCACGCACATGTGCGTCATGAACCCTGCGAGCACCAGGTTGGAGGCTCCCAGCGCCTTGAGCCTGTCGTCCAGGTCGGTCTGCACGAACGAGTTCGGGTACTGCTTCACGACCACCGGTTCGCCCTCGCGGGGCGCCACCCGGGCGACGATGGCGCCGCTCTCCCCCTCGATGTCGTACAGCGAGCCGGGACCGTCGGAGTGCTGGATGTGGATGATCGGGATGCCGGCCGACCGGGCCCGGTCGAGCAGGGCGGCCGCCTCGTCGAGGGCCGCCTGGACGCCGTCGAGCTCCATCACGCCGTGGGTGTAGGTGTTCTGGCAGTCGATCATGATGAGCGTCGATTCGGACAGGCTGACCGGCACCAGGGGCAGATCGGCCAGGGCGCGCAGGGTGGTGGGTTCGGACACGCCGCCGAGCGTATTCGGTCAGGGGGCGGTCGCGGTCGCGATCAGCGCGGGTGCCGCGAAACTCACCACGCCGTCGGCGCCGACGAACTTTGCCAGCCTCTCGGTGCGCGGCCCGACGCAATCGCTCGAACTGCTCGTCGTCGACGTCGTCGGACAGCGTCCAGCCCCGGATGTCGGTGTGCAACCACTCCTCGAGCGAGGCGAAGCGCGCGTAGCCCGCTCGGCGTTGAACCACCACGTCACCCAACGACGCTTGCAGCAGATCTTCGAGCTCGTCGGGTGAGCCGATGCAGAACGGCGCACGCAACGCCTCTGCGGCCCAACCGCCGAGCACCTCGCCGAGCAGATCGACCATCGCCGCATAACCGGGTGATTCCTCGATGGCTGCCCACGTCGCGACCGCAACACGCCCACCGGCCCTGGTGACCCTGGCCATCTCACTGATGGCACGGGCCCGATCCTCGAAGAACATCAGCGCGAACTGGCATGTGGTACAGGTCATCTCGTCGTCAGCGACGGGCAACCGTTCCGCCACGCCCCGCCGAACGTCGAGCTCCGGGGCCAGCCGCGCCGCGACGGCGAGCATGCCCTCGTTCGGATCGACCGCGATGACCGAGCCCGTTGGACCCACCCGTCGCAACGCGGCCCTGGCAAGCACACCCGTGCCGGTCCCGATGTCGATCAGGCGTTCGCCCAGACGTGCGTCGACCGCGTCCAGCATCGGCGCGGCCCACTGCGCAAACAGTGCGGGCACGAAGAACTCCTCGTACACCTCCGCGGCGGTGGTCGAGACCTGGCCCGTCGGGGCGTTGTCGGATGAATGGGTCCTCATACCTCGATGCTGGACGCCGACATCGGGCTCGTGAAGTTCGAATTTCGAACTACCCGGTGTGCGCCGACGGTGGCACGATCGACCCATGGGCACGTACCACCAGTACTGTCCGGTTGCCCGCGCGTCGGAGATCCTCGCCGAGCGGTGGAACCCGCTGATCGTGCGCAACTTGATGTTTGGTGCCGACACCTTCTCGGCCATCGCCAGGGGTGTGCCGACGATGTCGCGGTCGATGCTGCTCAAGCGGCTCGACGAGCTGGAACGCGCGGGGGTCATCGAGACCAGGCGAAAGCCGGCCGGCCGGGGGCATCTGTATGGGCTCACCGAAGCCGGCGCCGACCTGGCCGGCGTGATCGACGGGCTGGCGGCCTGGGGCGAGCGGTGGATGGAGGTCACCACGGAGCGATCGGATCCCGGCTTCGCGCTCTGGGCCTGGTGCCAGGTTCAGCTCGACCGCGCAGCGCTGCCGTCCGGCCGTGTGGTGGTCGCGTTGATCTTTCCCGACGAGGCACCGACCAACAGGAGGTATTGGCTGCTGGTCGAGCACGGCGACGCGGAGGTCTGCTACTCCGATCCCGGCGGCGAAGCCGACCTGACCGTGCAAGCGAGGTCGTTGGCGTTCGTCGACTGGCACCGCGGCGAACGGTCCTGGCGCGACGTGCTGCGAACCGGTGACGTGACGCTGGCCGGACCGACGTGGCTGCGGCGGTCGTTTCCGACGTGGAACCTGCGTCATCCAGTGCTCACCGGGTGACGGCCAACACCGCCTCGGCCAACTCCGGCCTGCACACGATGAGGTCGGGCACGAAGACGTCGGCCTGGTTGTAGATCAGCGGCGACCCGTCGATGCGCGACGTGTACAGGCCTGCCGCGCGGGCCACGGCGACGGGCGCCGCGGAGTCCCATTCGTACTGCCCGCCCGCATGCACGTACACGTCGGCAAGCCCCTGCACCACCGACGCGACTTTGGCTCCTGCAGAACCCATTTCGACCAGCGTGCCGTTCAGTGCGTCACGCACGGCCAGTGCCACCGCGGGCGGCCTGGTGCGCGAGACCACGATCCGGGGCGTCGCGGGCGCGGCGGGTGGAGCAGCGACGTCCGGCGTCGCGAGCGTGACGCCCTGCGCGGGCAGCGCCACGGCGCCTGCCACCAACTCTCCGGACTGCCACAGCGCCACGTGCACCGCCCAGTCCTCACGGCCCAATTCGGAGAACTCCCTGGTGCCGTCGAGGGGGTCGACGATCCACACCCGCTCGGCACTCAACCGGGTGGAGTTGGCGCGCTCCTCCTCGGAGGCCTCCTCGGACAGCACCGCGTCGTCGGGCCGCTCGTCGGCCAGAGCCGCCATCAGGAAGTCGTGGGAACGCTTGTCCCCGGCCGACTTCCGCTCGGCCGAGGTGGCATCGGCGAACTCGGCGCGAACCCCGAGCAGCAGCTCGCCCGCCTCTGTCGCCAGGCGCGCGGCCAGCTCGTGATCGCTCATCACCGCCGTCTGCTCTTCGCGCAAGCGCTCATCACCGCTTCCCGTCGATCATGTCGATGACGTGCTGCGCAAGGTCTTCCACACACTGGTCCGGCGTGAGACGCAGGTCGGGGTTCTTCGGCCGCTGGTAGGGGCTGTCGATGCCGGTGAAGTGGGTGATCTCGCCTCGGCGCGCCTTGGCGTAGAGCCCCTTGGGATCCCGGCGCTCGCAGTCCTCCAGCGGGGTGTCGCAGAACACCTCGAAGAAGTCGTAGCCCTGATCGATGTGCACCTGCCGGGCGAGCGCGCGATGTTCGGCGAGCGGGCTGATGGCGGGCACCAGCACGATCTGCCCGGAATCGGCGAGCAGGGTCGCGATGTGAGCCAACCTGCGCAGGTTCTCGGCACGGTCGGCCATCGAGAACCCGAGATCCGCATTGAGCCCATGGCGCAGGTTGTCACCATCGAGAACATAAGCGGGACGCCCGCTTTCGAGCAGCTTCTGCTCGACGAGCATGGCGATCGACGACTTGCCCGAACCGGACAGCCCGGTGAACCACACCGTGCTGCCCCTGGACAACCGGTCCTCGGCGGTCACCAGGTTCTGGTGCCTCACCGCATTGGGGCTGGCCGCCCTGGTGGCCGCCGGCGTGGTGTCGCGGACCATGCCCGCGGCGACGGTGCCGTTGGTGTCGGGATCGATCAGGATGAACGAGCCCGTCGCGGCGTTTCGGGAGTACTCGTCGAGCAGCAGCGGAACCTGGGTGCGCAGCGTGACGCGGCCAAGCTCGTTGAGCTTCAACGCCGTTGCGCTCTTGTCACGATGCAGCGTGTTGACGTCGAGGCGGTAGTCCAGAGCCGCGACCTTGGCCCTGGTGGTGCGGGTGCCGTGCTTGATCACGTACTCGCGGCCAGGCTCCAGCGCGGATTCGTCGGCCATCCAGCACACGGTGGCGTCGAAGTCCTGGGTGACATGGGGTTGGTTGTTGGCCCGCGTGATCATGTCGCCGCGGGAGACGTCGATGTCGTCGGCCAGGCTGATCGACACCGCCATCGGGGGAAAGGCCTCGGCGACGGGACCGGTCGGCCCCTCGATCTCGGTGATGCGGCTGGTCTTTCCCGCAGGAAGCACGACGATCTCGTCACCAGGCCGCATCACGCCGCTGGCGACGGTGCCCGCGTAACTGCGATGGTCGGCGTGTTCGCGGGTCTGCGGCCGAATCACGTACTGCACCGGGAATCGCACGTCGACCAGGTTGCGGTCACCTGCGATGTAGACGTCTTCGAGGTGGCTCAGCAGCGCGGGTCCGTCATACCAGGGCGTGACGTCGGACTTGGTGACGACGTTGTCGCCGTTGAGCGCCGACAGCGGAATGGAGGTGACGTCGTGCACGTCGAGTCGGGCGGCGAACTCGTGGAAGTCGTCGCGGATCTTCTCGAAGCGCTCCTGGTCCCAGTCGACGAGATCCATCTTGTTGACCGCCAACACGATGTGCTGGATGCCGAGCAGCGACGCCAGGAACGCGTGCCGCCGGGACTGCTCGAGCAGCCCGTGGCGGGCGTCGACCAGGACGATGGCCAGCTGGGCCGTCGACGTTCCGGTCACCATGTTCCGGGTGTACTGCACGTGCCCCGGGGTGTCGGCGATGATGAACTTCCGCTTGGAGGTCGCGAAGTACCGGTATGCGACGTCGATCGTGATGCCCTGCTCCCGCTCGGCACGCAGGCCGTCGGTCACCAAAGCCAGGTCGGTGTAGTCGTTTCCGCGTTCCTTGGACGTCCGCTCGACCGACGCCAGCTGATCCTCCATGACGGCCTTGGAGTCGAACAGCAGCCTGCCGATGAGGGTGGACTTGCCGTCGTCGACGGAACCCGCCGTCGCGAGCCTGAGCAACGTGTAGCGCTTCGCTCGCCTGCATCAGAAGTAGCCCTCGCGCTTGCGGTCTTCCATGCCTGCCTCGGAGATCCGGTCGTCGGCGCGCGTCGCGCCGCGTTCGGTCAGCCGCGACACGGCGGTCTCGGCGATCACCTCGGACACCGTGCCCGCCAGGGATTCGACGCAGCCGGTGCAGGTGACGTCGCCGACGGTGCGGAACCGCACGATCTTCTCGACGACCTCCTCGTCCTTGCGCGGCTGCAGGTACTTGTGCACGGCGAGCAACATGCCGTCGCGCTCGAAACACCTGTGCGCTGGTGGGCGTAGTAGATCGACGGCAGCTTGATCTTCTCCGCGCCGATGTAGGACCAGATGTCGAACTCGGTCCAGTTGGACATCGGGAACGCGCGGATGTGCTCACCCTTGTGGTGGCGTCCGTTGTACAGGTTCCACAGCTCGGGACGCTGCGCCTTGGGATCCCACTGGCCGAACTCGTCGCGGAAGCTGAACACCCGCTCCTTGGCGCGAGCCTTCTCCTCGTCGCGACGGGCGCCGCCGAACGCCGCGTCGAACTTGTTCTCGCGGATCGCACGCAGCAGCGTGAAGGTCTGCATCGGGTTTCGCGACGGGATGGTCTCGACGACGCGCCCGGCATCGATGTCGTCCTGCACCTTGGCGACGATGAGACGCACCCCGGATTCGGCGACGAGTTCGTCGCGCACCTCGATGACCTCTTCGAAGTTGTGACCGGTGTCGACGTGCATCACCGGGAACGGCAGTCGTCCCGGCCGGAATGCCTTGAGCGCGAGATGCAGCATGACGATGGAGTCCTTGCCGCCGGAGAACAGCAGCACCGGCTTCTCGAGCTCCGCGGCGACCTCGCGAATGATGTGGATTGCCTCGGCCTCCAGCGACCGCAGGTGACTCAGCTCGTACTTGCCCGCGGCCCGGTCGAGCTCCTGCGCCGCCGTCAAGACTTCCTCTTTAAGTTGGTAGAGTTAGCCAGAATTGCAATCATGCCCAGGAATGTAACCGCCGACACTGTGCCATGTCAACGCCAGGTCGCGCACTCGGCCAGGTCAGTCGCCGTCGAGCACCACCTCGAGTCGCCGCGCACAGATGTCGGCGAGGTCGACGTCGGGTATCGCGAACATCCGGTTGAGCCGGATCAACGCGACCGCCAGCAGAAGTGGAGCGGTCACGTCGCCGAAGCCGATGTTGCCGATCGGATGGCCGACGGCACTCTCGTAGCGGGCGATGGTCTCGGCGCGGCTCGGCGTGCCCGGCGCGGGAGCGTTGTCGGGGAACGGGCTGCTCACCCAGTCGGTCATGAGCAGCCAGGCGACGTCGGCGGCCGGATCACCGAGATACGCGATCTCCCAGTCCAGCGCCGCGACGGGCGCGAGGTCCCGGCCGTACAACACGTTCGACATCCGACTGTCGCCCCAGCAGAGCCCGATCCGGTCCGGCGTGTACGGGTGCGCGTCGAGCCAGGCCAGCGCGCGCACGAACACCGGATGGATCGCCTTGCCGCCGTACGCCCAGTCGATGGCGTAACGCAGGAAGCCCGCCAACGCCTGCGGCGGCGACCCACGGTCGGCGGGCAGCGCGAGGAATCCGAGGCGGTAGTCGGCCGGGTCGAGGCGGTGCACGGCGGCGATCATGTCGACGCATCCGTTCCACAGCGCCGCCCTGCCCGCGTCGTCGGTTTCGGCGAACAGACCGGCCTGGTGATACGGCGGGACATCGCTGACGCCGACGACGTCGTCGATGCGGTCCATCACCAGATATTGCGTACCCAGCGCGTCGGTCGTCGCATCGATCCAGCGCACCGTGGGCACCGGGATCGGCGACGCCGCGAGCCGCTGCATGACGAGGTACTGCCTGCGCAGGTCGTAGTCCGGCAGGATCTGGTACTCCGGCGGCCTGCGGAACACCAGTCCGAGTGACCCACCGTCGTCGAGGCCGACGAGGTCGAACAGGAACGTCTCCGTCGAGAAACCGCCCGGCGACGGCGTCCAGTTGGCGACGCTGGCGTTGCCTGCCCCCGGAACGCGTTCGCGGACAATGGCTTCCAGAGCGGCGGGCAGCTGGTCGGCGGCCATCCGGGCCGGCACTAGACCGGTCACCAGCCGGTGTAGCCGTAGCGCGGGTAGGCACCCACGAACACCATCTCCACCAGGCCGTGTCCGACCTTCCCGTCCATCCGCACCTCGCACAGCGTCTCGGACAGGAAGCTGACCGGCCTGATGACGTCGAGGTCGGTCGCATCGACGGTGAAGCCGTCGATGAAATCCCTTCCACGCCAATGCCCGGACGCGTAGCCGTTGACCTCCATGTAGCCGGCGAGGCCGGGCCAGAAGTCGGTCAAGGGGGTCACGTCGATGGTGCTGGTGCTGCGGTCGCCGCGGTGCACGGTGAAGGTGCCGCCGCTGATCACCCGGAGATCGTCGCGGAACTTCAGGTCGTGTTCGACGTCGATGATCGCGCTCGCCGCACGGCCGGTGCTCAGCGGATGGAGGATCTCGCCCTCGAACTGCCAGCGCTCCCCCGTGCTGGTCTCGCGTTGCGCGAAATGCACCAGCTGGTCGTCGAATTCGAAGATGCCCATGTAGTACAGGGTCCCGTCGGGGATCTCCTGCGGTTGCAGATTCGCACCCTCGGCCAGGCTGCCACCGCCGGGCCCGTTGCGGATGCCCCAGGAGTGGTCGCGGCCGAACCACCACTTCGACGTGTCGATCTCGATGCGCTCGCCGTCGATCTCGATCCAGCCCTCGAGGTCGCCGTTCTGATAGAAGCGGCGCGCGTCCTCGCTGACCCGACCGCGGCTGCGGTGGAACGCAGCGGTCTGCTCGTAGGTCGGGAACTGACCGCGCAGACGCAGGTCGAGGCTCAGGCCCTGCTCGTTGGGTTCCAGCACGGCGCGCACGGTGCGCAGCGGTTCCTCGACGGAGTAGGTGAACGGACCGACGGTGTACGAACCCAGCGGGCCGGACTCGGGGTTCAGTTCGGTGGACATCCGGACGACGCGGGTCTGCCCGCCTCGCTTGGTCACCATCGCGTAGGCGTCGGTGACGTTGCGGTTGGGGTAGCGCGCCATCCCGGTCATCACGTTGACGTCGCCCGATCGGTCGAACCCGTACATGACGATGCGTTCGGTCCAGCGCAGGTCGCTCTGCGAGACGTGGTCGAACGTGGTGGGCAGCTGGTGGCAGAGCAGTTCGTCGTGGGGCGACAGCATCGGCGTCCTTCCGGAGTAATTACGTTATGAGGCGTAACGTAACAGAATGTCCCTCGTTCGGATAGGTTTCAGACCATGACCGCTGTGACGACGTCGGTCGGTCGACCACGCAACCCGGCGAAGGACGTCGCCGTGCTCCAGGCCACCCGCGACCTCCTGGTCGAGGTCGGCTATCAGGGCGCCACCGTGGTCGCGATCGCGCGGCGCGCCGGAGTCGGCGCTCCCACCATCTACCGACGCTGGCCGACCAAGGAAGCGCTCGTCGAGGACGCGGCATTCGGCCATCCACAGCCCGCACCCGTGCCTGCCCCGACCGGCGACCTGCACGCCGACCTGCGCGCCTGGGTCGCGACGTTCCTCGACTTCCTCGCCGACCCGGTCACCCGCGCTGCGCTGCCGGGTCTGCTCGCCGCGTACCACCGCGACGAGGACATCTACGAACGCCTGGTGCTGCGCTCGGAGGCCGACGTGCGCGGCCTGATGGTGGGATTGCTGTCCGTGGCGATGCCCGCTGCGACGACTGCCGACCTCCTGTCGCGGGCGGACACGGTGTTCGACTTCCTGGTGGCCATGACGGTGGCACGGGCGATGACCCGCGGGCTGATCGACCGGGATGCGTTCTGCGACCGGACGGCCGACGCCCTGGTCACTCTGGCGCGGGCATGACTTCGCTTACCCCGCGGGTAATTGAAATGCTTCCGCCGCGGCGAGACCATGGCCTCATGCCGACTCCCACCGGCGCCGAGATCATGGCGCAGTTCATCCCCCAGTCACCGTTCGTCGCCAAGCTCGGCATCGTCGCCGAGGTACTCGACGCCGACGAGGTGCGACTGCGGATGCCGTGGGACACCACCAACGTCACGCTCGGCGACATGGTGCACGGCGGTGCCATCGCCGCCCTTGCCGACGTCACCGTGATGGCCGCGGCCTGGGCGGGCGTCGAGGAGCCGCCATCGCTGCGCGGGGTCACGACCTCGATGGCGATGCAGTTCCTCGCCCCCGCCCGCGCGACCGACCTGATCGGCGTCGGGCGGGTACTGCGCCGCGGCCGGACGTTGGTCAACTGCGACGTGGACGTCGTCACACCCGATGGCGAGTTGATCGCGAAGGCGATCGCGACCTACAAGGTGGGGTGAATCGTCTGAGCCCGAATCAGGCGCAGAGGAAGAGAACTGCCGCCTCATAGATGTACTGCGCATCGTTGCGAGTGACATCGTTGCCGGTGTTCTGGTAGATCGCCTCGATGGTGTCGCCCTGGTCGACTCCATTCGCGACGTCGGTGCACACCTCGTATCCCATCGAGATGGCAGCGGCGGTCGGCCCGCTGAATCCTTCGCTCTCCAGGTCGGAGATGTACTCGCTCTCCGTGGCACCCGCGACTGGAGCAAAGCCAACCAACACCCCGGCGGCCAGCATCACGGCGGCAATTATCTTGATCATGATTCCCCCTGCATTCCTTCACTCAACGGTTTCCCAGAAACTTCCCAGGTGAAGGTGATATCACAACTTGGCCTGATCCGCGCGCCAAAAGCGCGACTTCGTTTGGGCGGGGACATGGCGCGGGCCGCGCACGGGTGGCACCGATCGGCGGGTACGTGAACGCGCGGCCCTGCGGAACCCACGATCGGCCGGCGGCGTCCGGAGCAAACGACCGGCTCGAAATGCGATGTGTCAGAGGAATGTTTGCCGTAGCGACCGGCCGCCGATGGGACCGTCAGTCGTTGGGCGTGATGACCGCGCGGCCCTGGATCTTGCCGTGGTGCAGGAGGTCGTAGGCGTGCGCCGCGTCGTCGAGCGGGAAGTGTTCGACGAGCATCGTGATCTTGCCGGTCTGGGCCAGGCCGATGACCTCGATGAGCTCGGGGATGGAGCCCCAGAAGGGTGCAGACGACCGAGCATTCGTGCGGTGGGCTGTGGAAGTTGACCGGCAGCGTCGCGTTGCCGACCCCGACGATGGTGAGGTGGCCGAGCACTCGCGCCACCTGTGCCGCCATCGTCAGCGTCGGGTTGACGCCGACGAAGTCGAGGACGACCTCCGCGCCAAGGCCCTTGGTGATGTCCCTGATGCGGGTGACCGCGTCGTCGCCGGAGATCTGAACCTCGTCGGCGCCCATGTCCTTGGCGATCCTCAGCTTGTCGGCCGAGGTGTCCACCGCGACCACGGTGGTCGCCGAGCACAGCGCCTTGAGCATCTGGATGGCCATCTGCCCGAGGCCGCCTGCCCCGATGACGACCGCCGTCGATCCCGGTCCGAGTAGGTGGACCGACCGCTTGACGGCGTGATAACTGGTGAGTCCGGCGTCGGTGAGCGGCGCTGCCTGACGCGGGTCCAGGTCGCCCAACGGGATCAGATAGCGCGTCGACGGGACGAGCAGATACTCGGCCATGCCGCCGTCGGCGCCACCGAGACCACCGGGGCTGGGCTTCCCTGGCGTCTGGCAGTAGTTCTCCATGCCCTGCCGGCAGTTCATGCACAGACCGCAGCCCCACGGTCCGTACACGATGACGGGATCACCCGGCGCGAAACCCGTTGCGCCGGGCCCCATCGTCTCGACCCAGCCGGCGTTCTCGTGGCCGAGGGTGAACGGCAACCTCATCGACTGCGATCCGGCGGGTGCGTCCAACAGATGCAGATCCGAATGACACGCCCCGGCACCGCCGACCTTGACCAGCACCTCCCCCGGCCCCGGCTCTGGCACCGGCACGTCCCGAAGTTGGCCCGGCCGTTGCCATTCGACGAACTGGAAGGCCTTGATGGCTAGTCCCTGCCGTCCCGATCCCGTCGAACTCGACCTCGAGATGCAGCGGGCCGCGGAACACCTGGTTCACCCGGTACGGCGGCGGGTCGACGACCAGCCGCGGGTTCTCGACGCGCCGCAGGAACGTCTCCAGCGCGATGTTGACCTCCAGGCGTGCCAGCGGACCGCCAACGCAGCTGTGCACTCCGCGACCCCAGCCGACGTGTTGGTTGTCGGGGCGCCGGATGTCGAACTTCTCCGGTTCGGGGAATCGCTTGGGGTCGCGGTTGGCCGCGCCGTACAGCAGGTGCACCGCCGAGCCCGCCGGGATGACGGTCCCGCCGACCTCGATGTCGGCGGTGACACTGCGGCTCGGGAAGAACTGGACGGCGGACTGCAGCCGAAGGACTTCCTCGATGGCCTTGGGGATCAGTTCGCGCTTCTCGCGCAGCAGGTCGATCGACTCGGGGTTGCGCAGCAGCGTCAACACACAGTGCGCGATGGTGTTGACCGTCGAGTCGTGACCGGCGACCAGCAGCAGCATCGCGTTCGCCGCGGCTTCCTCGGGCGTCATCGGCCCGTCGGGGCCGTCCGTCGTCGTTCACCAACTTGGACAGCACGTTGTCCTGAGGTTCCGCCAGGAACCCGTTGATCAGGTCGGCCATGTACGCGTTGAGTGCGGCGGTGCTCTCCTGGCCCTTCTGCGCGCGGGCCCGCCCTTCTTCGGTGGCGGCGTCCGGACCCATGTCAGAGCCCGCCATGAAGTCGAAGATCCAGCCGTGAAAGGTGGGTTCATCCTTGAGTGGCACGCCGAGGATCTTGCAGATCACCGCCACCGGCACCGGATAGGCGTACTGATCGACGACGTCGAACGTGTTCGCGCCCTTGGCCTTTACCCCGTCGAGCAAGTCGTTGCACAGCGTCTGGATGTCAGTTGCCATGTCGGGGATGACATTCGGTGAGTGCGGTGGCGCGAAGTGCCGCATCACCTGCCGACGCTGCCTGTCGTGCTTGGCCGGATCGGAGACGATGAGGCTCGGCTCCTGGCCGTAGGCCTTCATGTGCTCGGCGCCGACGTCGGGCTCCGCACGAGCCGCACGCTGTGCCGAGATGGGACTGCGGCTCATGTCGGAGCTGACGTGGGGGTCGTGGGCGAGCGTCAGCAATTCGCGGTATCCGGTGACGACGTACACCTTGTCTGCCACCTGCACCACGGGCGTCTTGCGGAGTTCGTCGAAGAATCGGTACGGGTCGTGACGGTTCTCGTACCTCATCGCCTCGGTCCAGGCGGTTTCCGCGGTTGTCATGGGACTCCTTGGGCAGACAGGCGTTAGCGGGCTTTGGGGCGGTACTCGGCGCCCCTGGAGGTCGGGTCATGACCGGTGAGGACCACATCGGGAATCCCGGTGGGCTCACGCGGATCCGGGAAGCGGGCCGACATCGGCTCGGCGTCGACCGGCACGTCATAGCCGGGTGGCGGCGGCGGGAACGGCGCCGAACGCTCGATCATGTCTGCGTAGTACTGCAGCCACTTGCCGTGGTTGAAGGTGATGGCTCCGACGATGCGGCCGTTCTTGCCGAAGGCCGCGGCGAAGCGGAGGTCCTCGACCGAGCCCTGGGTGAACACGATCTGATCACCGAAGGAGCACACGCCGACGCCCTTGATGTTCACGCCGAACTGGCCGGACCAGAACTGCGGCAGCGGGAGATGCGGGCGGCGTCCCATCTCGAGGTTGACCATGTTGTGGGCCGCGGTCTGGGCACCGAGCACCGCGGCGTCCACGTGCTCGATGGACATGAACTCGTACTCGTAGAGCACGTGCGGGGCCCGTGCGATGTCGCCTGCGACGAAGATGTTGTCGGTCACCACGCCGTTGATGTCGAAGGCGCGACACCCCGCATCGCAGGCCACCCCCCAGAACCCGGCCGCGAGCTCGGCGCCTTCGAGCCATTCGATGTTGCGGATCGACCCAAGCGACGCCACCACCACGTCGACGTCCAGCGTGGTCCCGTCGGAGAGCTTGGCCCGCCGCACGTGACCGTCGGCGTCACCTTCGAGCGCCTCCACCGCGACCCCGGTACGCAGGTCGACCCCGGCGTCGCGCTGCATCTTGGCGGCGATGTCGCCGATCACCCCGCCGAGCGCGCCGACCAGCGGTGCGCTGGACCGCTCCGCCACCGTCACGTCCAGGCCGAGATCACGGCAGACCGAAGCCATTTCGGAGCCGATGAAGCCCGCGCCGACGATCAGCACCCGCTTCGGCTCAGCCTTGAGCGCGGCCTGCAACGCGGCTGCGTCATCGCTGGTGCGCAGCGTGAAGAGCCCCTTCAGCTTGGCTTCTTCCGGGTTGAACCACTGCCTGGACCGCACGCCGGTGGCGATCAGCAACCTGTCGTAGGGCACCTTGTCGCCGTTGGCCAGCAACACTTCGTGGTTGTCCCGATCCAGGCCGGTCGCCGCGACGCCCAGCCGCCAGTCGGCGTCGATCGCCCGCATCCGCGGCAGCTTGGTGTTGCCCGCGGGCACCCACCCCTTGAGCACCTGTTTGGACAGCGGCGGGCGGTCGTACGGCTCGTGCACCTCGTCGCCGATGAGCGTCAGCGATCCGGTGAAGCCCTCGTCGCGCAACGCTTCCGCGGCGCGCAGCCCGGCCAGCGAGGCACCGACGATGACGATCCGGCCATTGGCCTTGAAGCTGGCGACCAGGTCGGAAATCAGTGATGCCGTGCTCATTTCGTGGTCCGGTCGGCCGGCGGATCCATCTCCGCGATGATCGCCTGCACCGGGCAGGACGCGACGGCCCGCGCGACCTGCTGGCGTTGTGAGTCATCGGGATTCGGGTCGTATGCCAGGGCCTCCTCGCCCTGCAGCCGAAGGACTTCCGGCGCAAGCGGGACGCACTGCGCGTATCCCAGGCATCGGTTCAAATCCACGACGATTCGCATCGTTTCGGCTCCTTCTCAACCGACGCTGAGGGCTGGTCAGCGAGGCTCCGAATTCGGAGTTATGGCGTTGACGCTACGGTAAATCCGTGCTCCCGACGCGATAATCGACAGCACCCCTACATCGGTGCGTTGGCGGGCTGGAACGTCCCGGAGCCGTCCTCGTCCTCTTCGGCGCGGATCACGTGCACGACGGCGTTGATCAACGCCAGGTGGGTGAACGCCTGCGGGAAGTTGCCGAGGTGCCGACCGGTGTGCGGCTCGATCTCCTCGGCGTACAGGTGCAGCGGACTGGCGAACGACAACAACCGCTCGCACAGGTGCTTGGCCCGGCTGAACTCGCCGATCTCGACGAGCGCCGACACCAACCAGAACGAGCAGATCGTGAACGAACCCTCTTCCCCGGACAATCCGTCGTCGGTCGCCTCGACGCGGTAGCGCAGCACCAGGCCGTTCTCGGTGAGCTCGTCGGCGATCGCCAGGACCGTCGCGCGCAACCGCGGATCGTCGGACGGCAGGAACCGGGTCAGCACCGCCAACAACAGCGAGGCGTCCAGCGCAGGGTCCCCGTAACGCTGCGTCAGCACGCCACGGGAGTCGACACCGTTGGCCAGGATGTCGGCCTTGATCTCCTCGGCGATCGCCCGCCACTGCCGGGCGTAGTCGATCCAGCCGTGCAGCTCAGCGAGTTTCGCCCCGCGGTCCAGCGCCACCCAGCACATGATCTTGCTCGAGGTGAAGTGCTGCGGGTCGCCGCGCACCTCCCAGATGCCGCGGTCGGGCTCGCGCCAGTGCTTGATGGCCTCCTCGACCTGACTCTTGAGCACCGGCCACAGCATCTCCGGGATCTGCTCACGCGACTTGGCGTGCAGATAGAACGAGTCGAGCAGCGTGCCCCAGATGTCGTGCTGCATCTGGTTGTACGCCCCGTTGCCGGTGCGGACCGGTCGGGCGTTGTCGTACCCGGACAGGTGGCTCAGCTCGTCCTCGACGAGGCTGCGCTCGCCGCCGACGCCGTACATCACCTGAAGCGGATGCGGGTCACCGTCGTTGGCGCCCGACACGTCGGCGATGAACGAGAAGAAGTCGTCGGCCTCGTGATCGAGCCCCAACGTGTACAGCCCCCACAGCGCGAACGTCGAATCCCGGATCCAGGTGTAGCGGTAGTCCCAGTTGCGTTCGCCGCGAGGGGTTTCCGGCAGTGACGTGGTGCTCGCCGCCAGGATGGCTCCCGTCGGCGCATAGCTCAGCCCCTTGAGGGTCAGCGCGCTGCGCTGCAGGTAGGCCCGCCACGGATGGTCGGGGAAGTCACCGACGTTGATCCACTGCCGCCAACACTCGCCGGTCTGCCACATCTTGTCGGCGGCCTCCGCATAGGTCTGCGGGGCGGCGTTCGGGGAGAAGCTCAACGCGACGAAGGCGTCGTCCCCCTCCTTCAATCGGGTCCGTGCCCGCGCCTGGCGGCCGTCGAGGCCGATGCGCAGGTTCGTCGTCAGGCGCAGGGTCGGATGCGCATCCGGATCGGTCTTGGCCCGCGCGATCGCTTCGCCGTATCCGGCGGACGAGTACTCCCAGCTCGCCGGGATGCGGCTGTAGTCGAACGAGGGCTCACAGTCCATCACCAGTTCGACGGTGCCGCTGACGCACCGAATCGTGCGCAGCAACGTGTGCTCGGCCTCCCAGTCGGTCGGGGTGCGCCGATGGGTTCGCGACCTGCGTCTCGATGTCGTGCCACGGACTCATCACCAGGGTGTCCCGGACGATCATCCAGCCCGTGTTGGTCTGCCACGTGGTCTCCAGGATCAGGCCGCCGGGCAGATACCGACGTGCGGCAGGCACCGCAACGCCATATGGGCTGATCCGGAAGTGGCCGGCACCGCGGTCCAGGATCGCGCCGAAGAAGCTCGGAGAATCGGGCCGCGGCGCACACAGCCATTCCACCGAGCCCGCCGACGAGATCAGGCAGTTGTTCTCGCAGTCCGAGAGGAATGCGTAGTCGGCGATGGGCGGAAACGGGTTTCGCAGACTGGTCGACGCGTAGGGCACGGTGGCGGTGGCGTCGAGTTGTACGGCGGTGCCGTTGTCGTCACGGGGCTCGAGCTTTGGGGCATAGAGCTTTGCAGAACCATGCCGCCATCATCGACCGCGCAGATGTGCGTTGGGGCGATTTACGGGGCATCGATGTCGCTCGGCGCCCGAGCGGCTAACCCGGTCTGCTAGAGCGTGACCTCGTTGAGCTTGCCCGTCGCCACGTCGAAGACGAAGCCGCGCAACGACACGTGTTTGGTCACGAACGGGCTGGCCTCGATGCGGCGTAGCGACTGACGCACGTCCTCGTTCAGGTCGGAGAAGGACTCGGCGGCCCATTCCGGCTTGAGCCCCGTCTCGTCCTGAATCGAGCGCTTGAAGTCGTCGTCGGTGAACGTCAGCATCCCGCAGTCGGTGTGGTGGATCAGGATGATCTCGTTGGTGCCGAGCAACCGCTGACTGATCGCCAGCGACCGGATCTCGTCGTCGGTCACCACACCGCCCGCGTTGCGGATGACGTGCGCCTCGCCATCGGCCAGCCCGAGGATCCGGTAGACGTCCAGCCGCGCGTCCATGCACGCCACCACCGCGACGTGCTTGCTCGGCGGCAGGGGCAGCGGTCCGTTGAAGGACTGGGCGTACTCCTCGTTGTTCTTCAGGTATTCGTCGGTCACGGACATGTGGACCTCCTGGCGTTTCGCGGGCATACCCCGGCGGACGACGTTAGTTAACCGCTACCCGGATTCCGATGGTCGGAATCGACCTGATTCCAACCGCCGTCACACCGGCGACTGAAGGTCGTACACCGTGGTGCCGTCGACGTCGGTCTTGGTGAAGTGCTGCTCGACCCACGTGGTGATGTCGCTCGCGACCCCCGTGCGGTGGCCCATCGGGCCGCCTTCTCGCCCTGCGATGAAGTAGCGCACCTGGCCGTCGGCCACGTACTGCTGGAACTGCGCCAGCGTTGGTGACGGATCACCACCGGTGAAGCCGCCGATCGCCATCAGCGACGCTCCGGTCTTCAGCTCGAGGTCGCTGACCGTGAAGGAGCCGACGGAAGCTGCCGCCCACCGGCTGTCGGTGTCCTTCACCACGGCCTCCAGCGCGGCGTTGTCGCCACCGAAACCGAAGGGGCCACCCTTGCCGCCGGGACCACCCTTACCGTCCGGGCCACCGGGACCGCCGAAGCCGAAACCACCCGCCTTCGCAGGACCGGACATGGTCATCGGCCCGCTGTGACCCTGCGACATGGTCTCGATCGAGTAGGCGGCCGTCGCGCCGAGCCCGAACAGGGCAGCGGCCACGGCGACGACGACGGTGGCGCGACCCAGCCGGTGCAGGCCGACGGCGAGCACCGCCGCCACGATCACCGACCCGGCCAGCACGACCCAGCGCAGCGCAGGCAACCACTCCGGGGTCCGGTTCAGCAGCACGAACGCCCACACCCCGGTGACCGCCAACATGGCGGCCAACGTCAGGCGCGGTAGCCAGGAGTCCTTGCGGCGCAGGAGTTCTGCCACCGAGATGCCGACCAGCGCGGCGATGGCCGGAGCAAGGGCGACCGTGTAGTACGGGTGGACCGTGCCGTCCATGAAGCTGAACACGGCGGCGGTCACCAGCAGCCAACCGCCCCACAGCAGCAGGCCTGCCCGCACCTGGCCGGTGCGCGCGGTCCGCCACGTCAGCCAGAGACCGGCCAGCAGGCCGATCAGCGCCGCGGGCAACAGCCAGGACGCCTCGGTCCCGAAGGACATGCCGAACATCCGGCCGATGCCGGGCTCACCGCCGAAGAAGATGTTGCCTCCGCCGAATCCGCCACCGCCCGGACCGTGCCCACCACCGGGGCCGCCTCCTGCCGGACCACCGCCACCGACGATGCGTTCGATTCCGTTGTAGCCCAAGGCCAGCTGCAGCAGGCTGTTGTCGGTGGAGCCTGCGATGAAGGGCCGCGAGGCCGCGGGCCACAGGCTGACCAGCGCGATGTACCAGCCGGCCGACAGGATCATGGTCGCCCCGCCGATCAGGAGGGCGCCCAGCCGCTTCCACCATCCGGTGGGCGCGGCGAACAGGAAGGCAAGAGCGAGGCCCGGCACGATGAGGAACGCCTGCAGCATCTTGGTCAGGAACGCGAAGCCTACGACGCATCCCGTCAGCGCCATCCAGCGCATGCTGCCGTTCTCGATGGCGCGCACCGTGCAGTATGCCGCGACGACGAGCAGAAGAACCAGCAGCGCGTCGGGATTGTTGTAGCGGAACATGAGCGTCGCCACCGGCGTCAGTGCCAGTACCGCGCCCGCGATCAACCCGGCGCCGGGGCCACTGCTGCGCTTGACGGTGAAGTACAGCACCGCGACTGCCGCCACCCCCATCAGGGCCTGGGGCAGCAACATGGTGAACGCGTTGAACCCGAACAGCCTGCCGGACAACGCCATTACCCACATGGCGGCAGGCGGCTTGTCCACCGTGATGGCATTTCCGGCGT
The DNA here is from genome assembly GCA_963735245.1 of uncultured Actinomycetota bacterium. Taxonomy (GTDB): domain Bacteria; phylum Actinomycetota; class Actinomycetes; order Mycobacteriales; family Mycobacteriaceae; genus Mycobacterium. The sequence continues at coordinate 382,598 of CAVTKI010000008.1, forward strand.
CCAGCGAGCCGAACAGCCAGGCCTTCCAATCCTGGGTGCCTGCCTGTGCGGCCGCGGCGTAGTAGCTGTTCGCCCAGCCCGAGGAGCCGAGGCCCCACAGATACAGCAGGGCGGTGGCCGCGAGCAGGGCGAGTAGGCCGGGTCTGGCCCACCGCGGGTCCGGCGGAGCCGCCGCGTCGGCGGCGGTCTCCGGTCGGGCGGCTACGGTGGTGGTCGTCATCGGTTTCCTCGCGATTCGAGTGGGTTGACTAGGGGTTAACGGGCTCGCCGTGGGTGAAACACCCAGCCGCGCAACAGGACGAAGCGCACGGCGGTGGCGACCAGGTTGGCCAGGATCAGCACGGTGATCTCGAGCATTTTGTGCGGCTGGGGGACCACACCGTGCAGGACGGCCAGCGCGCCGCTGGTGATGGCGAGCGCGATGGCGAAGACGATGAGGCCCTCGACGTGGTGGCGTGCGGCCCTGCCCGCTCCGGTGCCGCCGACGCCGAAGGTGAAGCGCCGGTTGACCGCGGTATTGCCGACGGCGGTGACCAGCAGCGCCACCAGGTTCGCGGCCTGCGCGCCGATCGAGCCGTGCAAGAGTACGAACAGCACGAGGTAGGCAGCCGTCGACGCCACGCCGACCGCACCGAACCGCACCACCTGGCGGAACAACGAACCCGGCGCCGCCGACCGCCGGGACGAACCCAGTTGGGCGGCAATCGCGTTCACCGGGATGGAGCCACTGGCGAAGCCGCGAAGCAAGCGACCCACCCCCTTCAGGTCGGCGGTTGCGGTGGCGACGATGTCGACCCGGCTGTCGGGGTCGTCGACCCAGTCGACGGGCACCTCGTGAATCCGCAACCCGCTGCGCTCGGCGAGCACCAGCAGTTCGGTGTCGAAGAACCAACCGGTGTCGGCGACGTGCGGGAGCAGCCCGCGCGCGACGTCGGCACGGATCGCCTTGAAGCCACACTGCGCATCGGAGAACCGTGCGGCCAGTGTCGATTTCAGGATCAGGTTGTAGCAGCGCGAGATGATCTCCCGCTTCGCCCCGCGCACCACCCGCGACCCCCGGCCCAGCCGGGTGCCGATGGCGAGATCGGAGTGACCCGAGATCAGCGGCGCCACCAGCGGTGCGAGCGCTGCCAGATCGGTCGACAGGTCGACGTCCATGTAGGCGAGCACCGCGGCGTCGGAGTCCGACCAGACCTGGTGAAGAGCGCGGCCCCGGCCCTTCTGCTCGAGGCGCACGACCCTGACGTCGGCCAGTTCGGTGGCGAGTTCGGCGGCGATCCGTGGGGTGTCGTCGACGCTGGCATTGTCGGCGATGGTGATGCGCACGGGGTACGGGAACGTGTCCTGCAGATGGCGGTGCAGCCGGTGCACCGAGTCGGCCAGCGCCGCCTCCTCGTTGTAGACCGGGACCACCACGTCGAGCACGGGCACGCCGAGAGCGGCGGCGGCAAGGGCGGCGTTGGGTCGGGAGTCGAAACGGCGCATCCGGTCGACGTCGGGTGCAAGGGCGATATCTGTCATACCATTCATGATCGGGCGCTCCGGTGTGGCGGCGGTGGGCATCAGCTATGCGCCAGCTATGAGTTCGTCGGCGCGGCGGTCAGGTCGTAGACGACCTTGCCGTCGACGGTCATCGGGACGAAGTGAGCCTCGACCCAGTCGGCAATGTCGGTGGCCTCGTGGCTGCCGCCGGTGTCGTGTCCGCCGAAGCCTCCGAAGCCGACACCGCCGCGGATGAAGTAGTGGATTTGCCTCGCGGCGACGTCGGCCTGGAACTGTTCGAGCGTCGGCGACGGATCGGTGCCGTTGAAGCCCCCGATGGCCATCACGGGTGCGCCACTTGCCAATTGGTAGCCAGCGGCATTGTTGGACCCGACGACCGCGGCGGTCCACGCGTATTTGTCCGCGTCGGCGGCCAGCATCGTCGTCAACCCTGGCCCCGGCTCGGGCGAGTCGAGCAACCCCCCGAACAGACCACCGAACCCGCCGAGTCCGCGGGCCGGACCGACCGACGGAATGGCGCCGCTGTGAGCCGTCGCCACCGTTGCCAGCGTGTAGGCAGTCGGCGCTGCCAGACACGCCGCGATGGCGAGTCCGGCCGCGGCCACGGTCAGTCGGCGCGGCAGCCGTCCGACGACCAGCAGCAGGGCTGCCGCACCCACTCCCACGACGGCGACACTCAAGCGCAGCCAGTCCAGCCAGTCGCCGTGCCGGGTGAGCAGAACGGCGGCCAATACCGCGGTCACGACAACGGTGGTCGACATCGCCGTCGCCGCCCTGATGTCGGAACGGTTGCGCCACAACAGCGTTGCGCCGATTCCGATGAGGGCGCCGATGGCCGGGGCGAGCGCGACGGTGTAGTAGGGATGCACGATGCCGTTGGCGAAGCTGAACACCACCGCCGTGACGACCAACCAGCCGCCCCACAGGATCAGCGCGCCGCGCTGCGGGTCGGTGCGCGGCTCCCGCCGGGTCAGCAGCAGACCGGCGAACAGGCACACCACCGCCGCGGGCAGCAGCCACGCGATGTAGGCGCCCATCCCGCCGCCCATCAGGCGGCCCCAGCCGACGTCGAAGTTCAAATTGCCGAGGCCCCCGGTCTCGTTGCCGGTGAGCCGGCCGAAACCGTTGTAGCCCAACGCCAATTCGACGATGCTGTTCTGCTGTGAGCCGCCCACGTACGGGCGTGCGGACGCCGGCCACAGCTCGACGAGCAGCAGGTACCAGCCGCCGGACACGATGAGTGCCGCCAGGGCGCCCGCCAGCCGCAGCAGCCGGGTGCGCAGCGGCACGGCCGCCGCGACCAGGTAGGCGACCCCGAAGCCGGGCAGCACCAGGAACGCCTGCAGCATCTTGGCCAGGAAGCCGACACCGACGGCGGCGCCCGCACCGACCAGCCACCACCGGCTCGCGTCACGCTCACAGGCGCGCTGCACGCAGTACGCGCCCGCGACGAGCATCAGCACCAGGAGCGCATCGGGATTGTTGAACCGGAACATCAACGCGGCCACGGGCGTCAGCGCGAACACCCCGCCTGCCAGTAGCGCCGCCCCCGGACCCGACGCGCGCCGCACGGCGACGTACAGCAGCGCGACCGCAGCGACGCCCTCCAGTGCCTGCGGCACCAGCACGCTCCACGAGCTGAGCCCGAAGAGCCGAACCGAGAGGTCCATCACCCACAGTGCGGCGGGGGTCTTGTCGACGGTGATCGCGTTGCTCGCATCGCTGGAGCCGAACAGCATCGCCGTCCAGTTCTGCCCGCCCGCCTGTGCCGCGGCGGAGTAGAAGGCATTGGCCCAGCCGCTCGCCGACAGATTCCACAGGTAGAGCACGGCGGTGACCGCCATCAGAGCGCCGAACGCCACCCGCTCGCGCACGTCGAATCGGGACTGCACCGCGGTTGCCGGGTCGGTGCGAACGGCAGGCGTCGATGCATACGGCAATACGGCGGTCACGTGGTCGATTCTCATGGGGCAGGCTAGGCGTCCGATTTGCCCGGACTGTGCGCCAGCTGTGAACCTCCGGGGAGCCGGACCACGAACTCGGTACTGCCGAGCCCACTTCGGACGTCGATCGTGCCGTCGTGGGCCTTGACCACGGCGGCGACGATCGCCAGCCCGAGACCCGTGCTGCCGCCACGCCGCGACCGCGACGAGTCCCCGCGCGCGAATCGTTCGAAGATCTCCGGCTGCAGCGTCGGTGGAATGCCGGGGCCGTCGTCGGTGACGGCGAGCACCACCGCACCGTTGCGGGCGCGCTCGAGCGACGTCGTCACCAGTGTTCCGGGAGGCGTGTGCACCCTGGCGTTGGCCAGCAGGTTCGCCAGCACCTGATGCAACCGGGCCTCGTCGCCGATCACCAGCACGGGTTCGTCGGGCAGGTCGAGCGACCATTGGTGATCGGCACCCGCGATGTGCGCGTCGCTGACGGTGTCGACGACCAGCCGCGACAGATCGACGGATTCGCGGATCAGTGGGCGCCCGGCATCCAGGCGCGCGAGCAGCAGCATGTCCTCGACCAGCTGGGTCATCCTGGCCGTCTCGGACTCGACGCGGCTCATCGCATGGGCGACGTCGTCGGGCAGCTCGGCGCGCTTGCGCTGGGCGAGCTCGGTGTAGCCGCGGATCGCGGCCAGCGGCGTGCGCAACTCGTGGCTGGCGTCGGCGACGAACTGGCGCACCCTGGTCTCACTGGCGTGTCGCGCCGACAGCGCGCCCGCGATGCGGTCGAGCATCCGGTTCAGCGCGGAACCGAGCTGGCCGATCTCGGTGTGGGCGCCTGCCGGGTCGACGCGCACGATCGGCGTCGGCAGATTCACCTCACCCCTGTCCAACTCGAGGTCGGCCACCTCGCGGGCCGCGGCGGCGACCCTCGACAACGGGGCGAGCTGGCGTCGGATGATCAGGATGCCCGCGGTCGTCGCGCCGATCAGCGCGACCGCGGCGACCACGCAGAACATGCCGAGCACCCACAGCAGCGTGTCGTCGACGACGGCGGTCGGCAGACCCGTCACGATGGTCTGCCCGCCGTGCCGGGCGTGCAGGCCGATCAGCCGGTAGCGGCCAAGGCCGTCGAGCTCGACGGTCTCCGGCCTCCGGTTGGGTGCAATGGCGGCGAGCTGGGCGGAGGCGGCGGCGCTCACCCCGGACCGGCCACCGTCTGCGGTGATGACGCCTGCGTCCACCGAGCCGTCCCGCGCGATGACCGCGCCAACGGTCCGCGCCGCCTGACCCGGTGCGTTCAGGAACCCGGGGCCTGGGCCGAGCTCCGGATCGAGCCGCTCCCGGTAGGAGAATCCCGGCGGCAACGCGGGCAGACCGGGCGATGGCCCGGGAAACTCGGGCGACCTTCCCTCCACCCGTGGTGCGGGAAGACGCAGGGGCCCGGCGAACGGTGGCGGCGGCATGTCGAAGATCGCGGCCGATCGCCTGCCCGCCTCGAGCAGCTGAGCGTCGAGTTGATGGGACAGGAAGCGCTTCAGCGCGAACTCGGTCGCAACGCCGATGCCGGTGCACACGACCGCGAGCAGCAGCACCTGGATGACCAGCAGGCGAACCCGCAGCGACCAGGTGCGCGGCGACCAGAACCGGGTCCGCGACACCGGGGTCGAAGGTTCGCCGTCCCGCTCCGTGTCCAAGCGTTTCCCCTCCGGCTCCCGCGTCCAATCTGTCGCCTCCGGCTCCGTCCAATCTTCGCCTCCGGCTCCGTCCAATCTGTCGCCGTCCGGCTCCCCGTCCAATCTCTCGCCTCCGGCTCAGCGAGCCGGCTTGAGCACGTACCCGGCGCCCCGCAGGGTGTGGATCATCGGGTCGCGACCGCTGTCGATCTTCTTGCGCAGGTAGGACACGTACAGCTCGACGATGTTCGACCGGCCGCCGAAGTCATAGCTCCACACCCGGTCAAGGATCTGCGCCTTGCTCAGCACGCGCTTGGAATTGCGCATCATGAAGCGCAGCAGTTCGAACTCGGTGGCCGTCAGCGTGATGGGCTCGCCTGCCCGCGTGACCTCGTGACTGTCCTCGTCGAGCACCAGGTCACCGACGACGATCTGGGCGCCGCCCGCCTCGTTGGCCACGCCGGTGCGCCGCAGCAGGGCGCGCAACCGCAGCACCACCTCCTCGATGCTGAACGGCTTGGTGACGTAGTCGTCGCCGCCTGCGGTCAGCCCGGCGATGCGGTCCTCGACCGAGTCCTTCGCGGTCAGCAGCAGGAGCGGCAACCCGGGGATCTGTTCGCGCAGCTTGTGCAGCACGTCGAGACCGCTCATGTCGGGCAGCATCACGTCGAGCACCACCACGTCCGGCGGATTGTCGTGGGCCAGCGAGATCGCCGTCGCACCGTCGCCTGCGGTGGCGATGTCCCAGCCCTCGTAGCGCAACGCCATGGAGACCAACTCGGCCAGCACCGGTTCGTCGTCGACGACGAGGACGTTGATCGGTTTGCCGTCGGCCCGGCGCATCACGACGCGCCCGGGATCGTTGTCGTGGACGGATCCGTTCGCGGTGGTCATGATGCCTCATTATTCGCGCACCCGATGGGCAGGTGCTGTGGCGTTTCTATGTCTGAGCTGTGAAGCCGTTCATGCACATCGTCGGCTAATCCGGCGCACAGCCGGCACACGAGAACGGGCAGCACAGTGGTGCCATGAACACCTGGAGCCTGCGCGGAACCGCCGCCGCCGTCGGTATCGCGGCCGTGATCGCCGGCGTCGGCGGAGCGGCGGTCTACGCCGCCACCGACAGCGGTCCGCGGATGATGGGCATGCACGGCGGCCCAGGGCCAGGTCAGGGCGGCTGGCCGGGCGGCCCCGGGCCATGATCAAGCCCACGATGTCGCCAGAGACGCGGCGCCGGATTCCGCGGCGGTGCACGGCGAATTCGTGGTGGCCGACGGCTCCGGCGGGTTCTCGACGATGGTGTCCCAGACCGGCAGGATCACCGCCATCTCCGATGCGTCGGTCACCGCACGCAGCGACGACGGCTACACCCAGACCTACGTCATTCCCGCCGCGAACCCGGGCGGCGTCGCCACGATCCCGCCCTTCGCCGTGAACGACGAAGTGACGATTCGCGCGACGCGTACCGGACCCACGGCGTCGGTGACCACGATCGGCTATGCACGGGCGGGGGGAGGCCCCGCAGGGCCTCCCCCCGCACCGGGGCATCCGTAGCAGCGCTACTTGGCGTCTTCCTGCTCCGTCGGCAGCGGCGCAGGACCCGTCACCGACGGCTCGGCGATCGTCGTGGTGGGCGTCGGCGGAGGCGGCGTCTCGGTCACCGTCTCACCCGCCTCGGTCGTCTCGGCCGTGGTGGCCTCGCTCGTCGTCACCGGGCCGGGCGGCATCGGCTCGGGGTCGGCGGAACTGGACTCACTGAACGCGACCGACAACGCGCCCATGGCGAGCACCGCGCCGGCACCCGCAGTCGCAGTCATCAACTTCAGCTTGGTGGTCTTCACCTCTGATCACTCCAATTCGGTCTCGAGTCGTAGGTGAAGAGGCCAACGCGACCTCTCCACCCGACGGGTAACCGAATCGGGCGAAGACCAAACGCAGGAAGTTCCTGCCGCTAACTAATTAACCGGGGAGACCCTGCTCCTCCTTCGGCAGCGGCGCCGGCCCCTTGATCGACGGCGAGGCCTCCCCGACTGCGGGCGCCGTGGGCGGCGTCGTCTCGGTGGTGGTGGCGCCGACACGTCATCGACCCGCTCTTCGCCACGTCCTGCTGACCACCGTGCTCCTGCACCAGCGCCGCATTCATCGCGCCGATCGTCACTATGGCGCTACCGCCGACGATCGCGGCGAGCACCTTGACGTTCCTGCGGTTCGTCAAACTCATGTCAGTTCCTCAAGTCCTCAAGTCAGTATTCGGCCGACGATATGCATTCGAGTGAACGCCGCCCAACTGTGAGCAAGCTGGTCTCGAGGTACGAGTTGTCTACACGAGGCCGCCGCGCCCAAAACACCACTTCACAGCCGTCCCGTCGCGGATCTCCTACCCTGTGCCCATGCGGAATCCGACGGGCGCTACGTGACGCGTTTCCTGACCCGTCGGCTGTTGAACTACGTCGTCCTGCTGGCGCTGGCGTCCTTCCTGACGTTCACGCTCACCTCGCTGACCTTCGAGCCGCTCGACAGCCTGCTGCAGCGCAACCCGCGGCCACCGCAGTCGGCGATCGACGCCAAGGCCGCCGAACTCGACCTCAACGACCCCATTCCGATCCGGTACGTGAAGTGGGCATCGGGCGCGATCCACGGCGACTTCGGCACCACGGTGACCGGTCAGCCGGTATCCGAACGAACTGTGGCGGCGCATCGGCGTGAGCCTGCGGCTGGTCGTGATCGGCTCGCTGCTCGGCACCGTGCTCGGCGTCGTGGTCGGCGCGTGGGGCGCAATCCGCCAGTACCGGCTCTCCGATCGCCTGATCACCGTGCTGTCGCTGCTCGTGCTCAGCACGCCGACGTTCGTGGTGGCCAACCTGCTGATCCTGGGCGCGTTGCGCGTGAATTCGGTTCTGGGAGTTCAACTTTTCGAGTACACGGGCGAGACGTCGTCGGACGTCGCCGGCGGGGCGTTGCACCAGTTCGTCGACCGCCTGCAGCATCTGGTGCTGCCGACGTTCACCCTGGCGTTGGCGTCCATCGCGGGGTTCAGCCGCTACCAGCGCAACGCGATGCTCGACGTGCTCGGGCAGGACTTCATCCGCACCGCCCGCGCCAAGGGGCTGACCAGGCGGCAGGCGCTGTTCAAACACGGGCTGCGCACGGCGCTGATCCCGATGGCGACGCTGTTCGCCTACGGCGTCAGCGGCCTCGTCACCGGCGCGGTGTTCACCGAGAAGATCTTCGGCTGGCACGGCATGGGCGAATGGGTGGTGCAGGGCATCGCGACACAGGACACCAACATCGTCGCGGCGATCACGGTGTTCTCGGGCGCCACCATCCTGCTCGCCGGGCTGCTGTCCGACGTGATCTACGCCGCCCTCGACCCGAGGGTGCGGGTCCAATGAGCGAGCCGATCACGACCGAGTCCGCGACGACCGCGAAGTCCGGCCTCGACGCTCACCAATTCGCGTCGCGCCGAACGCTGGTGCTGCGACGGTTCCTGCGCAATCGGCCCGCGGTGGGGTCGTTGGTGGTGCTGGTCCTGCTGTTCGTCGGGTGTTACGCGCTGCCACCGCTACTCCCCTACAGCTACACCGATCTGGACTACTACGCGTTGCAACAGCCGCCGACGCTGCACCACTGGTTCGGCACCAACTCGCTCGGCCAGGACCTGCTGGCCCAGACGCTTCGCGGGATGCAGAAGTCGATGCTGATCGGCGTCTGCGTCGCCTTCATCTCCACGATCATCGCCGCGACGGTCGGCTCGATCGCGGGCTTCTTCGGCGGCTGGCGCGACCGCACGCTGATGTGGGTGGTGGACCTGCTGCTGGTCGTGCCGAGTTTCATCCTGATCGCGATCGTCACGCCGCGCACCAGGGAGTCCGGCACCACCCTGTGGCTGATCCTGCTGCTGTCGGCGTTCAGCTGGATGATCAGCGCCCGCATCGTGCGCGGCATGACCATGAGCCTGCGTGAGCGCGAATTCGTCACGGCCGCAAGGTACATGGGCGTCAGAAACAGCCGGATCATCGCGCGCCACATCGTGCCGAACGTCGCGTCGATCCTGATCATCGACACCGCGCTGAACGTGGGCGTCGCGATCCTGGCCGAAACGGGGCTGAGCTTCCTCGGTTTCGGCGTTCAGCCACCCGATGTTTCGCTTGGCACGCTGATCGCCGACGGCACGAACTCGGCGACCACCTTCCCGTGGGTGTTCCTGTTCCCCGCAGGCGTTCTGGTGCTGATCGTGTTGTGCGCCAACCTCGTCGGCGACGGGTTGCGCGACGCGCTGGACCCGGACAGTCACAAGCCGCGCCGAAGGAAGACGAAGCGTGCACCGATGAGTCTGCTCGAGGTGACCGATCTGGCGGTCACGTTCGCTTCCGACACCGAGGACGTGACCGCGGTGCGCGGGCTGAACCTGCGCGTCGACGCCGGCGAGGTGGTCGCGGTGGTCGGCGAGTCGGGCTCCGGCAAGTCGGCCACGGCGATGGCGCTGATCGGGCTGCTGCCACCGCACGCCGAGGTGTCCGGCTCCGTGCGTCTGGACGGCGAGGAACTGCTCGGCCTCGACGACGGGCAGATGTCGCGCATCCGGGGCCGCAAGATCGGCACCGTCTTTCAGGATCCGATGTCGGCGCTGACGCCGGTGTACACCGTCGGTGACCAGATCGCCGAGGCATTGCAGACCCATCAGCGCGGCATGGGCCGGACGGCCGCCCGCGCACGGGCGGTGGAACTGCTCGAGCTCGTCGGCATCGCCCAGCCGCAGCGGCGGGCCAGGTCGTTCCCGCACGAGCTGTCGGGCGGCGAACGGCAACGCGTGGTCATCGCCATCGCCATCGCCAATGACCCGGATCTGCTCATCTGCGACGAGCCGACCACCGCGCTCGACGTCACCGTGCAGGCGCAGATCCTCGACGTGCTCAAGACCGCACGCGACGTCACGGGGGCCGGCGTGCTGATCATCACCCACGATCTCGGGGTGGTCGCCGAGTTCGCCGACCGCGCACAGGTGATGTACGCCGGGCGCGCGGTCGAGGTCGCGCCGGTGGAGACGCTCTACCGTGACCGCCGAATGCCTTACACCGCAGGGCTTCTCGGCTCGGTGCCGAGGCTCGACGCCCCGCAGGGCACCCGCCTGGTGCCGATCCCCGGTGCACCGCCGTCGCTGGCCGCGCTGCCGCCCGGCTGCCCGTTCGCGCCGCGCTGCCCGCTGGCGATCGACGACTGCCGCACCGACGAGCCGTCGCTCGTCGACGTCGGTACCGGAGCCGCCCCGGCGGCGACATCCAACACGAGCCACACGGCGGCGTGCATCCGCACCGACGAGGTCGCGGGACGAACGGCCGCCGAGGTGTACGGCGTCTCCACCGACGCGCCACCCGCCGATGCCGACGCCGATGCGCCCGTCGTCATCCGGGTCGCCGACCTGGTCAAGACGTACAAGTTGACCAAGGGCGTGGTGTTGCGCCGCCAGATCGGCGAGGTACGCGCCGTCGACGGCGTCAGCTTCGAGCTCCGCGCCGGCCACACCCTGGGCATCGTCGGCGAATCCGGCTCGGGAAAGTCGACCACGCTGCACCAGATCCTGGACCTGACCGCGCCGCAGTCCGGTTCGATCGAGGTGCTCGGCGCCGACGTCGCCGGCCTGGACCGTGCGGGCAAGCGGGCGTTGCGCGGGGACCTGCAGGTGGTGTTCCAGGATCCCGTCGCGGCCCTCGACCCGCGGTTGCCGGTATTCGACGTGCTCGCCGAACCGTTGGCGGCCAACGGTTTCGACAAGGCGGCCATCGACGATCGGGTTGGCGAGTTGCTCGGCGTGGTGGGACTGCGCCGCGAGGACGCGAGCCGCTACCCGGCCGAGTTCTCCGGCGGCCAGAAGCAGCGCATCGGCATCGCGCGGGCGCTGGCACTGCAGCCCAAGATCCTGGCCCTCGACGAGCCGGTCTCCGCGCTCGACGTATCCATCCAGGCCGGCATCATCAACCTGCTGCTCGACCTCCAGCAGCGGTTCGGGTTGTCCTACCTGTTCGTCTCGCACGACCTGTCGGTGGTCAAGCACCTCGCCCACGAGGTGGCCGTGATGTTCGAGGGCAAGATCGTCGAGCAGGGCCACGCCGACCGGGTGTTCGCCGAACCACGCGACCCGTACACCCAACGGTTGCTCGCCGCGGTGCCGCAACCGTGAGGCTC